>JBEKHR010000128.1:0-1064 GCA_050012175.1 Terriglobia bacterium | reverse complement strand
CTGACCTGCATTGTTTGCGGGGTGGTGACACCATTTACAGCATGGAGAGAGATCTTGGGTGGGTCTTCCTGAGATGGGGTTTCAACAGGCGGGTGTTGAATGTCGACCTGATCATCTACTGTATCTGTAGCTTCTTCACCAAGTTCTAAGGCAGGTGGAGAATCCACATCCAAGAGATAGAGCTTTTGTTGAACACATCTATGTCCCCGAGTGAATTTCTCATCACAATTATAGCAAAGCCCTTTTTCTCGGCATGCCTGCATTTCTATTTCAGACAAATGCTTGATAGGGGTTGGTTGAGGAGCAGGCGTAATGGGAGGTCGTTGGGAACCCATATTTCTGAAGGGAACAAAGGTGGGTTTGGAGCGTTGTTGAGCTGCGATCTTGTCCTCGGCCAGCTTAGCCAACCCTAGAACTTCCATCATTGTGTTGGGACAAAACATTTTGACCTCTGAGCGGATTTCATCCTTGAGACCACTGATAAAACAACTCCTGTAGAATTCATCAGACAATCCTTCTGTGTGATTGGCTAGTTTCTCAAATTCCGTCTGATACTCTCTCACTGTGCCAGTTTGGTGAAGTTTAGTGAGTGCTCCTGTGAAGTCGTCAAAAGCACTAGGACCAAATCGTGGCAAAATGAGTTGGCAAAAATCTGTCCAATTTGGCTCGGGATGAGCTTTAATGTACCAACGGTACCATTGAAGGGCTTCCTGTTCCAAATGAAAGGATGCAAGTGGAACTTTCTGAACATCAAAAGTATTATGCAGACTGAAATATTGTTCTGCTCGGTATATCCATCCAGTCGGATCAGTACCATTGAAGCGAGGAAAATCAAGCTTCGGCCCACGAAAATTGCTAGAAGCAGAGAACCCGGTGGCTGCAAAAGATTCTGGCTGTCTGGTATTGTTCATGGCTGAATGCTGAAGATGGAGGCTGAGAAATTTTTCATCTAGATCTTGGAGTTTGGTTTGGATGGCTGCAAGTGCTTCCTCCATGGTGTGTGCTCCTGCACGGGTGACAACCATAACCAGGGTTTTTTTTTTTTTTTTTTTTTGTGGAATGGG
>JBEKHR010000127.1:0-1095 GCA_050012175.1 Terriglobia bacterium | reverse complement strand
CTACTGAGCATTGCATAATATAGTTACATTGGAAAAAGGTCGGCCTGCTGCCAGAAGGCCATGATCAGAGTGGGGCGGCGACGCATACGTTTCAGGGCGCGGATGGCGTGCAGGCTCAGCTCGCCAAGGTTCTTGGGGCAGAGATTGGCGACCTCGTGCTGCTTCAGGTGTCCCCAGATGTATTCGGTCGGATTCAGTTCCGGGGCATAGGCGGGAAGAAATTCTAACCACAGGCGTCCGCGCTGTTGTCGTACGAAGTTCCAGACGGCGCGGCTGCGATGTGCCGGCAAGCCGTCCCACACGATCAGCAGCTTGCCGGGAATGTGACGTAGCAGATGGGTGAGAAACGCGATGATCTGCGGGCTGCGAATGGCTCCGGGAAACAGCCGGAAGTAAAAGTTCCAAAAGGTGATTCCGGCGATCACCGAAAGGGTCTTCCAGGTGAAGTGATACTGCAGCACCGGCGTTTGTCCTTTGGGAGCCCAGGTGCGCGCGCGGTGAGGACGCTCGCTCAGTCCACTTTCGTCGGCGAAGACGATGGTGCGGCCTTCTTTTTGGGCTTTTTTTTAATCTCCACCCAGCGCTTCTTCTTCCATGCCCGGATCTTGGCTTCATCCCGCTCGAGGGCCCGCCCCACGGGGCGCTGGCAACTCCAGCCCAGCTTCCGCAGGATGCGCCAAGCCTGCGACGGATCGTAGCGCACTCCGCATTCTTCTTCGATCAGGTGCGCCACGCGCCAGGCGGTCCACAGACTGGTTTCGTAGCCCAGCGCTTCGGGACCGCGCTGCAGTCCACGTTCGATGCGTCGCAGGTCTGCAGTACTCAGGCGCGGCCTGCGCCCGGCACGCCCAGCCTTCTTCAGTGCCTTCCGTCCGCCCGCGGCCAGCTGCTGGGCCCAGCGACTCACCGACTGCCGATGCACGCCCACGTGCCTAGCCACCTCCGCCTGAGGAACGCCTTGCCGCAACAGCCCTGCGGCGAGCAAGCGCCGCTCTTCCAGTTTCTCGAAGTCCCGCCGAACACCTTTTGGGTTTCCCATGCTCTGAACATAGCACAAGAATCTACGAATGTCACTATATTATGCAATACTCAGTA
>JBEKHR010000126.1:0-1124 GCA_050012175.1 Terriglobia bacterium | reverse complement strand
CCTGAGGTGTATGTTTTTCGGGCCGACCAACGGGAGGCCCGATTGGTTCTTGCCTTTGCATTCGCCCCCTTTCCCTCTTCTCAGTAGAAGGGTTTTCGGAACGGCCCGGAGCCGTCATAGGGCGGCGCTGCGTGCGCGGATGAGCGCACGTGTTGAGCGCCGGCGGCAGCGCACCCTTGACGGCGAGGACCGTTCCGCAAGGTTGAGGAGGAGGGAAGGGGGGCGCCGGGTCGCAGGGGCGCAGCCCCCGCGGGGTTCGGGGCAGAGCCCCGCGTAGCCAGGCTGGGTTCCCGTTTCATGCCATTCCCACCGCCCGGCGCCGGCCGAGCACGATATCCGGTCCGCGCTGGTGCCGCCGCAGAACCACCGGCAGCTTCGCGTCGGCCAGCTCAAACAGCTCACGCCGCAGCGATTCCAGTTGCCGGTGCAACGCCGCCGGGTTCAATGAGTCATAGGTCGCCCGCAGTTGCGCCGCCACCTTGCGGCTGATCTGGCCGCTGGCGAGCAGGCGTTCGTACGGGGTGCGCGGCTCATCATAGACCCGGTGAATCCGGCCGCCCACCCGCGTCTTGCTCTTCAGCTTCATCACCGGTTGCAGGTAATTCTGAGACAACCGCGCCACCGCATAGATCTCGTTCAACAGTGCCACCTGGCGCATCGTGTCGTACCGCCGATACCCCACCACCTTGCGCACATGCGTCCAGTTCTTCTGCTCCACCCAGGCGTTGTCGTTCTTCTGATAGGGCCGCGACCGCGACATCCGGATGCGCTCCGCCCGGCAGTAGCGGTACAGCAGATCATTGATCAGCCCGCTGTCGTTGTCCGGGTGGATCTCGCGAAACCGGAACGGACAGCGCTGACGGATCTGGTCCAGCCCTTGCCCGGTCGCCCGTTGCGACCGGCCGGGGATGGCCTGGCCCTCCCACCAGGCGCTGGCGATGTCCACCGCCGAGATCGTGTGCGCGTACTCGCCCCCGCTGGAGCGCCCGCCGTGCGCCACGTAGTCTACTTGCACATTGCCCACCTCCTCGGTGTCCCACTCCGCGGCCACCTTCACCGGCACCTTCTGGTACAGCAACGGATGGGTGCTCGGGTTGCGTGTGCGCTGGAGCTGGCGCACCTGC
>JBEKHR010000125.1:0-1264 GCA_050012175.1 Terriglobia bacterium | reverse complement strand
AGCGCGAGTTGTTCCTTGAAGCGATTTTCCATCTCGCCGCGCGCGCAGTAGAGCTCTTCATACAAGGCGCGGGCTTCCCAGACCTCGGGCGAGAGCGAGGTCACCACAAAGCGCGGATTCGCGCCCTTCTCCAGATGCTCGGCCTTGGCGATCACCCGCCGGGCGCGCGACCAGCTCTCCCGCGTTTGATAGGTGAATTCCTGGAATACCCGCGCCGCCTGCTCCAGTTCCGGCGCGATCGCCGCTTTCAGCCGCTCGTTCTTGGCCAGCCCCAGCACGTAATCCACCCGGTTCTGTTCGCACCAAACCATCAGTTCCTCGCGGCAGAAGCCCGCGTCCCCGCGCAGCGTGATCTTCACTTCCGGCCAGGCTTGCCGAATCTGCCCGACGATCCGCTCCAGCTCTTCCCGGCTGCCCGCCGAAGCATCGAGATTCGAGGGCCGCAGGCGGGCGCACAACAGAAAATCTCCGCAAAAGATATACAGCGGCAGATAGCAGTAATGACCATAATAACCGAGAAAGAACCGCCCTTCCTGATTCCCGTGGACCGGATCGTCCGTGGCGTCCAAATCCAGGACGATCTCTTGGGGAGGCTCGCCCTGGGCTGGGATGGATCGCCCCCTTCGGGGCTCAAGAGCCTACTCAAGCGGCGCAGATTTCCACTCCCTGGCGATGGTCGGGCGTGAACGAGTATTCCCGCTCGAGCGCGGCGCAACCCATGCGCCGCTGCGGATTAACGATTGCCAGTTTGCCCTTGGATTCGAAAGCGCCAATCTGAGGAAGAACCGCAGACCTCAGCGACGGAGGTCCGCGCTACGCTTGCTTGGATAGGGTTTGTCTTAAGATATTACTGCGTCGAGCCCTTTGCCCGCCCCGCTCCTTCTGGCCCGGCGGCTCCGACAACCTCCCAGAAGCGGGAGACAAACAACCTGCCCCTTACGCATGAATGCTCCGGGCTAGCTTGCCGGCGGTGCAGGCTGGCTCGCCGCAAAGCGCAGGTGAGCCGCAGCGCGGTGGGGGCGGCGGCTCAGGCCGCTGGCGCGGCCGCCAGGACCTTTACGGTTTCTCGTGCCACCATCAGCTCCTCATTCGTGTAAACCACCAGAACGCTCACGGCGGAGCCGGGCGTCGAGATGATTCGATCGCCGTGGGCGGGCCGTCGGTTCGCTTCCGGGTCCAGGTGAAGTCCCAGAAACTCCAGGCCGGCGCACACCTGCTCGCGGATGCGCCAGGAGTTCTCGCCGATGCCTCCCGCGAAGGCCAC
>JBEKHR010000124.1:0-1305 GCA_050012175.1 Terriglobia bacterium | reverse complement strand
ACAGGCTGCGGAAAAACGCTGGTTTTTTGCTTTCCGGTTCTCTGGCGAGCTGATCGCTGGCCGTTTTGGGCTGATCCGCAGGGATCTGCGAGGTTCGTTTGGGTCTCTGGAGCCCGTTTTCACGGTCTGCAGAGACACCTCCGCCCTAGCTGACCTCCGCCGGAATCGGCGCCAGCCTCCCCAGGCGCATCAGATTGTAGGCCGTCACCACCAGCCGAAAGAACCAGTCCACCCGCTGCAATCCCCGCAGCTTGATTTGTCGGAGCGGGCGGTCCTGTTTCGCCCACCCGAACACTCGCTCGATCAGTTTGCGCTTCCGCTGACTGATCGACCGGCGCGCGTCGGTGCGCTCCGCCTCGTTCAATGCGTTCTTGCCCAAGTTCGCCACACCCTTCGTATACTCACTCACATGCGGCGCCACGGCACGTTCCCGCAGCGCCGCGATAAACTTCTCGTCTTGATATTGCGTGTCCGCTCCCAGCGTGATCGCTTGCCCGGGTGGACGCCGCGGCTTTGCTTCCACCACTTGGTCCAGCATCACCAACGCCACCTCGCGTTCCGCGGTCGTGGCCGAGGGGCTCGCTTGCGCGGCCACCACCAGACCGTGGCGGTTCTCCATCAGCGCGTGACCCAGATAGCTCGGCACGCTCTTGTCCGCCGTCGCCTTCTTGTAGAGCCGTGCCTCGGGGTCGGTCTTCGACTCCACCTTGTCGCGCAGCAGCACCTCGCCTCCATGTCCCGATCCCTTTCCGGGAGCCGGGGGATCGCTCTTCTCCTGAAAGCTCCGGCTCGCCGCCCACGCCTGGATCAGCGTCCCATCCACCGTGAAATGCTCCGCGCTCAACAACTCCTTCTCCCGCGCCTCGGCCAGCACCGCCCCCAGCAACTGCTGGCTCACCGCCCCGACGATCAGCCGCTCCCGGTTCTTGGTGAACACCGTCACGTCCCACACCTCGTCGTCCATCTCCAAGCCCACGAACCACCGGAACAGCAGGTTGTAGTCCAACTGCTCCATCAGTTGCCGCTCCGAGCGCACCGAGTACAGAACCATCAGCAGCAGCGCCCGCAACAGCCGCTCCGGCGCAATCGACGGCCGCCCCGTCGCCGCGTACAGCTTGCCGAGTTCGCCACTCATCCGCTCCAAGGCGCGGTCGCTCAAGCGCCGGATCCCACGCAGCGGGTGGTCCGCAGGAACCCGCCGCTCCAAGGTGATGTAACTGAACATCGCTGGTTGCTTCTCATCATCTCCTCGCATGCCTCATTCGATGCAATACCGTTACCAAACTGGGTTTTTCCGCAGCCTGT
>JBEKHR010000123.1:0-1306 GCA_050012175.1 Terriglobia bacterium | reverse complement strand
GACACGGCCTTCGACGACGATCGCTTGGTGGCCGACGCTGGGCTTCTTCTGCCGGCCACCCTGGCCCACCATCTCGATCTGAAAGGTCTGGTCGAGAGCCATCTCGATCTCGGTGCGGCAGCCGGTCGCGCGAACGTCGGGGACAAGCTCCTCACGCTCGTCGCCTCGGCGCTTGCGGGCGGCGACTGCATCGATGATGCGCGAGCCCTGCGGGCCGGCGGGACCGAGCGGGTGCTTGGCTTCGCCCTCAAGGCGGCATCGACCCTGGGCACGTTCCTGCGCAGCTTCGCCTGGGGCCACGTCCGCCAGCTCGATGCGGTCAGTCGCGAACTCCTGGCTCGGGCCTGGGCGGCCGGTGCCGGACCCGGAGCCGCACCGTTCACGATCGATCTCGACTCGACGATCTGCGAGACATATGGGCTGGCCAAGGAGGGTGCCCTCCACCACGGGTACACCGGCGTCCGCGGCTATCACCCCCTCCTCGCCGTGGCCGCCGGCACGGGCGACGTGCTCATGGCCCGTCTGCGCGAGGGCCGGGCCAACACGGCTCGGGGAGCCGCCCACTTTCTGACCGAGACGATCGGCCGGGTCCGATATGCGGGAGCAGTCGGCGCGCTCACGATGCGAGCCGACAGTGGCTTCTATGCCCACGAGATCGTGGCGGTCTGCCAGAGGCTGGGTGTGCGCTATTCCATCACGGTCCGCCAGCAGCGCTCGCTGCGCCGCGTGATCGAGGCGATCCCGCAAGATGCCTGGGCCCCGATCCCGTACTGGCTCGAGGGTGGCGCCGACGTGGCCGAGACTACCTACACCCCCTTCGCGGGCGAGAAGGGAGCGAAGCCTGTCAGGCTCATCGTCCGCCGGGTGAAGCCGACGCCGGGCTCCCAGCTTGCCCTCTTCGCCCTCTACGACTACCACGCCTTCATCACCGACCGCGACGGCGGGACGCTCGCCCTCGAGGCCGACCATCGGCGCCATGCCGAGATCGAGAACGCGATCCGCGATCTCAAGTACGGAGTGGGACTCAATCACCTGCCGTCGGGCAAGTTCGCCGCCAACGGGGCCTGGCTCGCCGTGCAGGTCATCGCCCACAACCTCGCCCGCTGGACGGCCAGGATCGGCCTGGGTGCAGGCATCGTCACGACCAGGACGCTCCGCCGGCGGCTGTTCGGCCTCGCCGGGCGGCTCACTCGCTCGGCGCGTCGGGTCACCCTGCATCTGCCGGCCCGCTGGCCCTGGGCAATGAGCTTCGCCGCGGTGCTCACGCGGCTCCGGGCGATCCCGATCCTCGCCTGACCACCCTCTC
>JBEKHR010000122.1:0-1332 GCA_050012175.1 Terriglobia bacterium | reverse complement strand
TCCAAGGGTTTTTACAAGAAGGGCATAAACCTTTCTTCACTAACTCCACATCTTCATTTTTGGGCCTATTTTCAAAAACATGTTCAGCATAGTACTCAAAAGACATGGCATTTTGTGTATTTTTGCTCGAAGCAAGATATTCTTGATATTTTTGATATTGTTGGGGCAAGGTTTTATATTTTGCTCTCCATCTTTGGAACTCACTCATAGAATTATCCTTGGTTGGTGTGACACATTCATATTCATCAGATTTAAAGTCATAAGAATAATCTTCATTTCTCTTGAAATTGTAAGAAGTGTTGCATGATGGCACCTCTTCCTCATACCATTCACATTCTGCTTCATATTGCTCATAAGCATCTGCATATTCCTCATAAGAATTGTACTCATAGGATTCATCATAATAGTAAGACATGGCTGCCAATTATTCTTGAATGTATGTACCTAATACACAGGTGCAAGGACCATGCTCTGATACCACTGTAATGTCCCTTGTTAGGAATTTTATTAAAATTGCAATTTTCCACTTTTTTCCTTGGTTCGACCTTTGACTAGTTTCGATCTCTAGGTCCCAAATTTGCCCCAAATGATCCCAAATATTCTGAGAAGGTATATGAATGATATTAGAACATAAATATGTGTTTCAGGGATGCCTTTGTACCTTTAAAACACTTCTGCAAATACTCTTTCAATTCTGGTCAATGTAGGTAACTTTACTAGTGATTTCCCTTTGACTAGTATTGGTCTCTAGGTCTCAAATTGACTCCAAATGCCTTCAAATATTCAAGGAAGGTTTATGAATGATATTAGGAATTGAATATGATGTTCAGGGATAACATATGGCCACCAAAAGACCTCTGCAAACTCTCTTAAGATTCTGGACCAAGTATGCAATTTTACTAGTAATTTGGGGTTCAAATCCCCCTAAGGTAAGTACTGAAAATGGCTTCCCAAATGCCTCCAAACCCACTCAAATTTATGAACAGAGGTATGTAATGTGTTAAGTATGTTATTAAGGTATCATATGCACCATTAATGGTTTATTACAACTGTTCTCACCCTCTCCCATTCAACTGCAAAAATCCCCAATTCGACCCTTGGGGAAATGGCACTATTTCTTCTCCCAATGCAATTAAACTGAGTAAAAATGCTTCAAATGCTCAAGTACAGTACATGAAACTTGTATAAGACATCCATGGCAGTATATTTATCACAAATATATCAGAGAATCATCCATTCATTCGAAATCATCATCAATACATTGGCTCACAACAAGGTAGTGGGGAAATGGCATTGTTCTTCCATTAAAAATGAGATTTATACATTTCTACT
>JBEKHR010000121.1:0-1342 GCA_050012175.1 Terriglobia bacterium | reverse complement strand
TCGGAACGGCTCAGGGCACGGTCAACTTCAATGGGACTGCGGCACCGGTGACGAGCTGGAGTCCGTCTACCATTATGGTGGCGGTGCCGGCCGGAGGTACTTCGGGCAACGTGGTTGTAACGGCCGGCCAGGTGGCCAGCAACAGTGTGAACTTCACCGTGCTGCCCCTTCAGTTCCCATCTCAAGCGCAGGTCCTGGCGGCGATTGAAAATGTGAACAATTATTGGATCTCTAACAACGCAGCGGGAAACAGCAACTGGGATCAAGCGACTTACTTCGCCGGCGATCTGGCGGCCTACGATGCCACCGGACAAGCGAATTACCTAAGCTTTGCGCAGTCCTGGGCCACGGAAAACAGCTACAGCCTGACCGGCGGAAATACGACCACCTGGCCCGATTACCAAGCAGCTGGGCAGGTCTACATTCGTTTATACCAGCTGAGCAATAACTCATCAGATCTGTCCGGCATTACGGAAAGCATCAATGGAATGGTCAACAGCACCGTCGACAACGAGTGGACCTGGATCGACGCGATCAACATGTCCATGCCCGACTTCGCTGAACTCGGTTCCATCGACAACAACACCAACTATTACACCACGATGTACGCGCTCTACAGTTACGCAAAGTACACGCTGGGGCTCTATGACCCGACGACCGGGCTCTGGTGGGAGAATAGCACCTACGCAAACACCTCCACTTACTGGTCGCGCGGCAACGGTTGGGTTTTTGCGGCCCATGCGAAAGTACTCTCCGTACTTCCGACATCGGATCCGCACTATGCTGAATACCTCAGCACCTTTATTACCATGGCGCAGGCGCTGGCCGCGCGCCAGCAGCCCGGCGGCTACTGGAACTCGGACCTTGGCGGAACCGACTACGCTGGGCCCGAGAGCAGCGGCACTTCCTTCTTTCTCTATGGACTTGCGTGGGGCCTGAACAACGGCATCCTGGATCAGAACACATATTTGCCGGTAGTCGAGAAGGCCTGGAACTTCCTCGCGAACACGGCGATTCAACCTTCAGGCCTGCTGGGTTATGTGCAGCAATCAACCGCGTCTAACGGCCCGGGGCCAACTTCAGCCACCACGACTTTTAACTATGGCGTGGGTGCGTTTCTTCTGGCGGGACGCCAGATGGCGCTGCTAACCGTGCTGCCCAATCCCGTGCCGACGCTCACCAGCCTGTCGCCAACCTCGGCGGTAGTGGGAGCGGCTTCGCAGACCTTGACCCTGACAGGGACGAACTTCCTCGCGAGCTCGACGGTGACTTACAACGGAGTGGGGCATGCGGCGACGTTCGTGAGCTCGACGCAGTTGAGCATCGGGTTGACTGCGGTGGA
>JBEKHR010000120.1:0-1389 GCA_050012175.1 Terriglobia bacterium | reverse complement strand
ACCTCCTTTGAGCAAGCTCAATACAAATAACTTCACGGTGCCTTCATAGGTCTCAACACACACTTATATACTAATTCTAGGCGCCAATACTATGGGTCGAAACCATGGGCCGTTACAAACTATGGATCAACAATACTACGGGCGACTTACAAAGCATATGCGCCAACAACAATAACACAACTATTGATCAACAAATACTACGGGACGACTTACAAAGCATATGCGTCCAATAACAACATACTAACAAAGTAAAGACATGGGTTCCTAACATCCCCTCCCCCTTGAAAAAAAGCTTTGTCCTCAAAGCTTTAGATGTGGAAATTGTTGTTGAATCTGAAGGAGTGGTTCCCATGTAGCATCCTCTGGTTGCATGCCGTGCCACTGAATCAAGACCTCTGTGATAGAGCGGGAGCGAAGCTGACGTGTGCGCCGATTGAGGATGGCCTCTGGCTCCAAAAGGATGGATCCTTCATTATCCAATTCGGGTAAAATCGTTTGGCCGCTGATGTTGGTTCCAAGAACTTTCTTCAGACAAGAGACATGAAAGACTGGATGAATGCGGGAAGAAGGAGGAAGTTCCAATTTATAAGCGACGGACCCAATCTTCTGAAGAATCCGATATGGCCCATAGAACTTTGGAGCGAGCTTATGACGTCCTTTGAGTTTCAAGGAGGATTGTTTGTAAGGCTGGAGACGAAGAAAAACCATATCGCCGACTTGAAAGGTGCGCTCTGAACGGTGCTGATCAGCTTGTTGCTTCATGCGATTCCTTGCCATGTGAAGATTGTCCCGCAAAATGCGAAGAATCTGATCTCGGTTGCTAAGGACCCTGTCAACTTCCTGAACTGGTGAACTGGTGGGGGTGTAGGGAAGAAGAGCTGGAGGCGACTGACCATAGACTGCTTCATATGGGGTCATTTTGGAGGCAGTGTGGTAAGAGGTATTGTACCACCATTCAGCGAGAGGAAGCCACTTTGCCCACTGATGTTGTTGTTCCGAGGTGAAGCAACGAAGATAAGTTTCCAAGCATTTATTAACAACTTCAGTCTGACCATCTGTTTGTGGATGATACCCTGAACTCATCTTCAGTTTGGTGCCAGTGTGACGAAATAGTTCTGTCCAAAAATGACTAGTGAAAGTCGCATCACGATCCGAGACAATGGAAGAAGGGATGCCATGAAGACGAAAGATCTGGTCCATAAAAATTTGAGCGACGGAGGAGGCTGTATAGGGATGGCTGAGAGCACAAAAATGACTGTATTTGGAGAGACGATCAACCACAACGAGAATCACTGTCTTTCCGCCAGATTTAGGGAGCCCTTCGATGAAATCCATAGAAATATCTGTCCAAATCCGTGTAGGTATGGGCAAGGGTTCAAGCAATCCTGG
>JBEKHR010000119.1:0-1464 GCA_050012175.1 Terriglobia bacterium | reverse complement strand
CGGCCTGATGACAAACTGCTGGCCTTCCTGGAAAACCTCTGATTATGCCGACTCTGGACAGAACCCGAGCCCCTCCCAGACGCTGACTCCGCTAAGTAGTCGGCATAATCGGGGAGTCGGCATGCTGACGAACATACTGGATGGCGCGCTCCACGCGGCCTTTTTCGTTGCCCCGGGCAGGACGACAGGGCCGAGTGGCGAAGTGGTAGTGGGCCGAGAGTTCGAGGAAACGGGGGTGGAAGTGGATAGCATCGCCGCGGCGCTCCAAGACCACGCTGCGGAGATTGTCGGTCTCGACGCTGCGCGGCGCTCCACCCCAATCCTGGAAGGCATGGACGTGGCCGAGGAGAAAATTCTCCAAGCTCTGGTCGAGAAAGAACTCCAGCCACAAGGCGCGGCTGTAGGAGAGAGTGAGGACGAAGCCGGACAAACGACGGCGGGCGCGGCCGATGGTAACTTCCCCGAAGTGGGCCCAGTCGGCCTGCGCCTGCTCGCCGGGGAAAGTGCGCAGGCGGAGAAAAGCCTCGCGGCCGGGCGGGCGCAGTTCGGCCACGACGCGGCGGAGCTGAGTGATGCTGCCGGGGTAGCCGCGCAGGCGGATCATCTGGAAGAGGCGGGTGGCGCGCAGGCGAGGATATTGCTGCAAGGTCTGGCGTAGGAAGTCGAGGTAAGGATCGGTCAGGCGGTCGCGGAGCCGAGGATGGCTACGGAAGCGATCGGTGTGGAGCGCGGCACGCACGGTGTCGGGATGCAGGCGCAGTTCCGCCGCAATGGTGCCGATTTTCCAATGCTCGGCATGAAACAGGTGGCGGATTTGAGCGACTTGTTCATCGGAAATCATGCTTCACCTCGGGGAAAGGATTTACCCAGTGTCCCCGGCGTCCGCAGACCTGACACACGACCCAGCCGGCCGGTCCCGCAAGGCGGGATGCGCCCGGTGCGGGGCCCCGGTTGGGCTCTGGAGTGGCCTCGGGGGGCTCACGAGCCGGAGGCGCTGTCAGATTCACACAGGGAGAAGCAGGAAGGGAAGATTGATCTGTCACGCGAGCTTTCAATCGCTGGCGGTACTCGCGTTGGCGCTGGCGATGGTCGAGGCGCCCCTCGCGGCCGAGACTTTGTTGATAGCGGCGGTTGGCCTCGCGGCGCTGGAGACGGCGGGATTTTTGGCGGCAACGGAGGCTGCAGTAACGCTGGCCGCGGTCACAGTGGCGGCAGAGATAAAACACCGCGCCGCAAGAAGGAAAGTGACACACACACTGGCGAAAGACTGTGGAACAAGCAACTGGCACCGGTTTCGAGAGGGAGCACTGGACAACCGGCGCCGATCATGGCAGGATGGCTCTCGCTACTGAAGTTGGAGGTCCTTTGATCGGGGCCACCAATGAAAAACCCCGGTTGCGCAAACAACCGGGGTTCTCCTCTGTACGCCTCCCGGAACCTATCCTACCAAATCCTACTGCCTCC
>JBEKHR010000118.1:0-1484 GCA_050012175.1 Terriglobia bacterium | reverse complement strand
TAGCAGCCCGTGGATAAAGTCGCCAAAACATATTGATGTGGAAATGTTTTGGACCGATAATTGGGTATGGCGCTTGGCAAGCGTAGGCAGAAGCAGACTTCCTTCTGGGTGGAGACCAGCCAGTTGCAGGCTCGCGGGCCGCACCCCTTCTACGATCGGCTGAACCAGATTCTCGACCGGGCGAAGTTTGACACCTACGTGGAGCGCATCTGCCGCAAGTACTACGCTCCGACCATGGGCCGTCCTTCGATCGCGCCGGGGGTCTACTTCCGCTGCTTTCTGGTGGGCTACTTGGAAGGGATCGACTCCGAGCGCGGGATTGCCTACCGGGTATCGGACTCGCTCAGCCTGCGGGAGTTCTTGGGCTTGAGCCTGGAGGAGCAGACACCGGACCACTCCACGCTGTCCAAGACGCGGCGGCTGATGAACCTGGGGACGCACAAGGCGGTGTTCCGATGGGCCTTGAAGCAGCTGGCGCGAGAAGGATTGCTGAGCGGGAAGAACCTGGGTGTGGACGCCACCACGTTGGAAGCCAACGCGGCGCTGAAATCGATCTTGCGGCGGGACAACGGCGTCAGCTACGACGAGCACGTCACGCAGTTGATGCAGACCGAAGGCATCGAGGAGCCGACCCCGGCCGAGCGCCAGCGCTTCGATCGCAGGCGCAAGAAGTCGCTGTCTAACCGGGACTGGGTGAATCCGCACGACCGGGAAGCGCGCATCACCAAGATGAAGGACGGCCGGACGCACCTGGCCTACAAGGCCGAGCACGCGGTGGATCTGGAGATCGGCGCGGTGGTGGCGCTGACGGTGCAACCCGCCGACCGCGGGGACACGGTGAGCATGGTAACGACCTTGGCGGAAGCCGGCAGCACCGTGACGGAACTGGCGGGGCAGGCGGCACGAGCGGACGCGGTGGGGCCGGTGGAGACGGTCAGCGAAGTGGGCGTGGAACGGGTGGTGGCGGACAAGGGGTATCACAGCAAGCAGGCGCTGGAGGACCTGGCCGAGGTGGGCGTGCGCACGGTGATCGCCGAGCCGGAACGGAAGCCGCAGCAGTGGGCCGGACAGAGCGCGGCCCAGGCGGCGGTGTATGCGAATCGGCGGCGGCTGAACACCCAGACTGGCAAGGCGCTGATGCGACGGCGTGGGGAACTGATCGAGCGGAGTTTCGCCCACCTGTACGATACCGGTGGGATGCGGCGGGTGCACCTGCGTGGCAAGAACAACATCGCCAAGCGCGCGCTGATTCATGCCGCCGCCTTCAATCTGAGCTTGATCCTGCGGCAGGTGGTGCGGGCGGGCACGGCCCGGCAGGCAGCGGACCTGCTCGCCGCGCTTTGTTTTGCGTTTCTGAGGCTCATACAAGCCGCAGAAACGGCCCTGCCGGTGATCAGACCGCGTGGTCCGCTGGTTCGGCCTGCTCGCACGCGAAATCGGTGCCGTTGGTGGCACCGCCAAAACGCGAGTTTATCCACGGGCTG
>JBEKHR010000117.1:0-1512 GCA_050012175.1 Terriglobia bacterium | reverse complement strand
GCGGGTTGGCCGCGTGCTGTCGGGGTGACGGGCGGCCGAGATCGGAAGGGAGCGGTTGCGGCGGCGAGCCCCTTCTTCCAGGCTCTCCAGAGCTTCTTCAGGTTGTAAGCGGTGCACCGCAGCACCCACTGCGTGCGAACGTTTTCCAGTCCTCGCACCGTCCAGCGCCGGAAGCCCTCTACCTGTTTCAAGATTCCGAACACCGGCTCGACGATAACTTTCCGCTGCCGCCGCAGCACCTGCTTGGCCGGATCGCGCCGCGTGTCGCGTTGGCGCATGACGGCCGCGTGCTGCACGCTCCATTCGCTTCGCCGCCCGCTCCGCCCCCGGCAGCACAGCGCCCGCACCGGACACTCCTGATCGTGCGGGCAATGATAGAGCCGCACCGCAGGCCGATGCGGTCCCTTGCGCTTCCAACCTTCGAACTTCAGCCGCTCGCCGCACGGGCAGATCACTTCATCCCGCTCCGCAGCGTATTCAAACTGGGCGCTGTCATACGCTCCGCCATCGGGCCCGCCGGTTTCCGCCCCGGCAGCCACCAGGACTTCGTAGCCGCGGGTCTGCGCCTCTCCCAACTGTCCCGCCGAGGCGTACCCTCCGTCGGCCCCCGTCTCCTCCGCTACGCCCCCCACGTTCGCTTTCACCTCCTCCAGCATCGGCACCAACAACTGGTTGTCGGACTCCGCATTCACCGCCCTCGCTGCCACGATGATCCCCGCCTGCGCATCCACCCCCGCCTGCGCGTTGTAGGCCGGTTCGGTGCGCCCTTCACAAGGCATCCGCCGCGCCTCCGGCTCTTGCGGGTGGAGAGGGTCTCGCTTCGCTTCCTGCATTTTCCCCAACGACTCCCGGAGGGCTTTCCGCAATGTCTCCGCTTCCTGCAACCGCTCCGGCAGCCGATACTCGCCTGCTTCTTCCCGCTCCGCCGCTTCCCCGGCGGCTTCCATCTCTGCGATGGAGGCTTCCACCTGCGGCAAGGCCCGCTCCAACTCTTCCCGATGCTCCATCGTCCGCCGCGACGCCACCGCCCGAAGCTTCGTCCCCTCCACGGCGGGGCAGATCATCCCGATCAATCCCTGCTCGGCCGCCACCTTCACCCCGGCGCGAAATACTTGCCGCAACGCCGCGCGACTCTCCCCCCAGAACCTCCACAGGGTGTTGTGATCGGGCGCGTGCCGCCCCCTCAGCCACACCAGCGACAGGTGCTCGCGGCACGCCCGCTCCAACTCCCGGGGGCTCCGGATCCGCGCCAGATACCCGTACAACCACCCCTTCAACAGCAGATCGGCCGCATAGTTCGGCCGCCCTTCCTCGCTCTCCCGCTGCCCAAAGCCCAGCTCCGCCAGATCCCAGGCATCCACAAAGGCGCGAATAAATCGCGCCGGATGATCCGCCGGCACCCAGTCCTCCAGCGCCTGCGGCAGCAAATCCATTTGATCGTAGTCGGCTCGTATCTCTTGGCTCATGATCTCTCGCTTAGCATTTCGCCTGCCACCATCGAGTTTTGAGACA
>JBEKHR010000116.1:0-1548 GCA_050012175.1 Terriglobia bacterium | reverse complement strand
ACTTGCAGACGGTGGCGAACTTTGCCCAACATTTTGGCAGGTCACCGGACAAGCTGGGACCCGATGAGCTTCGAAGCTACCAGGCGTACCTGCTGCGGGAGCGCAAGCTGGCCGTCGGGACCGTGATCGCCCGTGTCGCGGCGCTACGGTTTTTCTTCATCAAGACCTTGAAGCGCCGCTTGCCACTGAACGATATTCCCTATCCCAAGCATCCGCGCCGCTTGCCCACGATCCTGACGGTTGAGGAAGTCGCAAGGCTGATCGATTCCGCCCGCAACTTTTTGGACCGCACCCTGCTCATGGTGCTCTACTCCACCGGCATGCGGAATTGCGAGGTGCGCCACCTGCAGGTCAAGGACATCGATAGCAACTCCATGCTCATCCATATTCAGCACGGCAAGGGTGGACGTGACCGCTATGTCCCTCTGAGTCCCAAGCTGCTGGAGACCTTGCGGGAGTACTGGCGGTGGATGAAACCGAAGACCTGGCTGTTTCCAGGTACCGTCCACAACTGGCGGGCCGATAAACCCCTTACTCCCAAGGTGGTCTGGGACGCCTGTCAGTTCGCCGCCCAGCGGGCCGGAATCGAAAAGCATGTTTACCCTCACCTGCTGAGACATTCCTATGCCACGCATCTGTTGGAAACGGGAGCCGACCTGCGCACCATTCAACTCCTGCTTGGCCATATCGAACTCGAACACACGGTTCTCTATCTGCACCTTTCACGCCGGCACCTGCAGGCTTTCCCCAACCCGCTGGACACCCTGAACGTCTCCCCTCTAGAAACCGTTCGCCGGTCGCGCCGGAGACATAAGAAATGAATCGGCCCACCGTGGAGGTGGCCGATATCCTCCGCGTGCAGGGCCAGCGCTTCCTCGACCGGTATCGATCGAGCTTCGATTTCCAGCAGCTCAAAGCCTTCCGAGCCTTGCAGAACTGCCGCACCGCCGCGCTCGGAGGTCACCTCGATGCCTGCCCACAATGCGGATTTCAGGCCGTCTCTTATAATTCGTGTCGCAACCGGCACTGCCCCAAGTGCCAGGCCCAAGCGCGTGAACGCTGGCTCGCCGCACGCGAACAGGAACTGCTGGCCACCCCGTACTTTCATGTGGTTTTTACCATTCCCCACGAGCTCAACCTCCTGGCGCAAGACAACCCCCGTCAGTTTTACCATCTCCTGTTCACCGCCAGCGCCGCGACCCTGCTGGAAGTGGCCGCCGATCCCCAGCACCTGGGCGCGGAGCTCGGTATCCTCAGCATTCTTCACACCTGGGGTCAGAACCTGCTCGCCCATCCGCATATCCACTGCGTCATCCCGGCGGGAGGCATCTCTCGCGATCACACCCGTTGGGTGCCTCCTCGCTATCCCGGCTTTTTTCTCCCCGTGAAGGTGCTGAGCCGAGTCTTCCGCGGCAAATTCATCGCCGGCCTCAAACGCCTTTACCGCCGTAAGCAGTTACGCTGCGCAGGACCTTCCGCCGCGCTTGCCGATGAGAAGCGGTTCCGCCAACTGCTGCGCCGCCTCCACCGGCAGGATGGGGTCGTCTA
>JBEKHR010000115.1:0-1572 GCA_050012175.1 Terriglobia bacterium | reverse complement strand
CACCACAAAACCTGGCTGAAGCATCTGAGGCCTTTTTCATCCTGTCCAGATCTCCCAGGAGCAAATTACATGTGGTCATGGCAAAACCTGGCTGAAGCATCTGAGGCCTTTTTCATCCTGTCCAGATCTCCCAGGAGCAAATTACATGCCATAGGACAAAACCTCGCAAGAGCATCTGCCAGATATCCCAGGGCACCGAATTACATGCCATAGGCAAAACCTCGAAAGACTATCTGCAGATCTCCCAGGGCACAAATTACATGTCCTCCCAAGCAAAACCTCGCAAGAGCATTTGTCAGATGTCCCAGGGCACCGAATTACATGCCATAGGCAAAACCTCGAAAGACCATCTGCAAATCTCCCAGGGCACAAATTACATGCTTTCCTGCACAACCTGATCCACGGCCATAAAGTATCCTCTGATACTCATCAAACATCATCCTGATGTACACATGATCAACCTGATCATCATCACTGCAACATCCTGCTGCATGTCATCTGGAGAAGCTCGTCATCCACGATCATCCAAGTATCCACCTGATACATACATAGATACATGATCCACACAATGTATCCATCAGCATACATGATCTATCTGATCATACAAAGATACATGATCCACACAATGTATCCATCAGCATACATGATCTATCTGATCATACAAAGATACATGATCCACACAATGTATCCATCAGCATCCAACATGATGTGTTCATACAAAATACATACACATGATCCATCCGATCATATCCAGCATCCAACATGATGCATATACAAAATACAGACACATGATCCAACCGATCATATCCAGCATCCAACATGATGCATACATACATACATATAATGATCCAACTGATCATATCCAGCATCCAACATGATGCATACATACCTACATATAATGATCCAACTGATCATATCCAAGCAGAAACCAGAACATCCTCCTGATGTTCATCATCCAGCGCTTACATCCACAGCCATGTGAAGGATCCCCCTTCCAACATGCTTGGAATGGCTTCAGCAAATGTGTCCATCACTTCTTCCTCGAAGTGTCCTCGATCTGAAGCACGCCAAGCCTCTCTCTGAAGTACTCGAACTTCACCCTGGCTAGTGGCTTCGTCAGCACATCTGCAATCTGCTCGTCCGTCGCAACATACAGAAGCTTCACAGCTCCTCTCTGCACCATATCCCTGATATAGTGATATTTGATCTCTATGTGTTTCGACCTGTCATGAAACACTGGGTTCTCGGACAGCTTCACACAACTCTGGTTGTCACAGAAGATACCAGTAGCCTCCAACGGGAGATCAAATAACTCAGACAGTAGCTTTCGTAGCCATACTGCCTCACAACTAGCTGAACAGGCTGCAACATACTCTGCCTCAGCTGTACTCAGTGCTACGCAGGACTGCTTCCTGCTAAACCAAGAGATCACACCTGATCCCATACTGAAGCAGCACCCAGATGTGCTCTTCCTATCTGCAGCACTGCCAGCCCAATCTGAATCAACATAACCCTGCAGGTTAAACTTTTGATTCGCTTCATACTTGAGCCCATAATCCACTATACCCTTCA
>JBEKHR010000114.1:0-1605 GCA_050012175.1 Terriglobia bacterium | reverse complement strand
GGTTATGAGATGCTATGAAGGGCCAACCAGGTTGTGATAGCGGGCCGCTGCGTATAAGCTTCCTCAGACATTGGCACATTGGCAAAGGAGGAAGCCATGGATACATCAGCGACCCGCGGGATGGAGTATAGCGCAGAGCGTGCGTTGTATCTGGCCTTTGAACTGGGTAACAAGAAGTGGAAACTGGGTTTCAGCACCGGGTTGGGGCAAGCGCCTCGGATACGTGAGATGCCTGCGGGCGACCTGGGAGCACTGCAGGAGGAAATCCACTTGGCGAAGAAGCGGTTCGGCCTGCCAGAAGAGACAAAGACTCTTAGCTGCTATGAGGCTGGCCGAGATGGCTTTTGGCTGGCCAGGTACCTGGCCCAAGCGGGGATCGAGAACCTGGTGGTGGATTCCTCAAGCATCGAAGTTAACAGGCGGCGCAGACGGGTCAAGACGGACCGGATGGATGCGACAAAGCTGGTCACCATGCTGATCCGGTACCACGGCGGAGATCGCAAGGTGTGGCACGTTGTGCGCGTGCCGAGCGTGGAAGCTGAAGACGGCCGACAGCCTCATCGAGAGCTAGGAAGCCTCAAGCGGGAACGGACCCGACACATCAACCGGATCAAGGGACTGTTGGCGGGCCAGGGGATCCAGATAGGGATAGGGAAGGAATTCGCGCGTGATCTGGACAAGGTCCGCCTGTGGGATGGATCGGCATTGGGGCCGGGTCTGCGGGCCCGACTCGTGCGGGAATTCGAGCGAATAGAACTCCTGAGGCAGCAAGTCCGAGAATTGGAGTGGGAACAGCGGGAGGCTCTCCGCCACTCGACCAGGCCAGAAATGGCAAAGGTCAGGAACTTGGTTCGGCTGAAGGGAATTGGGATAACTAGCGCCTGGCTGTACACGATGGAATTGTTTTCCTGGCGAGAGATCCGCAATCGGCGAGAGTTGGGAGCCCTGGCCGGACTGACCCCGACGCCTCACCAAAGCGGGGACGACAGCCGGGAGCTGGGAATCAGCAAGGCGGGCAATAACCACGTTCGAGCCATCGCGATCGAACTGGCTTGGGCTTGGCTACGACATCAGCCGGACAGTAAGCTGGCCTTGTGGTACCAAGAACGATTTGCTCATGGCGGCAGCCGAGTTCGACGCATCGGGATTGTGGCGGTTGCGCGAAGGTTACTGATCGACTTGTGGCGCTACTCGGAGACAGGGGTCATCCCGGAAGGGGCAGTGCTGAGAACGCGAGTCGTCTGAGAGACCGGACAAGCGCGTCGCCCTCTTTGGCCTGGCTGGTCTGAGCTGCCCGTTGATTGAGGCGGGTTTCCGATGAGGGACCGATTATGAGATGGGGCCGCTCACCAAGACTTCCTGAATCGCCTTTGGCGAACGAAGCATATGGTGTCTGGCCGACTTGAGCCAGCACGGATGGAAGCTAGTCGCAGGCGAAACTCCGCCTGACGCTCGAAGGAAGTGACTGCTCGCATGGCCCTGGAGCGCGGCGCCCAGCTCGACGGCTCCGCCAAAGGATGGTAGAAACTCGAGGCCGGCAACGACACCGGCAGGGCAGAGCGTTGCCAACAACCGAGGGGCTTGACAGCGGCCCCATCATGGAAG
>JBEKHR010000113.1:0-1675 GCA_050012175.1 Terriglobia bacterium | reverse complement strand
AGAATGGAGTTGCAGAAAGGAAGAACAGAACTATCATGGAAGCAGCAAGGGCAATGTTGCATGACCAGGATCTTCCTATGCATCTATGGGCAGAAGCAGCTAGAACAGCTGTATATGTGCAGAATAGGACACCCCACAAGATATTGGACAACAAGACACCAGAAGAAGTCTTTTCTGGTAAGAAACCTGAAGTCAGCCATCTCAGAATATTTGGTTGTCCAGTATTCACTCATGTCCCAAAAGAGAAGAGGTCTAAACTAGATCCTTCAGGAAAGAAGGGCATCTTTGTGGGTTACAGTGAAAGCTCGAAGGCTTACAGAATATATTTTCCAGGGTTCAAGAAGATTGATGTCAGCAGGGATGTAACATTTGATGAGAATTCAGCATTCATCAAATCAAGAAAGGCACCTATCGAAGTGTATGAAGAACCTAAGGAAACAAGATTTCAGGACACTACCATGACTGATGCAGTTCCAGAAACTGCTCGTGAGTTTGAAGATCCACAAGAACCTGTAGATCCACCCCGTGAGGATAACTCTCACAAGAGGAAACCTGTATGGGCTAGAGAGCTCATTCATGATGCAGAAAGATTTGGCATTCCAGAAGAAGAACACAGAGCAAAGAAGAGAACCAGATCACACACCAGTTATGTTGCTTTACTCTGTGACATCATGAACAAAGAGCCTTCCAGTTATGAAGAGGCAGCAGAAAAGAAAGAATGGAAGGATGCTATGGTTGAAGAATATCAATCAATTATGAAGAATGATGTTTGGGATATTGTCCCAAGACCTAAAGGGAAGTCTGTTGTAACTTCCAAGTGGATCTACAAAATCAAGCATGCTGCAGATGGCAGTGTGGAAAAATATAAAGCAAGATTCGTAGCTCGTGGTTTCTCTCAGAAGGAAGGAATAGACTATGAAGAAACCTTTGCACCTGTAGCCAGATATACTTCCATCAGAACAGTACTTGCCCTGGCTGCAGCAATGAAATGGAAGATACACCAGATGGATGTCAAGACTGCTTTCCTGAACGGTGTAGTAGAAGAGGAAGTATATGTGGAACAGCCACTCGGCTTTGAAATACATGACAGGGAATCTTATGTATGCAGATTGAAGAAAGCCTTGTATGGCTTGAAGCAAGCTCCCAGAACCTGGTATGGTAGGATGGACAGTTTCCTATCTAGTTTGGGCTTTACCAAGAGTAAAGCGGATTCCAACCTTTACTACAAGGTTGAGGAAGGGAATCCTGTGATTCTACTACTATATGTGGATGACCTATTTGTGACAGGAGATGACAGAATGATTGCAGATACCAAGAGGAAGCTTGCAGCTGAATTCGATATGAAAGATTTGGGAATGATGCACTATTTCCTAGGTATGGAGGTGTGGCAGAATGCAGGTGGGATCTTCCTTGGTCAAGGGAAGTACACAGTAGATATCCTGAAGAGATATGGGATGATGGATTGCAAGGCCATGGCCACACCTATGGCATCGAATCTGAAGCTTCTTTGTGATGCTTCATCTGAGCCAGTTGATGTTTCTATGTATCGTCAGATGATTGGGTCCTTGATGTACCTGACGAACACGAGACCAGACATTTGCTTTGCTGTGAACACATTGAGCCAGTTCCTGACGGATCCGAGGAGTGTTCACCTGGTTGCTGTAAAGCATGTTCT
>JBEKHR010000112.1:0-1789 GCA_050012175.1 Terriglobia bacterium | reverse complement strand
GTGCCACAGTGGGGACAATGCCAGAGGGCGGCGTCGGCGCGGGGAACTTGAGCGGGGGCTGGCGGCAAGGGCGCGTTCGCCAGCCATTGTCGGCAGAGCTTGACGCGCGCGGCACGGAAGCGATTGCCCAAAAAGCCGAAGTGCCGGATGCGGACGAACCCTTTGGGCAAGACGTGTAGAAAGAAGCGGCGTAAGAACTCCGTGGCCATAAGCGTCATCTGGCGTGTTTGACGGCCGTGGGCGTAATCCTTCCAGCAGAAGGTGACGCGCTCGCCATCGAAGGATAAGAGTCGGTGGTTGGAGATGGCCACGCGGTGGGTGTAACGGCCCAGGTAGCGGAGTACCTGCCGGGGGCCGCCGAAAGCCGGCTTGGCATAGACGACCCCATCCTGCCGGTGGAGGCGGCGCAGCAGTTGGCGGAACCGCTTCTCATCGGCAAGCGCGGCGGAAGGTCCTGCGCAGCGTAACTGCTTACGGCGGTAAAGGCGTTTGAGGCCGGCGAGGAACTTGCCGCGGAAGACTCGGCTCAGTACTTTCACGGGCAGAAGGAAGGGATAGCGAGTGTGCACCCAACGGGTACGATCTAGGGAGATTCCTCCCGCCGGGATGACGCAGTGAATATGCGGATGCGCGAGCAGGTTCTGGCCCCAGGTGTGGAGAATGCTGAGGATGCCGATTTCTGCGCCCAGGTGTTTGGAATCGGCCGCGACTTCCAGCAGGGTGGCGGCGCTGGCGGTGAACAAGAGATGGTAAAACTGACGGGGGTTGTCTTGCGCCAGGAGGTTGAGCTCGTGGGGGACGGTGAAGACCACGTGAAAGTAATTTGTGGCCAGGAGTTCTTGTTCCCGTGCGGCGAGCCAGCGTTCACGCGCCTGGGCCTGGCACTTCGGGCAGTGCCGGTTGCGACAGGAATTATAGGAGACAGCCTGAAATCCGCATTGGGGGCAAGCATCGAGGTGACCGCCGAGCGTGGCCGTGCGGCAGTTCTGAAGGGCTCGGAAGGCTTTGAGCTGCTGGAAATCGAAGCTCGATCGATACCGGTCGAGGAAGCGCTGGCCCTGCACGCGGAGGATGTCGGCCCCCTCCACGGTGGGCCGTTTCATGGGTTCTTTTTACGGTGATACTGACGGTTGGCTTCCTGGACCCTGGAAAGCTGCAAGCTCTCCAGGGGATTGGCGACGGCCCGCAAATGCCGCTGGGACAGATGGAGGTATTTCGCTGTAGTCTCCAAATCGCCATGACCCAGTAAAATCTGAATGGTTCGCAGATCCGTCCCACCCTCCAGCAGATGAGTGGCGAAGCTGTGGCGCAAGGTGTGCGGGGTAACCTGCTTGGTGAGGCCGGCGTGGCGAGCGGCTTCTTTGCAGGCGTACCAGACGGTCTTGTCCGAAATGGGTTGCTCCTTGCCGCGTTTGCTCTCGCTGCTCGCAAACAGATAAGTGCGGGGTCTTTTCCAGGACCAATATTCCCGCAGGGTTTCTAACAGCGCCGGGCTGAGTGAAATGTCGCGGCCGGCGCCACCCTTCCCCCGTTCCACGCGGATCATCATGCGCTGGCTGTCGATGTCACTCACTTTCAGCAGAGACACTTCGGCGCGCCGCATCCCCGTGCCGTAGAGTGTCATCAGCAGGGCGCGCTGCAGGAGATTGCCGGCGGCATTGATGAGCCGCGTGACCTCCTCCAGACTCAACACTGTAGGAAGTCGGCGGTGATCCTTGGGATAGGGCAGGTCTTCTCTGAACGCGTGCCGCTTGAGGGTTCGCACGTAGAAAAATCGCAGCGCCGCGAC
>JBEKHR010000111.1:0-1828 GCA_050012175.1 Terriglobia bacterium | reverse complement strand
CTCCAGTGTCCCATCCCCCCATCCTCCGGTGGGGATTACCTGCGTTCATAGTTACGCTACAATTCCCTATGCGTCGAGAGCACCAAAGTACCGATTGTCTTAATCAGAGCTGTGGAGGGACCCATTCCAGTCGCGCCGGTTCCACTCGACCAGCCCCGCGAGAGTTTAACGTTTCGCAAGCGACCCGGGCTTGACAAGCCAACCACGACGGCGCAAATTTAACGGTATGAAAGGCACGGGAACGCTACCCAAGCGGCGCGGCCAGCCTTACGCTCAACCCGCGTTAGTCTTGGCCCTGCTCGTGCTCCTGCCGGTGGCCGGTTGGAAGCATGCGCTGGCACTTCAATCCCGGCCCTTGACAAAGGACGAGCCTTCGCAGCAACCCGCAGCGGCGCCTGCGCCGGTTGAGGCGCCCGCCCCCCCTCAGTCCGTCCCCGAAGGGCCGCGCTTTGCTGTTCAGGTCGCGGCTTTCGACCGGCGAGCAGGCGCCGAAGCTCTGGCTTTCCGACTCTCCAAACAGTACGGACTGGAGACGCTGGTTGCTCCGGTTGAGGTGCGGGGCGAAACGAAATATCGAGTTCGCCTATTGGTGAAGAATAAGGATCAGGCTAAGAGCCTAGCGAACACCTTCCTTCGCACCGAGAAACTGAAGGTTTGGATCGTTGCCCTCGGTGCCACTCGGTTGCTCGCCCAAGAGCCAGCGAAAACTCCAGAAAGCAAGAGGACTCCCAAAAGCGAAGGTTCCCAAATCAGTAAGCAGCAAAATGAATCCAAGCAGGATAAGAATGCTGCCAGCCAAACCACGAGCCCCCGAGGGAATACACCCATCGTTGCTGATAACAAGGCTAAATCTCCAGAGTACAAACCCTCCACAGCCCAAAGCAATGAGAATGCAGAGATACAGCGGAAGCTCATAGACCTTACCGGCACACTCGCTGTGTGCACTGGCTTGTTGGTGCTTGTTGGAGTGATGCAATTCGTTGTCCTTATTGGTCAGGTAATCGTTTACCTGAGAACTTTGAGTCTCCTGCGCGGCACTGCACAAAGAGAAATATTGCGGGCTTATGTCCGCGCTCGAGCACGGGAAGAATCTCATCATCCGACTCCAGATTAACAATCCAAGCCAATTCCCGCTCATTATCAAGTGTGGCGTCTGATTACGGGTCGCACATTCGGCTACCAGTTCGATCAAATGGCAATCGGCGAATTCGTCAGTTTCGCCGACAAAATTCTTTCCGAACACAGGGAATTGCTCCGCAGTGACGTAAACGCCCTTCATTTCGCGGAAATCCTTGACGTTCTCGTCAGCGCCGGGTGGCCCAATGCTACGCGCTTGGTCTTGCGGATGGATTCGGCTGTCCGCTGACCGTGCGTCATCTTTTGCGACAGGCTGATTTCCGAGAAGAATCCATTCGCTCTTCTCACTGCAACTCGCTGCGACTCAGATGGTTCCGACGCTGCGAGGGATTCGGCCTGGGTCACCTTCGCGTCTAGTGACCCACATGGACGTATAACGGGCTACCCGTTGAAGTGGCCACGCCGCCTCGCTGGCCATTCGGAGATCTTGTCAGGCTGGTTCAATCCGGATTGTCGCACACTTGGAACATACTCTCATGTGGTCGCAGAAGAATCTACTCGCTCGTCGCGCTGCAAGTTACTGCCGGTCAGGAGGTTCAGCCGCTACTAGAGATTCGGCCCGAAAAGTCATAGGGCTGTTCTATAAAAGGCGATGTCAAGAGAAATAATTCCCCCTCGACCGGAGGCCGAGGGAATATTGACCTCGGCATCGAGCCCCTGTAGCCTACTAGGAGCCTTTTGGTTGTGCTCT
>JBEKHR010000110.1:0-1879 GCA_050012175.1 Terriglobia bacterium | reverse complement strand
GCTGCCATCAAGGAATATTTGGACAATCACAACCAGAATCCTCGTGTCTTTGTATGGACCGCCTCGGTCGAACGAATCATGTCCAAAGTCGCCAAATGTAAAGAAGCGTTGGGGACACTACACTAGGAACTCGAGGAATAGGGAATAGGGAATAGGGAACAGGGAACAGACGGGGCTACGGGGACGAGTTTCCATTTTCCAGTTTCCATTTTCGAGTTTCGAATTTCGAGTTTCCAGTTTCGAGTTTCGATTTTCCCGTGATGACTATTGCTGTAGCGATGAGCGGAGGCGTGGACAGTTCGACTGCGGCCGCCTTGCTCGTCGAAAACAATTCGGATTCCAAGCCCAGCACAGGATCCGCTCACCACGCCTCGGTGATTGGGCTGACGATGCAGTTGTGGAACCAGCGCCGTTTGCCGCGCTTGCAGGGCCCGGGGGACAGCGTCAACGCGCCAAGCCACGCCAGCGGCCGCTGCTGTTCACTTGATGATGTTTACGATGCCCGAGCCGTGGCGAGTTTCCTGGGTATCCCCTACTATGTGATTAACCTCGAACAGGAGTTCGAGGCGACGGTGGTCCGGCCATTTGTGGCGCGCTACCTGGCAGGGGAAACACCCATTCCATGTAGCCTCTGCAACACGGAAATCAAATTTGAGCGCTTTATCGCCCTCGCTCGCCAGATCGGCGCCGAGCGCATCGCCACGGGGCATTACGCTCGCATCCGGCGCGATGAAAGGACGGGGCGTTCTCAACTTCTTCGCGGGGTGGACCGAAGCAAGGACCAGGCCTACTTCCTCTTTGGCCTCACGCAAGAGCAACTCGCGCGCGCCATTTTCCCGCTGGGAGAACTGAGCAAGGAGCAGGTACGCTCCATTGCCCGCGCTAAGCAGCTCCCCGTGGCCGAGAAACCTGAAAGCCAGGAGATCTGCTTCGTCCCCTCGGGCAGTTACCGCGACTTTATCGAAGCCTATTTGGAGGAGCAGGGCAAGAAGCCGGAGGCGCAGCCGGGTGAGGTCGTCTCAACTGAAGGGCGGGTGCTTGCGGACCACCAGGGCATTCATAACTTCACCGTGGGCCAAAGGAAAGGCCTGGGAGTTGCCGTGGGCTCGCCACTCTATGTCATCAAGCTCGAGCCTGAAAAGAACCGCGTCATTGTGGGGCCTGAGCAGGAGCTATTCCACCGGAAGTTCGTGGTTCGTGACCTCAATTGGATTCGCCCCATCCGGGATGGCGAAGGGGTCGAAGCCCACGTCAAGATTCGCCATAATCACCCGGGCGCGCCCGCCCAAGTCGAATCGCATGGGGCGAGCGAAGCCTTCGTCACCTTCCACCATCCTCAACGTGCCATCACTCCCGGGCAGGCGGCAGTTTTCTACGACGGCGACGAGGTTCTGGGTGGCGGCTGGATTGCCCACGTCGTCGGTTAACAGGCTGTTGCGCGGGTGCTCCAACACGCTTCAACCGGAATTCGCAAGTTGAACGAGATTTTTGCCTTCCCGGAATGGAAAAACCCCTCACCCGCCCTCCTCCGTCGGGCACCCTCTCCCCAAGGGAGAGGGCTGCCATTTCTGGTGCGAGTTTAAGTTAGGAAAAGCGCCCTCTCCCTTGGGGAGAGGGTGGCCCGCTGCCGGCGCTTTCAACAGCCGGAGCGGGCCGGGTGAGGGGTTGCTTGAGAGGAGCTCGAAGCCCAGAGTGGAGCCATTGTGGGGTACACTGCTCTGTTGCTGCGCAGGTTTGGTCGAAGGGACTCCAATCTAGTGTAGTGTCCCCAACGCTTCTTTACATTTGGCGACTTTGGACATGATTCGTTCGACCGAGGCGGTCCATACAAAGACACGAGGATTCTGGTTGTGATTGTCCAAATATTCCTTGATGGCAG
>JBEKHR010000109.1:0-1947 GCA_050012175.1 Terriglobia bacterium | reverse complement strand
CCGAAGTTCCTGAGCCTGCCGTAGCATTACTCCCGTCGTTGGAGCAAGTTGGCCTGCAATTCGAGTTCCATGTGTAGCCACTAAAATGGTCTCGCCAGACCTTGCAATCTGAATGCGCATCGCTTATAATTGGCCATGCCGTCGAGAACTGGCCGGGTTCATGTGGCCACCACATCACGCCTCTACAAGGGTAAGCTCTATCAGACCCACCTCCTTCGGCGCACCTTCCGCGCCGGCTCCCAAGTCCGCCACGAAACCCTCGGTAACATCTCTCACCTGCCGCCCCATCTCATCGAACTCATACGCCGCTCTCTGGCCGGCGAGACCTTCCTCCCCGCTTCCGGGGTCTTCCGCATTGAGCGCAGCTTGCCGCATGGCCACGTCCAGGCGGTGCTCGGCTCCCTCCGCAAGCTTGGCCTGGACTCCCTCATTGCCTCCAAGCCTTGTCGCGAGCGCGACCTCGTGATGGCCATGATCGCCGAACGCCTGCTCGATCCCTGCTCCAAGCTGGCCACCACGCGCCTCTGGCACACCACCACGCTGGCCGAAGAACTCGGGGTCGCAGACTGCGATGAAGACGACCTCTACCGGGCCATGAACTGGTTGCTGGCGCGGCAGGCGCGCATCGAGGCCAAGCTCGCCCAGCGGCACCTGCGCAATGGAGCCATCGTCCTTTACGACGTCAGCAGCAGTTACTATGAGGGCCACACCTGCCCGCTGGCCCGCTTCGGTCACGATCGGGATCGCAAGAAAGGGCGGCCCATCATTGTCTACGGGCTGCTCGCCGACGGTGAAGGCCGTCCGATCGCCATCGAGGTCTATCCCGGCAACACCGGCGACCCGACCACGGTCCCCGACCAGGTCGGGAAGCTGCGACAGCGGTTCGGGCTTTCCCGGGTGGTCTTGGTCGGCGACCGCGGCATGCTCACTGAAACCCAGATCGGCAAACTGCGCGAGCATCCCGGGCTGGGATGGATCTCGGCCTTGCGAGGGCCGGCGATCCGCGAACTGGTCGAAGCCGGGTGTCTGCAACTGTCCTTGTTCGATCAGGCGAACCTGGCCGAGATCAGTTCTCCGGAATATCCGGGCGAGCGGCTGGTGGCCTGCTTCAATCCCGTGTTGGCCGAGGAGCGGCGGCGCAAGCGAGAAGAGCTGCTCCAAGCCACCGAGAAGGAACTGGACCGCATCGGCCGCGAGGTGACGCGGCGGAAGCGGAAACCGCTCCCCCAGGCCGGGATCGCGCTGAAGGTGGGCAAGGTCCTAAACCGATTCAAAGTCGCCAAGCATTTCGAACTTACGATCGCTGACGGCATGTTCAGCTGGCAGCGGCGCCCGGACTCGATCCCACGCGAGGCGGCCCTGGACGGAGTTTATGTGGTGCGCACCAGCGAGGACTCCAGCCGCTGCTCGGGCGAAGACGCGGTGCGGCGCTACAAGAGCCTGGCCCAGGTCGAGCGAGCCTTCCGGTGTCTCAAGGGGATCGACCTGCGCATCCGCCCGATTCACCATCGCACTGCGGACCATGTGCGGGCTCACATCCTGCTGTGCATGCTGGCCTACTACGTGGAGTGGCACATGCGCCAAGCACTGGCGCCGCTGCTGTTTGAAGACCAAGAACTCACGCACGACCGGAAGCGCCGGGACCCGGTCGCGCCGGCCGAACCGTCGAACTCAGCCAAACGGAAAAAGGCGGAGCACGTGACCGCCGGTGGCTTCGAGGTGCACAGCTTTGAAACCCTGCTTGCAGTGCTTGGCACCCGTTGCCGAAATACCTGCAGCCTTCCGGCAGACGCCAGCAGCGCCACCTTCCAGCAACTCACGGAGCCGACTCCGCTACAGGCGCGGGCCTTCGAACTGCTCGGCGTGTAGCCAGAAACTGGAACCTGCCTCCAGGGCCATCACCCGCACCCTCAGTCAGATACTCGCCGCTGCGGGATGGAACTTCGG
>JBEKHR010000108.1:0-1987 GCA_050012175.1 Terriglobia bacterium | reverse complement strand
CCCAAGTTCGTCACGGAAAGGCCTGTTAGAGCTTTTTTCACGTCTCGCCGGCGGGTAAGTCCTTGCGGCTCAGGCAAGGACTTAGCAAATACCGATGTAGTGCAGACCTACCCTCTTGACCTGTAGCAAGAGCGTGGCAAGATGCCCGCAGAATGTTTTTGCGGGCGCATGAGCGAACGAAGGACGGCAAGGCGCATCGCTATTGGTCGTTGGTAGAGACGGTGCGCAGGGCTGATGGGCCGCGACAGCGGACGCTGTGCTACCTGGGAGAACTGAACGGTTCGGCGCAGGCACGCTGGCTGAAGAGCATCGAAGTCTTTAACGAGCAAGGCGAGAGCCGGCAGTTGAAGTTGTTCCCTGCCGATGTAGCTCCCCCCGAAGATGATCCCAACGTAGCCCAAGTCTTGATTGATCGCGTGCACATCGAGCGAACGCGGCGTTTCGGGGAGTGTTTTCTGGCCTTGGAGTTATGGCGCCGCTTGCAACTGGACCGCTTCTGGGAAGAGCGGCTTGATTGTGGTGCGGAGGAGGCGGACGTGCCCTGGTCGCGCGTAGCCGCTTTGCTGGCCATCAATCGACTGTGTGATCCGGGCAGCGAGTTGGCCATCGAACAACGCTGGTTTCCGGCCACGGCGCTGGCGGACTTGTTGGGCATTACGGAAGACAAGATCAATGACACGCGTCTGTATCGCTGCCTGGATCGGATCCTGCCGCACAAGACGAAGCTGGAGCAGCATCTTAAGCAGCGCTATGGCGAATTGTTTGCCGCCGAGTTCGACGTCTTGCTCTACGACCTGACCAGCAGCTATGTCGAGGGGGCGGCCGCCAAGAACCCGATGATGAAACGGGGTTATTCGCGCGATCATCGCCCGGACTGCAAACAACTGGTGATTGCGCTGATCGTCAACGGGGAAGGGTTCCCGCTCAGCTACGAGACTTTCGATGGCAACTGCGCCGACGTATCGAGTTTGGAAGCGGTGATGCGGATGGTGGAGCGCAAGTACGGGAAAGCCCGCCGAGTCTGGGTTTTCGACCGCGGCATCGTCAGCGAGGAGAACTTGCGACGGTTGCGCAAACACCAGGGGCAGTACCTGGTGGGCACGCCCCGTTCGCAGTTGAAGCAGTTTGAGCGCGAACTGCTGGCCGAGGGCTGGCAACAGGCGCAGAACGACGTCGAGGTGAAGCTGGTACCCACGCCCGGTGGCGCGGAGACCTACCTGTTATGCCGTTCGGCGGCTCGCAAGGAGAAAGAGAAAGCGATTCGCAGCCGCTTCTCGGTCAGCATGGAGAAGGCGCTGGCGGGCTTGGAAAAGCAAGTCGGCAGCGGAAAGCTGAAGGACCGCAACAAGATCGAACGGCGCTTGGGGGCCATCCGGGCACGCCATTCTCGGGTTGCGGATCTTTACCATACCGAGGTCGTCGAAGCCGAGGGACAAATCAAGTTGGATTGGAAAATTCGCGAAGAGCGCCGAGCTTGGCACGAGGCCCGCGAGGGAGCTTACCTGTTGCGCACCAATTTGCCTCCCACCGATCCCGAGCAGCTCTGGAAAAGCTACATCCAACTGACGGAGGCCGAAGCGGCCTTCCGCGCCTTGAAGAGCGAGCTGGCAATCCGTCCCATCTTCCATCAACTAGAGCGCCGTTCCAAGGCCCATGTGCTGGTCGCCTTCCTTGGCTACGCGCTTTGGGTCACGCTGAAGCATCTACTGGAAGGCAAAAAGTCGGACTGCTCTCCGGCGCAAGCCTTGGCCATCGCTTCGACTCTGCACAGCACAGACATCGTGTTGCCCACTACCGATGGTCGCGAGATTCGTCTGCGGCGCGTCACCACCCCCACCCCCGAGCAGCGCGCCCTGTTTGATCGACTCGGCATTACCGTACCGGACCGCCTCAACTTTGATCAGGAATGTAGTGCAGACTCGGCCATAGCCTAGACTGATTACAAACCATTTGGACGATTTAGGCCCCCTCTCGTGACGAACATGGG
>JBEKHR010000107.1:0-2117 GCA_050012175.1 Terriglobia bacterium | reverse complement strand
ATTTACATAGTTATGCAACTATTTTGACCAATACTTTGGCACAACACTTTCCCATATCCTGTATGCATACAGTGGCTATCTAGATGCCTTCCATCTCTACCAGAACATACTATCGAGAGTGTGCACAGCTCTCAGCATGTCAGCAAAGAGGTTTCATTCTAGACAAGCAACAATGGAATGTTTGTCCAACTTACCAATCATATGCATATTAGTAGTATATTGTTCAATGCTTTATGAATGTTTACACTCAGCATGATATATTCTAGGAATAAGCAATATCATTTACTATTTCTAATAACAACTCAAATACTTATCTTTTATGTTTGTGTGGTTGCCTCCCGCTTGATCTTCTGAACTTCTATTCATTCTGTACCACTGTGCATACTAGTGTCATCCTCATGATCTCATACACAAACATACATTCATTAGTATATTCTCAATCAAAACATTCTAATTCTAAATAATCTTGAATATGTACAGTCATGATCATTAGTATTCAGGGTTTCAAGGAAGTCTTCTTTTACTCATGCATATTCTTGTTTGATCTGGTTAGTTAAATCATCAACTAAGATAAGAGACATAATATGCATAAACCCTTGATTACTAACCAATCATACCAAGTATACTTACACAAGGTAAGATTCTAACATGACATAGAAAAACATACCTGGATTAGTATACCTGCTTAGTTATGTACAACATACCTAAACAATCTCTTCAATGATTTAGAGATCTTGAGCTAGAACCTGCATGTCTCGTAGGTTAAACATAATATAACAAAGTCATACATACCTCGTGAGTCTTTGTCTTCATGTTGTCATGGTCATGGAACTTGATTTGTCTTTTGTAATGTACCTGTGTCTTGTTAGCAGACAACATCAACCTCACACAACACCATAATGCATAAGTACAATCATATAGCCCTAATCAATGAATGTCTTTAATCATTCACATGCATTCATATTGTTACTAGGGTGATAAGACAATTAATAACATTAATCAAGATTGTACTAATAACTAACATGAAGACAAACACATTATGAACTTAATCAAGAATCAGATTTCAAGGCATACCTGAACCTCCTTGAGTCATACCTGTCGAGACCTTTTGTAGTCTTCTTATGTAAGGCCTTAGCCTCAACTCCCCCTGAAACTTGATCTGGAGCTTGATTAGTGTTTGCTAGCGAAACCCTAAAAATTCAATCTTTGACTTTCACACTTCTGAATGGATGGAAGGATGTGACTTGCTGAGCTGATCAAACTAGCATACTTCAGTTTTGAAATCTCCAAAGTTTGACCCCTCAAAATTATCTTTGAAACTTCCGGATTCACTGGACGTGACCCTGAACTGGGGTTTGATGAAGCCCACTCTTCTACCCAACCAAAATGTATGATCCAAAGCTCTAAGCTTCTATTTTTCTGAGGAGCTTCCAGCCGTGGTCACAGATTTCAAAAATTCCCATTTTTACAGAAGCCCTAATTTTCCACTTTTCTGATCAAAGTCCCGAACTAGGGTCTAATCAAACCCGGCCTTCTGCCCAACCAAAAATTCTGATCTTGGTCTCTAAATTTCTATTTTGATGAGTAGCATCCAGCCGTGGTCTCTGATTACAAAAATTCCAACTTTCTCCAAAGCCCTAAATTCCGGAAGCCATGAATGAAGGTACCAAAAAATAATTCTGTTTTGACAGAAATATGTACCTGATTGTTTCTGGTGTAACTCCGAAATTTTTGATCCACAGGGTCTGAAAAAGTTTTCTGAGATAGCCTGACCTGTTATCTTTCCATCCTGACAGGTCTGACCTCAATTGGATTCTCTGAGAGAGAGTTATGCCAAATGTCGCAACGTGACCTGTTTTGGGAAAATACAGGAGAGCGAACTTGTACGGCGTGCCACGTGTCACTGTTTGACCTTCGGCCTCTGAAAAAGTTTTCTGAGATAGCTCGGCCTGTTATCTTTCCATCCTGACAGGTCTGACCTCAATTGGACTCTCTGAGAGAGAGTTATGCCAAGTGTCGCAACGTGACCTGTTTATGGGATAAAACAGGAGAGCGAACTTGTACGGCGTGCCACGTGTCACTGTTTGACCTTCGGCCTCTGAAAAAGTTTTCTGAGA
>JBEKHR010000106.1:0-2505 GCA_050012175.1 Terriglobia bacterium | reverse complement strand
CCGTATCCCACAATGCCAGCGCTCTTCGGCGACGGTCCTCCAGCAGATCGGCACTACCCTTCAGTCGGGGCATAAGAGTTCCCCCCTGAAGGTCAGTGTATTGCATTATTTATGCAGTGGTCAATAGAGCGCCGCCAAGCTCGCGCACGATGCCGCCCAGGTAGGCGAGAAGATCGTCGTGAAGCGCCGCAGTGATAAGAGGCTCGCGGTCCTTGGTGCTGAAAATCACGTGTATGAGGAGGTTCGTGTAGGTGTGCGACATGTTCTTTCGCCCCTCCGGGGCTTGGGGGGAATTCGACTCGAATATTTTACCCACCGCTTGCGCAGTGGGCTATCCCGCTTCAGCGGGACCCGCTGCGCGGGCTATGATGCTGAGCAGGTAACGCGGTTCTTCCCTTGATGGCGAAAGCATACCGTGCTGGAATAGCTTCATTGAATCAGGTGCGGAAAGGGCTGGTGAAGCGGCGGGAAGATGGGCGGTGTCACGCCAGCCCGCGTAGCGGGCGATAGAACTTAGCCCAGGGCGCAAGCCCTGGGAAACCAAGCCCAAGCGCCGGTCAAGCCCCGGAAGGGGCGGCAGAACCGGGGAGAGTGCCCGCGTCGAGACCTTTTCTTTCGCCCCGCTGGGGCTCCCGCGAACCAGAGGGCTTTCTGGACCCAGGGCTGGCGCCCTGGGCTATCCCGCAGGGCGGGATCGGCCCTCCCGGGCCTTTGCCCTTGTGTACCAGTACGTTCAGAAGCGTGCAACAAATCAAGAAAAATGCCCTGACCTCTGCTTCTACGTCGTGCACCCACCATCTATCGCCCGCTACGCGGGCTATGATGCTGAGCAGGTGAGGCAGGGAAGGGCTGGTGAAGCGGCCGGAAGATTGGCGGTGGTCGAGTTACAACAATTTTGCTTTGGATAAGGCGACTAATCCTTAAACAAGGCATTGCGACTTCGGGAAAGGCATTCACAATGCCGTTCTAATGGCGATGGGCAGACTGTGTGCGAACATATGCAGAACGGGAACGAGACTGGAAAGGGGGTTCATGCCGGTTTCGGTTGAGCGAGAAGGAATCTCTAGGCGGTCGAGAACAGAATTACAGACAATAAAATACAGTAGTCGTTTTATACGCATTCATTTTTACTTAGTCATTCGTAATATCAACCTACCTGTGTGATGTATCTGCCTGTACTGACATACTTTACTAGCACAATTGAGTAGTTCTTAGATTTAGTGCCTAAATAATATACTGGGCCTAGCTCCAATAAAACTACCTATAACCACCAGCATATTGACATTCGATCTCCTTGAAGAGGTCTGGGTAAGCCTCCGAGGAGCTGATCTCCCCAAGTCAAATTAGAGGCTTTGCGGGCCCGCGCCGGTGAGCGGTAGGTATCGGGAACACATGTTTAGGTTCCCGAAAGGCACGGATCACGGCGGCCACTCGAATATTGTCAAGATAAGCTCCTTTATTTGAGCAGCATGGATGGAGCGCAGGCTGAGTATGGTTAGCGCAGACTGTGTGCCAACATCTGCAAAGCGGGAACGGGACTGGAAATGGAGTTCTTGCCGGTTCCGATTGAGCGAGAAGAAATCTCTTGACTGCGCTGACGAGATCGTGCAAAATAATAAGCCATGGTAATATCACGTCGATGTCAGATACTTAGGACGATGAGTTTTAGAACTACTTAAAATTGAATGGAGACCATGGACGACACACTCTTGGGCAGTATAGATAGAAAGCTGGAGGTGATCGTGGCGTTGCTCTTGCGGCTCATGCCCGCAGGCGAGGAGCTTTCTCCTCTACGAGAACAAATAAATACGCTGAGCGACTTGGGGCTTAGGCCGAGCGAGATTGCGCGGATATTGGGGAGGTCACAAGGGTATGTGAATAAAGAACTCGTCGGCCTGCGCAAACGGGGGTTAAAGAGTGAGCAAGCAAAAGAAGACTGAAAGTGCCGACAAATTAGTAGGTCTGGTGCAAAATCTGTTGATCGTCGAACTGGCGAGGGCTGGAGTCTCCCAACCCCAGATTAGGGAGATTGTTGGTGTGGACATGGTGCGAGTGAGCCGCATCGCGCGCCACATCAAGCGGGGCAGAAAATAGTGCAGTTTCCAGGATTGCATGTGGGAAGCGCCTTTAAAGCTTCGAATGCGGCTATTGACTAAGGAAAGGCTAATTTTGGGAAATCGTGTTCCGTTATGGAGGTGGGACTTGAAAACAGATAAAGGAGATAAGGAGCTTGAGACACTGAAACGGCTTCTGATGTTGTTACTTCTCAAGCTTGGAGCAACCCCGCAGGAATTAGGGTTGGCCCTCAATGTCAATAGCAGTCGAATCAGCCAGATCTTTCCGACAAGGAAGATCTCGAAGATAGATTTGCTCCGCTAGGTGCGGATTCCGGGGCAAGGCGGTCACGATTCCGAGATCATTCCGGTCAGCATTCCGAAATGAAGCCGGGCACGATTCCGGGATGAACCCGGGCGCCGATTCCGATTTCAAGCCGGTCACTTTGAG
>JBEKHR010000105.1:0-2649 GCA_050012175.1 Terriglobia bacterium | reverse complement strand
GCATGATAGAAGTCATTCATTTATTAGGAGTATGAAACTTATGTTTGTACTAACACATTGTGATGTTGTATGAGTTTTATGTTGTCTACTAACATGAAAGGTACACCAAGAAGACAAATCATGTTCTGGTTCAAGAACATATGATCATGATGACATGAGGACAAAGATTCATCCATTGCCATGGATCTCATAGAAGATCCATTCTCGAGGTATGTATAACTTGGTTTTATAATGGTTAACTTATGAGACATGCAGGTTACTAGCACAAGTCACTAAAGAGAACCAGAAGACATTATGCGGGTATGTTAGACATAAATAGATAGCATGCTAATCCAGGTATGTTTTTCCTATATCAAGATAGAATCCTACCTTGGGATAGAATCTTATACTATTGTTGATAATGATTATTCATGAAGTCATAGGTTTGAATAATCATGGTTGGATGTATATTATTGTTCTTACTATAATTGATGATATCATGAAAGTATAGGGTTGAATAATCACAGGTTTTATGCTCATTATATCTCTTATCTTAATTGATGATTCAACTAACGCAAAGAGTCATAGGCTTGAGTAATTACAGGTTTAGACGTGTTATGTTTCTTATGATTTGACTAACCATAAGAATCCTTGAATGCTCATGCTTATTATTTCTGTTTGAAATGATCATGACTATACATACTTGAGATTATTGTGTTTTAATAGTATACTAATGAATGTATGATTTTATATGAGATCACAAGGATAACACATTCATGATACTAATAAGCATGCATAGGAACCAAGGATGAATATGAGTTCAAGAACAGGTAATCCAGGAAGCAAAGATCAAGAGGGAGCACACTTCAATTGTTCCTGCAAAGAAAGCAAAGGAGCACACTTCAGTAGCTTCTGCAAGGATGCATATATTCAGAGGGAGTTGAACATCTTTCTACAAAGGTGTAGAAGAAGCTACTTCAGATTATGACTCCAGTATCTCCTGCAAAGAAGCAAAGACTCAGAGGGAGTCCACCCAATGAACAAACAAAGATAAGTATTTTAATTATCATTTCTTGCATATTTGTTTGTTTAAATAAAATTGTTTAATGATGTATATGCTCATGTTCCTAGACTTAGGATATGTATTGTGCATATTAGAATAGTTGCATTGGTGAACCATATACTACTAATATACATGGGTAAGTGGCCTATGGCACTGTACAACATTCCATTGCTACTTATCTAGAATGAAACCTCTTTGCTGACATGTTGGGAGTTGTGCATACTCTTAACAATGTTCTGGTAGAGATTGGAAGGCATCTAGAAAGTTACGGGATATGGATAAATGTTGTATTGAAGCATTGGCTAAGATAATTGCATGACTGTATGACATATTTATTTATGTAAGAATTTGTTCTGAAAATTATGAGATGTTTCTAATCATGCAATTTAACCTGTTTTGTAGGAAAGACCGTATATCTTCACCTACAAAAATGACTACAACATTTGTTCTAGCAACAAAGATATCTATTGAAGATATTGAAGTTCCCAAGATCTGGGATGAAGAAATGGAATGCCATGATCCGTCGATCATGAAGAATGATGTTTGGGATATAGTCCTAAGACGTGAAGGGAAGTTTGTTATGACTTCCAAATGGAACTATCAGATAAAGCATGTTCTGAGGTACCTATAGGGTACAGTGGATTATGGGCTCAGGTATGAGGTGAATCAAAAGTTTAACCTGCAGGGTTATGTTGATTCAGACTGGGCTGGTAGTGCTGCAGACAGGAAGAGCACATCTAGGTGTTGCTTCAGTATGGGATCAGGTGTGATCTCTTGGTTTAGCAGGAAGCAGTCCTGCGTAGCACTGAGTACAGCTGAGGCAGAGTATGTTGTAGCCTGTTCAGCTAGTTGTGAGGCAGTATGGCTACGGAAGCTACTGTCTGAGTTATTTGATCTCCCGTTGGAAGCTACTGGTATCTCCTGTGATAACCAGAGTTGTGTGAAGCTGTCCGAGAACCCAGTGTTTCATGACAGGTCGAAACACATAGAGATCAAATATCACTATATCAGGGATATGGTGCAGAGAGGAGCTGTGAAGCTCCTGTATGTTGCGACGGACGAGCAGATTGCAGATGTGCTGACGAAGCCACTAGCCAGGGTGAAGTTCGAGTACTTCAGAGAGAGGCTTGGCGTGCTTCAGATCGAGGATACTTCGAGGAAGAAGTGATGGACACATTTGCTGAAGCCATTCCAAGCATGTTGGAAGGAGGATCCTTCACATGGCTGTGGATGTAAGCGCTGGATGATGAGCATCAGGATGATGTTCTGATTTCTGCTTGGATATGATCAGTTGGATCATTTTTATGTATGTATGTACGCATCATGTTGGATGCTGGATATGATCAGTTGGATCATCTATGTATGTATGTACGCATCATGTTGGATGCTGGATATGATCAGTTGGATCATCTATGTATGTATGCATCATGTTGGATGCTGGATATGATCAGTTGGATCATGTGTACGTATTTTGTATATGCATCATGTTGGATGCTTGGACCATGTATTTGTATTTGTATCAGGAGGATACATTGATGATCAGGAGGATCATGTATGATGATATGTATCAGGTAGATACTTGGTATGCATCAGGTAGATGCATTGAT
>JBEKHR010000104.1:0-3084 GCA_050012175.1 Terriglobia bacterium | reverse complement strand
TGGCTGACTCCTTGGAGTGAATTTGAAATCAGCCAAGTATGCCGGTTATGTGGCCATCACGGCAGGCAGCGAGCTGAAGGGAGGGCACTTAATGAAACATGCCAACATAAACGATATCCCAACATATTTGCGTTTATGTTGTCGACCACATAAACGCAAATATGTGGCGATATTTTCCAGCTGAGGCAAAGTCTCCTCCTTAAGCGGCGAGAACAGGCTTGCAGGACTTCTGGATGGGCAGTTCGGAGCCGATGATGCCGAATGAAGAAAGAATTGAGCTCCGTGGGAGGCAAATGAGAGTACACTTTCCACCAGCGAGAGCCAAGAAGTTAATTCCGCGTTTATCTTCGTAGCCACCGAGGGCTCCGGGACGGAGCACTCGGAGAGGAGGGAAATGCAATGGAGAAGCGACTCATTGTGACGATAGGCATGGCGATCTGCCTGAGCTTCAGTGTGGGATGCCAGCGACCAACCGGACTGTCCGAGGCCGACCGAACGGCGATTCGCCAGGTGGGTGAGACCGATATGAAGATGATGAACGCCAAAGACTGGATGGGAGATTTGGCCCTTTATACAGAGGACGCCATCGAGTTGCCGCCCAACCAGGCGGCGGTCCAGGGCAAGGCCGCCATCCAGAGCTGGATGGAGGCTTTCCCGCCGTTTTCCAACTTCCAAGTGCAGAGTTTGGAAATCGGGGGGCAAGGGGACCTGGCCTACGATCGTGGAACCTATTCCATGACTATGACCCCTCCCGGGGCAGCTCCCATCGAGGACCGCGGCAAGTACCTAACCATCTGCCGCAAGCAGGCCGACGGGTCGTGGAAGATTGCGCGCTTGATCTACAACTCTGACCTTCCACTGCCGGCTCCAGAGAAACCGGCGGTCCAGCATAGAAAAAGTAAGACCCGATCGCACGCTCCGCACCGGAAAGGTACTCGAACCGCAAGATAGGAATTCCGGATAATAGGTCTCATTGATATTGCTGCTGGTGACCTTCAATGCGATTCGCAGGATGTCGTGTCCCCGCACTCCGCCCGGATGGCGGAACTCTCTTTGCCTGCCTCCTGACTGCTCTCCTCTTCCAGGCCGGTCTCGCGAACTCGAAAGAAACTGTGAGCCAGGTTCCAGCGGACCGGCCCATTGCGGTCAGGAACCTCAATCCGCTTCTGCCGCAGGGCGCGTCGAATCCATTTGAGGAACAGCTTCTTCGTGCCGCTGACCAGCACCGCAGAGCATCCCAGACCGATAAGCGGTTTGATTGCTCCTCGGCGGCTGAGTTCATCGTTGAACCAGCCGGCCCATTCCGGCACGACCGGCAGCCCGAACCGCTGCGCGATGCGATACAGCACGAACGTCGGGTCGTTATCACACAGGACGGTTCGCCTGCCTTGTGGGTCGGCCCCCGTGCGTGTCTTGGCGAGCTCCGCCGAGATTGCCACCAGATGGCGGATTGGTCTGCGGCCGGCGATAGTGATGGTCCCGCGGAAGCATTGGGCATCTTCACCCAAGCTAGCGGTGAGCGGATCGAATCCCGGAGCTTCCACGGTAAAGGGGTTCTGCTCGATGACGGCTGCCCAGACGGCGCCAACGTCGGAGTCACCACCCAAGACCGAGATGAGGTGGGCCTTGCCGTTCCGACCGTCTTCAACTTCTCCAATAAACCGATCCAACCGAAGGCGAATTCGCGTGGTGGTGTCCTTCATTCGCTTGGTGTACTCCAACACCCCGAAGCGCTCGTGGGCATTCTTCATGGTTTCCTCTTGTAGCTCGTGGGATTTGGTTGCGCGGGAAGCTTGAGGGGTGGCGTGGCAGGGTTACTTCAGTACCGCGACCTGGCCGGTGCTGTACACGACTGTTAACTCATTGGAGAAACTTTCTTTCTCCCTTACCGTTACTACGCCTTGTTCGTCCTCTTCTTCCGTCTTATCTACTATCTTGACGGCCTGCCAGAAGGATATATGGCGCTGATCTCCGGATCCAAAGATGCCATTCAAAAGTCCTGAACACGCCAGGAGGCCGACGTGCCCTGCGTGCAAGGGTGTGAGAGGCCGACCTGTCGCAGAGGCTGGCTCAGCAAAGAGAATGCGTCCCGCCTGTCGATAGGCCGCTGACTGCGGAAGCAGATCCTCGATCTCATCCAGGGGCAGGCCACGATAGACCAGTTGAGCTGGTCCGCTCACGGGCACGTCGTATCGCGCTTCGGGTTCGGAAGGGAGGACCGGGATTTGGGAGGGATTCCTTGCCAAGCTGGCGTAGTAAAGCCGTGCCCGGGTGATGTCGCTGTCCGTAAGGCGTTCTTTCTCACGTCGGCTTCGCCGTGCTCCGATGACAACCACCTGCTTATAGCGCACGCACTCTGGTGCCTCCAGACGGTAAACCCGGACATCACGGAAATGCGTCGAGAGAATCTGACTACACTCAGCCAGCCTGTCCCCTGGGATGACAAACAGTAGGACCCCACCGGGCATAAGCCAGCGATACGTGTGGCTCAGGAATGACTGCTCGGTGCGACGACTGTCAGCCGGCCCAAGGGCCCAATCGTAAGGTGGATTCAAATACAGGAGGCCAAAGCACTCGACCGCGCACTGCACATCCAGCGTATTTCCCTGGACGACGTTGGGGAGCCGCTGCCTGGCTTGCTCGGCACGGTAGGCATCAAGCTCAATACCGTAGCGAAACACCTCAGCACCGCAGGTGATCGCCTCGAATGCCACGCCATCGCCAACGCAGGGATCGAGTGCCGACGAGGGTAGATCCGGGAACAGGAGAAACCTACGAATCCGCTGGGCCTCGGACATGGGCAGCGGGTAGAAACCGAGTCGACTTTTGCCCTGAAAGCGCAAAGGTGGGCTCCTTTCTCATAAGAACTTGAATGATCGCCGTGGAGATTTAGCAGTCCGGGTGACAGGCGACGGCAACCTCGCCTAAAAGATTGGATTGTGAGGACGTTTGGTGCGAGAAGCGAACCAATCACCCACGGCCCAGCGAGCTGACATCGCGGTTGGTAGAGCCAACAGGGTACCCGGATCGATGAGCGAGCCAGCCGTGAGTACGCGGTCTCCAGAGTGTTGGCTCACCACGAGA
>JBEKHR010000103.1:0-3268 GCA_050012175.1 Terriglobia bacterium | reverse complement strand
GCTGCCATCGAGATAATCCGAGCACGTTGAACCAGCCGAAAGGGAAGACTCCGGCTGCTGGACCACGCCGCCAAGGTGGTCCGTTCCTCGGCCGACAGAATAATCGGAGCTGCGACTCGGCTCATGTACTCAAGCATATCGGCCTTATCTGTATAAGTCAAGGTAATTATGGGACACTACACTAGGTGATCCCTACCATAGTCCTTATCCAGCCGAGTCCGTACTGATTGTCGACCAACGGGCCACCCCCCGGCAACGCTTGGCCCTACAGGATTTCGCTGCTGCCATGGCCGGGAAGCTCCTGAGCCACGTGGTTCGCGTTGAAACAGCCCCTATTCATTTGGCCTTCGCTCAGGGAGAACACCACGGCACTGCCCGCCTTGTGGCCGGGAAATTGGCGCGCATTGAAACGCGCAGCTTGTGCCACGGCGACGACATCTGCGGCAACGAGTTCGTATACTATCCGCCGCTCGTTCAACTGGCTCATGCCATGCCTGCGTTCACCCTTGAGGACTCCTTCCAAGGTAAGGGTTTGGACGTCGTTTGGAACCACATGGGTAAACGCAGCGCCTTCGTGGGCAGCTTTTCGGTCTCGCTCTAGTAGTCAGTTGTCAGTGGTCCGTGGTCAGTCGTCCCGCCGCGGCGGGTCGGTTGTCGGCGTTCAGGGGTCAACCTCCAGCCCGCATCCAACTGACTTGCTTGCCGGCTGCCCGATGCTTACTGCATTTTGTGCCTGGCAAGCCCCAGATCAAGAGGGCGTGACTTGCGCTGTCGGTGCTGGCACTTGGTTTTTTCTTCTGACCCCTGACTTCTGAGCCCTGACTTCTGACTCCTGCTTCCCAATACTTTTTTTCGGCAACCCGATAGATTTTCCCCGGTCGCGTGCCTCACAATAGAAACGGGAAGCAGCTTATTCCGGCGTTCCCGATTTTGTGTTCAGAGCATCTAAGAAATGAGGGCCATTTTATGAAACTGCATCGCGCGCAGGTGTTGATTCTCGCCTCGCAACTTGTCTTGGCAGGCATGGCGTTTGGACAGACCTACAAAGTTGAAAACGCCGGAGCGCCGCCAGTCGCAGACCTTCCCAAACCTTTGCAAGATGCAATGGAATCACAGGGAACGCGGGTGGTAAACGACCAGGGAGGCACGTTGCTGGAGGTGTGGCTGCGTAAGAGCGTGCCCACCAGCTCCAGCGCCGGCGGTTCTTCAGACTTTCTCTACGGTTCTCTGAGCGAAGGAGTGTTCCTTGGCGTGCTGCACTTCCCCAGTCAGGGAGCTGATTTCCGCGGCCAGGCCATCAAGCCAGGGTTTTATACTTTGCGCTACGGGTTGATTCCTCAGGACGGGAATCATATGGGGGTGAACCCCACCCGGGACGTATTGGTCCTCTGCCCCGTCGCTGTGGACAACGATCTTGCCACGGCCCTGAAATTTGATGCCCTCGTAAAGTTGGGCCGCCAATCGTCGGGCACGCCGCACCCTGGTTTCCTCGTGGGAGCGCCGGTGAATGGAGATAGCTTCCCGGCTGTGGTCAAAGATGATCAGGGCCATTGGGACCTCCAGGTGAAGGTTCACGGGTCAGGCGGCGATCTTCCGATAGCGTTCACGGTTGTCGGAAAGTGGGAGGGCTGACGAACAGCATTGAGTGATTGGTTCATTGAGTCATTGAACCATTGAAGAATCGTTCCAGGGTGTGCCGTCAATGAATCAATGATTCAATGAAGCCATGGTGCAATTGACATGATGTGCCCCTCAGAAAAACAAGAGCACGAGACCTGGGCGAGCGCCCCGATGCGAGTGATGGCGATTGGCCTGATTGTGTGGACGGCTGCGCTGGCAGCTTCCCCTTTATACGCGGCCCAAGGCGAAACACTTCATTTGGCAGCCCTGGAAGGGAAGCTACTCTCCATCCCTGGGCAAGGGCCGGTCTTACGAATACATGACAAGGATCAGCCCCTCTCCGCGACCACCACTTACCTGTTTCACACCTTACTTGACAAACGCTTGGCCAACCGCGAGGTCCGGCTCGAAGGAACGATGAAAGCCGATGGAACATTTGAGGTCGAGCGGCTTTACACTGTCAGGAATGGGAAACTCTACCGAGTCCGTTATTTCTGCAAAGTGTGTAACATCGAGGCTCTTGAACCCGGGGATTGCGTCTGCTGCCAGCAACCCACAGAGCTACAGGAAATCCCCGCCGACGACTCAACCCGGTAATCGGGTGATCTGACGATCGGGTGAACAAAAAGATGGCGTGATGAGGTGAGCGGGATGGAGCCGACGTGGGCGGTTTCTTGTTCATTCGATCGCCCGATTAGCTTTTTGTTCACCCGATCACCGGATCACCCGACCGCCCGATTAGTTGACACCCTTCACCCCCGGTGTTACAAAGGTATGAGAGCAACCTGCAAGCAAGCCCCGCAGTTGTGGTGGGTGTAGCTCAGTTGGTAGAGCGCCAGACTGTGGATCTGGACGTCGCGGGTTCGAATCCCGTCACCCACCCCATATTAGGACACTACCTGGCAGTCCATTTATTTGACTTGGGCCGAAGCCGCCGATATTATTCATTTGTAAGGTGCTGGGGGCGTGTAGCTCAGGTGGATAGAGCAACGGATTTCTAATCCGTGGGTCGGGGGTTCGAGTCCCTCCACGCCTGCCATGTTTTCAAGGATGTGTGGGAGAAGTAGGCCTCGTTGAACTGCACGGTGCAAGTGTTGCAATCCCAATTCCAGATTGCATCGGGAGTTCCTATGCTGGTCACGGTGGTCTGCCCGGTGTTGTAGGCGGTGCACTTTTCGATCAGCGCGTTCCTGGTGATATGGATCAGTTTTCTATCAGCCCGGAGAGAAGCTGCAGACCTTCAAGCGCGCGTCCTGCGCTCGAAGCCCATTCAAATTTCCTCCGACAAATTCGCGGAGCATGAAAAGTAGAAATGGGACGCTCTGAGCGCAAGAACCTCACAGACATTTTCCTGGACGACAGCAGGGTACCCGCCTTCCCGGCAACCTCCTGCAAACGGACTGAAACCAGCAAGGAATAGCCTTGCGCCAGGCTTTTATGTTAATCTTACGCAGACGTTTAGTTCTAGCGAAGCGCTTTCACTTTTCGCCTATGATAATCCCACGTTGCGAGGTCCGAATTCCACATGAAACTGGAAGATGTCGCCAAGCGAGCCAAGGTTTCCATTGCCACGGTTTCTCGCGTCCTTAACGAAGTCGGTCCGGTTAGGAACACTACCAAAGCGCGTGTCCTGAAAGTGGTTCAAGAT
>JBEKHR010000102.1:0-3557 GCA_050012175.1 Terriglobia bacterium | reverse complement strand
CCATAAGCATAGCTCATGCTAGGTGCTCGCCTCCCCAGGCCGTCCGCTCGCCGCCCGCGCCGGGCCTGTCCGCGCGCGCGCCGGGGCCGCGCCCTCGCTTCCGCCCGCGCGGGCCAGGCCAGGGCGGGCCTCGGCCTCGTGGCGGCGGGCCTCCCCAGCACGCGCCTCGGACCTCCATCCGCTCGCGCCTTGACCTGGTGGACCAGGTCTCGCTTGCGGGGGCGTGAAGTTAGCGGGCCTGATTCTAGACGTGGAGGCGGAAGCGTGTAGCAGCGGCGTTGACCAGGGGCCAGGTTGTGTAGTGGGGCTTGACACCTGGCCGGTGCGTGGTAGGGTTGCCTCGTGAAAATCATAGACATCCCCCGGTCGGGGAGTTATCAGGCGATAACCTCCAGCCGGAACCGTTACGGGCAATACCTGCGGTGCAGGGCAATCCCCTGCCAACCGCAGACTGCGTTTCAAGGGCTGGTCAGGACGCGCATGAGCGGCAACGCTGCTGCGTGGCGAACTCTGACGGCCTCTCAACGTGCTGGTTGGACCGACCTTGCAGCCAGCATGATTCGGGTTGACTCTCTCGGCCAGAGCAACTGCCTGACGGGCTTCCAAGCCTACTGCAGCGTCAACAACGAGAATCAGGCGGCGGGCAACGTGGCAGTCGCGGACGCCCCGACCTTCCAGACTCCCGTGAGCATCACGACTGTTACCATCACCCTGACCGCGGCTGCGTTCTCGGTGGCTTACACTCCCACGCCTCTCGGCGCTGGCGAGCGACTGTTCTCTTGGGTCAGTCTCCAACGCTCGGCGGGCCGTGCGTTCGAGGGCGACCTGCGCCTTGTGGCTGTGAGTGCCGCCGCTGCTGCGTCTCCGGCGGACCTGTTCACCGCGTATCAATCTCGGTTTGGCACCCCGATTGTGGGCCGCCGCATCTTCCTGAGGGTGCGCCGGTATTACCTCGGGTTCCTGTCGGGGCCGCTGACCACTTCCCAGGTGGTGGCATGAGTGCAACGGGGCGCAGTGGCTCTGTGCACCCGGAGAACTGCCCTGCGGTGCCGCTCGATACTCCGAGCTTCGTGCAGGTGGGGGGCAATATTACGGTGGGGTGGCACTGTGCGCTCCCCTACCCGGTGGGCTCCAAGGCCTGGATTTGGGGGCAGTGGTCTGATGGCACTCTGGAGCGGGACACAAGTAAGAGTCCCGCCACTCACTCCGACTACCTTGCGTTCACGGACTTCCCCGTTGTGGGGTGGAACTACGGGTGGGTTGAAGCGCGCGGCCCGACTGGTGAACTCCTGGGCGCGACCGCCAAGGTTGCGTTTACCTCCTCGTAAATGGTGGCCGGCTCCTTAACTGCAAGCGTGGGGGTGCTGCTGTTCAGCTTCACCCCTACGCCTCTGCCTGCCGATGAACGGGTGTTTGCTGAGATGAGCAGGATGTGTGCGCCCGACAGCCCTCCGGAACGCGCGTATTGGCTGGCACTTGCAACGGCGCCTGGCGCGTCGTCTCCGCTGGACTTGCTGGCCATCTACCAGACTCGGATGCGTGCTCTCTACCCTGGGCAGCGCGTGTGCGTGCGGTATCGAACCTCAGTCAACGGCGTGATGGGTGCGCCCGCTGTTGTCTGCGCCACTGTCGGGCCGTGAGTCTCCGATGCCTGCCTACACTCTTACAGCTTCCCCGGTCACGTTTCTGCTCGCGTTTACTCCGACGCCTCTGGCAGGCAATGAATGTCTGCTGGTGGAAGTGCGCCGGACATGCGTGACTGGGGAGCCTGGCCTGCGTGAGTTCTGGTTCTTCCAGCAGACCGCCCTTGGGGCCGCGTCTCCGGTGGACCTGTATCTCCGGTGGTGTGTGCACCGGAGCATCCCGCGTGTGGGTGAGTCTTTCACTGTCCGGGTGCGCCTTGTTACTGCCGGTGTCCCTGGGGCTCCGACTGATGTGAGCACAGTCGGTGTGCCTTGAACGGGTGACTGCTGCTACCTTCCACCTGGTGGGCGGGATGGACTGACCCGTTTTTCCCCCACCATCTACCTACCCCCTTCGCGTTCTGACGCGTCCTGGGGCAAGCCAGGGCCTATCTTCTGCCCGCGCGGGGCTGGTTGCTGCGGTTTGCCTCCCAGGAGAGCAGGGTGACGATGCTGACGCGCCAGGTGTGGCGACCGCCGTGCCCAATGTCGATGCCCGGGAGCTCCTCTGTTTCGACCAGGTCGCGCACGTGTTGGGGGCTGCACTTGAGGGCCTGCGCGACCTGCTGGACGGTCAGGTAGCCGGAGTGCTGGGTGGCGCTGAGGGGCATGGGGGGGGGGGAGGAACACTGTCCGGGGCTGGCCTGGGGGGCGCCGGCGCCCTGGCGGGCCTGCTGGCACGCTTCCTGAGGTGCTTGAGTGCCTCTGACCAGGCCGCGCGGGCGGTTCCGAGCTGGTAAGCCAGGATTGTCAGGTGTCCGAGGGCGCTCAGGTGGTTGCCGTGGTGGTGCCGTGGCGCGCCTCTCGGGTCCTTTCCCCGGTCGAGCTTCCCGAGCTGGAACCAGGCCTTCAACCACTCGAAATCTGCCGGATTGAGAATAACTCGGTGAATAAGCTGTGGACAAGCTGTTAATACGGTGTGAACTCTGGAGGATATCGCCTGGCCTTCCCGCTTATTCACAACTTTATTCACATGTGTCTTTCTCATAACGTGCTGGGGGTTGGGGACTTATGGAGTTGTTGGACTTATTCACCTCCCTTAATAGTTCTAAGAGGGTGAGAAGTCTGTCAGCTTTAGTAACGTTGCAGGTTTTGCAGAGAAGTTGCAGGTTGCCGTTCCGGAACTGCTGCCGGTAGAACGTAACCCGCGCGGACGCCTCGAGCCGGGCGTGCTGCCGACCTGGTGGACGGATGCAGTCCAGCTCGAGGGCTGTCCCTGAACCGCAGCAGGCGCACCTGCTGCCGAGGATTGAGACCAGGCGCGCTCGCCAGCGGCGCGCCCAGTCACGTTGTCTCTTTCCCATCGAGTCCCGCTCCTGATAAGAGCAACTGCCGGGGGTGGCTTGCGCTACGCAGTGGGGCCGCCCCGGCAGATCTGCTTAAAGGCCTGTGCGCGCGGTGAAGGTGCTCGTCCGAGACTAATGGTGGACCGGCAAGCTTACAGGCCGCGCACGTTGTGGCGTGTGTGCTGTGTAGTGCTGCTCCACAGCCACTACAGCGCCGTTTTAGTGTTCTCACTGGTTGAGACTACCACAGGCAGTGTAGTGCCTCAAGGAAACAAATTGCGTGCCACTGGCCGATTCTCTCGGGCCTGGCACGGGGACTGCTGGCGATGTTCCGTCGGTGGGTCCCTGCTCTACCGTGAGGGAAGAGAACGTAAGCATGGACTGTGCCTGGGGATTGCAGGGACATGGTATGAGGGATGCTGCAACCAGCCTCCAACCACCGACAGAGTCAACCGCAACTTGGCCCGTGCTATGCTTCAACGCACTAACGCGCAGCAACACCCGTGCCACTCTCCTGGCACGGGACGTGCCTGAACCCCTGGCCACAACGTCGCTCTGCGAACGAACTCCCCCCAGGCCGGGCGCTCGC
>JBEKHR010000101.1:0-3706 GCA_050012175.1 Terriglobia bacterium | reverse complement strand
GCGAGGCCATTAATGCGTTCATCGCCGTCTACAACCCGCGGGCCCTCCCTTTTGAGTGGACCAAGCGTGAGGTGCGGTCGGTTGAACCCAAGCATAAATACGCTTACTTAAGCAACTAAGTACTAGCGTTTACGTATCTGACCGATTGGTTGGCGAGTGGTCGCCCACCCTTCCACAATCCCGTCATGTCCGGGTACGCCGTCGCTCGCCCAGAACTTCGGATTGCCCCTGCGGATTCGTCGATAAACATGGCGACTACCGAGGAGCTATTCCCTCGAACGGCGTTCCGGGGGATCTCAGCTTGAGCGCCATATGTCAGGTTTGCCCACTTGCTGTCCAGATGGCTAGGTCAACTAAGCCATTTTAGAAGGATCTATTGTGGCATTGCTGGTGATAACGTGGGGCCTCGCAATGTCCAAGGATGGGGAAATAAGTGGCCCCGGTACCCGAGATTTTGGACTTGTATCGCAGGTTAAGTGGATGTCTAATTAAGTCGCCCTTTCGCCAGCCCGAGGATCCCTGGGAGGCTAGGCGTCATGAATAACTCCCCGGCCGATCGTCGATCACCGTTGGGGCTGTTCCTTGGCGAGCCGACTGCGAGGCTCTACGATCGCCTGGTAGAAGTCCTGCGCACCCAGCATTACAGCCTCCGTAGCGAAGAGGCCTACCTCCACTGGCTTCGCCGCCTTCTCCTGTTTCACAACAGCACGCATCCGCGCGAACTGGCCGAGAATACTTACGAGGACGTCCAGACCACGGTTGTCTACACGCACGTATTGAATCGTGGCAGTCGAGGGGTCTACAGCCGCTGGACCGTCTTCGGAAAGCCCCCTGCACCGCGAGCGGCAGGATTTTCCGGACTGACCGGGCAACCTAAAACTGGGAGGGAAGTTATTGGACACGCAAGAATTCGTTACAAACAAAGTCGTTGCCGCCGCGGCTCACCGCCAGCGGTTTCGTCTTAGGCTGACCAGGACCGGTTTTATCCAAGTCCAAACAGAGCTAGGTAGACATTGAAAATAATTCGTAGTGCCCTCGGCGATATCGGCACTGCCCATATCAGCCGCGGGCAGGCGGTCTCTTCTTGGGTCCATATCGGGAGGACTCAATGGCAAACGCTGCACACTTGATTGCGAACATGAACAGGACGCTGGATCAGGCAAGGCGGCGGCTCGTTGACAGGTTCGCCGCGTCCGGCGATAGCGAGTTAGCGTTGTTGTTTGTCCAGGGCGTCGTCTCGTCTGGCGCTGACCCTCCAGATGCAGGTTGGGTTTACGGCAAGATAACCTTTCATTCTGGCCTCTTCTCTCTCTTTGATCGCACCGGCAAGGTCCAACTGTCGGCATTGTATTGCCATGGCCAGGGTATTTGGGACATCGATACGCTCGCAACCGAAATGGAGGACCTGGCCAAACGTGCAATCCAGGAGAACCGACTTTGCAGGTTGACTGCAGAGCCTCCCAATGTGAGGTGCAGGATTTGCAACCGGATCCTACCAATCTCGCGGCATTCGGAGGGGATTGTTTCGTACGACTGCATTTTCTGCCGAACCTGCAATAGCGGCTTCTGTGAGCACTGTTTTGGCAACCACGCGTCATTCCTTCATGGTCGTCCGCCGAGTCTTAAGGGAAATACCACCTTCAAGTTGAGCGGATACGGCCATGCCAAGATAGTTGCTCTGGCTGGGACCTTTAATGATTGGGGCCAGAGTCCAATCTTTTTCGGCAAGGAGGGGGACGACTGGGTTTGTCGTGCTGACGTGCCTCCAGGGAGGCACTTCTACAAATTTGTTATCGACGGGCGCTGGGTTACAGACCCGGGCAATGTCGTTACGGAGTCTGATCGTCACGGCAACGTGAACTCTGTCCTGCTGAAGGGTCGCTAGCGCGTGCTGCCTAACGAACTAAGGATTCGTGTGCGAGGGAGCTCGCACACACTCCGGGAACAATCGCTTGCATCCGACGAGGTACTCGCTACGCTCGCACCGCGCGGCTGAAGCGCATCCGAGTTAGCCGGAAGTTGCGAGGCCCCCAGCGCACTCAGAACCCTGCCAAGGCCTTGAGCTGCCGCCAAGCCGCCCGGGCGGTTCTGCAAGACCCGCTTAGTCCAAGCCAGGACACCTTGGCAACAAAATTAGGTAACCAGTGCTGGTCCAGTGTTCCCTTGTGTCGGCGCGTCCCACTAGGGCTTATATCGCGCCTAGAATTGTAACCCCTGAAGTCCCGTTCGAGGAAGTTTGTGGTGGCATAGCACTCGCTGGGATTGATCGCGAGTGACGCCCATGATCCCCATAGGCGCGTACTGGCCTCTCGGGGTGGTCGTCGGCATCCTCGACACCTTTCCCGATCCCGGCCTCGAAGGCCTGATCAGTGTCGGCGAGATCTTCGACGCTCTCATCAGCAGCGTCCAGATCTTGTGAGAGTCCTTGAGTACCACCTGACTGCCCGGCGCCGTCTGGGCCCACCTGTCCAGGAACGCTTCCGAGTTCATCGAGCTGCCCTTCCTTATCCCGCAAGAAACGTGTCACCATGAAAACCTCCATAAGACGCCCAGAATAGAGGGCCAAATCGTGGCCACAGATTGGGACAGCCTTCGTCACCCCTTCGCGATGAGACTTCTTGGTCACGATGGTGACGGTTGAGAATACCTATTCCGAGGACCTCATGCACTGCGAGGAGAGCAGATCGATGGACGGCAGCGTCGCCTGCGCCGTCGGTTGTGTTTCCCTGGTGCGCCTTGAGGAGCTACCACACGAACACGCGGGCGCCGCCACCCGATTGGCGGACCCGCCCGGTTTGGACGGAACGAGTCTGTGTGGGAGTCACGTTCTCGCCAGTCGTACTGGAAAGATCCAGTTCGCCGCCGGTGAGCTCTTCGACCTCTATGGGACTATGGCGGTTCATGATCTCAGCCGCGGCCTCGATCCTCTCGTCCGTCCCGCTCGCGAAAACGAGGACTCCTCCACGCCGCACGCCTTTGACGTAGGCTTCCGCCTCAGGTCCGCTTGCCCCGATCGTCCGGAGTTCCCGGTTCAGACTCACCTCGAAGTCGATGTTTGGGATGCTCATGACCCCACTGCCCTTTATGTCCAGCGACTCCCTTAGAATGCGGACGTCGTTCTTGGGGAAACCACTGGCCTCAAGCTCGCGGACGACTTGATCGGCCAGGTCCGGATTTTCAAACAAACCAACTGCAGTTTTCGACAAATTGCACCTCCGACTAAAGTTTGCGTACAGCCTAAATTGTCAAGACTCTTGATTCGTATGTTCTCCTTGCGTACTGGGAAGCACGTTGTGCACCCGACGGGAGCCATAATTGTTCCATCCATCAACCCTTGCTCGCCGTACGGCTACATTGTTGCCAGATCCTTACAGCCAATATGGCGGCCGACCATAGTGTCCATAGAGCCTTTTCTCAAACTCGCGACTGATGGGCATGGACTCGATGTACTCCGGGCCGTTCTTGATGGTTTCCCGGGAGAGGTGTACGTAGACTTTGGAGTCCGGCCAACTCACATTGTCGATCCACTGAGGCGACACCAGCACCTTTTTGCCAGGCCACCAATTCCGCGTATCCACCTCGAGGTATCGAATAGCCCAGGTTTCATCATCGACGATGAAGTCCTCCACGTGACCGATCTCACCATCAGCCGCCTCGATATGATAACCTGTCACCTCGTTGGTGCTGCGCAGATGTGAATCGGGCC
>JBEKHR010000100.1:0-3919 GCA_050012175.1 Terriglobia bacterium | reverse complement strand
TCCTGCCCACTGCGACGCGCTTTCGACAAACTTGACCGGGAGGTGACGTCCTGGGTCCAACAAGCCCAATTGGCTGCCTGAAAACTTGACTCATTTACACCAAGTTTCGTACTTCAAGATTTCTAGGCGTCATGAACAATTTCCCCTCCTGTTTTAGGAGGGGGCCAGCCCTGCACCGGATGGTACGGGGCCAGGGGGTGGTGAACCCGCGAATCGTCGATCACCGCTGGGGCTGCTCCCCGGCGAGCCGACTGGGAAGCTCTATGACCGCGTGGTAGAAGTTCCGCACACTCGGCTTCGGCGCTCTCCACTTAGGCCGACCACGGCTGGTTTTATCCAGGTCAGACTAAACGAGAGTTAGGCACCTGACAGTTTTTAACGCGCGTAGGTATAATAACCAGTGGCGCTGAGATTCGAATGGGATCCGCAGAAGGCGGCGAGAAATCTCGCCAAGCACGGAGTGCCGTTCGAGGAGGCAGCAACCGCCTTTGGGGATCCGCTAGGCCGCGTCGCGAGCGATCCGCGACACTCTGTGGATGAAGAACGTTTTGTCCTACTGGGGTTTTCGCGGTGGCAACGCTTGCTTGCCGTCATGTTCGCGGAGCGCGCGCAAGCAATTCGCATCATAAGCGCCCGACGGGCGACACCCCGCGAGCGGAGGGACTATGAACAAGGAGCACCGTAAACGTAGAGAAGCGGGTAGGGTCGATGTCGATGACATACTTCCAGAGTACGATTTCAGTCGCGCTCGGCCCAACAAGTATGCGTCGCGTTACGCCGCGGGCAGTATTGTAGTGGTGCTTGAGCCCGATGTAGCGGCCGCGTTTCCGAGTGCGGGACAGGCCAATGAGGCCCTACGCGCTCTAGCGGGAATCATCCAGAAACACCGACGGAGCCGGACGGCATCTGGGCGGAACAGCACCCATCGTTGACGTCGATCACCGTTGGCGCCGTTCCCTGGCCAGCCGGCCGGTAGAGGGGCTGTGAAATGAGGGGGGTGTTATGCTGATCCGCATAAGACGCCGAGATAACAAGTACCAAAAGACGCAAATGCTGGAGCCTGAGGGGATTGTCGCTGTAGCATGCGCCGATTCAATGGTGTGTTATAAGGGTCAGAAAGCGGTGTTCCGGATGTTATGCGGATCAATCTAATCATTGTTAGCGATACAACATCCGGCGGCCTTCCATGAGCGAGAAGGAGTGGCAGAAGTGGATCCGGCAAAACGTGCGGGTGGCGAATCCGCTGCTGTGGGTCATCGAGAAGAGTCTAGCGTGTGCTCCCAGACCGCTTCGGTACCATGCGGAGTTTGGCGGGAGGCTCCCCCCTATGATTCCATCGGAAGCTGCGTCGGCTCTGTTTGAGTGGCTGGCTTCGCTTAAGGGCAGTGGCATTGGGACCATCGTCTGTTTGGCGACCGCCGGAGAGATGAGGAGGTACTCGTTGGTGGTGTCACCACAGCCGGATTTGCTTTCTCTGTACCGGTCCAGGGGGTTCGTGGTTCATTATCACCCAGTCGAAGACCCGCGTCACGCGGCGGCTTCCGAGAAAGCGGGAATGCTCGAACAGATGGAAGCGCTGAAGCCGGCGATTCTTTCTGAGTATCGAGGTCGGACCGGCGCGATGCTTATTCACTGTAGCGGCGGCGTGGACCGGACGGCTCCCATCGCAGCATTCGTCGCCAGTCACTCGGTCGGGACCTGACGCTTGCTTTGATTGGGCGGATGCCCCATGTGCTGACTAACAAGCGATTGCACCCGACGGCGGCTGGCGCGATAATGAGCCACCGTGGCTGAAGCGCACGTCGTTATGCGTACCAACAGCCACCGGAGTGTCACATGACGAGAAGGAAACTCGCTTCACTCAAGAGCTTGGCGGATGTTTACGCAGGGTACAAACCCTCGGAAAGAAGCAGGCAGGGTCCGTATAGATTGCTGACCGGACGGAATCTCTCGGGACTCGAGCTTCGGCTTTTCGACCAAGACGATTTCGTATCAGAGTCCACTCGGCCTAGCTTCCGGCGATCCGTTCTGCGCGAAGGTGACATCCTCGTATCCACTCTGTTCGACGAGCGGAAGCTATATATCTTCAAGCAGTCAGATCCCCGGGCAGTTGCGGGAGACAGTCTCGCCGTAATTAGGCCACGAGAAGACACCTTTCTCCGTGACTATCTGAACACTTCTGCGGGGCGGGAACGCTTCCTCCAAGAGGCGGCCCGGAAAACAGTGGGCGTTCACATTTCGAGACTAAGAATCCCAGATCTTCAGGGGATTAGAGTTCCCTTACTTGAACCAAACGAAATCCAGAAACTCGCCGAAACACAGCTCAGTCTAGTCGGCAATGAATTACAGAGCCTTATAGCGCGTGGCGAAAGCGCCAAACAAGAATTCAAGTCTACGCTACGCAGAAACCTTCATACTGGGCAGAACGACGTCAAAATGGAGGATTCGGTATTAAAGACCATTGCGGCCTTCTGCAATACTGAGGGGGGCGTACTTCTTATCGGTGTTGAGAATAAGGGCAACATACTTGGAATCGAAGAGGACGGATTCCCGAATGCAGACAACTTCTTGTTGCACTTGGGTAACCTTGTCCGCGACCACCTCAAACCACCTCCTCTGGGAAATGTGAAGCACCGAATCCTAAGATACTCTGGGCGGAGCGTGTGCGTCGTTGAATGTGCACCCACAGACCGTGAGGTATGGCTATACCCGAGGAGCGGGACGGACCGCCCCGACCTATGCATACGGGTAGGACCGTCGTCCAAAGCCTTGCAGGGACCGGAGATTACGGACTACTGCAGGGGACACTTCAGGACGTAGTGGGGGGCTGGCGCAGAGCGATAGCTCTGCGTTGCGAAGCGGGTTTTGATGATGTAGCGTTCAATCATAGATCTGGATTCCGACGCACGGTCGGACATGATATAAGCTGTTTTAGGCCTGACATGCTTACTGCGCAACAATACGAAGCCATCGGCCGGTTCGCGCTGGCGTTCAACGAGATTGAGTATTTCTTGGAAGCGTACGTCGAGCAATTCCTTGGAACTCCTGATTGGGCCGTAGCGTGCGTGTTGGGAGAGGAGGGAGTCTTCTCAAACAAGCTTTGTCGCTTTAAAAGAGTCCTTTCGGCAATCGCTAAGGAGCATCCGGCTCTTAAGAGCGCTACTGAGGCTGCCGAGAAGCTTGCCAAAGAAGCAGGAGAATTGTCCAAGAAGCGCAATAAGTACATACACGCTCTCGTGGTCGAAGACACTCGAACAAAACAGACGAGTCTACGCGTAAAAGGAACTGTTACGCCTTTCAACGAGGCAGAGGTCGCGGGTCTCACTGCACAGGCACAAGGGCTGGCGGAAAAGCTGAACGAGGAATCCGCGAATGTGCTTATTATGCTAGATGAACAACGGAAATCGAGTTAAACCGGGAAGCCCCTTTGCCCGACGGCTGAGGCGGCGGCGAAGGTGTGCGTAAAATTGCCGTCGCGATTCGGGGGGCTGGCACAGAGCGATAACTGTGCGCTGCGAAGCGGGGTACTTCCTAAGGGAAACCCGCAGACCTCAATGGCGGAAGTCTGGACCAGACCGCCCCCCGAAACATTATGCATAACGAAAAGGATACAGGCATTGACCTGCCGGGACCTTGGATTGAGCATCCCGGCCGTGACTGGGCATTCCAGACCCGGATGCTCCTTGATGCACTCCTCGACCAGTTGAAGGAGGCCCAGTTGGTTCTCACGCTCTTTCAATTAGCAAGCGTCCAAGACAATCCTTCCATTGACTGCCGACTGCGGCACCTCCATGCTAGTGTAGTGTCCCCAACGCTTCTTTACATTTGGCGACTTTGGACATGATTCGTTCGACCGAGGCGGTCCATACAAAGACACGAGGATTCTGGTTGTGATTGTCCAAATATTCCTTGATGGCAG
>JBEKHR010000099.1:0-4985 GCA_050012175.1 Terriglobia bacterium | reverse complement strand
GTTCTTCGAGCATCATTTTGCGTAAACGGGTCATAGGGAACCTCCTTATGACCCGACAATAGCTTGATTAGGGCAATCCTGTGGGCAACACGCACGCGCAGCGTCCGCCGCACGGGCGGCTTCGTTCGAAGTCCCCTTCGAGGAAGTTTGCGCTGGTACAGCACTTGCTGGGATTGCCCGTGATCAACGCCGTAGTGTAGACCGGTGCACTCCAACTCTCGGATTCACGCGCAATACGGAAACGATCCGTGCCCGGCCTTTCGGCTTGGAGCGGACGCAAAGCGAGGCGTGGTACGCCCCGTATACGCTTGCAGAACAGGCTGAGCTACCGCGACGATAGGATCTTTTCACGAACCGTGAGACGTTTTTTCCAGATCTGTGGCACGAGAATTCACTAATTCTGAAAACCTACAAAGTTCATACATTTTTCAAACTCACTTTCATCAAAGGAGGAGAAGCACGATGTTTGGCCAAATGCGGGTCAATGCGCTATTTCAATTAGGTAAACAGCAAACACTGGACGAAGCGGTTAGCAGGTTATTGGAGTTTGCCGAGTACCCCAAGATCCTTCGCTGGTTCCAGTTCCCCACGGCACTGATAGTATTTGCCGCCCACCCTGAGTCCCACGACTCCGGAGCGGTTTACGTCTATGACCGGAAGCAGTGTGTCTGGCTTTGGGTAGATTTCAACGACCAGAACTACGGCGGGTATAGCCCCTCAGAGTTCGACATTTTGATCGACCAATGCCACTTTTTCGGGCTCGTAGAATCCCCTGCGTTGCTTGAATCGCGCGTCCAATGGGTGGTCACGCCCGGCCAGAGGCCCACAGTGCTGGGAAGACTCCCAGCTTGAGGACTGGTCTCCCCGCAAAGATCACAGCGCGGCCTTCGGCCGATATGCAAATTTCAGATTGCAAATTGCAAAGTCAGAGCCTTCAACGAATCCCCCACCTGTAAGTAATTGAAAACACAAAACCGCCCCCACTGGCAGCCGACTCATTTGACTGAAAATATTTCTCGTTTTATCACCAGTCTGTATGGACCTATGGCGCCCACCGGGTTTTACGGAGGAGAAGATGCAGCGGCTTCGTCTGAAAGCGACGCCTGACGTGGTGGAGGACTATTTCCGCCTCTTCGTGAACCGGCGGGCGTACACGCTCCAGTCTGACCGGCCGCACCCGGAAAGCGGTCGGCACTACTACTACCGGCCCACAGACAAGACGACCGGCCAAGGGCTCCAGCTGACCTCAGAGACGATCCGGCGCCACCTCGAGGGCGAAATCACCATCGGCCTCTACGCCATCAACCCAGTCACACAGCGGTGCAAGTGGGTCGCCATAGACGCTGATTACAAAGGCGCCATGGAGGACCTCGTGAAGCTCCAATACTACCTGAGCGAGGACCAGGTCCAGGCGGCCTTGGAGATGAGCAAGCGGGGCGGGCATTTGTGGATCTTCCTAGAAATACCACTCCTGGCCCGAGACTGCCGGATCTACATCCACAACTTGGCATCGCGCCTTGGCGTGCCGGTGAAAGGAAACGGACTGGCCGAAGGAATCGAAATCTTCCCAAAGCACGATGAACTCGGGCCGGGCGAGTTCGGAAACGCGATCCGAGGGCCGCTGGGAATTCATCGGGGGGCCAGCCGCCGGTATTGGTTCTACGGGGCTGAATACGACCCCGAAAGGCAGATGGCCTATCTGAAGCAGTTGAGAAAGGTCAGTGAAGAGGAGATGAGGCGTTTCATAGCGGGGAAAACGTTGCCTGCGGAGGCGGTCCGCCGCACGCTCTGTCCCGAACCCGCAGGCCCGCGCGCCAACTCCGGGCGGTCTGAATTCCGCATTCTCGAGCACGTAGGGAAGGTTCGCAAGGTCGGCCGGAATTACGTCACTCGTTGCCCCTCCTGTGCGGAGGCGGGGCATGACCGTAGCGGTGACAACCTGGCGATCCGGATCGACGATCCGCGGTTTTACAAGTGCTGGGCAGGTTGCACGAAGGAGATGATCCGCGAGGCGGTTGGCTGCCCAATCCGCGTGCGGCAGGAGGTCTGAGGCGTTGTGACGCGGACGGGACTTGTTACGGAGGCCAAGAGATGAAAGGCGGAAGTCAGAGCTCGTCGTACCGAGGTCTCAACTTGCCCGGGCAAGTCCGCAGGCAGTTGCGGCAGGTTGGAATTCTTGCTCGGGCGGAAGTGGGTTTGGAGCACCAACATCTCGCGCGGCGCTACGTGATCCGGGGAGTGGAATCGGGCGGCGCTATCAAAGAGATGGGTCACTACGTAACCTTCTCGGGCGAAGATGGCGAGCCTTTGGCTTACCTCCATCCCATTGATGCCATTGGTGTGAATGGAGTTCATGCAATCGTGGTAGCTCCTGTCCTGGTGCGGGTGGAAATGCTGCGGACGGGGCGCACGTACGAGCTTCTCATCACTAGCCACCGCATTGGCGAAGCTGAAAACGGCCGCCGGCCGCCCTTGGAGAGCCAGACCTTGTTCCGCGGAGTACATGGCTATCTGGACCTCGAGCTCTGGGAAAAGGACAAGGAGAGCGCCGGGTCAGTCGTGCCAGCCTTCTACTCACGGGGAGGAGAACGTTTGGAAGTGCCCGCGAAATTCGAAGCGGTAACTCGCGCCATTACCAAAGCGGTGACTTGTTGTGGATGTTCGCATTGTCACTACTTGGCTGCCGCACCCGCTGTGCCTTCATCCAGAGCGTTCCAGGAGGGGCACGCGTGACACCCGTCGGCGATATCGAAATTGAAATCGTTTTCCGGATTGCTGTGCGAGGGCGAACGAGTGACCTTGCATTGCTACTGGAGGCAATGAGTAAGGCAGAAGCGGTTGTGATTAGCATCGTCGAGGAGCGCACCGCCTCGGAAGAGCAGTGTCAACAAGGCGTAACAACAGGTAGTGCGCTAATTCTGCGTTGCTGGTTCTTTTTGGACGGCATCTTCGCAAGCCTTGACCAGGATTAAGTTCGCGAGCGCAACAGCCTCGTCCGCGTGTTGACATTCAATAGTAGTTCCACATACAATTAGCCGGTAGGCCATTTTAGGCCATTCTTTGGGAATAGATTCCATGATGCATTTTTTCCTTGACAATAGAATTTTTCCGTTCTAAGATAGTTCTATGATGGAGGTAAGAAACATGGCATACCGAGTCTGGATAGGTAACACGCCGATAGATTGCGAAACCGCTGAGGCAGCGCTTGAGTTGGCGCAGCGAATCGAAGGCGGCACGCCTGTGCATTCCACGAAAACACAGACGGCTGCTAATGGTGTCGGTTCCCGTTGGACTGAAAAACGAGTCGCTGATTTTCTCCGATTGATTGATGGAAACCAACGAAAGTTGATTGATGCTTTGGTTGAACACAGCGATGGGCAAACCGACCAGCAGCTTATGACTCTGCTCGGATTGAATGATGGACGTGCTTTGGGCGGAGTTTTCGGAGGTCTTTGGAAAAATGCTAAGAAGGTCGGCGCTGACCCTGCTGACCTGTACGAGAAGAAGCCCACCACCATTGGAGGCCAGAAAGCTTATGAATACGTTCTTAGGGATTCCTTTAGAAGGGTTGTCAAAGTAAATCGTGGAGAGGAGTAATAATTTTGCGGGCCGGTAGCTCAGCGGACAGAGCAGCCGATTACTAATCGGCTTGTCGGGGGTTCGATCCCCCTCCGGCCCGCCATCCAATAACAAGCCCTGCCGATAGCTGGTAACTATCGGCAGGGGCGAACTCAGAGCGATTGCTCGCAGTGAGCCCACACAACTCCATTGTGAGCCAATCGCCAAAGAAAGGCAAGGCTCACAATGACGTGCCACAATTGCAATTCCCGCTGCAAGAAATTCGGAAAACACCGAAACGGCCTTCAACGCTACCGTTGCCGTCAGTGCTCTAAAACCTTCACCGAAGATCACGCCACACCGCTTGGTAGCATGTACACGCCGCTGGACAAGGCTGCCAAGGCCATTGAACTTCTCGTCGAGGGATGCTCTGTCAGCACAGTTGAGCGCTTTACTGGTCTTCACCACACGACGATACTTTCCTTGCTTGTTCTCGTTGGAGAGAAGTGCGGAAGGTTGCTGGAAAGCCGAATCCGCAATCTCCCTGTTTCGGATGTCCAGTGTGACGAGATTTGGGGATTCGTCGGATGCAAGGAAAAGAACAATGTCAGCGGCGAACCTACACGCGGGGATGCTTACTGCTTCGTGGCGATTGAACGAAACACTAAACTTGTTTTGAGTTGGCATCTCGGAAGGCGAACAGCGCGGGATACGTTCGCGTTCACTGAGAAGATCAATGAGGCAACACAGGGCCAGTTCCAGATCACAACGGATGGTTTCAAACCTTACTTTGATGCGGTTCACATGAGCCTTGGGACTCGCGTGGACTTCGCGCAATTGGTCAAGGTCTACGCCGCTCCCCGTGATGGCGAACAGCGTTACTCTCCCGCCGAAGTCGTGGACACCGTGCCTCTCCCAAGATGGGGACAGCCAGAACTCAGCAGGATTTGTACCTCTCATGTCGAACGCCAGAACCTTACGATGCGAATGCAGATTCGAAGATTGACGCGATTGACCAACGCTTTCTCGCGAAAGTGGGAAAACCTGCACGCTGCCTTGGCCCTGTATTTTGCTTGGTACAATTACTGCAAATTCCATCACACCCTTCGTTCGACTCCGGCAATGGCTGCCGGAATCACCGACCACATCTGGTCGATCACTGAACTGCTGGAGGCTGTGTGATCCACTGGCAACCTATCTTCGCAAGGCCACCACCAGTAAAACCCAGCCTTATGGCTGGACTTCACTTGATAGTGTTTATTGTGGGCGTTCACTGACATCTACCCTCACGCTGCCCGTTGGTGCGGATTCCGGGGCAAGGCGGTCACGATTCCGAGATCATTCCGGTCAGCATTCCGAAATGAAGCCGGGCACGATTCCGGGATGAACCCGGGCGCCGATTCCGATTTCAAGCCGGTCACTTTGAG
>JBEKHR010000098.1:0-5112 GCA_050012175.1 Terriglobia bacterium | reverse complement strand
GATGCCGGTCACTTCAGCCACTATGGTCTGGCCAGCGTCGCTTCGCTCCGATCGCGACCGGCATCACATCGGAATCACTGACCGGGATCAAATCGGAATCAGTGACCACCTTCATCGGAATCAGCAGTCCAACAAGGACGCTATCCGTTGTTTCAAGTTAATGTCGCAATTGCCGACCTTGATGCCGCCAAATTCGAATCTGGACAAATGGAAGACATTAGCGTCTGGAGACGCAGCTTCCCGGCCATAGATTTTCTAACGAGAGCCTCATTGTGGCATCCACTTACTACTTATATAGCTGCTCCAGCCGTCGAGTACAGAAGATTTAACGTTGAAATATTCTCCCGCAACGGCGGATTCTTTGAATTGCTCCGCGTTAAAAGGTTGAAGGGGGGAGGATGGGCAACTGCAATACTGGTCAGTGCCTCATACTTCAATAATAAACGAGGAATCGTGCTAGAAAAAATTGGTAACAGCTTTCCTCGTGAATTGCTGAGTGTGGATAAGGACTGGGTGAATATGAAAAAGCTAAAGGTTATAAAGGTCGCACAGTAATAAATTGATTCAGCCACTGTTTACAAGTTCCTTGAATTCCATTTTGGGAGAACTAACGGGTCTAATGAGGGTATCTGGGGACAGAAGAGGATTCTGCCGGTTATTGAATCTCCAAGCTGAGCAGGCATATCGTTCCTATGGCAGGCTGTCCGGCGTATTTGCCTTGGGTGGATTTCTTACACATTTATCGAAAAGGATGCAATCAAATGGCAGAGATCCGTGCAGCAGGAGAAGTTATGAACAAACGGCCGCCCTCCGCGGTGAGTTCTTTATGGGAGTGTAAACGGCCTGGGAGCAGAGTGTCTCGAACGTGGGCTTTGATGGTTGCCTTGTGCGGCTTGCTGTTTTACCTTCCGCCTGCCCAAGCTCAGGAGGGCCAAGGGAAGAACCCTTATCAAAGCGAACTGTCGCAGTTACATGCTATGTTCGCGCAGACGCTTCCCGATTGGAAGGCGCACCAGGACAACCTTGCCCATGGCGAAGACCCGAGCTTAAACGATGCTGATTGGTCGCCCTTCCGTATCTCTGAACCGTGGCAAAACGGCCCTGCGTGGTTCCGGCGCTGGGTCGAGATTCCACAGTCGATGGGAGGGTACAACATTCGGGGCCTACGTGTTCGGCTCGATCTGCGCGTGAGTGCGGAGGGCTCCTCGCAGGTGCGTGTCTTCTTCAATGGCGCACTCGCGGAGATGGCGGATGAGGATACCCAGCAACCCATTCTGCTCACCGAGAAGGCCGAGCCCGGCAAGAAGGTCCTGGTGGCCATCAATGTTCCCGCTGCTACAGGTCCGGCGCGCCTCGAGAGCGCCGAGCTCCTGGTTGACTATCCCCCTGGTCGGCCCGATCCAGTCCTCATGTTCGAAGAGATCCGGTCAGCGCAGGCAATGATCGCAGGGTTCTCTGCTGGCCAACCGGAGAGAGCGAAACAGCTCGACGACGCCGTCAAAACCCTCGACTTCGCTTCGCTCCAGCGTGGGGACCAGCAGGCTTTTGAGAATTCACTGAAGGCGGCGCAGGAAAAACTGCGGCCCCTCGGTGACTGGGCAAAGCAGTTTTCGGTCCGCGCCGTGGCCAACTCGCACATTGACATGGCCTGGCTCTGGCCCTGGACCGAGACGGTCGAGGTGGTACGGAACACCTTCGGAACGGTACTGCAATTGATGCGTCAATATCCGGGCTTCATCTATGCGCAGTCAGCGGCGCAGGACTATGTCTGGATGGAGGAGAAGTATCCCGACCTATTCAAGGAGATTCAGCAACGAGTGAAGGAGGGCCGGTGGGAGATTGTGGGAGGCATGTGGGTCGAGCCTGACCTCAACATGCCAAGCGGAGAGTCCTTGGTGCGGCAAATCCTGGTCGGCAAGCGTTACTTCCAGCAAGAGTTTGGGGTTGATGTGCGAATCGGCTGGAATCCCGATTCGTTTGGTTACAATTGGCAACTCCCGCAAATCTACAAGCGATCTGGTCTTGATTACTTCGTTACGCAAAAGATGGCCTGGAACGACACCACCAAGTTCCCCTACAAGCTCTTCTGGTGGCAATCCCCGGATGGCAGCCGGATCCTTACCTATTTCCCGCACGACTACGTGAATGAAATTCAGCCGGTGCGGATCTCCGAAGATGTGGCTGAGTACGTTCCCAAGACGGGCTTGCCTGAGATCATGCATCTTTATGGGATCGGCGACCACGGAGGGGGCCCGACCCGCACCATGCTTGACTCCGCCCAGCGCTGGCAGAACGGCCAGAACATTTTTCCCCAATTGACCTTCGGTACCGCACAGTCCTTTTTCGATGATGTGGAGAAGAACGCCGCCCACCTCAAGATTCCGGTGTGGAACAACGAACTCTACTTCCAGTACCACCGCGGGGTTATGACGACTCAGTCTGAAACCAAGAAAGAGATCCGGCAAAGCGAAGAACTCCTGCTGAATGCTGAAAAGTTCTCTTCTCTGGCCATGCTGGATGGGCAGCCTTATGCACAGGAAGAGTTGGAAAACGACTGGAAGAAGGTTCTGTTCGACCAGTTCCACGACATCATGCCGGGTTCAGGAATTGCCATCAACTACGTTGACGCAGCCCGCGATCTGGGCGCGGTGGGATTATCCGGGAACAAGATCCTCCACCGCTCGCTGAAAACTCTCACGGCGCGCGTCAATACCGAGGGAGAGGGCGTTCCTGTGGTTCTCTTCAATCCACTCAGTTGGGCTCGCACGGACGTCACGGAAGCCGAGGCACAGTTCCCCTCGAGAATCGCCCCGCAGGGCGGGATCGAGGTGCGCGACTCGGCCGGGACGGTTCTTCCCTCATCCGTTTTCTCCCGCGACGACACAACACATACGGTGAAGGTCAGGTTCCTGGCCAAGTCGGTGCCTGCCATGGGATATGCGGTCTTCCATCTCGTACCCGTCGCGCAGCCAGCTTCCGCCAGCAGCACTTTGAAAGCCAGCGCAGAGGGGATGGAAAATGAATTCGTGAGCCTCAAAGTGGACCCCAAGACAGGCTGCATCACGAGCTTGCTCAACAAGCACGACGGCCACGAAGCGCTAGCGCCAGGGGCCTGTGGCAACCTCCTCCAGACCTTCGTGGACAAGCCGAAGGAATACGATGCATGGAACATCGATGCCAATTTCGAGGACCAGATGTGGGATCTGAAGGATGCGGAGGAGGTAAAACTGATTGAGAATACGCCGGTGCGAGCGGTGATTCGAGTAAAGAAGAAGTTCCAGAACTCGACGTTTGTCCAGGACATCTGCATGTACCCAGGGGTGCCCCGCGTAGACGTCAACATGCAGGCCGACTGGCATGAAAAGCATGTCCTGCTGAAGGTCGCATTCCCGGTGAGCGTGCAAAGCAATTACGCCACCTATGAAATTCCTTTCGGAAACATCCAGCGCCCGACCACCAGGAACACTCCCGAGGAAAAAGCCATGTTTGAAGTACCGGCTCTTCGCTGGGGCGACCTCTCCGACACAAGCCACGGGCTCAGCTTGCTGAATGCGAGCAAGTATGGTTACGATGCCAAGGGAAATGTCATCCGCCTGTCCTTGTTGAGATCTCCCGCCTGGCCTGACGCGCACGCCGACGAGGGCTTCCACGAATTTACCTATGCCCTTTATCCACACGCCGGCGACTGGAAAGCCGCGGAAACTGAGCGGCGCGGCTTCGAGCTCAACTTCCCACTGATTCCGGTCACCGCGCAGCCCCACCAGGGCGTGCTTCCCGCTTCCTACTCCTTCACGCAGATCGAACCTGGCAACGTGATTCTAACGGCCGTGAAGAAGGCTGAAGACAGCGCCGCGCTGATATTCCGGTTCTTCGAGTTCGAAGGAAAAACCAGCGAAGTTCGTCTGCATTTCCCCGAAGCCGCGACCCAAGCCGCACAAGTGAACCTGATGGAAAAGCAGGATGCTCCGCTCTCACTCCAGGACGGCGGGAAGGAAACAATGGTAACTGTCCATCCTTTCGAGATCGTGACCGTCAAAGCGTGGTTCGGCAAATCCAGCGGCAGCCAGGCCGGGGGAGGACGATAAACCCAAACTCCGAAGCTGCAGTCGTCTGCCATCCTGAGCAGGGGCCGCAAAGTTCGAGAACAACTCCGCGCCTCCCGCCTTCCGTCAGGTGATTCGAATCGACTCTAGGAATTATCAAGCGGATAATGTTATATTTCGAAAAGTGAGTCTCTGGAGAGAGTGAATGAGTTCCGGAACAGGCGTGTTAAGCAGCGCTCAGCATAGGCGATTCCCAAGGTACCCAGCAAAATGCCCGATCTTAAGGCAAAGAGTCGAGAACCTGGCTGACTACTTCTCGGTAATCAGTTCTTCTATAACAGGCAATGACCAATACTGGTTTCGCGGCCATGAGGATGCGAGCTGGGAGCTAACCCCGACCGCGCTGCGCTACGAACAGGAGGCTGACCGAGCCCGGGCCTTAGGATTAGTCTCCGAATTCAAGCGTCTAGCAGAATTCAAACTGGAAAGACCGCCCCTGCCGAACGAAGAACTCAAATGGGTCCAGATAGCGCGACACTATGGGTTGCCTACCCGACTCCTGGATTGGACAGAGAGTGCGACGATTGCTCTCTATTTTGCGTCACTCAATCGTTCGATAAAAAAATCGCGCTCATCGGACGGGATCGTTTTCATATTGAATCCGGTGGACCTTAACAGGATGAGTTATCCGAGCAAACCGCGAATCTTCAACGCCCAGGCTGACGAAAAGATCATCGCAAAGTATCTAAGGCTGGGTGCGCGAGGGAGCGTTCGCGGCCGGAGAACGATTGCAATCAATCCGGTATGGAACTCGGATAGGCTTATGCTTCAGAAGGGCGTATTCACGCTGCACAGTTCGCGCTTTCGGTTGGATGGTAAGCAAGCGCCGTCGCTGGTGGGTTTGCCAATCCTGAGGGAGTGTAAGGCGCGAATGCTCCTCGAACTAGTACTTAGTTGCTTAAGTAAGCGTATTTATGCTTGGGTTCAACCGACCGCACCTCACGCTTGGTCCACTCAAAAGGGAGGGCCCGCGGGTTGTAGACGGCGATGAACGCATTAATGGCCTCGC
>JBEKHR010000097.1:0-5161 GCA_050012175.1 Terriglobia bacterium | reverse complement strand
GTCGAGGGGGTTGAAGCGTTCACGTTCCATAGGGCACCAGTATATTCTCCCTGAATATCCCCAACAACCTAAAGTTTGAGTGCAGCCAACATCGTTAAGACTTTTTCATTCGTATATTCTCCTTGCGCACTAGGGAGCAAGTTGTCCACTAGATAGGTAGCGTGATTCTTCCATCAATCAACCCTTGCTCGTCGCACGGCTACGTGGTTGCTCAGATGCTGGCGCCCAATATGGCGGCCGGCCGTAGTAGCCGTAGAGCCTATTCTCGTATTCGCGACTGATGGGCATGGACTCGATATACTCCGGGCCGTTCTTGATGGTTTCTCGGGAGAGGCCTACGTAGACTTTGGAGTCCGGCCAACTCACATTGTCGACCCACTGGGGTGACACCAGCACTTTTTTGCCAGGCCACCAGTTCCGCGTATCCACTTCGAGGTATCGAATAGCCCAGGTTTCATCATCGACGATGAAGTCCGCCACGTGACCGATCTCACCATCAGGCGCCTCGATGTGATAACCTGTCACCTCGTTGGTGCTGCGCAGATGTGAATCCGCCGACTCTTTTCCCGCCCTGGCTTGCGACGCTTTCGCTTCCGTCACCGCTTCCCTTTGAACCGCCAAGCCTGCCGGGTAGGACGCAAGACCCCATAGAAAAGGCCCAAGCCAATAATAGGGGTAACCGAAATACCCCATGTACACGGCCTCGTGCTGCCGTGAGACGGGCTTGTGCGTATCGATGCGGGGGCTGTCCTCGATCTGCTTTTTCGTCAGCGCCACATCGAGTCGCTCTGATTGCCACTCCGCCTGGCGGAGGGCAATGGGTGAGACCAGCACAAGCCGGCCGGGAAGCCAACCCCCGGTATTGACCACGAGGTAGCGGATGGCCCAGGTCTCATCGTCGAAATAGAACTGCTCCACCGTTCCAATCTCCCCATCCGTGGCTCGGATCGCAAAACCCTTTAGATGGGTGACATTTCTTAACATCTTTTTATCCTCGTTGGCATTTGTAACTTAACGTAGCTTTGGTGGATGAGCACGAACTCGCCACAATCCCAATCATTGGGAGGTCGAGGCGCTTTTGCTTCACCACTCTTAAATAGCCCTTCGTCGATGAGTGGCGAGAAGTCAACCTTGAATTCGAGCAACTTCCCAAGGTTGATAACCCTCAAGCTGTGTCGCGCCGGCGCAATTGGGTTTCCACCACCCACCCGAGGTCCTCCGGCTCCGGCCTTATGAGATAGTCCACGGCGCCTAGCTCCATCGCTTCCAGATAGCAGTCGATGTCCAGGCAGCGCGCAACCACGACGATGGGAATATTCCGATGCATCTCTGCAGCTCGCTCCAGAACGCATCGTCCCTCAAAACTCGCGCTTCCCTGGCCGACGATGGCGAAGTCGAAGTCTTCCATCTCGACTCGACGGGCTCCTTCTTCATAGGAACTGCACACGACGAAATCGTACCCGAGAGCCGACAGTATGCCCTCGTAAGATGGGAACTCCCGGAGGTCGTCGCAGACCAGCAATGCCCTTCCCGTGTTCACATCGCACCTCCCTCCCCTCGGCCCCACTTGTGAGCTGCGGCCTGAGGGAGTGACATCGAAATGCAAGACCGAGCAATTAACACAGGATTATCTCGCACCGAGGAGCTACTCTGCACTCGCCGGTGACGCCAACACGCTCCCGCCCGCTCGATTGCCGGTTCCCCTCTTTGCCGCTCGCGTCTCCCTGCTTCGCCAGACAGACGAGACTCCGGCCAAATCAACTACTGCGAGTTGTTCGGTTTCCCCGCCTACTGCTTCTTTTCGGGGTCACTGCTGTCGCTGTGGGGAGAGACAGCTTTCTTGACTCCCTTACCGACTTTCTTGCCCCCCTTGCCCACACCCTCACCCAAATCCTTGCCTGCAGCGATGGGTTTACCTTGCTTCATCTCGTGGCCGACTCCTTCGCCGCCCCTTCCCACATCTTTGCCGGCGGCTTTGAATTCGCCTCCGACCGACTCCGGCCCCACTCCCAGTTTGCCTGCTGTTTGGGCATCAAGGTGTCCCGTGACCGGCAGGTTCTCTGCCTTCTGATATTGGCTGATCGCCCCTCGGGTTTGGGAACCCATGATGCCATCGATCGGCCCGGGGTCGTAGCCCTTGTCGCGCAGAGTCTCCTGCACCTTCTTAATGTTGTCGTGATCGGCTGCGGAAGCCCGGGGCATCAGGATCAGTCCTAACATCGCAGTCATCAGAAGGATGAAGATAACCCTGGTTCGTACTGCTTTCCTGTTTAGAGACATATTGCACCTCCCTTTTGAACATGGTTGCTTGTTTGCCATTCCCTGGAGCAGGTAGCCCTTACTTCGACGACGTGGCCTTTGGGTTCTTAATCTCCAACTCGTTCACCACCTGCTTCACATTTGGAACTGAAGAAGCGACCTTTTCGGCCCGCGCGCGCTGGGTCTTTGAGTTGACCTCCCCGGTTAGGGTGACGACCCCATTCTTGACATCAAATTTCACAGCCTTCTGAACCCTATTTGTGATGAGCGCGGCGTCTAAGTTTTTCTCGATGCCCGTGTCTAGATCAGAGTTCACCGTCTTCGCCTCGCTTTCGACACCGGGAGGAGTCACGGCAATCTGATTCGCGATAACCTGCTCACCTGCGATTGACTTTGCAAGAGATTCGGCTTCTACCTTGTCCGCCTCAGCTGCGACGTGTCCGCCAAGGGTCACTACGCCCTTGTCGCGATCCTGACTTACGGTGACATCTTTGAGGCCAGCCTGATCGAGCGATTTGCGGATGCTGTCAGAAACATCGGGCGACTTCGTGGACGTTGAACACCCTACGAGGATCCCGACTACGAGCAGAGCGAGCAGGTTTAAGCATAGTTTGTGCGTTTTCATATTTCTCCTTTGATCGGACGTAGGATTGGACCTACAGTCCCTGGTCTCGGTCATTTATTGTAGAAGAAGGATTTGATGTTCTGCATCGTACACGTCCTTCATTTCGTTCACAAAAAGATCCTTCCGCGTCTCAAAGCGCATGATGTCTCCTTTTCTTCCGTCAGTAAATTTGATTCTTATCCCCGACGGAGCGCTGCGCGGAAAAAACCGGAGGTGAACACGTTCCTTCTCAACCCCTGATCGGTGCCTGTTAGTCGGGGATTGCCTCGGGCCGGTAACGCACAGTTGTGTCTTACGCGGCGCTTCGGCCCCGCACGAAATGCACGATCAAGGAAATGACGGCCACAATGAGCAGCAGGTGAATCAACCCGCCCGCAACGTGGAATGCGAGAAAGCCCAAGGATACCCGGTCTCGTTTCCGCAATGCGCCGCACCAAACGGCACCGTCTTCTCAAGAAATCGAATGCCGGGCGGGGGTGGGGTAGGCGGCTTCGTGGAGAGGCCATTCTCGCGTCCGCTGCCACGCAGATGTGCGGGGGGGCTTCGGCAGGCCCTCAAAAAGGCTCATGCGGTTGCGGTGGTTGTATTTCTTGAGCCCTTCGATTTGCATGGCCCAACAGTGTCACGCTTTGGCGAAAGGAAAAAACCTTGAACAGGCGTTATGCCTCAAGCGTATGGCTTTACCATCCTGCGGAACGACACTTTCGTACCATTGACGAAGGCCAGCGAAGTGCGCAGAGTATTCCGTATCTAAGATGGGCGTGGAGGGGATGTGCTTCATGCCGCTCATGAGGACCTCCTTCTGGGTGAACCTGCCACCCAGTGCGCTCACGTCCCCTCCACTCGTGGGCACGCTGAGGCGGCTCACCTCATTTTCTTGCACAAAATTAAAAGTGAACAGAAAAAGGGACCAAAAAACAAATAAATGCGTGGCGGCTTAGGCCACGGTACGCTCTGAAAGCGCCGCCCTCGGACTATTCCCGCCCCTCCCCGCCTCCGGCACGCCAGATGCTGTTCGCTCGCCGTGCGCCACGGCAGGATGCCCGCCAGCGAGCAGAATTGCCTCAAGACGCGCCAGAGCGAGCCCCGCATGACTGACTCCACAGGGACAAACTGAGGGGTACTTAGAAATTCTTTATGTGCAGGAACAACAATCCATTCGCGGGCGTCTGACATCCATCACCTCTGTCAGCAAAGTTATTTTTCAACAGGTTTGTTGAAAACCTTGTGGAAAAGGCAGCTCAAGGTTACGGAAAGGTTAAGGATTGGAAGAGCTTTTAACTCTTTGCACCAACCTGTAGCATCCGCAAACCTGCTCGGGCAAACCCCGACAATTCTCCCCTCACTCGTTAGGCAGGCGGAATCATCATGCGGTTCGTCGTTAAAATCTTTTCAAACCCTCTTCACTAAGTGTAGGGTGTGGGGATGTTGCCCCTTTTCCGCGAACAATTTGCTCATAATTAGGTTGCCCCCACACCGTTCCCCACGGACCACGCCACCTTACTTGCAGCAGACGAATCGAGGTCCGTGTCTTCACTTTTCTCCCCCCGAATACCCCACCTGGTGGGAGAACAATTCGCGCTCTGCAATCCCCTTGAACTGGGAAAGAGCAGAAAGTCGTTCAACTAGCTCAACCTTTACACCTAACCGCCCCAACTCACTTCCAATTAACTCAAAAACGGCGGAGTCGTCCAGGCGAACTGACTCAGGGAGAACGGGAACACATTCCCTGCCCGCCGGACCAAATCGAAACGATCAAGCCAAGCCGAAGCTCCAAACTCGAACCCTTCCAAAAACACTTGGTAGTGCTCAGCTTCCGTGAAGCCGACTTTTCATTCCCAATCCGTTTTGTGTGCCCAGCGCCCATGATGTGCACAGGAGCCCTTGGGGAAATCTTAGCCTGCAGCCGGGACCACTTCGCGGTCGATCCAGTACTACGAGGTGTTGCCGCAGACAGCACTCCTCGGAACTGTTCCGCTGCATGAACTGTTCCGATAGTCCTATTGCGTTGACTTAGCTGCAAGCGCGGCCTAAGATGGCTACCAAAGGCGGAACCCTCGCATGATTGGCAAGACGGTTTCCCACTATCGCATCCTGGAGAGGTTGGGCGGCGGGGGCATGGGTGTGGTGTACAAGGCTGAGGACACCAAGCTAGTACTTAGTTGCTTAAGTAAGCGTATTTATGCTTGGGTTCAACCGACCGCACCTCACGCTTGGTCCACTCAAAAGGGAGGGCCCGCGGGTTGTAGACGGCGATGAACGCATTAATGGCCTCGC
>JBEKHR010000096.1:0-5276 GCA_050012175.1 Terriglobia bacterium | reverse complement strand
TCATCGTTTAGGGCTAGGACTACCAGGGTATCTAATCCTGTTTGCTCCCCTAGCTTTCGCGCCTCAGCGTCGGTTACGGTCCAGGAAGCCGCCTTCGCCGCAGGTGTTCCTCCCGATATCTACGCATTTCACCGCTACACCGGAAATTCCACTTCCCTCTCCCGCACCCTAGCACGGCAGTCTTGAACGGCCCACCCGAGTTAAGCTCGGGGATTTCACGCCCAACTTACCGCACCGCCTACACGCCCTTTACGCCCAGTAATTCCGAACAACGCTCGCCCCCTACGTATTACCGCGGCTGCTGGCACGTAGTTAGCCGGGGCTTCTTCCACCAGTACCATCAGAACTGGCTCTTCACCAGCCCATTTTTCCCGATCGAAAGAGGTTTACGACCCGAAGGCCTTCATCCCTCACGCGGCGTTGCTGCATCACCCTTTCGGGCATTGTGCAAAATTCCCCACTGCTGCCTCCCGTAGGAGTCTGGCCCGTGTTTCAGTGCCAGTGTGGCCGTGCGCCCTCTCAGGCCGGCTACCGATCATCGCCTTGGTGAGCCGTTACCTCACCAACTAGCTAATCGGCCGCAGCCCCCTCCTCCAGCGACCCTTGCGGGCCTTTGATCCCAATGACCTGCGTCATCGGGATGTTATGCGGTATTAGCCCAGGTTTCCCCAGGTTATCCCCCACTCGAGGGTAGGTTAGCTACGTGTTACTCACCCGTTCGCCACTTTACTCATCCCCTTGCGGGGACTTTCTCGTTCGACTTGCATGTGTTAGGCACGCCGCCAGCGTTGATTCTGAGCCAGGATCAAACTCTCGTTTGAAACTTGGCTCGCCCGCAGACTTTGCAGCTCCGGACCTCCCGATTGGATCGGGAAAAACCAGCCCGGTCTTGTACCGCCCTACCGGGCGGCTCTACATCAGCCTGCAAGCGTTGACTTGTGAGTTCTCCTCCCCCTTCAAATCCGGAAGGAGAATATCGTTCCACCCCTTGTCCTGAACTGTACGGTACAGGGTTTGCCAGCGGGGCAGAACGTGTCGCTCAGCATTTGGACCCGAATCCTTAAAGGACTCAGTCCGATTGACGTGGCATGCTCAACTCAATTGTCAAAGAGCTTTGTCTCCCGCCGAAGGCGGGGTCCCCCAATTGGGGAAGGTTGGAAAGCTCGCGCTTGAGGCTTCTCTTATCTGCCTCGCTGGTCTTTCCAGCACTTACTCTGTAGGCTGATTAGCTTGCAGAGCAATTTCTGATTCTACCCAAGCATTGGGCGCTTGTCAAGGGTTATTGCAAAGATATCTTGCATCCACATTTTCAGCCAATGCGAGGAGCACCTGGATATGCCATGTTCTTGTTCGCCGGGGCGCCGCAGGCAGCAGGGTTCTCAGCGCGCGAGACAACCGAGCGTTCGCAACCGCGACGTTGCGAAGACGCACTCCCCCGCAGCTCCATCGATCCGCGTAGTAGCAAAGGGTGAATTGATAGTTTCATCTTTTCTTCCTTGGCTTATCACCTTCGCCGATCATTCAGAATTCACCATTCACAATTCCGCCTTTGCTTTGTATACTTTCGCTCACCATCGTGCTCGGGAGAGGAGGGAGAATCAACTAAGCTATGAAGAGCGAATCCAAGCAAAGCACACTTCCGAAAGTCGGCAGGCGGTCTTTCCTCGCCACGGCCTTGGCCGGCGCCACCGCGGCGGCGGCGGCGACTGCGGGGCAACGTGACTGGAGCGGGAAAAACCCCATTCATTACCCCGATCCAGACATCATCGTCCTGGACAAACGGTTCGCCAAATACAAAATCGGGAGCACGCCCATCGAAAGACTCTACACGGGAATGCTTTGGGCTGAAGGGCCCGCATGGAATGGCGGCGGGCGTTACCTGGTTTTCAGTGATATTCCCAACAATGTGCACATGCGATGGCTGGAGGAGGATGGCCACGTCAGCGTCTTCCATAGCCCTTCCAACAACGGCAACGGCAACACGTTTGATTGGGAAGGCCGCCTGGTCACTTGTGAGCACCTCACCCGCCGCGTCGTCCGCTACGAACATGATGGGTCGGTGCGGGTGTTGGCGGACCGCTGGCAGGGCAAGCCGTTCAACGCCCCGAATGACATCGTGGTGCATCCCGACGGGGGCATATGGTTCTCGGACCCTGGCTACGGCATCCTGACGAACTACGAAGGGCACGTGGCGCCGCTCGAGCTCAAGGAAGCCGTCTACCGGATCGATGGCAAGACAGGGAAGATCGACCTCGTCACCGATGAGGGCTACAAGCCCAACGGCCTCTGCTTTTCACCTGACTACAAGTTGCTTTATATGGTCGACACAGGGGCCACGCATTACCCCCAGGCTCCCAAAATCATTAAAGTTTTCGATGTGGTGGACGACAAGAGCCTGCGCAACGGGCGGACATTCACATCCATGGAACTGCCCGGCAAGGGCACGGGGCTTGCGGACGGCATCCGCGCCGACAAGGACGGCAACATCTGGGCGGGGGCCGGCTGGGTCGGTGAGGGATACGATGGTGTGCATATCTTCGCTCCCAGCGGCGAACGGATTGGCATGATCCTGCTGCCGGAAATCTGCGCCAATCTCTGCTTCGGCGGAAGCAAACGCAACCGGCTGTTCATGGCTGCCAGCCAGTCCCTTTACGCCGTTTACGTCGATACGCAGGGCGCCCACATCACCTGAGAAGGCAGAAAGCAGAAGGCAGCCATCAGAAACAGAGTTCCGCGCGCCGCCCGGGGTAGCGCAGACCTGGTCTTTTGCAGGTCTGCGGCTCTCAAACGTTCAGGACGGGAAAAGCCGCAGACTTCGAAAAGCACGAAGTCTGCGCAGCCCGCTCCTGACACGCACGCCCGTATCAGCGTCGAACCATTGTGAAGTGGCGTAGGCACGGGCACGATGCAGACGGACCGGAAGGACGTCAACAATGACGAACGAATCGCTTCACGTCGGTGTGGTCGATATTGGCAAGTTGACGAATCTTGGATGGGTAGTCGAAGGACCCTCCGTCAATAAATCGGGAACGGATATCGACTGTTGCATCAAAGCTCTTGCGTGCGCGATGAAGATGGGTCCTCTGGCGCTGGGATTTGAGGCCCCGATGTTTGTCCCTTACGGAAGGAAGCGATGCGACTTGGACAAAGCCCGCAAAGGCGACGGAGATCGGGCGTTCTCAGCCTCGGCCGGGGCGTGTGTGCTCGCCAAGGGGTTGGTGATCGTTCCGTACATCCTTGAGGGACTCCGGTGCCGCGCTAAGGCTGCGAGACCAACTTTCAAATGGCGCGGGCGATTATCGAAGCAAGACCTGCTGCTGTTTGAAGCATTCGTCACTCATGTTGAAAGGTCTGTCAGTCACGTGGAGTGCGCGCGGCTGGCGCTTAAGCAGTTTCCTAAAGGATGGGAAAAAAGAGCCTCATTCGAGAGTGCCGTAGAGGAGCCATGCACTATGAATCTACTAGGCGCTATGCTCTTGCGGACAGGGTGGACTAAGGACCTGACGATGCTGTCGGAGCCTTGCCTCGTTGTCCGCCATCAAGGAAATTCAAACTGACTCGGTACCAGAAGTTGCACACGTTTGACAAAGCTGTAGCAACATTCCTTTGCGAAACCGGATTGTCTGCATCGGGGAACTCCACACCGGCAAGCCTGGAGAGTCTCGCCAGCGCCTCGCCCCCTCAGCATCTTCACTCCTGACTTCTGACTCCTGACTTCTGTCTTCTGCCTTCTGCTTTCTGCCTTCAGGTCAGTTCACGGAGCCTCGCTGGGAGGCTGAACCATAGTCCGGCTGAGGAAGAAAGCGGTCGCGGTCGTAAGGGGGGTCCTCGTGGTCGGGCAAAGTCTCTTCGGGATACTCCTCCTGCCAGTTGCGACGCCATTGTTCGTCGGCGTAGTATTTCAAATACAGGTGTATATCCTCTTCGCTGCAGCCTCCCAGGGGACTCATATGGCAGGCTGAGTCTTCGTCGAGTGTCACCGCCTTCGTCTCCTCGCGCAGCATGTCTGACCAAAGCAGTGTATAAAGCGCGCGGTCGCTCAGGTGATCTGTCTCCTCCAGGAATACACGCAGGAGTGCCAGCCGCTGAATCAACTCCCCAAGCTTGCTGGTTAGTTGTTCATCGTCGAGTGTTTCAGGCGCCGGCAACTGCATTCCGGATTCCTCGAGCTGCTTGAAATGCGTGGTCCACGGGGCCTTTTCATAGGCAACCACTTGTTCCCAGAATTGCTCCGTGACTTCTGGGGGGCATTCCTCCAGTTCGCCTTCGACCATTTCCCCGCCTGCCAGTTCTTCCGCCTGACGCTTCAGTTCGGCTATCTTTTTTGCGCGTTCGGTTTCATCCTCATCGCTGCCCTTCTTGCCCATAATGCCCCTCCCTGTTCCTTGTTAGCGCTGGTCGAAAGCGCCGACTATGGCGCACATCCGCCGCACCGCGTCGCGCCGCGTGAAAAGACAATCATAGCCCTTTCGAGGGGGAGATGGGGCCTTCGTCCCCAAAGCCAAGAAGTGGGGCCAGGCGGGCGAGCACCTCGGATATTACTTCGGCGGGAACGCGGGCCGCGAGCTCGGCTTTCCGCGGCTTCCAATCCAGGCTCTTCAGATGATCCGAAAGCACGACACCCGAAATTGCCAAACCCTCAGGCAGAGATACCTCGAAAGGATAGCCCTTCACGCGGCTGGAGATAGGGCAGACCAGGGCCAGATTGGTTTTCTCATTGTATGCAGCGGGTGAAAGAACCAGAGCCGGGCGGCGTCCCGCCTGCTCCCGTCCCGCCTGCGGGTCGAAACTCAGCCAGATCAGATCACCTGTGTTCGGGATGTAACTGCGGGTCACCAAGCTTCCTTCCCCGCTTGCGGCCCCCAATCCGTCTCATCGTGGCGGTTTCTGGCTGTAATCTTCGAAACCAACTCGTCGAGCTGGTACTTGCGCCGCGCGGGTCTCATCACGATCGCTCCACCCTTGCTCACCGCCAGCGTGACTTCGTCCCCTTCCCGCAGCCGGGCAGCTCCAACGACACTCTTAGGAATCCGGACTGCAAGGCTATTGCCCCATTTTGCAAGCTGCGTCTTTGTCGTTGCGTTCATATGTATCTACGCTGAATATACATGATTGTACCCTGGTTTGTCCAACCGTTCCCTGACAGAGCCAGGGTCGCGTCAAAGTCGCGGAAAAAGCGGCTCTGCCGCCTGCTGTGCGGAAAGCCTCTGGCTTTCCGGCGCAGACAGCCTCCCTTCTTCCCCTCGGCTCGGCTGGAAGGCTCAGCCTTCCAGCCG
>JBEKHR010000095.1:0-6117 GCA_050012175.1 Terriglobia bacterium | reverse complement strand
GCCTCGGCGGTCCCATCAACGGAGGTAAATAACACTTCCGTCTTACGTCCACAAGCGGAGCCGCTACGTTCTTACATGCTCGTCGGGCTGGGGCGAAGCCCCGTTAGTGTCCTGAGTCAGAAGTTAGTTGACAAAGTCTTCCCCTTTCGGATGGCCGTTCCACAGCCCCGGCAGGGGTCCCGCAAGGCGGGATAGCCCAGGGCGGCAGCCCTGGGGGAAGGAGCCCTCACCCCGTCCCGCAGAGCGGGACACCCCTCCCCCGCGCGGGCGGGAGAGGGGAGGGGGGAGAGGGAGGGTTCGCATACCCACGGCTGACGCCGTGGGCTACCCTCTATCGCCCGCTCCGCGGGCTGACTTCATCGACGAACTTCTGACTCAGGACACTAACAAGCCGTAAACATTATATACAGCCGAGCCGAGGCGTGTTTATAATGCGCGGTCGGTTGCCTGTCAACGAGTTTTTGTGCCACCTGGTTCCCCCACCTGCCACCTACCACCTACCGGCAACTAACTAACTGTCTTTTCAATAACATTCCCGCATTTTGCGCGTAACTACCTTTGTTTTCTGTAACATTCCCGCTTCCTGGCCGATCCCGCAAACCCGATCCTTTGTTTTCAATAACATTCCCGCATCGGTCGTTCATTTTTAACTCTCCCACCGCTTCCACACTCTGCGGGGTCTCGGACACAATGTCGCCAACGAAGACCTCCTCCATGTTTTCCATCCTCGCACCATCGTCCTGACCGGCAGGAGCGGTCGGGAGGTTGCTAAATTCCTTCCGCAGCCTCCACAGTATCCTCACTTTGCGGTCAATGGAGCGGTCCAGGGCGGCTTCTTGGCGCAGCATCATCTTCCACGTCTCCCCTTCCGGAGCAAGGCAGGCGTCCCGTTCTATCGCCGCTCTCTCCTCATTCGCCTTTTCCGCGTATTCGAATTCTTCGCGGACGCTGGCGATTTCCTCCTCCAGCAGACGCAGAAGCTCCTGCCGCTCCGGCTCGCCCGGCGGCTCGTAGCCTGTTTCGCGCAGGAACTCCGCGTATTCCTTGTGGTCTCGTTCGTCGGGGACGAACAGGGGGTCACTGAAACGGTGCAGCAGCCTGAAAATCAGCCCCACTCGCCACCCCGTCGTACCTTTGTAAAGAGACTCCAGCACGGCGTACTGGCGGGGCCGGAAGGTGCGTTGCTTGATCTCCTCCCGTACCAGTTCAAGAAAGGAAAGCGTCCTTCTCAGCGTCACGCCTCGGTCTGTAGAGCCCGATAAGTTGACATCAAGCATCTCGTGCTGGGAAGCGTCGAAGGTGGCGCGGGCCATCTCCTGCTGGCGGCGGTGTTGCCAGTCGTCGATTCCCTACAAGGCGCGCCGTTTCAAGCCTTCTTCCGCCCGCTCAAGCCTTTCGCGGCGGCAGTAGAGCCAAGCGAGGTCCTCGACCTGCTTCTCCCAGAGCGCGTCGCCGGGACCGAAGGCGCTCATGAGTTCCTGCTTCAAGTTTTCGAATTCTTGCGGGTCTTCGCCCAGCGCCATCCCGCCAAGGCGGGATTGGCGCTGGTTTTCGTCGCTGACGTATCCGCCGTGCTTCAAGGCATTGAGCTTGGAGTTCTGCTTGGCGGCGGCGCTGCGCGGTCCGGTGGAATGCTGGGCATTCTGGCGCGCGGCGGCGAGCAACTGGGGCGTAAGTTGGCGTGATTTGCGTAAGGACATGGTTCCTCCTGGGACGGGTTGTTAGGATAGCGAGGAAAGGACTTCCCCGCGGGTTGGACTTTTCACATGAGTAGGCTACCACAAAGGGGAGGTGTTGTCAAGGGACAATGTGTCCACATGCCTAGCCCAGGACTTCTTCAATTGACTCATTGAGGAGCACTTGCAGGGTCTTTTTTGCAGCCGTCTGCCATGCTGTCATTCTGAGTCCGCCGTTCTTATTGGCGGACGAAGAATCTCGCTCTGGACTTTTCCGCCGGCTGGCGCAGAGCGAAGCTCTGCGACTGGAGTCTGGAAGGAACTCAAACGAGCTTATCCATGCTCAGGAGGGATGAATCATTAAGACAGTAGAACCTGAAGCTCGACCAGGGCCATTCCTCCGGCGACCGCACCAAGCCTCTCTTCACCGGATTGTTGTGCATATAGTTGAGCTTTTCCAAGCGTTTCTTCTCGCTATAAACACCATACGGATAGAAACGGCGCCGCCAGACACGATAGCGCGAGTCGCTGTGAACGGTGGGCGGCAGCCGCAGGCCGGTCAACATCTTGCGGCACCAGGAATGCGTTTGATTCTCAGTCAAGACCGAGACAATCCCTTGCGCGGTTCGTTTCTTCAGCTCTTGCATGAGGCGGCTGGTGCTCTCAGCCGGTTCGGGCCTGATCAGTAGGTGAAAGCGGGTAGCGCAGAGTCTCGTTCTCCAGAGACTCTGCGGCTTTTCCTTCTCCCAGAGTAATCGTGCACACTTGACCACGGCCGGTCCTCTGCCCGTTTGACGAGGCCCGCTCTCACGGGGTTGAGGTGAATGTATTCCACCTTCTCGTAATACTCCTTAACGCTCCGCAGAGCCCGGTCGAAAAATCGGGGCTGCCAGACAAGGCCCGACTCTTTTCTGCCGGCATTGATGCGAAGAGTCGAGCCGACCTTGATCGATTCCATTACCCGCGAGATGCTGAGCGGAAAGCGGGGGAATAAAATCGCATGCCCCGCCGCGGCGGGATCAGGCAAGAAGACCCAGGCCGTAAGCAGAAAGTGATGTTTCTCGCGCCGCTCCCGTAAAACGCGGGCCAAGCACTCGAATTCGGGTTCCTCAAGCCTGCCCCGGTGGGGTAGCACTCGGCAGGTAATGAAGAAGAATCGGTCGGATAATACTAGGCGGCGCAAGCGGGCCATGAAGCAGAATTATACGCCCGTTTCCATACACACAAGCCGCAGAGTCTCTGGAGAACGAGACTCTGCGCTACCCGCTGTGGCCGCGGGCCGTATTGAACGAGGATGATTTCGAAATCCTGGCGCGGGTCAGGAAGGTCCTCGTCGCATTCAGCGGCGGGCGGCTCGGCGGGTGCGGCGGACGGGTTGCTTGGCTGTACGCTTTTGGAGGGAGCCCATAATCTCGAGATTTTTCTCGATCAGAGCGTAACGCTGCTCGACGCACGCGTAGCTCCGCAGCGGATCTTCCGGCGTGTGCAACACGTAATCGAGAAGCCTGGCGATGGTGCTGGTGGCCACGTGCAACCGGGTGTCCGACGAGCCATAGTAAATGAAGACCCGGCCATCCTCGCGCGCCACCCAACCATTACTGAACACCACGTTGGAAACATCGCCGATCCGTTCGTCGCCTTGCGGGGCGAGGAAGTAGCCCCCCGGGCGGTGGGTGACCACCTGCGGGCGGTCGAGTTCGCAGAGGAGAAGGTAGAGCACATAACGCAGGCCGGCCACCGTGTTACGTACACCATGCGCCAGGTGTAGCCAGCCTTTCGGTGTTTTGATGGGCGCGGGACCGAGGCCGTTCTTCACTTCTTTGATGGTGTGATACTCACGGTTATCGATGATGGTCTCCTCATCAATCACCGCGTTTTCCATGCTGCGGGCGAGACCCCAGCCGATCCCTCCACCCTTGCCGGCCTGAATGAATTCGTCTTGAGGCCGGGTGTAGAACCCGTATTGGCCATCGACAAATTCAGGATGCAGCACTACGTTCCGCTGCTGCGGCGACTTGGTTTTCAAGTCGGGGAACCGCTCCCAGTTCTTCAAATCCTTAGTCCGGGCGATGCCGCATTGCGCGACGGCCGAGGAAGTGTCCCACGACGGGGCTTTAGGGTCCTTGCGTTCTGTGCAGAAGAGGCCGTAGATCCATCCGTCGGCATGCCGCACGACGCGAATGTCGTAGACGTTGATATCGGGGTCCTGGGTCTCCGGCATCAAGATGGGGTAATCCCAAAACCGAAAGTTGTCGATGCCGTTGGGGCTTTCGGCAACGGCGAGGAACGATTTGCGGTCGACGCCTTCGACGCGAGCCAATACCACAATCTTGCCTTCGTACTCCATGGCTCCTGCATTGAAGGTCGCATTGATGCCCAGGCGCTCCATCAGGTGCGGATTCGTTTTCGGATCGAGGTCGTAGCGCCAGAACAACGGGGTGTGTTCGGCGGTGAGCACGGGGAATGCGTAGCGATCGAACACACCGTTGCCGGTTTCGATTTTTTGATTCTTGCGGGTCACCAGCTTCTCGTGCCGCTTCGATAGCTCCTGAACCCGCCTTCTGAATTCAGCCTGTTCCATGTCTATTCTCCGATTGCCTGAATGTTGGTTTACGCCGGCGAGCCGCTGAGGTGGCCGAGGTTGTCCAGTCGGGCCATGACTTCGAAGCACGTCCGGCTGTTATGATACGGGCACTTCCATTGATCCACTTTGAATTTGTCGTGGCTGGGTACGCCCTCTCGCGAAACCTTCCAAAACCACTCGCCGTGTTCGCGATCCACGATGTATTTCTCGATGAACTCCCAGCTCCTGCAAGCGGCCGCGTAGAAGTGCTCCCGACCCGAAAGCTGATAGGCGTTCAGGAATCCCACCACCGCTTCCGCCTGAGGCCACCACTCCTTGCCGGTGTTGATGATCCCGTTCGCATCGGCCTCATATACGAGACCGCCATCGGGGTCGACTGCCTGGTCGAGCACGGCCTGGGCCATCTGAAGGGCTTCTTGCTGGACAACTTTGAGCGTCGGCTCGTCGCCAAGTGTCTCGGCCGCCTCGCAGAGCAGCCAAGTTCCTTCGATGTCATGACCAAAGGAGATGTGATCGGATTTGGAATGCCACTCTTCGTCAAAGAACATTCGGAAGTGATGGGTCTCGCGGTCGATGATGTGCTCGAGGAAGACCTGGATGAGTTCTTTGAGGCGACTGCGCAATGCACGGTTGTCCCGGCAGCGCAGGAGGTTGGCGCATGCCTCGAGAAGGTGGAGGTGCGTGTTCATGGATTTCTTCTCGTCCATGTCGACCTTGCTCAGGCGCTGCTCGCGAGCCAGTGTCCAATCGCGCTCGTAGGTTTCGAAATAACCCCGGTGGAGTGCATCGTAGCTCGCGGACTCAATAGCCTCATAGAGCTGGATCGCTTTAGTGAGTGCGTCCTGATCGCCGGTCGCGCGGTAGTATTCAGCCAGCGAGTAGACGGCAAACGCCTGGCCATAGATGCGCTTCTTGGATTCCACCGGGCGGCCGAGATAATCCACCAGCCAGAAAACGCCGTGGAACGCGGTGTCCCAAAAATACCGCGTGATGTAGTCGTAGGCGCGGCGCGCCGTTTGAAGGTAGGCCTCTTCGCCGTACACGCTGAAAGCCTTGGAGAAGGCCCACAGGATGCGCGCATTCAAGATGAGCCCTTTGTGCGCGAAGGGATCGATGGTGAGGTCGTTGGCGATCCGCCCCCGGAAACCGCCATATTGCTCGTCAATCGCGTGCTTCAGCCAGAACGGCAGGATGTTCGACCGCAGTTCATTTTCAACGCGCTGGCGCAGATCCTGCAAGGCATTGCTCCGCTCTAAGGGAGAAAGATCACTAGGTTCTCAAAATCCTGCGGGGAGCCGCACTCCCCGCAAGATGCGGTGGTTGAAGTTTTCGTCGATGAGGACCGGCGGCATCGAGGTGGGAAGTTACGGATTGGCCCTGATCTGTGAATATCGTTCCCGAATCCTTCGGCGGAGGGAGTCCGTGTCTTGACGAGCTTCAACAAACTGCCGCACCTCCTCAGCTTCGCGCTCTCGATTCCGCAGGTACTCCTCAATGCGCTCCTTGTGGTCAAGGTAATAGGCGATCGCACCGTAGATCTCGCGAAGCATGAGACTTGGGAAGTCGTCCTGAATTTGCTCCGCGGTCGAACCGCGCTTGAACTCATGCACGAGCGAATCCAGGGTGACCCGCGACTTGCCAATGCGGATAGAACCATCCTCCCAGAGCGTTAGAGGCGCTTGTTGGGTAGTCTCAATCAATGCCATAACTTCTTCATTATACAACTAGTTTTATGTCCCATAAGTAAGTGGCATTAATATTGCTCCGCAAATAGGCATCTTGGGTGCACAATGGAGGTGCCTATGGCGATGGGACGACCGAAAGCGACGTTGGTCCTGACCGAGCAGGACCGAGAAC
>JBEKHR010000094.1:0-6975 GCA_050012175.1 Terriglobia bacterium | reverse complement strand
GTGACATCCTCCGCTCCATCGAAGGCATTCGCGCCTCGTCTGAGAAATTGCGCGGTTGCATCGTGCAGTCTGAACTCCCTTCTTTTTTGTGACAAATCATTGCATTCTTTATGCAGAGGTCAATAGGGGCCGTCTTCTTCTCCTGCCGCGAAGAAAAAACTCACTACAGAGCGGACAGAGACCACAGAGAAAAGTGCTTCTGCTCGCGCCAGCAGGGGTTACAAGGTTACGGTTCCTTGTTTGTTGACCCACAGTCTTTGCCTGCATCTCTTTTCCGTGACCTCTGTGGTGAAACCCTCCCATTTCAGATACTGTTGATGTCCTGGTTCTCGAGCACACGTTTTGGGGCGCCGAGCTTGGCGATTTTGATCATCGCACGCCCTACCTGTTCCGTCGTCGTCACGTACTGTGGCAAGAGGGCCTTCCACACGGGGTAGAGCGGCGCCATCACAGCGTAAAGCGCTCGATACAGTCTCGTCTTCGACTGAATTCCGTGCATCGGCTGGATATATGCGGGACGCAACATATACGCCGCCTTGAAGGGCAACCGCAGCAGTGCGTTTTCGGTCTTGCCCTTCACGCGCGCCCACCTCACGCGGCCGCGCTCGGAGCTGTCGGTGCCCGCTCCCGACACATACAGGAACGTCATGTCTGGGTTTAGCTTGGCCAAGGTTTGCGCTGCCGTCATCGTGATGTCGTACGTCACGCGTTGATATTCCTGCTCCGTCATTCCTGCCGAGGAGACACCGAGGCAGAAGAAGCACGCGTCATAACCCGAGAGGCTCCCCGCGATGGCCGAGAAATCGGTGAAGTCCTGGTGCACGATTTCGTGCAGCTTCTCGTGCTGTTGCCCCGTGGCATTGCGCCCAATCGTGAGGACGCTTTCCACCTCGCGATCGAGCAAGCATTCTCGCAAGACACCCTGCCCGACCATACCCGTAGCCCCAAAGAGAATGATCTTCATGTTGATTGGCCTCTACGTTCCAGCGCGTTCTAGCGGTGGCCGTCATTCTACTGCTGCGGCCACCCCAACCGCCAGTGTTGCGATCCATCCGCGGCGGGTCTGCGCCACCCCGCGGATCACGCCTTCGCTAACGACGTCTGTCGCAAGTCTTATATTGCCCGTGTGTACGCCGTTACGCGGGCAGAATCACGCCTAGTCCCGCAGCAACGAGAGGCTGCGCGGCGATCAGTGTTGGCGCGGGCCGCGCAGCTCTGCTTACAAACCAGCCCCCAACGCGTCAAAAGAGACAGCGTCAAGTGGAATTGTGCCTGACTGCCGAGCAGTGGGCAGGGGGTCTCGATTCTACCGGAACCTGCAGCAACTCATCTTCGTAGGGGAATTGGGAGGTACGTAATGCAGAAGCTGTTCAGCAATCTTCGCTACGCGGTACGACAATTCCGGCGGTCGCCTATATTTACCTGTGCGGCCGTACTCACCCTGGCTCTGGGAATCGGCGGAACCACGGCAATATTCACGTTGGTTCATGCGGTGATGCTGCGCTCCCTGCCGGTGTCTGATCCCGGGAGACTCTACCGTGTCGGCGATGGCGACGATTGCTGCGTCGAAGGGGGACCACAGGACCGCTGGGGAATGTTTTCGTTTCCTCTGTATGAACGGCTGAAGGCGGAAACACCGGAATTTGAAGAGTTGGCCGCTTTCCAGGCCGGCGGTGCGCTCCAGAGCGTGCGGCGTGAAGGCGAATTGGCTGCCAGGCCTGTGCGCTCGGAGTACGTCACCGGGAATTATTTCTCAATGCTCGGAGTGGGTGCCTTCGGTGGGCGAGTGTTTAGCCCTGACGACGACAGGCCAGGTGCGCCGCCGGTGGCTGTGCTCAGCCATCGCGTCTGGCAGACCAGCTATGCCGGCGATACTTCGGTAGTGGGTTCAACCCTCGTCGTGGAGGGCCATCCGTTTACCGTGATCGGCGTGGCTCCGCCCGGCTTCTTCGGTGAGACGCTCCGCAGTGACCCTCCCGATATTTGGATCCCCGTGCAGCAGGAGCCCTTGATTGACGGTGAAGGCGAACTACTGCACCAGTCCGTGCCCGCATGGCTGCGTGCGATGGGCCGCCTGCGGCCGGGAGCTTCGATTAACGGAATGTCTCCGCGCCTCACTGGAGTGCTGCGCCAATGGATGCAGCATGATTCCGGGTATCCAGCCATCTGGATGCAGGACGTGATCCGAACGCTTCCCAGGCAAGTGATCAACGTCGTCCCCGCAGGTGCCGGCGTGGCCGTGATGAAGGAAGAGTACGGGCGCAGCCTTCAGATCCTGCTCTCCGTTTGCGGCCTGGTGCTGCTGATTGCCAGCGCCAATGTCGCGAACTTGCTGCTGGCTCGCGCAGTAACGCGTCGTGGGCTAACTGCACTGCGCCTGGCCCTTGGCGCCACGCCGCGGCAGATTATTGCGCAGGCTCTCACGGAAAGCGTCCTCCTCGCGATGGGCGGCGGCATTGTGGGACTTCTGGTGGCCGTGGCAGGGGCGCGCCTGCTGCTCACGCTTGCCTTCCACAGCGCACACTTCCTGCCGATCAGCCCCATGCCGTCTTTCGGGGTCCTGGCGTTCTCCTTCGGATTGGCCCTGGTAACGGGAGTCATTTTTGGTGCGGTCCCCGCATGGTTTGCCACACGTACCGATCCCGCGGAAGCCTTGCACGGGTCGGGCCGCGGTACGAGCGATCGTTCCTCTCTCACACGCCAAGGGCTGCTGATCGTGCAGGCTACGTTGTCGGTAGTGCTGGTCGCCGGTGCGACGATGCTGGCGCGGAGCCTAAACAAGCTTGAGCATCAGGACTTTGGATATCAAGTTCAAGGGCGGGTGCTGGTGGCGCTGCACAATCCACCGGCCAGCTACGCTGAGGCCAAGTTGGCCGCGCTTTACCGTGAGCTTGAGATACGCCTCAATCGTCTGCCTGGGGTGCGGGGAAGCGGACTGGCGCTCTATAACCCGCTCACCAACAACTGGGGGGAACTCATTTACGTGGCCGGCCATCCTGCTCCCAAAATGAGCGAGGAATCCGCCGCATCATGGGACCGCGTGAGCCACGACTATCTTCAGAACTTTGGCATGGCAGTTTTGCGTGGACGGGCTTTTACCGCCGCAGACAATGAAACTACGGAACCGGTGGCGATTGTGAATGAAGCTTTCGTGAAGCGCTTTTTCAAGAGCGGCGAAGAGCCGCTCGATCAGCACTTCGGCCTGGACCTGCCCGAGAATGCCGGCACATTCCGCATCGTGGGCGTCGTGCGGGACGCGAAGTTTGCGGGCTGGGGGTTAAATCGGCCGGCGCTGCCCATGTTCTTCGTGCCGCTCGCTCAAAATGTCGACTACAAGCAGGACCTGCTGAAGAGGGTCGAGCTGCGCTCGCATTTTATCGGGGGAATCATGTTGGTGACCAATACCCCTCCCGGCGTGCTCGAGCCGCTGCTGACGAGGACATTGGCGGAAGTGGATCCCAACCTGACCATCACCAGCGTCAGGACAATGCAGCAGCAAATTGCTCTCTCCTTCGATCAGGAGCGTGCAGTTGCCAGCCTCGCGGGCTTGTTCGGGATTATCGCTCTCCTGCTGGCCGCAGTTGGAGTGTACGGCGTCACGGCCTACACGGTTGCGCAGCGAACGAACGAAATCGGCATTCGCATGGCGCTTGGCGCCGATCGCGCGAAGGTGGTCCAACTGGTACTACGCGGCGCCTTTAAACGCGTGATGGTTGGGCTGATGCTCGGGTTGCCGCTGGCCATCGGCGCCGGACGTCTGATCTCAGCACAGCTCTATGGCGTTACCAGTTGGGATCCATTTGCGCTGACCGTGGCTGCGAGCGCGCTCGCCCTCTGCGCATTCTTCGCAACCATAATTCCGGCCAGCCGCGCAGCGTCTATTTCGCCCATGAACGCACTGCGGATTGAGTAGCGCACCTCGGGAGTGGGAGTCCAGTCCGCTATTTCACTTTCTGCCCCTTGATGGTCTGGGTCTTGTGCGCGCCCTTCATGGTATGCACGAGGAATCCATCCGCACCCTGTAGCCACACTTCGGCCAGCACGTAATCCGTCACATATTCCGTATAGGACGGCGCGAAGTTCCCAACCACGTCGAATACAAGCTGGGGCTCGGCGAGAGGCGGACTCGGCTGCGTCAGCCTCTTCGTGAAGGGGACCTGAAATTCCTTGCCGGTCGCTTCCTGCCGCAGCGTAATCTGGCTGTCGTCCTTTTGGGCGACCCGGTATTCGCCGGTGGGGAGCTTTTTGCCGCCGGCCTCGAACGTGAACTGGATCTTGAACGTGCCCTGGGCAAGGACCTCCGTAGCCCCCGCGACGAGGGCCAAGGCCGCTGCCGCCACCACCCAAACTGCCAAACGCTTCATCTGAACCCTCCTTTTCCCGGGTCAAGAACGAGCGGCACGCGCGCCCTTCTTGGCCGTGCCGCTCCCGCAAGAGCCGCAGAGTCTCTGAAGAACGAGACTCTGCGCTACACGGTGCCCGGGACCACCCGGACTCCAGCTAGGCGAACCACTCCTCCGCAGCGCCGCGAGACGCCTGCGTGGAAGGAACGCCGTTTTTCAGTGCGTCTTCCATGCCCGTGACGAACGTGTCGATTTCCTCGAGCGTCGTGTAAATGTTCGGCGACACCCGGAGGGCCTGATAATCAAAAACCTGGTTCGGCGGGGCTCCGCCGACGAGCGGGACGACGATGATCCGGTACTTGTCCATCAGAAATTTCGCGAGGTCCCGGACATCGATCCCGTCGATGTCGACCGCTGCTACTCCCCACGCCTGAGCGGGCTCGCTGAGATCCGTCAGTATCTTGATGCGCGGATTAACCTTGAGGGCGTTGGCCCAGCGCAGGGTCAGATACCGCAACCGGGCCGCCTTGCGCTCAGTGCCGATGGCCTTATGGAAAGCCAGAGCCTCCCCGAGCGCCGCCCGGATGGCCCAGGGGTGCGTCCCGATGGCCTCGAACTTTCGGATGTCAGTGTCCTGCTGTTCGGGGGCTGCCTGGAGGGGCCAGAATCTCGGGATCATCTCTTTCCGAACGTACAGGCAGCCGTTGCCGATCGGCGCCAGCAGCCATTTGTGCAGGCTGACGCCATAGGCGTCGCACTCGAGGTCCCTCAGCTTGAACGGGAAATGCCCGAGAGCGTGGGCGCCGTCGACGATTGTAACGATCCCCCTCGAGCGGGCCAGGCGGGAGAGCCGCGCCACCGGAAACATCTGGGCCGTCAAGTTGGTGACGTGGCAGAAATGGAAAACTTTCGTATTCGGCGTGATGGCCTGCTCGAACCGCCGGTAGAGATCGTCCGCCGTCGTCGGGACGGGGAATTGAATGCGGTTCACTTTGATGCCTTCGCGCCGCATGCGCTGGTCCCACGTCGTCAGCATGCGGGGGTAGTCCTGCTCGGTCGTGAGCACTTCATCCCCGGCCTTAAGGTCGATCCCGTTCTGCACGATTTGGAGCGACTCGCTGGCGCCGCGCGTCAGGGCCATCTCCTCCGGGTCACATCCGAACTCCGCGGCCATGCGCAAGCGGATCGTCTGGATGTGCTCGGCCACTATGCCTTGATAATAAATGGGCGCCATGTTGATCATGTCCATGTAGCGCCATTCCGATTCGAGCGCAACCCGGGGCGTCGGGCAGGTAAAGCCGTTATTCAGGTTGATCAGCGTGCGGTCCAGCTTGAAGGCAAACTGGATCTCCCGCCAGTAGAACTCGTCCGCCGCGACCTCCCCGGACGACATGTTTGCGACCGACTGGGAAGCTTCCAGGACGCGGGCGAGAGCCATCCCTTTGGCCGCGGACGCGACCGTCCCGGCGACTCCGGCCGCACGCAGAAATGACCGTCGACTCCACATTGTAGACCTCATCAAAAACCTCCTTGATCTCTCTGGCGTTCATTTTGATGATCACATTCAACTTTATCTTTCCGCGGAATCATACGCGAGCTACCCTGTCGATTCAAGCTCAGGTCACCGTGGCATCTCTTGGTGATCAGCATGACAAACCCGAAAGTGGTATCAGGGGAGGGGGGGTTGTACTTCGACGAATAGGGCGTTTCCCAGGCGGAATCCAGCCGAGCAGGCGCGATCATCCATAATCACATGCCGGCAAGGCCGGGCTGATCTGCCCAATGCGAAACAATCCTGCAAATCTCAAAGATTTGCATTTGTGGTTTGCCCGTCACTTAGCCTGCCCTGAGCCCGTCGAAGGGTCACTCGCCACTCGTCACTGCTCTTAACCGCTGCGCCCGCCCTTTCGACCACCGCCTCGTTTCCTCTCCTGACCCGTGGCCGTGGTCGAGCTTCCGGTTCGACTACCGGCAAGATCCCTTCCCCCTCGCAACGGGTCTGATGCCCTAAATCTCATAACGCAGACCCGACGCGGCGGGTCTGCGCCACCCCGCCCGCAGGCTGCGCGTTCGCCATCAAGGGAAGAACCCACAGTCAGAACCACGCTGACTGTGGCTACCCGCTACCTTCGGACGGAGAATCCTTGTATTACCCGGACCAAGCCAATCGAAACACCAGATTAGATCTTCGACGATTGCGAACGCTTGCACCAGAATTGAATTGGAGAGCTCAACCTCCACATAGCGCCCTTCCGCGCCCGTTGCGCCAAAACAGTTGTCACGAAACGCGCCGAGCACAAGCAGTGAGGTGGGAATGGTCTTGCCGCCGAGACGAAGTCCACGAAGGCGGTCTTCTATATGATGCAGCGAATTCCGAAGATCGCGAAGCATACCGAATTGAGATAGGAACCGTTCACAATGGGCGCGGGCAGTCACAGGCAATTTTTTGTCTCGTTTGAGCACCCGGATGAGCTGACAAGCAGCGTCGAGAGCATAGACGAAGGACCTAGTGTAGTGTCCCACAATTAACTTGACTTATACAGATAAGGCCGATATGCTTGAGGACATGAGCCGAGTCGCAGCTCCGATTATTCTGTCGGCCGAGGAACGGACCACCTTGGCGGCGTGGTCC
>JBEKHR010000093.1:0-7113 GCA_050012175.1 Terriglobia bacterium | reverse complement strand
GGACCACGCCGCCAAGGCGGTCCGTTCCTCGGCCGACAGAATAATCGGAGCTGCGACTCGGCTCATGTACTCAAGCATACTGGCCTTATCTGTATAAGTCAAGGTAATTATGGGACACTACACTAGCTTGCAGCGGAAGGATGACTGAGGCAGAATGGCATGCGCCCTGGTTACCGCAACCAAAGAGGCTAGCCGGCTGCCATGTCCACTTTGCCTCCGTTCGTACCAAGTTATTGGCTGCTAATGCCTCGAGAGCCATTCGACCTTGTCCGCACGCTGCGATTCATTCTCAGCCCGCCCGGGCTTCTAAAAGGGCAGCCCTTCCCTCCTCTGCTTGATTACTTTGAGGAAGGAGAATACCGGCGCGTGGCGGACGTCGGCGGGCAACAGGTGCTCTACGGAGTCCGCGAAGAAATCGAGCGGAAAAAACCCGCGCTGCAAGTTCGCATCCTGGCCGCACGGTCGGATGATACTATGCGGCGCGTCGTTGCAACTCAGGTTGAGCGCCAGTTCTCCGCCCACCTTGACTTGACCCCCTTCTACGATGTGGCCAAAGCCGACCCCGTGCTGGGCTGCCTCTGCGAGTGCTTTCGAGGCGTGCGCATTCCGCAAACCCCCACGGTGTTTGAAACGCTGATTTTTGCCGTACTCGAGCAGCAGGTGAACCTGAGCTTTGCACACCAAGTGAAGAAGGCGTTGATTGAAACCTACGGGGGACGCGTGGAGTTTGAGGGTCGCTGCTACAACGCCCTTCCCGAGCCTGCCGCCCTGGCCATCGCCACACCCGGCGAGTTGCGCCGCCTGCAGATTTCCGGGCCCAAGGCCCGCTGCCTGATCGGCATTTCGCGCGCTACATTGGACGGCAGTCTGGACTTGGAAGGACTCCGCGGCCTCGACCCCGCGCTGGCCCACGCCAAGCTCATGGGACAGAAGGGCGTGGGTCCCTGGACGGCCCAGTACGTGGGCCTGCGGGCGCTGGGGCACCCTGATTGCCTCCCCGCCGCCGACGTGGGCTTGCAGAGGGTGATTCGTGACCTTTACGGACTTCGCCAACCGCCCTCTGCAGATCGAGTGGAGAAACTGGCTGAGCGCTGGCCTGGATGGCGAAGTTACGCCACTTTCTACCTCTGGCTGACCTACTGGGAAGACAGGGCGTGGAAGGCCAGCCTGATGGAGAGTATCCGCCTCCGAAAGAAAAGGAAATCTTCATGAAACCCACCCCTATAGACCTTGCCCGGCCATTCCTGGCTCAGGCCAGCCGCTTGCTCCTTCAAGTTCATGGGCCGCGCATCGAGGCCTGTGTGTGCGCGCTTTCTCCTGAACAAATCTGGTGGCGAGCCAATCCCGCCTCGAACAGCGTGGGTAACTTGGCGCTGCACCTGGAGGGAAACGTCAGGCAATGGATCGTTTCGGGCCTGGGTGGCGTGCCGGACCGGCGCCAGCGCGACAAAGAGTTTTCGCAGCCAGGCCCCATTCCCCCCCGTACTTTAGTCGCCCGGCTGCGGAAGGCAGTCAGCGAAGCTGACCGTGTGATGCGGAAGCTGAACGCAGAGGCTCTCGCGCGGACATATTCCATTCAAGGATTCCGTGTTACCGGCTTGCAGGCTGTTTTCCACGTTGCCGAGCATTTTTCCCACCACGCCGGACAGATCATCCTGCTTACAAAAATGCTTGGAGGGAAAGACCTGAAATTCACCCACTTGCCAGGTGAGAGAAAGAAGAGCGAGAAAGCCGGACGTACTCCGCCTCTATGAGCATCCCGAGATTGAAAAGGAAATAATCCTCCCGTTTTCCTTGTTACACTGTTTCCCCCGGGGCCAAAATCCCGCTCCTTTGACGCTCTCGAAGAGGCTTTTCAACAAACTCTAAAGTTGGTGGACTTGTTTGGCGACTATTACCAACGTGCCAGCCGGGACAGGCACACCGTTGATCGTTTGCGCTTGCGCTTCGAAGAAAGGCAGACCCTTGACTAGGAGGGTGGGCTGGTTGGGGGGGCCGCTGAGGGAGGACAAACCACTCAGATTGACGAAGGCAGTCTGGTTGCTGGTCAGGACCATGATAGACGCCCCCTGAAAAAGGGTGGAGCAGGGGGTGAATACGAAAGCCCCCGTCTTGTCGTCCTTCCCGACCTGAACGAGGGAAGAGAAACTACCCTGAATGGTTTGCAGCTTGTCGTAAACCTTTTCAGCAGCCACGGTGGTTGGCAGGGTCGGCGCACCCGGGCCGCTGCTTCCTGTCGGTGGCGTAACTAGTCCGTGGACAACCACCTCCTGGCCTACCGCGATATTGCCGGGGCCGAAAGGTAGGTTCGCAAAGTTGGCGCTTCGCGAAGAATACTGATAGGTGGTCGAGGCCGTCACATTGACTACGCATAGGGTATCGAGAGGCGCCGTGCTGGGGTCGGTCGGCTCGACATCACGCATCCAGAGGTTAAAGCTGGTCACGTTGCCACTTGCATTTCTGGTCACCGAGGTGACTGGCCCGATCAATGCCAGTGTATTGCTCGAGGGGTCTTCCGTGTACTCGTCCTCCACGGAAGTTGCCACGAAATTCCCGTCGACGTCAATGTAGGCATCCACTTCCATAAAGCTATCTGTCACCAGTTGGTTGAGCTCCGAAAAGCCATAAAGCTGGGAAGAGCTGTTGAGGTTGACAGTCACCAGGGGCGGTCCAGTAATGGAGGCAGAGAGTAGTTGCAGGGTAAAACTCCCGTTATACAGCGAAGTGTTGCCTGGAGGCAGAATCGTCACCGAGCGCACAAAACCTACCAGATCGTCCAGTTCGCCAAAGCCCTGGCCCTGGCTCCCCGATGCCCTGAGCGGCGTAACGGTGATTTCGGGTGTCCCGGTAACTGTGAGCGTTCCAGTCGTCGGATTCACGGTAATGCTCTGAATCATGTCGAGCATGTCAAAATCGATCTGGATGACGCTAGCTTGGCCCTGGTTGATGACTAGGGACGGACTGATCGCAATCTGTATGTTCTTCAAGGGGCTCAGCGTAAGTTGTGCGGAATTCGTGGGAGGATTGGGCGGAAGGATAGTCGGATCGTAGAAAACCAATTGGGGCTCACTGAGTGTGAAGTAGGCATAGTCGTAAGTCCCGACATTCGCGGAGCTGATGTTGAGCGCCGTCGTAAAGTCTCGCAAGCAACCCAGGTTTATTCTGATCTCGGGCGGGGAAGCGGAGGATGAATTGATGGGGGTGGTTGAAGCGGCAGTCCCGGTGGGAGAAAAACCGGTGAGAGAAAGACCGGTTACGTCAAACGGGAATGACACAGCATCACAAAGGCCGGGGGTATCACCAACCAAGCTTGTGAGCGAACCCGTTGCGGCCGTCGTTGTCGGTTTCGACGATCCACAGGAGTTCAGAAACGCGACGGCCAGCACAGCCGTCACCGCAATTGTAACAATCCGCTTGAGCATCAGGTCTCGACTCTTTCCCCCTCTTGTGCTCGCGGCAAGGTGACCCGAGCACATTCCATTGCGCTCAGACCATGAAGCTGAATCCCACCGGACGCCACAGGTCTACCCACCCGTTACACTTCCCTCAGATGATGAACAACCCCCCTTGGGTTATCCGGCCTAAAGCTGCGCTTTCCGCTACATTCCAAACTTGCGAACATACAGTGAATTCACTCCATATGGCAAGAGATATTCGAAGCAGGCAAACCACCGCCCCGCAGGATTTCGGCAGACTCAGCAAGCCAAGATCGCCAATTGAGGCGGCCTCGAGGCCGCGTCCGCCTCACGGGATTCAGGCTCGTGAGCATGTGGCGGAGGAAAGTCGAGATGCTTCTCCGGCCTAGGCCGGCGGGATCCCGCTCTGCGGGCTTCTTCACCGCGCATCGTGCTGTGGAACTTGCTTTGTTGCGTCCAGAACGCTGGTGCGAAAGGGGGGACTCGAACCCCCACCCCTTGCGGGACCAGATCCTAAGTCTGGCGCGTCTGCCAATTCCGCCACTTTCGCGCAGTTTCATTATAAGGCAAGTCATCCCGCGAGCGCTGATCCCAGGCAGAAATCAAACGCCGCTTGACCTTTCGCCTTTCGACGTTCGACTTTTGACTCTTCTGCCGCCTTTGGGCCACATGGTCCTTTCGAGGATTTCCCAGCGCGGACGCGAGCGCCGCGCCTGGCTCCGACGGACGAGCAAGTAGTACCTGCTGGTCTGGGGGAAAGGGCGCGAGGTTCGGTTAACCCAGCGTGCGTGGAAGGGGAATATTTCCAGCACGGCCCGTCGGGGCCGCGGCTGTGTCAGGCTCCGACAACCGGCAACCACTTCTGCGCACAAGCGACACCCCGAGGGACACCCTGTATGTTGACCTCGACGCTGCGCTGTCCTAACATGAAGGTCTCTGGGCTTAGGCCATCCGGCTCAGGAGGCCGCTTATGGACGCAGACCGGGGGCGCGAACGCCGAGGATTCGAGCGCGTACCGAGCAGAATCTTCGTCACGCTGGCCCTGAAATGTCAGGGCTGGGAGTTTCAGCAGAGTGCGCGTGCAGTTGACATTTCAAGAGGGGGCCTCAGAATCCGAACTGAGCCCGCGTTGGACGAGGGACAGGGGGTCTACTTGTTTTCCGATGCGGGCCTATGGCATCCCCGATCCTGCCGCGTGGTATGGGTTCGCGCGGGGCGGCCTGAGCAGCAATGTGAGGCAGGACTTGAGTTCCTGCCGCGCCTGCTCGCTTAAACCCCGCATAGCAGCAAAAGCCGGAGGCAGGATTTGGCCTCGAATTGAGAGGGCGAAACCGCCTTTTACCATGCCATTGTGCTGCGCAAGAACTTCCTAAGCGCCCAGGCTGCATTCGTTTCGCACGGCGACTTATTTCAATGGGACAGCGTGCTCAGTGAGGCTCCCTCGTTGCCCTGTGAGTCTACGAATGGTCCGAACGTCACCGTTGGCTGTTGGGCGGCGAGTTTCTGAGATTGGGCCTCTAACGCGGCTGCGACATCTTGCGCGTATTTTATGAAGTGGTGCCCTGAAAGCAGCATCGTCATTCCCATGACCAACTTCGGTGGATTCCGCCACCAGCGCCTGAGGATTTGCAACAGGAACTTCCAGTACGCTCTCCGATAGGAGGAGAGGACGCCCTGACGGAAGATTGATCGAACCAAAACGCCAAGTGTGAGCAAGAAGGGATAGGGCGTCGCTTTCTGCTGCTCCCGCGTTTCCCACTGCACTAGCGAACGATAAGCCCGATTGTAAAATGCAGAGGGGGAATAAAGGGAGACAAGAGTTTCGCGCAAACCCTGCAACAGAATGGGGAGCGGGAGGAGCGTCCGAAAATTAGGCGAGTTGAAATTGCTGAGCGCGGTGTCTTCGTCCAGTAGTCGGCCCTGTTTCAACATTCGGTTGTAGAGCGGAGTCGTGGGGGGCGCTTGCAGGAACCCGGCCATGGCCCAGGGGATGGCGGCGCGCTCAATGAAGTCTCTTTGCCGTTCGAAGATATCCTCTGTATCCGAGTCGAAGCCGATGATGAAGCCCGCAGTCACCCAGAGACCTTGACTCTGGATAAAGCGGATGGACTCCAACTGATCATGCCGCAGATTCTGATATTTCTTGGTTTCCGTCAGTGCTTGTTCGGAGGGACTCTCGATCCCGATGAAGACATAATAAAAGTTCGCCCTCACCATGGCTTCGATCAACTCCGGCCTCTGAGCGAGATCGATCGATGCCTCGGTGTAAAACAAAAACGGATAGTCATGAGATACCTGCCACTCCTCCAGGTTCCGGGCCAATTCCAGAGCGCGCTTATGGTTGCCGATAAAATTGTCGTCGACGATAAAGACCTGCTCGCGCCAGCCCAGCTCGAACAAGGCATCGAGTTCCGCAAGCAACTGACGCGGAGCCTTCGTTCGCGGCTTCCTTCCATAGAGTGTGATGATGTCGCAGAACTCGCACTGGAATGGACACCCACGTGAGAACTGCACCGCCATGGAGACATACTTTTCGATCTTGAGCAGATCAAACCGCGGGACCGGCGTCTTGCTGACGTCGGGCTTGTCGTGGATGACGTAGAGCCGCTGGGCGGAGCCTCGCTCCAGATCGGCCGCGATCCTGTCGAAAACCTCATCGGGCTCGCCAACCACAACATGGTCTGCCAGTGCAAGCAGGGTGTCCGGCTCGCTGCTCGCGTAAGGACCACCGATCATCGTCCGCTTGCCAAGGGCCCGCGCCCGGAGGAGAGTCTGGCGAATGTCATCTCTCTGCACGCCCATTCCGCTGACCATGACGAGGTCAGCCCAAAGGATGTCGCGGTCATGCAGAGCTTCAAAGCTTCGATCGATCAGTCGTAACTTCCAGTTCTTCGGACAGAGCGCGGCGAGGGTAAGTAGACCCAGGGGGGGATGGATGGTTTCTTCGCGAAGGAGATCCAGCATTGCAGCAAAGCTCCAGAAAGAAGGGGGGAAACGCGGCCAAATCATCAGCACTTTGACCGCTTCACCGAGAGGAGGAAAGGTGTAGAGATCGCTGCGATCGTCCCTTGGCGCAGATACGGATGGCCTCTGGAAATCGCTCATCTGAATCGGAATCTCCGATTTCAACTCTATCTCTATCTCTGGCGCAAACCATACGCCTGCCCACTGCTCCTGTCAAGCTCACCGCAGCTCGCGTGTGGAAAGGGAATCGTTTTGACACAGGAGTTCGATGACGAAAAGCCGACTTTTCATTCCCAATCCGTTTTGTGTGCCCAGCGCCCATGATGTGCACAGGAGCCCTTGGGGAAATCTTAGCCTGCAGCCGGGACCACTTCGCGGTCGATCCAGTACTACGAGGTGTTGCCGCAGACAGCACTCCTCGGAACTGTTCCGCTGCATGAACTGTTCCGATAGTCCTATTGCGTTGACTTAGCTGCAAGCGCGGCCTAAGATGGCTACCAAAGGCGGAACCCTCGCATGATTGGCAAGACGGTTTCCCACTATCGCATCCTGGAGAGGTTGGGCGGCGGGGGCATGGGTGTGGTGTACAAGGCTGAGGACACCAAGCTAGGCCGCTTTGCCGCTTTGAAGTTCTTGCCCGAGGCGTTAGCCAAGGACCATCAGGCCCTGGAGCGCTTCCAGCGCGAAGCCCGGGCTGCCTCGGCGCTGAATCATCCCAACATCTGCACCATTT
>JBEKHR010000092.1:0-7258 GCA_050012175.1 Terriglobia bacterium | reverse complement strand
GAAAATCGATCAATTCGTGCGCTCCTCCAACACCCAAGCCCAACCCTTTGTCTGGACAGCCACGGCCGACTCGATTTTGGCCAAGATTGAAAGACTATGTAACCGTATTTCTGGGACAGCACACTAGCTGATCTTGAAAGAACATAGAGCAGCCACTCTTTGTTCGAAGACTTAAGGCTAGTCTCGTAGCCAGTACGCTCGTACGGGTTGGCCCAGGACCACCCACACTCTTGTCTGAAATCGCGGAAGCTCACCGGCAAACTCCGCGCGCCGGTCCACTTCCTCAGCAAAGTTCGGCGCTTACCCGCCGACTAGTTACCTACTATTCCCTTTCGACAGGTCTGATTTGAATGAGGGGTCCCTCCAGGCCTACCATGCTTTCCGATGGCATGCGCGCAAAACTAGTGGCGAGTCTTGGCTGTGAGGTGTCCCACCTTGTCAAGACCATTTAAGCTCGAATTGAGCTAGTTTTCGTCGTCGTCTTTTTCTTTTGGTCGCGGCTACTCAACCCGGATGTTCCCCGAGACGGTGCTTACATCCAGCATGAAGCCGCCGTCGCCGACTTTGCCTTCCAGCTCATGCTTGCCGAAGGCGCCCTGCACGGTCATCTCGCGCGCAGTGTTAACGCTGCCGGAGACCGTGTGCGCGTGGAGCGTGAATCCCTGCTGGCCGGGCAGGCGCACGGTGACGTTGCCGGAGGCGGTCGAGAGCCGCCAGGAGCTTTGGCCTTCGCCCTCCACCAGGATGTTGCCGCTGGCGGTCTGGGCGCGCACGGCCCCGTGAACACCCTCGAGTTGCAGCGTGCCGGAGCCGGTGCTCACCTCCACGTCGCCCGGCGCGGTCTGCCGCAGCGTGACGCTGCCACTGCCCGTCGAGGCGTGCAGGCCGCCTGCCACGCCCGTGGCTAGGATCTCGCCGCTCCCGGTCGATGCGCGCACCTTTCCCTTCACGCCTTCCACGGTAATGTGCCCGGACCCAGTCGAGGCTCTGACCATGTCTCCGATATTGGTCAGCCTGAGGCTGCCGGAGCCGGAAGATGCTTCCACCGGCCCGCGCAGGCCGCTCACATTCTGTTCCCCCGAGCCGGAGCTCGAGCGCAGGCGTGTCTCGACGGGCGCCACGATCTCGTAGCTGATGGAGATGTTACGCTTCAGATCCTCGTCTTCAATGCGACCGATCTTGATGATATTCCCGTGCTGCTCGATGGGCGGGTTAGCTTCCAGGTAGTGCACCTTGTTTTCCGTGCCAGTGTCATCGAACCAGCCACTCGTGGTCCGGATTGTCCCGGTGATGCGCACGGTGGGGCTGTCGCCCGTGCGCACGTCGATGGTTCCGGAGCCCGTCTGGACCTCGAGTTCCACGGCGCCGGAGACCTGCAAAGTGCGCGCGAAGTGTCCCTCCACAGCGCGGGCGGGCGCGGCAAGGCATAAAGACATAGCGGTGAGGGTCAGAATACCCAAGAGGAGTATGCGGTTGGACTTCATAAGGACTTTCTCCTTTCACAGTCGTTTCTCATCGGTTATACGTAACTGATGGTCTTACGGTTTAGACGAGCGAAACCCTGCACCGTGAGCCACCGCCGGTAAGTTCCGGAACTACGCGCTCTGGTGCTCGCACGTCCGGCCCATTCCCTGACTCTATTTCTCCTCGCTGCCCTTCAGCGGGATCACGATCAGGTCCTCGCCTCTCCACCTGATTTGAGCCTTGGCGGCCTTTACGGTGGCGCCTGGAAGGTCGAGCGCCAGATTGGCAACCGTGCCGCCGCTTGTCTGCGCTGAGCCCAAGGCCTTCTCCACCTCCGCTCGGGTCGCGCCCTGAGGCAGCCGGAACCGGACGAGGCGCCGCCCGGTGTCTCGCAGGAGCGGCGCCGCCACTTTTTGGGCCACCTCGCCCTCCTGACCAAAAGCGACCTTCACAGGAACTTGCGTGAAGATCGTGCGCTCCCCGTCCACCACCGTGATGCCGAAGGGCGTGAAAGACATGGCGAGCTTAGGGGAACCCAGCTCCGAGTAGTCCACGACGAGGCCGACGCCCGGGCCCCCTTCGATCTCCTTGAGCACGGCCTCGGCGCGCGCCTTGCCCTCCTGAGCCAATCTGGTCTTGTTCTCCACGAGAGAAGCATAGGCCGCTTCGCCCCTCGCCTCCTTAAGCGCTTGGTCCAGCTCGGCCCGCGAGGGTTTCAGCGCCTCCTCCACGAGGGAGGTCAGGGAGGTATCCGGCGAGAAGATCCGGCTCTTCCAGCCGGGCGAGAGCCTGTCGAGCATGACGCCGACAGCCATGCCAGAGTAGTACAGCCGCATGCGGAGCGGAGCTGTCCCGTAGGGATCGTTGTTAACATTGACCGCGCCGCTCATGTTCCGAACCATCTTCTCGATGAGCCTTTCGCGCTGCGGCGCGAGGTCGGCGTAGCCAACGAACCCTTGCGCCCATGATATGGCCGGCCCCGGCTGCCGGCCCTCCAACACCTGGAACAGGCGGTATTCGGTGTACTTCGCCAATCCCTCCTTGAATTCGGTCCCGTCCTCGTATTCCAGGGCCTTCTGGGGGAGGCTCGAGCGGCGGTCCTTGCGCAGCGCCAGCCAGCGCACGGCCGCACGCCGAACCGCCGCGGCGTCCGTGGCGCGCAGGGCCTCCGCGAGGGCCGAGCCCTCCTGGGCAAAGCCCACGTTGTTCTGGACCGAGAGGACGGGATAGTACAACAGCAACATCTCGTTCGCGCCCTTGTCGGGAGCCTGTTTCTCTTGAAAGACGTGGAAAGCCTCGTGGACCACCATGGCGAGCTGGCCATAGGGGTCCATCGCCAGGTCCGAGAAGCGCAGTGCCTGGACCTTTTCCGCCGCCGGTCTCGCGTCCTGAAGGAGGCCGGAGATTTGGCCCCGCAAGTTGGAGAGGGTGTCGGCCACGACGAGCGTCCGGATTCCTTCCACGTCCATGGAAGTGTTCTGCCCGTCCCACTCGATGAGGGTCGGGCCGTTCTTCAGGAGAATCCGCCCACCCGGAAACCGGACGGGGCCGTCGTAGGGGAGGAACCCTTCGGGCGGGCGCGGGTGATTGATCAGGACGTCCTGCTCCCCCGGCAAGTAGAACAGGAGGGGCGTGGCGGAGGCGTCCCAACCTGGCCAGATGGGGTTATTCGGCGACGCGATCAGCCCCCACACCTCTCCCGCCTCGGCGATCAAGAGCGGGTCCACCCGCAACGTCACCGGAGGCTGGATCCGGCCTTTCTCTGCTTTCCCTGCCGCGGCCCGCGCAGGTGCGGGCGACGCCGCGAGGCACAAAGACAAAGCGGTGAGGGTCAGAATACCCAAATCTAGTGCGCGGTGGCACTTCATAAGGACTTTCTCCTTTCACACTCGTTTCTTATTGCTTATACGTAACTGACGGTCTTACGGTTTAGACGAGCGAAACCCTGCACCGTGAGCCACCGCAGGTAAGTTCTGGAGTTCCCGTGGCCGGTTGGTCTCCGATCCTCTCGCAGGGGGTAGTTCTGTGCAACGGAGTGCTAGTGTTACAACGCGGCCTTTGGCCGCAACCCGAGAAGGACTTCATCCCGCGCCTGCGGGACCACAGAGGTCACGGAGAAGAGATGCAGGCAAGGACTGTGGGTCAACAAACAAGGAACCGTAACCTTGTAATCCCTGCTCGCGCGAACAGAAGTACTTTTCTCTGTGGTCTCTCTGCGCTCTGTGGTGAATTCTTTCTTCGCGGCAGGAGAAGAAGATGGCCCCTAGTGCTTCAGAGGGGAGAAGGTGACGCCGCATGCGCGAGCGGCGCGGGACAGGTGCAAGCGGCTAAGAAAACCCGAGCCAAACCCGAGCCTCGCCTTGTGCAACGAATTGACCTGAGGTATGATCCCTCGACGTGTTCGAGGGACCATTCTTTGTGACAGTCTGGCCAGTGCGTTGCTCAACATGGAGGGCGTGGCCGGCCCGAGGAGAGATCATGCGACGGTTTGTTCACAAGTCCACTGTAGTCCTGATCGCAGTATGTACCTTGGCGATTCTGTACGCCTGGAACGCCAAGGCGGACCAAGCCCCGGGTCAGCCCCCGATTCCACCCAAGTTCCGCCTTCCCTCCCATGAGGTGGGGCCTGTCCGTTACCGCCTGGACCTGACGGTCGTCCCGGACCAGGACACCTTCATCGGGGCGGTTGAAATTGACCTCCAACTCGCCAAGTCCACTTCGGTCCTGTGGCTAAACGGCGAAAGGCTCACCGTGAAGGATGCAACCCTAACTGTCGGCCACGAAAAGCTGGCAGCCAAAGTCATCAGCGAGCCGAAAGACTACGTCGGCTTTACCTTCGACCATCCCGTCGGACCCGGCGAAGCGACGCTCCGCGTTGTTTACCAGGGGGAGATCAGCCGCAAGGATCAGCAGGGGATCTTTCAGATGAAAGATGGGGACCGCTGGTACGTCTACTCGCAGTTCGAGGCGATTTGGGCTCGACGGGCATTCCCCTGTTTCGACGAGCCAAGTTACAAGGTCCCCTGGCAGTTGACGCTGCGGGTCAAGAAGGACCAGGTGGCGCTTTCGAATGCACCTATGGTGTCCGAGACCGACAGCGGCGATGGCATGAAAGTGGTGAAATTCGCCGAGACCAAGCCCTTGCCGAGCTATCTGGTGGCCATTGCCGTCGGCGACCTGGAATTCGTCGACGCAGGCACCACCGGAAAGAAAAACACCCGCGTGCGTATCGTAGTCCCCCGCGGCCGTGGTCCGGAAGCGAAATACGCCGCCGAAACGACTCCTGCCATCGTCAACTTGTTGGAGAATTACTTCGATATTCCCTATCCCTACGACAAGCTCGACGAAGTCGCCATTCCGCTTTACGGCGGGGCGATGGAGAATGCGGGTTTCGTGACCTATGGAACCGGCATCATTCTCGCCAAACCCGATCAAGACACCCCGTCGCGTCAGCGCGAATGGGTATGGGTGGCTGCCCACGAACTGGCTCATCAATGGTTCGGCGACCTGGTGACCACTGCCTGGTGGGATGATATCTGGCTCAACGAGGGCTTTGCCTCCTGGACGTCGAACAAAATCGTGAATGAGTACCACCCCGAATGGCACGCGGACGTCTCGGCGCTGAACAGCTATCAGGGCGCGATGCAAAGCGACAGCTTGGTGAGCACGCGCCGGGTACGGCAGCCCATCGAGTCGAAGGATGACATTATCAACGCGTTTGACTCCATCACTTATGACAAAGGCTCCGCGCTACTGAATATGTTCGAGTCCTATATGGGCCGGGAGCGATTCCGGGCAGGAATTCACCGCTATCTTACGAAGTACTCCTGGAAGAACGCCACCTCGGCTGAGTTTCTAGCGGCGCTCGCCGGCGACGATACCAGCGTCGCTGCGGCTTTCTCGACCTTCCTCGACCAGCCGGGTGTGCCGCTGGTTACGGCCGCGCTGGATTGCAGCGGCGGCGCGGCCAAGCTGAAACTTTCCCAGCAGCGTTTCCTGCCCCTGGGTTCCGCGGGTTCAGCGGACCAAACTTGGCAAATTCCCGTTTGCGCTCGCTATCCCTCTGGGCAAGGTGACGCCCGAGAGTGCGCGCTGCTTTCGCAGAAGTCTGCGCAGTTGCCGCTCTCACGCTCCGGCGGCTGCCCGGCTTGGGTCGAGGCCAACGCCGGGGCGGCAGGCTACTATTTCGGGTTATACGAGGGAAACCTGCTCGATGCCCTCCTCAAAGACGACGCGCAGGTGCTTACCCTTGCGGAGAAGGTCGCGCTCGTTGGCAACCTCTCCTCGCTCACCAGGAGCGGCAAGATTCCGCTGGGGAGGGCGTTGGCGTTGGCTCCGAGCCTCGCTCAGGACCCTGCCCGCCAAGTGGTCACCAAAACCATGGAAATCACCACAGGTCTCCAAGACAATTTGGTCTCGAAAGACCTGCTGCCCCGGTACCGGCAGTATCTCTTGGACGTCTATGGCGGACGAGCTCGCAACCTGGGTTGGAAGACGAAGGCGGGCGAGAGCGAAGATGCCCGCTTCCTCCGCCCTGCGCTTCTTCGCGTGCTTGCCAATCAGGGTCAGGACTCGGAGTTGATCGCCCAAGCCAAGAAACTGGCGCTGGCCTGGCTCGACGATCATAAGGCAGTCGACCCTGACATGGTCGGTGTTGTCCTTACCACCGCTGCCCGCTACGGAGACCGCGATCTGTTCGATCGCATGCGTGCTGCGGCCAAGAAGGAGAAAGAAGAGAATTTCCGCGGAGACTTGCTCTTCAGCCTCGGCTCGTTCCAGGATCCCGAAATCCTTAAGGCCGCTCTGCCCATCGTGCTGAGCGATGAATTCGACAGCCGGGAGTCGGCTGGCATCCTCTTCGGCCCCGCCCAGCGGCGCCAGACGCGCGACTTCGCCTATGATTTTGTGAAACAGAACTGGGATCGCCTGATTGCCAAGCTTCCCACCGATTCAGGGTCCTTCCTGCCTTACGTGGCCGGAGGCTACTGCGACTCTCAGCATCGCCAGGATGTGGAGAATTTCTTTAGCGGCCGGTCGACGAAGTACACGGGCGGGCCTCGCATCCTCACTCAAGTACTCGAGGGCATCGACCTGTGCGTCGCCTATAAGAACGCCCAGGAGGCAAGCGTCGCTGAATTCCTCGAGACCTACAAACCGGCCCAGACCGTGGGCACGGGAAGCCCTTACAAGTAGGCGCGCCAGTGCAACCCTGGCGACGTCCATCCGCCCCCACTGAGTAAACTGGCATCCCAAGTCACCGTTAGGGAAACAGGCTGACCCTCATTGGGAGCCTTGGACAGCGCCTACTATCAGCTAGTGTCGTGTAAAACTCAATTCTTTACAATCAACGCTGGATGAGCGCTGATCAAGAACTGTCTCACCCGGCCCCGTCCCGCCTTGCGGGAGGATCGCCCTCTCCGCTAAGGGGAAGAGGGGATCGAATTAGTATTGAATCTCCCCTCTTCCCCTTGGGGGAGAGGGGACAGGGGGTGAGGGGGTTCAAGCGAATCGCTCTTGTAGACGATTAAGTGTGACATGACACCAGCTTGATAGCGCCTGGAAGACGCCCTTTCACGCCGGCATCCGGCCCAGCGCAGCGGGCCAGTTGACGGGTGGCCGACTTTTCCGGCCCAATCCCATCGCGGCGCTACCGACAACCTGGAAATCGCTAGTGTAGTGTCCCATAATTACCTTGACTTATACAGATAAGGCCAGTATGCTTGAGTACATGAGCCGAGTCGCAGCTCCGATTATTCTGTCGGCCGAGGAACGGACCGCCTTGGCGGCGTGGTCC
>JBEKHR010000091.1:0-7791 GCA_050012175.1 Terriglobia bacterium | reverse complement strand
GAACTTCTGCTCATAATCTGGTCGTTAGCCCAGCCTTCAGCCGCACCGATCACGGGTATCCCGCTGCTTCCCACACGGCGATCAAAACCGCCAGCGTTTTCCGCCCGTAGCCCGGAGCGCGCTTTCGCCGAACCCCCGAGGGACTGGCCCGTGGGCCCAGGCGCGCCCCGTTCAACAGCCGAATGGCGTATTTGCGGTGATACCCCGTGTTCAAACAGAATTCATTCAGAATGGCCTGGCGTGCTTTCCAAGCGCCCTTCTGATAGCGCCCATAGATCGCACGAAAATACTCCCATCGCGCCTTGTGACCCACCGTAACCCCTCCTCGACCTTCTCGCCGGCTCGGGTTACATCCTAAATGGCGCGATCACTCCTCCCACGGTTACATTTTAGATGGCGCGATACGGAGCATTGCGCTCAGAGACAGTCAGTTGTATGTTACCGGTTGGCCGGAAATCGAACCAGGGAATCCCGGTTGACACTGTTACGCGTAATCTTCTGGAATAGCGGAGAATTATTTTCGTTTGGGTGTTCTGGATGAAGCTGAAAGCGGAAGAGATCGTCGGCCTCTGGCAGCAAATCGAAGACGAGCTGGACGCCGAATTGACACTTGAAAGTCCAGGCTGGGAGTACGGGATATGCCTGAAAGCTCGCGGAGCTCAGGCACTGGCCTCGTTGGTCCGGCCTCACGGTAAAAAGATCCCCTTCAACCCGACCGTTCGGATACTTCAGCAAGTCAAGGAGGAATCCGACTTTGATGAAATAGTGGTGCTTCCCTATGCTATTGCCGCCTTGTGCCACCATATACGGCGATTTGGAGTGGGGGGCAGCGGGATCGTCCAAATTATTAGAAATCCCGGCCATGGCGGTATAACGATTGAGGCTGGCCCGGCGAGCTTTCCATTTCGGCTAAGCTGCCCTTATGGAGTAGTGATGTTTCCCTATACCGATATTCAGGAGCACCTCTTTGAGAATCCGGCCGCATGGTCATTCGTTCTGAGGCGGGCAGAAATGGCGATAGGAGGAGGCCTTATCGCTCGACGCGCAGCAGTCGTGCTCCCTAGGCATCACAGAGTGCTCCTCAGTGGTGCGGGCCCGTATTTTTCGTTTGGGATTCCTCAACACCTTCTCAAGTCGGACCTATCCGCTTTCGCATTCAAATTCCCGAAGTACTCGGGATGGGCAGCCCCCAGTTCTATAAAGATAGACGTAAAGGATAAAACGGCCAGGCTTGAGCAGGCAGGCTTGAGAGCATATTGTGGGATTCGCCCCATCGAGGACCGCCTCTCTGAGTTGAATATAACAGGCCAACCAGTGGGGTTTTTGCGTGTTCGCGCCACTGAGGTTGAACCCCAATTGCGCAGATTTGACCAGGGTTGGGTTTCCATTTCACTGTCTGAGGGGAGCGCAGAAGCCACCCTTGAAGACAAAGAAAGCGACGAAAAAAGCATGGTCATAGCTGCGTTTGGCGGCTATAACGGCCTAACCTGTAAGATGAAGATTGCAATTAGGAATTTGCGCACGGCACTGAATGCCGGGTTCTCCGACTTCGAAGTACGCAGGGCGTTGCCCGAATACTCCTACGGTCCTTACCTCCTTGGGAAGGCTCGCTTCCCTCAGACGGAACCTAGGCTACTTGAAGGGGAGCGGCGCAAGCACCCAACGGAAGTGGAGGTGCTTATGTTGACCGCCAGGGACGATTCCGCGCCTATTGAATCTGAAACTCCGGGCAAAGAGGCAACTACATGATCCCGCACGTCCAAGGCCTCTTCACTGCGTTTAGACAGGCATAAATACGGATGAAAAATGAGGCCCGTATGTTGGCAGGAAATAGTTGATCTCGGAAATCTGGGTTAAGATCTCACTCCTAACTTTCTGAAACTGCGTGCGATGCAATATGGGCGAGGGGCAGACATGCTTGCTCCACCCTCCCTCCGGGTCTTTCGGTGCCGGGCAATGTCCGCCGTGTAGTTTGCATCCCATCCGAATCAGTCCTCTATGCTTTCTCCATGCCAGAGTATCACAGCCCTCTGCTTCGACAGAATTACATCTGCATGATGAGGGACGGCACTTGTTGATGGACCTCAGAGACCCAATGACGCGATTACAGCCCCGTCCAAGGATCTTTCCTTGGTGGATGCAGGACGCTGGGAGCCGGGGTTGGAGATTCTCAACCTGCTTGAGGCGACCGGTGGTGGTGATGAACCAGTGCTGCGGCCACTGCCACGAAAAGGCAGACACCATGGTTCGGGTCTCGCTATCGGGGTTTGAAATAACTGGGGACAGACATGCGCGCTCGAATCAAACCCTCTGCGAGGTTTGTCGAGCTGACGGGTTACTCCGCCCGTTCACAGGCTGCCCACGATTAAAATCGTGAACAAGAGCACCACGGGCGCGGTGCTCGATACACTCAAGGTGTGCGGAGGCGGCGCGGAAGGATCCTGTCGCCAATAGCGCACGCTCTCCCCAGGGGCTGATAGCAACTGACCACTCGCCCGGTGGTTAGTGAAGGATGATCGCCCGATTTAGGGTCAATGCTGATACTCCCACTCAGATGAACACCACAGGCGCGCTCTCGGGCGCGTGGGTGGGCGCACATCCAAGGCAAAGGTCTGGGATGAGCAATGGGAAGCGCGACGCAAAGAAGGCGCGTGACTTGGCAAGCGTTAAGCAGGGTACATCTAGCCTAAGTTCGTCACAAAGAGGGCCAAGAGCCAGTCAAGTGCTTTAGAATCAGCTCAGGCTAAGGCCGAGTCTACACTACATTCGAAGTTCAAATTGAAGTGATCGGGTAACGAGATACGGAGTTCCGTCACGAGCCGTTGTTGTTCAGGATTGAGGGCCGCAACACGCCGCAGGCGAATCTCCCGACCGTCGGTGGTCGGGAGAACAATATCGGCGCTCTGGATGGTGGCCAGCAGCGCCAACGCTTGGGCGGGCGAGCAATTGCAATTTTTCCGTCGTAGCAGATGCTTCAGCGTGACCCACAACGAGTAGCCCAGAAAAGCCACCAGGATGTGCGCCTTGACGCGAGGCTCCAGTTGATGAAACAAGGGTCGGATCGACAACTCGCTTTTCAGCGCCCGGAAGGCGGCCTCGGCTTCGGTGAGTTGGATGTACTTTGTCCAGAGCTCTTCGACCGTCGCTCCCTCCAGGTTCGTGCGCAGCAGGTAGGCGCCTTCTCGCGCCTCACGCCAAGCGCGACGCTCCTCGATCAGGTTCCAGCTCAAGACCCAGCGTCCCCCGGTTTGACGGAGGTCCGCTTCATACAGGTCGGCCACCTGAACATAACGTTCCTGAATCTTCCCCAGCCGTCGCTCGATCTTCGACCGGTCTTTCAATTGCCCTTTCTCCACACGCTGCGCCAGACGCGCGAGGGCTCGCTCCATGCGACTCGAGAAGCGGCGGCGGATGGCCCGTTCCTTTTCCCGCCGCGCCGTCGAGCGGCACAGCACGTAGGTTTCGGCGCCGCCCGGCAGGGGGACCAACTGGGCTTCCACTTCTTCACGCACTTGCGTCCAGGTGCCTTGCAGAAGTTCGCGTTCCATCCCCTTCAGCTTCGAGCGCGGCGTGCCCACCAGGTACTGGCCGCCCCGCTTGCGCAGCGCCGCCAGATTCGCTTCGCTCACGATACCGCGGTCAAACACCCAGATCCGCCGCGCTCGCCCGTACTTACGTTCCACCATGCGCATGACCGCTTCCAAGCTCGTGACATCCGTGCGGTCGCCGTCGAAGGTTTCGTAGCTCAAGGGAAATCCCTCGAGGTTGACGATCAGCGCGATCACCACCTGCTTGCAGTCGGGCCGATGGTCGCGCGAGTAGCGGATAATCAGAACAGCCCGGTATTTCATTCGTGCCACGGAGCGTTCCTCCAGTGTCAACAGAGTCGTGTGCTCATCGCCGTTGGTTTGATCCCTCGAGAGCAATTCCTCGCGGATGGCTGAAGATAGGGCGAGGGTCCGACTTGTCGCAGGCAGGATTCTCCCGGCTTCAGCGGGTACGGGCACTTCTAGCAAGTCACGCGCGAGGGTGACGGCCACGCTGGCCGCGGCGCCGGCTCCAGGACGGATCCTTGCCATTTCTTCAATGCGCGACCAGTCCAACGTCCCCGCCTTGCGTAGAAGTTCCGCAATGTCAAGGAGCCACTTGAAACACAACCACCGATGCCTGGTCCCGTGGGCGCAGAGTGCGTCGCCGCCTGTACCCGCCTTGGGCGTGCGCAAGCCACCTTCGCACACGAAAGGGAATTTGTGCGCCATTTTCAAAACTTGACTAAAAAAGTCAAGTTCCAAACATCAAGGTTTCTAGTAAACTGTTGGGCATGGACACTGGAGATTGCCTTGGCAAAGAATAGACTTCGGTCTTCACTCCTTGTCTTTCTAGGGCTCACCCTGATTGAAACCCTTTTGGTGAGCTGCGCCTGGCGGGACCCCAACGTCAGGAAGCAGAAGTATTACAGAAGCGCGGTGAGCTACTTCGAAAAGGGGAAATATCGCGAGGCCGCAATCCAGCTCCAAAACGCGATCAAGATAGACCCGCAGTATGCGGACGCTCACTACCAGTTGGCGCAGTGCGACACGAAGCTGGGAATGTGGGGGGAAGCTTTCGCCGAATTGAACCGGGCGGTTGATCTGGCTCCCCGCAATTGGAAAGCCCAAATTGATTTGGGGAACGTACTGCTCGCGGCTCGGGAATTTTCGCAGGCAGAAAACAAGGCAAAACTCGTCCTGGCGGCGGAGCCGCAGAACGGCGATGCGCACACGCTCATGGCAAAGGCCATTGCGGCGATGGGCAATCCTCAAGGCTCGCTGGACGAAATGCAGAAGGCCATTCGACTTGACCCAAACCGGTCAAGTTCTTATATAGACTTGGCCATGCTGCAGGTGAACGCGAAGCAAACCTCTGCGGCCGAGGAAAGCTACAAGAAGGCGATTTCCCTAGACCCAAAATCGCCGACGCCCCCAATGGTCTTGGGGAACTTCTATGAGGGGCAACGCCGCTTGCAGGAAGCGGAGCAGCAGTTCCGGCACGCTATTGGGCTAGATCCTAATAACCCCGCCGCGCGCGGAGCCTTGGCGCGTGTTTACCTGGCAGATGAGAAAGAAAGTGATGCTGTGATAGTGTTGAAGGAAGCAAAGCGGGCCCTCAGCGGCAACTCCGACAGCTACCGGATGCTTGGTGAGTTCTACGTTCAGACCGGCCAGATCGATAAGGCCCTCGAGGAATTCGCCTCCCTCTACCACGACCACCCTAAGGATCTCCAGGTCAGCATAGACTACGTCCAGCTTCTCATTGCGACCAATCGTCTGGAGGAAGCGACGAACCTCAACGACAAGGTGTTGAATGAGAATCCGAAATCCACAGAGGCGATCTTCGCCAGATGTCAGATCTGGGTTCGCCAGGGTCGGGCGAATGATGCCATCCCCCTGGTCCAGTCAGTGCTCGAGACTGATCCGGAAAATGCTCCTGGGCATTACTACTTGGGTCTCGCCTATGCCAAGGCCGGCTCTCTTGAACAGGCACGCGTCGAGTGGCAGCAAGCCGTAAAGCTACAACCCAACCTGGTGCCGGCGCAGGAGGCTCTGGCACAACTTGGTCTGCAGCAAAATGATCTTCACCAAGCCGAGAAAAGTGCTGAGGCGCTGATTACCGCTCAGCCGGCTTCCGCCGGGGGCTACGAGGTTCGCGCTGCAGTGGAAGCACGCCGGCGAGACCTTGTCGAGGCGGAGGCGGACTTAAGAAAGGCTATCGAACTGGCGCCGCACGACCCGCTTGCTTATACGCGCCTAGGCGAGGTCCGGGTAGTTCAGAAAAAATACAAAGAGGCCGAAGCACTCTATGATCAGGCGCTCGGGATTAACCCCGCGTTCACAGAGGCTCTGGGCGGACTCTTGCGGACCTATGTCAAAGAGAAAAGGCCGGCCAACGTCCTCATCAGCCGGATCCAAGAGCAGATCACGAGGGCACCGAATAATAGCGCGTATTACCTGATGCTCGGACACGCTTTCTACGGCCTGCGGGATTTTGAGAAGACGCAAGCCGCTTTGGAGAAGGCCATCGAAATTGATCACAACAACGTTAATGCCTTCCTCATGCTTGCCGATACGCAAGCCGCCCGCGGTTCGCTTGCCCAAGCCTTGGCCAGCGCCGAGCGTGCAGTCCAGCAAAATCCCCGCGATGTGCGAGCCTATGCGGGCTTGGGTGTTCTTGAAGAGAAATCCGGGAACTGGCAGAAAGCGGAGGAAGCTTATCAGAAGGCCATGCAGATTGATCCCGAATACGGGATAGGGGCAAACAACCTTGCGTGCCTGCTTCTCGATCACGGGGGTAGTGTGAACGTAGCTCTTTCGCTGGCAGAGACCGCGCGCCGTAGCTTGCCGGATTCGCCGAACACGGCCGATACGCTGGCCTGGGCCTATATTCAAATAGGTGTCTATGGGTCTGCAATCGATCTCTTGCAGGAAGCTCTCACGCAGACGCCAAACGATCCTACCTTTCGGTACCACCTCGGCGTGGCTTACCAGCGAACGAAGAACCCCACGGCTGCCGCCACCCAATTCCGACAGGTTCTCAAACTAGACCCCGGATATGTGAAGGGCGAAGAGATCCGCAAGTACCTGGAGGACCTCAGCAAAAGGTAAGATACGACGCCGTCGGATTATGCGGAGGAAACCCAGCCTCATCGCTCCGACGCCGAGAAGGCCGAGCGTGCCGGGTTCGGGAACTCCCGTCAGTGTGTCGCTGGCTCCATTACCGAACGAGGCAAAGGTGATGTCAAAGTCGCTGCCTGCTGATATGTCCAGTCCGATAAAGGTTAATTTCACATGGAGACAGGGGCTATCGTTTGTGTTGGTAGAATTACTATCTGTGGAAGTGCACCCTGCCGCCCCGCTCGGCGCAGGGGTGAAAGTGTATGACGCACCAGAAAAGCTGCCGTCAGTTTGGCAGTTCAGAGACTGGTTGGTTTGAAGGAATCCGTTGAACACCAGCGTGATGGTATTTACGGTTGTTGACCACCTCATAAACCGGCGAAGCTTGGGTGCCTATTACCGCTTGAAGGACGATGCCCCCATTCTCAATGCCACTCAAACTGAACGGAGTTCCGCCTGAGCCATCCAGACCGCCAGAGCCATTGCTGCAGATAGTCCCACCTGGAGGTGTGCCGGAGCAGTTGGTGGCATTTGCGACACCAATGATACCCGCCGAGGCGTGCGGGGCGAGCAAGAAGGCTACTGAGAAGGCTACCGCGGCGATCGTAGACCGCGCCCTCAGCAACTCCGCCGGCAGCGCCAACCGCTTCAGGGCCGTCAGCACGCGGTGGGCGATTACCGCCAGCCGCAGCCAGGCGGCGTTGGCCCCGAAAGAATAGTCGCCGCGGCGACCCAGCAGCGGCTGATAGCCCCGTTCCCCTTCGTAGGTTCCCAGCGCCTCCTGTTTCCGCCTCTCGACGGCGGTAGCATCCTGATCGACCGTGGCGATCCGCTGCCCCGCACAGCGTGATCCCAACTCCTGCACCAAGCTGCGGTTCACCCGCCGCAGACCCTGCAACTCGACGCTCTCCTGGGGAATATAGGCGATCTCATCCGGCGTACGCCTCCGCTTCGCCTCCTCAATCTTTTTCTCGTCGTGAAACTGATAGAGAAATTCCTGCGCCTCCCGCGGCGAGGGAAAATCATGTCCACCCCCGCTCTGCGGGATCAGCGCCGCGTCTTCCCGCCGGCCGCGGCCGGCTCCAGGTCCTCCACACACTCCCCTTGGTTTTGTCAACCTGTTTTGGCCCCTTTTGATCAT
>JBEKHR010000090.1:0-8056 GCA_050012175.1 Terriglobia bacterium | reverse complement strand
GGCAGACGCGACCCGGGCCGACGCCGAACCGGTCAGGAGTCGAGCTTGTCGACCAAGCTTGTAGGTCGGCCGCGCGAGCTTTCAAGAGGAGGAATCAGCGCCGGCACAATCTGCGCCATGACGTCCGCTGGTGCTTGCCTTCAACGGTTCGCCGGCGATGGCAAATGCCATGACGGCCGCTGGTGCGCAGGTTGTGCCGGCGCTGATTCACCAAACCACCGAAGGCGCGGCCACCAGTCCTGATTCCCGAGACGTCGTCATATTGACAGGTTCAAGCACGTCGGACGTGTACATAATAGACGTTATCATAAGCGACTGTGTACCGGGCCAATTGTGGAAATCGCTTCCTGATAACGTCGCATTATGTAAACCTGTATGACGACCTGACTGGCAGTCAGGCAATCCTGAATCCGGGAAGGTGCGCCGGCGGTCCGGTTCGTCTGACTGGAACCTCATCACCGCCGGCGCACAGGAACGTCGGCCGCGAGTCTATCTGATGGCGGGCGGACCCGCGAGTCGCGGCCTTGTGGTAAGGCCCGGGCAAGAAGCCCGGGCCAGGAGAACCATGCCGGCGACAAGTCTACGCTTCAACCTGTTGCTGCCAACTCCGGACGAGCTCCCGGAACTGGATCAGCTCCATCCGCTGCAGCCCCGCAATCCCCAGGAACCAGCCAGACAGGCCCTGCAATTCGGCCAAACGCTCCTGGATCTCCTGCAGGTCCGCCCTCGCGATCGCTTTCTCTGCGTCGCCTAGTACCATTGACAACCGCCTCTCCGGGTGCAAACCCGTTCGACTCCATCGCTTCACGAAGAACCCGGCCGCAGGGGCCGCACAGCACTGCGCGTGCCTCCTGCGCGCCAGGGAAGCGACACCGGCCACGCGGAGACAACAGCAGGAACCAGTACGACCCCACCCTCGGCCAGAAAACACGAGAACACCGAAAGCAAACCATCGATGGGCCCTCATTCCCCTTGAGAGGCACCTCAATTCTCCCTCGGGAACAGCACGCCCTCCAGAAGGCAAGCACACTGCAGACGTTCTCGTCTTACACCATCCTCGAGCACCGCCTCCGACAACGTCGCCGTGCACGACCAAGCCAGCTCGAGCGCAACACCCCGAGCGATCGCGACCGTAAACGGCATCGATCTCTCGAGCAACTCAGCCACCGGATCAACCACCTAAGACTCCTTGCCCCGATGACCGTACCTCTGCCGGGCGCTACCGATGCCGGTATCCCCCATCGAGGAATCGAACAGCTCGCACTGCTCACCCAGCGCCGCAGCTCTCACACTCTTGCGACCGCGCCGGAGCCCGTCGCGCGAAGCATCCGGGACCCGGACGACCGGGCCAGGCTCAACGCGCTTGCATCTTCGATGCGCCATTAGAACACCGTAGGCAGATCTGTCAGATCGATCTTACACGGTTTCCCGGTGATGCAGTGCTGTCGCCCGGACGAGTACGCAGCGGCCAGGCACTCGACCAGCTTATCGACCAGGCGACCCTTGTTCGTGGCCATCTGATCGGCCAGTTGCATCAGACGTTGATCAGTCAGCGGATGCACGGTAAGCTGCAGACGAATCCTCTTTCGAACCATCGCAGCCCCCGTAACCGCACTGCCATTCTCAGTCATGCGGCCTCTCTTTCTGCACAGGGTCACTGTGCCCAATCAGTCTAGCGTTTCACGCTTGCGTTGTCAACAATCCGTGCGGCCGCACGTCTTCCGATAATGGCGATTATGTCAACTTAACTCTTATTGCACTCTCCGTGCCCGCGCTAAACGAGCACAACACTGACCCGGAAAACGCCTCCGGGAACCCATCCCCCACGGCCTCCGCAGGGTCTGTAGGTATACACACTCACAGTCGAATGCGTCTGAAGTTATACACATAGCTGACCACGGTTAACTCACCGGTTGTCCACCAGTTCCCGACTTATCCCCAAAATCGGCCGGACCAACCTCCTAATTACTCTAAAGGTATGCTCTTACGTGTTAGGACCCCACCCCCAGGAAGGTAATCGCCCCCCCTCCCCGAAGTCGGAGCCGCGGCCACGGCGGCCGCTTCCAGCTACCGATTCCGGGCGCTTCGCGCAGGAGCACCGGGCAGCAGGAGTCACGACGCATGCCACAAGCCCGGCAGTGATCTCCCAGAACCCGGACCGGCCGAACGGAACCAGCCCGATCCGGCACCAGCTCATAAAGGCACGATAGAAACCCTTACCCCTGCCCGAGATCGTTCAACCTAGCGAATCCTACGCGGCCAGCCCCTCAGACGCCCGCCGCGCTCGCGCGCCAGGTCCAGGACGTCGACGCGCGACCCCGCCGCTTGACAGACAGACCCCGAATGCTACAATCGCTCTGCGAGCGGCCCCGACCAGGACGAAGGTCAGGCCGCTCGCATCGGTCAGACCCACTCAAGAGCCTGGTCGGGACCACTCCACCTTGAAAGGAGCACAACACGTGAAACCGCTTCAACAGCGCACGGACAAGTACGGTCAGAAGTACGTGCCGGCAACGGTCTCTCTCAAGGTCGCGGCGCAGTTGTCCACGATGCACGCAGGCTTTGCCGGCAGCGGCATGGCAGACCTATACGCAAAGGAAGTCCTGATGCAGGCGGCGCTAAACGCGATCACGCCGAGCATCCCGACGATCCTCTACCCGTTCTATCTCAACTTCGGACGGCAACTCTGGGCAGCTTCGCACAAAGGACTCAACGGTTACGCTCTGGCCGACACGGGACACGCACTCAAGACGAAGTACCTGGCCTACGGAATCGCCGCACCGGGCATCGACGCCATCGCCGCGTTGTTCAGTGTCACCGGAATCTAGGAGCTATCCATGAAGCCGATCAACACGTGGATAACTCACTACACGAACCGGATGCTGTCCACGTAGATCGACCCGACCATCGCCAGCGTCGGAGCGAGCGCGGTGAGCAACTACACCACGTTCGCCAACGACTACGCGACGTATCAAGCAGGTCTGCACGCGATCCTGGACCCTGCCGGCGTAGGCCTGGCAACGTTCGCGGCATACAACGCCTTCAACGGTCGCATGTACCACTTCCACAAAATCTGCTCCGGCGTGGCCCTCACGGCCATCGCGGTCGGACTCGTGGCCCAATGGTCACTGTCGAACCGGCTCGGCGCCGGCAGCGTCGCGACCCTGAAGAAGATCTGTCTGGACCTATACCAGATCACCGTCCCCTAAGTCATGGCAGACTACGACGTCGCGGCAGTATCACTTGACACACCTCCGCGCGCGTCAGTCCTGACACCCTACAGGCCGGCCGTGCTCGTGGCCAATCTCGGAGTCCACGACGCCCTCGCGTCGGGCTACGTGAAAATCTACGACGCGGCCGACCTGTTGATCTTCGAATCCGAGGTCTACTCAAACACCATCGCGCCCGGCGACTCCGGGCTAGCCCAGGCCTCCGACATCTGGACACCGCCGGCCGAAGGCAACTATGTAATCTTCGGCTACGTCACCTGCCCACTCGACCAGGTCGAGCCGAACAACAACCTCGCCCCCGTCACCATCACGGTCAAAGGCGGACCGGTACCGCCGCCGCCAGTAGTAACGGCACACGCGCCCCAGCACGAATCCGGAGGCACGGACGAAGTTTCAGTCGAAGGCCTCAAAGGACTCCTGCACGATCAGCAGAACCCACGCTCCCACGTTTCCACGCACCAGGTCGGTGGCAGCGACGCCCTAAACGTCGACTCACTTCTCGGCCAGCTCGCACAAGACCAACCCGCACTCACCCACGACAACTCAAGACACAACCCGACGATGGCGACGTCGACCCAGTTGACCTCACACGAGAACGCGACCACCGCGCACAGCTCCGCGGCGAACCTAGCGAACCTCGACACATCCGGAAGCGCCGCCGGGTTCGTCACGCCGACACAGCTCGCCACCTCGACCGAATTACACGACGCCGGCGACGACCCCGACAAAGCCGGACTCAGGCTCGGCCACACCTACGGGCCAGTAAACGCCGTACACCACGCAGCCAAGCACGCATATGGCGGAGTCGACGCCCTGGGCATAGGTTCAGAGTTTCCTACGGACGACCGGGAATGCCTACTTAAGACCGGCATCTGGGGATACCCGAAACCGACAACGCACGCGTCAACCCACGCGCCCGCCAGCACCGACCCCGTAGCAGTACCGACCGTACTAAGCGAGGCAGTAGGCACCGTCAACCTCACCAACTCCTCGAGCAAGACAACGCTGATATCGAAATCCTTCTCAGCCGCGAACACCAAGCACGGCCTGACCATCGTCGCCCAGTCGGACGGACAGCTATCAATAGGCACCGGCGCAGGCCAGACCTGCGCAGTCAAACTAGACTACATCTGGGGCAGCACGACCGTCAACCTCCTCACGCAACTGATCACCCTCGCCGCGAACAAGGTCTACAGCCTCGAGATACGGACCATCGCCGGCATCGATGCCAGCGGCAACTGGCAGGCCACCGGCTCTCTCGTTCTTTCGGACACGAGCTCGCCGACCGGCGACCTGCACCTGGTCCCCTTCATGGCCGGCACGAACCCGAGCCAGAACCAGCCCGGAACGCTGCAGCTAAACGTCGCGCCGATCGGCTGGGCAGCCGGGTCAACCGGCACCTTCCCCAGCTCAGTGATGCAGGGATCCACGCCAGCCTGACATGCTGCTAGACAGCCAGACCATCCGCATCTGCGTCGCCATCGTAGCCATCACAGTAATCGAGCTCGTCGCCCTCTGCAAAGGTAAAAACGGCATCATCCTCCGCCTAACCATCGCCGTAATCGCGGCAGCCGCAGGCGTATCGATAGCGCAACTCTTCCACATCCACTAACAGCGCCCATGCTTGACGTCCGACCGATAGCCTACATCAGCCCGCTTAACGAGCAGGTCCTCGACGACATCACACCGAGCATTTCGGTCAAGTGCTACGCCGACCAAGGCGGTAACGTCACCGGATTGGTCCGCATCTACCGAGAGTCGACCGGACTACTGATCTACACGTCAGTACTACACCCCGCGACCATCGCCGCCGACCAGGTCATCACCATGTCGGCCGAGACACCATTCAGCCCGGGCGCGCCGGCAGACGACGACTACTTCATCATCGCGCAGACCACAACTACAGATCCGATATCGGGCGACACCAACCAAAACTACCTCGGCCAGTTCTTCTTCGACGTGAAGCCAGGACCGATGGGCCCGGCACCGGCCGCGCATGCAATAACGCACGAGCTCGGCGGCATGGACCAGATAAACGTTGCAGGACTAACCGGTCTTCTTGCAACGCCGCAGACGCCGACGACACACGCAACCACGCACCTGCCCAACGGCACCGACCCCATCCAGCCGATCTACTACAAAGAGCTCGACTTCGCCCAGAACAACAACGTCACGAACATAAACCCCTGGTACGGCAGCAGCATCGGCACCGGGACCAACGTCATGCTTGCCGGCGCCGCGAACCATCCAGGCGTACTCCAGCTCCAGAGCAGCTCAGCAGTCAACACCGGCTACACCTTCCGCACGTCACCGAGCGCCTTCCTCATTGCCGGCAACGAAGTAGCCAACTTCATCTTCCGGCCGCAAGTACTTACCGGACTGGTCAGTCGCCGCGGCTTCATCGACACGTTCACCACAACCGACGTGCAGGACGGCATCTATGCAGAGATCGCGACGGTCGGAGGAGTCCCAGGCGTACTCGTCGGCAAGACCGCGAACAACAACGCGCGGAGCGTGACGTCGAGCAGCTATACGCTGATAACGAACGCGTGGTACCACCTAACCATCAAAGTAAACCAGGCCGCGAACCAGGCCGACTTCTACCTGTACGACACAAACGGAAATCTCCTCTGGCACGACACGCTGACGACCAACATACCGACACTCGCCGGCCGCGAGACAGGCCACGGCATCCTCGCCTACAACACGGGCACCAGCGCCGGAGCATTGACGGACGAGGACTTCATGGACGTGGCCATCTACCGCACCTTCACCCGCTAGCCAACACACTTGACTCAGCCGGCTTGCCGGCTACACTGACAAAAGGAGTTATCGAGTGAGCACAATCCTGCGCTGGGTCCTAAACTACGTCGTTGGACACGGAAAGTTCCGAATATACGGTTCCAACTTACCAACCGGCCACCGATTAGGAGGCCACGACGTCCAGGGAGTCACAAACAGCTACGTCGATATCGAGATCGGCATCGGTTCCGAAGTCGACTTCCAGGGATACTGGCAGACCACATGACCGGCGACCAGCTGACGCCTCACTTCAAGCTCGACGAATTCCGTTGCCCCTGTTGCAGCCAGGTGGACCCGATCGCAGCCCTCAAACTCGCCGAGCAGCTCGAACCGGTACGCGCCGATATCGGACCAGTGGTAATCCTCTCCAGCTTCCGCTGCCCTGCGCACAACGCGGCGGTTGGAGGAGAGCCGGACAGCGCGCATCTCCGCGGCCTGGCCGCAGACATCGCCTGCGCGCACGACGACGAACGCTACCTACTCGTGAAGTCGCTCGTCGAGAACTTCTTCTTCCGCATCGGCATCAAGAACGGCGCCGTCCACGCCGACATCATGCCACAGCCGGCCCCTGAAATGTGGCTATACCCAGTCCAGCCGGCCACGACCACACACTAGACCGGACGCCGAATTCAGACGGCTCCGCAGCGCGCACGTCCAGGACCTGGCCGCCGACGTGGAGCTGGAAATCTATCAGGCGCGACCAGACGATCCCCACGGTCGACGCCCTGTTGATCACCAGGAAACCCTGAACGTTGACCCTTGACAAGTTGGAATCAGAAGAGTCGGTAGGCCGCCTCCGGCGGCCATAACTTCCGGCCGGCCGGCCGGCCGGGCGGTCCTGCTGATCAGCATAATGCGACGACTGCGGCCGCGCTTTGCGCGGCCGGCAGCGCGCGCTCCGCGCGCGCTGCTCTTACTCATACGTCTCCTCGTGCGGCTGCTCTTCTGCTGCTGCACTACGTCGCTCGGTCGGTGCCCGCCCTCGCGCCTTTCTCCGGCGCGATCCGCGCGCCGGAGCCAGGCACGCTCCGCGCGCCTGGCGCGCTAGATTATCGCGTTCGATGCGTCTGCGGGTGGGCGCTCCAACGCCGCGCCCCCCCGCACCCCCCCGGGCTCGGACCGGCCTTCGGCCTCGCGCGCGCACGGCGCGCGTGGGGTCCTCGGCCGGCTCCGCGCGCCCGCTCGGCGTGGTCGCGCTACGCCAGACGCCCTTGGCCGGCGCGCCACCGGCGCCCCGTCCTCGGTCGGCTCCGCGCGCCCTGCTCACCGCAGGTCGCGCTACGCAAGCCGGGCGCACCCCGGCGTCGCGCCCGGCCGGTCGGCCTTCGGCCCGCTCACCGCGTGTCCTCGGCCGGCTCCGCGCGCCCGCTCGGCGCGGTCGCGCTACGCCCAAGTCCGCTCGGTCCGCGCGCGAGCGCGGCCGGCAGGGCCCCGGCCGCGCGCGGCGTTCGCGCGTCCCTCGCGTCCCCGCGGGCGGGGGGGGCGGGCGCGCTTCTCGCGCGCCCTCGCCATCCCGCCCCCCGCCCTCTCGCCGTGGGCGTGCCGCCCCCCCCCGCTCTGTCGCGGGGTCCCCTCCCCTGCTCCGGGCCGCGCCTGCGCCGGCCGAAGCGGCCGCCGCATGCGCACCGGGCGCGCGCTCGGCCCGCGCGCGCCCTCCGGCCGGTCGGACTGCCGGCCGAGGACGGCCGGCGGCTAGCGCCAGCTCTGACAGTACGTGGCGACTATCAGGACCCGGACCCGGACACGGACCCGAACGAGGACCCGGACGAAGACCGAACCCGAAGCGTCGTCCGGGCACGCGTCTGCCGGCGAAAGGAATGTTTTTCTCTCCGGCCTCGCAGGCTCCGCCTACGAGAAAAACGGGTCCTGCGTTGTCGTCGAACTCCTAGCCAGCGCCGGCAGACGCGACCCGGGCCGACGCCGAACCGGTCAGGAGTCGAGCTTGTCGACCAAGCTTGTAGGTCGGCCGCGCGAGCTTTCAAGAGGAGGAATCAGCGCCGGCACAATCTGCGCCATGACGTCCG
>JBEKHR010000089.1:0-8159 GCA_050012175.1 Terriglobia bacterium | reverse complement strand
GCTCAAAGTGACCGGCTTGAAATCGGAATCGGCGCCCGGGTTCATCCCGGAATCGTGCCCGGCTTCATTTCGGAATGCTGACCGGAATGATCTCGGAATCGTGACCGCCTTGCCCCGGAATCCGCACAGGATCCAATCCATTGTGAAACTGTATGAGGACCTCTACGAGCCGGTTCACAAATTCATCGAAAAGCATCAACTTGCGAAGCAAGAATTGACTCTCGATTTTGAAGTCAGAATAGTTGATACGAGTTTCGATTCTGATTTCTTCAAATTTATATCCCAGCAAAAGAAAGGGTCCTTCTGCGGAACTGAGGAGGGGACCGAGGTGCTGAAAAAGCTGCTTGGGAAGGCTGACTGGGATTCCACTACTGGAACCATGGCTTTCGTCGACGAGATCCTTCATCACCTGACGCACGACCACCGTCAACCTGCTCTCCCTGACACTAAGATAGGCGATCAGGTCAAGAACATTGACTCTCTCGTGGACCTCTACGATTTCCTGTTTTCGTTTGAATATCTGAAACCAAAATACAACCTGCGATGGGCTGGCCGGGAACTCGATGAACTTTCGCCGGGGGAGCGCGGAACAGTTCTATTACTCTTTTATCTTTTAGTAGACAGCAGTAACGTTCCCCTTATAATCGACCAACCCGAAGAGAACGTCGACAACCAAACGGTTTTTGGGGTACTGGTGCCGGCGATAAAGGAGGCACGCGATAAACGGCAGATAATCCTTGTCACGCATAATCCAAACCTTGCCGTCGTTTGCGACGCCGATCAAGTAATTTATTCGCACATCGATAAGAAATGCGGGAACCGAGTAACTTACACTTCCGGGGCCATCGAGGATCCCTCAACGAATCGCAAGATCATCGATGTGCTAGAGGGAACACGCCCAGCCTTCGATAACCGTGAGGCGAAGTATCAAGAGACCAATGCTGTATAACGGACCGTAACAGGCAATCAAGGTCAGAGAGGCTGGCGAAGTCTCGGCTTCACGCCGGTGTTAGGCGGAACATCGCCCATGGACCGGCGTTACCTTCCCCATTGCCAGGTATATACGATCTCGAACGCTTGAATCTGGGTGTTCTTGACAGACTGCTAATGCTGAGGGTGAGAGTGTTGGTTTAACGTATACATTCCATCAAACGCAACGTACGCGCCATTCGCGAAAACATTCACGCTGCTTCGAATCTCGCCCTTCGGTGCCAAGCAAGGTGAATTGGATCGGGCCAAAGAGTCTTATCTTCCGGCAGATGGAGCCGTCTGCCGTGATAGCTTTCGAGAAGATTATCCTTTTTCGGTCCTGCTTCTGCAAATTGCACAATTGCAACAATAATTGGATAGTCGGGCGGGGCACCCGCCGAACGCCGGGTGTAGCACGCATCGCCTGGGTCGCCGGGGCGCGGTCAATCCGTAAGTGCCCAAATTTGGTAAGCCAGTAATCAGGTCTGGTCATGCGGGGTAGGGCCGAACGGCGTTCGGCCCGCGTGGGCCACCGCGGCTGGCCCCTACGACAAACGACGGCGTTCGGCCCACGTGGGCCAGCGTGGGTGGCCCCTACGACAAACGACGGCGTTCGGCCCGCAATTTGGAGAATTTCGCGAGCCAGTAATCAGGTCTGGTCATACGGCGTAGGGCCGAACGGCGTTCGGCCCACGTGGGCCAGCGTGGGTGGCCCCTACGACAAACGACAGCGTTCGGCCCGCATGGGCCAGCGCGGCTGCCCGCTACGACAAACGACAACGTTCGGCCCACGTGGGCGAGCGCCGCTCGCCCCTATGACAAACGACGGCGTTCGGCCGGCATGGGCCAGCGCGGCTGGCCCCTACGACACACGACAGCGTTCGGCCCGCATGGGCCAGCGCGGCTGGCCCCTACGACACACGACAGCGTTCGGCCCGCATGGGCCAGCGCCGCTGGCCCCTACGAATCATCGTCGGGGTTCCAGGGCCATTCCTCTTCGGACCCTGGTCCCGCCTCAGGATTCTCCCGATCCAACTTCCAGCGCGCAGGGTTCGAGAGAATGTACTCGCGAATCCTGAACAATTCATCCTGGTCGCGAATGATATGTTCGAAATAATCCTCTTGCCACACGGCGGCGCGCGGTCGATTCCAAAGCTCTCGAATCCGACTCGTAAGCGCCGATTTGAACCCCGCCGCCCAGGAGGCCAACGAATGGGAGCGCATGGCCGGGATGGGACCCCGCCGGTTCCGCGGGGTTTGTAGGGCCGAGCGGCGCTCGGCCAAGGGGCGAGCGCGGCTCGCCCCTGCCGGTGTTTGGGCATCGGGCGGGCGGACGCCGTCCGCCCCTACAATTGGTTGTGCTAACACGCTACCCACCAGCAGGCGCTCGCGCTTCGGCCCCAAAATCCAAAGAATTCCGTGAAGATGGTTGGGCATGACAATGAAGGCATCCAATGCAAATTCCTGCCGGATTTGGGCGGATTCGAACCACTGTTCCCGCGCAAGCTTGCCGCAATCATTTTCATACATGCGGTCTTCGACCACACGGCCGAAGATGCACTTTCTGTTGAACGCGCAGAGCGTGACAAAGTACGCCCCCGGTAACGCATAGTCATAACCGGGCAATCGGATGGAACGGCGATGATGGATTCTCGCGTCGTATTTCATTGATAGGGCCGAACCGCGTCCGGCCACCGGGCGAGCAAGGCTCGCCCTTCGGTCATTGGGCGAGCGCCGCTCGCCCCTACTTCGTGCTCACCGCTTAGTTTTCCGGCTTCGTTCGCCGCTCAGCGGGGATCGACAGGAAAACGTCAAAAATCAGCGAGGCCAGCATGGTGCCGTCCCTTCGCTGCGCTCAGGGCAGGCTCTTGCCGCCGCTGAAGCCCAGCACCCAGGGGCGTTCGTCTTTCAGATAGAGCTGGCGGAGAGAACCCTTGATGTCCTGAAAAATAGTCGCTGCCATCGGGGCGAGTGTGGCGGAGCCAGCGGTTGATTGCAAGAATGATCTTCAAGGAATCAGTATATTACACTGCAGATCAGCAGGTGGGCCAGGTACTTTTTTGCAGCGCCGGGGGGCGACACCCGTTATCCCATAGCGCCCGCCACCGGAAGGAGCAGAAAGTGGCGCGTGGTGGCGCGAGAGGCGTCGTCGCTAGGCTATGCATATAGCGTACTATCAAGCGGGGGAGCCGCGAAGTGTGCCAAAATGCCACACTCATACGCTCGCCCCCAACCTCCCGGTATTCTTCTAACCCCTTGAAAACACATGGGAACATGATGCCGCTGGCGCAGAACACCTCAAAAAAGCGGGACGCGTGGGGCAAATGGAAATCACGCCCCTGGAAGGCGACAATGTATTTTCTGCCAGCCGCTACCTCCACCCGGAGTTGCCTCAAGCCAACATTGTTGCATTGTTCTATACTGCCTATGACGTCGCAAGCAGCGGCTGGCGGGCAAGATCGTGCTGATCGGCGACGCGCGCGTCCCCGACCCCAGCGATAAGCCGCTTTTCCGACGCGACGACGACGCTGACCTGGCGAAGACCGCGGAGTACCAGATTCCCGGCGGCGGCCCCGGCGGCCCCGGCACTCCCGCCATGCGGCAGCAGTTCGCGCAGCGCTTCCAGTTTCAGCGGGATTTGGAAAAGTTCCTCACCGATGAGCACGTGGCAGCCGTGCTGGATATCACCCGGCAGCCCGGCGAGGACGGCACCATACTCGTTCAGTCCGGCGGAAGCTACGAAAAGGGCAAGACCATCGGTTTTCCGCGCATCACGCTCTCGGTGGAGCACTACGGCCGCATGGCGCGCCTGCTGGCCAAGAAAGTGCCGGTAGAAGTGGAAGTGAACGTGGAAGCGCAGTTCTACGACGATGACGACAAGGCCTACGACACCATTGCCGAAATCCCCGGCGCCGATCCGAAGCTCAAAGACCAACTGGTGATGCTCGGCGGGCACATGGATTCGTGGCACGCCGGCGAAGGCGCCACCGATAACGGCGCGGGGGTAGTGGTGGCGATGGAGGCCGTGCGTCTGCTCAAGAAGCTCGGCGTCCAGCCGCGGCGGACCATTCGCGTTGCGCTGTGGTCGGGTGAAGAAGAGGGACTGCTGGGCTCGCGCGGATACGTGAGGAACCACTTCGGAGGGCGGCCGGAGTCCACCAATCCGAGGGACCAGAACATGCCCTCGTTCATGCGCCGGCCCAGCGGCCCCTTGCAGTTGAAGCCGGAACAGAAGCTGGTCTCGGCGTACTTCAACCTGGACAACGGCACCGGCAAGGTTCGCGGCGTGTACTTGCAGGGCAATGCGCTGGTCGCGCCCATCTTTCAGAAATGGATGGAACCGTTCCGCGACCTTGGCATGACCACGCTGACCATGCGCAACACCGGAGGCACGGACCATCTCTCGTTCGACGCCGTGGGCATCCCGGGATTCCAGTTCATCCAGGACCCGATGGACTACGGCACTATTACCCATCACTCGAACCTGGACGTCTACGAGCACATCCGCGCCGACGATCTGAAGCAGGCCGCGGTGATTATGGCCTGCTTCGTTTACAACGCCGCCATGCGCGACGAGATGATGCCGCGAAAACCGATCCGCCCCGAGGAATTCCAGCCGCCGCCGGAATCGGAAAGCGGAGCGGAGAAGAAAGGTGAGCCGGCGTCTCCGCCCGCCAATCCTGTGAACCCGACAAAGCCGCTGCCGAGCGGCGGGCAGCAGCCTCCGAACCCATAGAGCAGAAGCAAGAAGTTAGAAGCGAGAAGTTAGAATGTCTCGCCGTCTCGCGGTTGAGCTTTGACTCCTTGCTCGTAACGGCTGACTTCGAGCGACGAAAAGCCTCATCAAGACCGCCATTTTCACCCTCGTCGCTCCCGGCACCGTGACAGTGGCCATCCCTCACGTTTTGTTGTCTGGACGGTGAGGGGCGGACCCCCAGTGTGGCGCCTAGCCTTTCCACAGCGCTGCGATAGATCATCCCTGCCTCAGAAACCGCCCCAACTCAGACCACAGACAATCGCCGCCCCTCACGCACAAACTCTGCTTCGGACCCACAATAGGCCGCTCAATCACTGAGCTCCGCGTTGGTTCCGCAGCGTGGGGTTGACCGGGTGCGAGGCGTTTGCGAGCCAAATCGCAGCTTACCCAGACGTCAATGCAACGTGGACAGAATCGTGGATTTCCACCCACCGACGTGTATTCTGGCACTTGGGCTGCCTGTGGAAACGTTGGGCGCCACAGAGGTCCCCATAGCCTTTTACAAATAAAGGACTTATTCGGCAGAATCGCAGCCGACTCTTGGCCCTACTGTTGCTCCAACTAAACCTGGATCGTCACTAATGTCACTTAGGCTTTGCTCTGGAAACCGGATGGTGGCCGAAGGCGCGCTTGCTTCAGGCTGCCGTTTCTTTGCCGGTTATCCCATTACCCCCGCCTCGGAAATCTACGAAGTCATGATGCGGGAACTCGTCGCGCAGGGTGGCTTGGCACTCTCCGCGCCGGACGAGATATCCTCACTATGTTACTGCGTAGGAGCGAGCCTTCGGGGCCTCAAGGCCATGACAGCGACCTCCGGCCCCGGCTGGGCTTTAATGGCCGAGACCGTCCAGTATGCGCTCATGACCGAAACGCCTGTGGTGATCGCACTGGTCCAGAGGCTTGGTCCGAGCACGGGAGGGGCAACCCAGGGAGCGCAGGGAGATATCTTCCTCGCTGAGTTTTCAACTTCGGGGGGCTACACCATACCGGTTTTCGCCCCCAGCAACGCTGCCGAGTGCTACGAACTTGCTCAGCACGCGTTCAATTGGTCTGAACGCCTGCGTTCGCCTGTCGTACTGCTTTCCGACAAGGAAGTGGGAATGACAACCGAGGTGGTGGAAGAAGCCGCTCTGGCCAGGCTGGCAACTGTCGAGCGGACCTGGGTCGACGCAAAAGCCCCCTTCGCCGCATATGACATCGAGAGACCTGAGGAAGTGCCGGCCTTTGCTCCAGTAGGTGGGGAAGTCAAGGTCACGGTGACGGGGTCGGCTCACGATCGCCGGGGACGACTGAGGAAGGTTTCGCCCGAGGTCGTCGAAATCCTTGTTCACTTGCAGCGCAAGATCGAAGCGCACGCCGCCGAAATGGCCTTGGTGCGCCCCGACCTAGACCCTGACGCTTCCTGTCTGCTGCTCAGTTATGGAATCACGGCGCGCGCCGCTCGTGAGGCTGTCGGCGTGCTGCGGAGAGAGGGATTTCCCCTCTCTTTTTTGCAGATTCAAACCCTCTTTCCGGTGCCCACTGAAGCGCTCAATTGGGCGTCCGCTGGGGTACGCACCGTCTTCGTCGCCGAAGAAAACCTTGGCGGTCAATACCGCGCAGTTCTGGCGCCCTTACTTACAGGCAAGCGCCTCTTGGGAATCAATAAGATCGGCAGCATGATCTCGCCGGATGAAATTGTCCGCGCGATCAGGGGGGCAAGGGTCTGATGGGAAACCCCACCTACCTGGCGAGCGACGCAAAGCTTCCCTACTGTAAGGGATGCGGCCACGCGCTTGTGGTACGTCAACTGAGCCACGCGCTCGAAGGGCTCGGTCTGCCACCTCGTTCGGTGGTGCTCACCACCGACATCGGCTGCGTGGGCCTAGTGGACTACCTCTTCCCCTACCTGCATACCGTCCACACAACTCACGGTCGTTCGACCGCCATAGCTACAGGCATGGCCTTAGCTGAGATGATGCTCCCCACCAAGGGCTTGAAGCCCATCGTCATGATTGGCGACGGCGGGGCCATGATCGGCTTGTTGCATTTGGTTCATGCGGCCCAGTTAAATGTGGACGTCACGGTACTGGTTCATAACAACTTCCTGTTTGGGATGACGGGGGGCCAGCATTCGGCCTTTACACCCCTTAACTGGATTACGGCCACTACGCCGGAAGGAAACTGTATCCCGCCGCTCGACCTCCTCGCGCTTCTCCGAACCGCGCATGCCGGGTTTTTGGCCCGCCAGTTTGCCACGGATAGCGACTTGGGTGCGGTTATTGCCGAGGCGATCGATTTTCCGGGATTCTCGCTGGTCGAGATTCTGGAGACTTGCACGGGCTATGGCACACTCAGGAACAAGGCTACGGGAAACGCACTCCGCGAGGTCGTCAGCCGTCAGGGGTACTCGATCGGGCGGATGGAAACGGAGCAGGAGCGTCCCACGTTTAGCGCGCTTTACCGTCACGAGACGGAATCCCGTCCCCCGGCAAAGTCTCGCCCCCAGGTCCCAGAGCTGTCTGTCAAGGGTGACCTTGCCAACCCGCTGCACATCGTGATTGCGGGCACGGCGGGCGAAAGAGTGCAATCATCGGCGGCTCTCTTATGCCGGGCAGCGTTGTCCGTGGGGCTCTACAGTACACAAAAGAACGATAATCCAGTGACGCAGGGTTCCGGATTCTCCCTTTCCGAGATTTGCTTGAGCCCACAGCCCATTGAGTACACCGGGATGGAAAGCGTCGATGTCGTCATCGCAGTGAGTCAGGACGGATGGAATGAGCTCCGGGCTAACGGGACGTTGGCTCAATTGACGCCAAGGACACTTCTGCTCCTTGATGCCGAGCTTGAGATTTCCAGTGTACCGGGCCGACTGCTCCGGCAACCCTTCCGGCGTGAGGCGACGCCCAAGCGCGCCGCACTAGCTGCGCTTGCATTCTGGCTGGGCGTGGGACCAGTCGTCCCCAGCGCGGCGTGGGACGCCGTGGTCGCCTCGCTTCCTGTCGAGCGCCGCGAGGATGTTGCAGCGGCGTTGCGGGTTGGGAAGAACCTGGCAGTTCAGGGAGGTGTGGGCGTATCCTAGTGTCCTGAGTCAGAAGCTCGTCGATGAAGTCAGCCCGCGGAGCGGGCGAAAGAGGGTAGCCCACGGCGTCAGCCGTGGGTAGGCAAACCCTCCCTCTCCCCCGTCCCCTCTCCCGCCCGTGCGGGAGAGGGGTGCCGGAGGCGGGGTGGGGGCTCATTTCCCCAGGGCTGGCGCCCTGGGCTACGATCTTACGCCCCTGCCGGGGCTGTGGAACGGCCATCCGAAAGGGGAAGACTTTGTCAGCGAACTTCTGACTCAGGACACTAACGGGGCTTCGCCCCAGCCCGACGAGCATGTAAGAACGTAGCGGCTCCGCTTGTGGACGTAAGACGGAAGTGTTATTTACCTCCGTTGATGGGACCGCCGAGGCGG
>JBEKHR010000088.1:0-8394 GCA_050012175.1 Terriglobia bacterium | reverse complement strand
GGTCCTGCTCGGTCAGGACCAACGTCGCTTTCGGTCGTCCCATCGCCATAGGCACCTCCATTGTGCACCCAAGATGCCTATTTGCGGAGCAATATTAATGCCACTTACTTATGGGACATAACACTAGATTCCCCTTAAAAAGTATTGACACGCGCGACCAATAACATTATTGTTCGTTCATTATGCCAAAGGTACTAACTTTTAATGGTGCTGATTTGACTTTTAACCGGGTGCCCGGGGGTTCTTGACGGTGAAAAAACAACCCTCGCGAAGTGGAGAAGTTTTGTGAAACAAATTAAATCCAGAAAAAACGCGATGGAGCGGAAGCATGCCTTTACACTCATCGAATTGCTGGTTGTCATCGCCATCATCGTCGATCTGGCCGCGACGCTGTTGCCGGCCCTTGCCAACGCCAAAGAAAAGGCTTCCCGCGCCAGTTGTTTGAGCAATACGCGCCAGATTGGAATGGACGTTCAGATTCATGCCGGAGACAATGGGGATTTTGTGCCCACGAACAATACTGTAGGAACTTGTCTGTGGGACATGGGTACACATACCGCCCACGCCGTGACCAGCGGATCATCTGCCGACACCGCTCCCGGCGCCGCCTCTTACGAGGACGCCGCCACTACGGCCGTGCCCGACGCGCATCTGGATTACCCACCGGGCAGGGCGCCGAAATTCTGGTCGGTTGCCGCCGCCGAAACCGTCATGGCGCGCTGGCCCGACTACTCGAAGGCGTATTTCAATTCCTGGACCTACGTGAACGGCTACGAACTTTACGGGTTTGACATGCTGTATCGCGCCACTGGCGATAAGAAATATTTTGATTACATCAAGCGATACATTGACCAGTTCGTGGATGACCATGGCGAATTTCGCGGCGTCACCAACTCCAAAGGCCGGATGAGTACCCCTGTCTTCGACAGTCTCGACAACATGATGACCGGCAACACGCTGGTGATGCTTTACGAATACACCAAGGACGTCCGCTACAAAAGGGCCGCCGAACAAATCGGCCACGCGCTCGACCATTATCCGCGGAACAACGACGACGGTTTCTGGCATGCGCGTCGCATGAACGGCCAGATGTGGATTGACGGCATTTTCATGGGGCAGATGTTCCTCATCCGCTACGGAAAATCCATCGGCGACAGCCGGTATTGTTGGGACGAAGCAACTAAGCAGATTTGTGTTTATGCCAAACGCGCCCAGCGGGGCGACTCCGGGCTGTATCTCCACGCTATTTTTGAACCCGGCCATGGCGCCAAAGCCCCGCCAACATGGGCTGATCCGCAAACCGGTTTGTCGCGCGAAGTCTGGAGCGAAGGTCTTGGCTGGTATGCGCTCGTCACCGTCGAGACGCTGGCCAATTTGCCGAAGGACCATCCGCGTCGCGCCGAGGTGGAGGATATTTTCCGTCGACTTTCCGCCGGGTTGAAACACACGCAGGACCCGAAGAGCGGCCGCTGGTTTCAAGTCGTGGACAAGGGCGACCAGCCCGGTAATTGGACCGACAACTCCGGCAGCGCGATGTTCACTTACGCCCTTGCGAAGGGAATTCAACTGGGGCTACTCGACAAAAATGAATACGCGCCGGTTGTTAAGAAGGGCTACAAGGGCATTATTGGAAACGCCAGGATCAACAGCAAAGGGTTGCTGGACATCTACAGCGCCTGTGACGGCGTCGGCGTGCAAGATAGTTACGATCGCTACATCAAATTCAAGCAATCCATCAATGCCAAGGAGGCTGTGGCGGGTTTCCTCTGGGCCACGGCGATGGTTGAGAAATCACAACTGGAACATTTGAAGAAACAATAAGAGCCATGCTAAGAAAGGAATGCTCGCGCTGGTAGGGGTGGCTGTGGCCGGGGCTGTCGGTGGTGTAGGCGCAGTGTCGTGGATTTTTGATCCCTGGCCGAAGAGTGGTATGCCGCAGGAAATCAGCCAACGCGTGGCCGAGTGGACCGTTGCCAGCCCGCACTCGAGTTTCAGCACGGACAAGGAAGGCGCAAGCAAGAAGAACAGCCTCCAACGAGCGCACTGATTTTGGACGCGTCCGACGTTCACGCTGATACGACGGTAGCGTTGCACTGAAGCTGGACGAAAACCAGAAAGGATCATGGCACAAATCAAACCCAAAATGAACCACTCAAAACTACTGTTGTTCATCTCGGCGCTCGCCGTTGCCGGCTGCGCCACACATTCGCGCGGTTACAAAAACGCTTCTCCTATGGCGTGCAGCCAGTCACAAAAGCAAACGCCCGCGCTGTTTGCCACATTGCCTGACGCCGTCGCCACGCCCGACGGCATGTCCATTGCGCCCGATGGCGATTTGGTCGTGGCCTGCCCAAACTTCGCCGATCAAACCAAGCCCGCGTGTCTACTCAAAATCGGCAAGGATGATGGCGTGCCACGCGTGTGGGTCAAAGTGCCGCCAATGCCCGAAACCGGCCTGGCCTGTCCGATGGGCAATGAGTTCGGCCCCGATGGGGACCTCTATGTTTGTGATAACCAAGGCTGGGCGAGTTCCGAGAAGGGAAAATTCAAAGGCCGGATGCTGCGTCTGCGCATCAAAGAGGACAAGGTTGAGTCCTGCACCGTCGTCGCCGAAGGCATGGAGCATCCGAACGGCGTCCGTGTCCACGGCGATTCCATTTACGTCACCGAGAGCTTGATGACAAAAGTTAATGACCCGAGCGGCCTGCTGGTCAGCGGCGTTTATCGCTTCAAGCTCGACGACAAAAACGTGAAGGTTTCCAACACCCTGGCGGATCCGAATCTCATCATGACGTTTGTCACGCTCAACAAAAACTGCCAATATGGCGCGGATGGAATCGTGTTCGACAGCAAGGGCAATCTCTACGTCGGCAACTTCGGCGACGGCGCGATTCACAAGATCACCTTTGATGCCGCCGGCAAGGTTGCGGGCAACACCATCTTTGCCAAAACCGATCTGGATTACTCGCTTGATCCCAATTCGCCCGGCTTTCTCGCCCAGGCCACGAAGGCCAAGATGCGGACAACGGACGGAATCTGTGTTGATGACAAAGACAACCTTTACGTGGCGGACTTCTCCAACAACGCCATCGCAAAGGTGACGCCGGACGGAAAAATTTGCGTGCTGGCGCAAAATGGTGATACCGATGGATTCCACGGCGAACTGAACGAGCCGGGCGAACCGATAATTTGGAAGGGCAGGTTGATCGTTACAAACTTCAACACCGTCACCGGACCGGACAAGGTTCACACGAAACACCACTCACCTGCGACAATGTCCGTGCTGATGTTGAACAAATGAAATAACTTACCAACAAACCCAACTACGAGGTAACTTCAGAACTCCTGACATGGGCTTAAGAATCTATGCAACGCCGGGTGTGTGATAGACGAGCGTCAGGTCAATGCCAGGATATCGAAGCGGGAGCGCGTTAAGCGCCTCACGGAGTTTGGCCAGGGCTTCGTTGCTTCGTGGATTGGCGAGCGTACGGAGGCGAACCCGCCGCCGATGGTCGTCAGCTTCAGAGAGGATGTCGGCACTCGCGAGGAACATCTCGCGGAGGAGGGCTCGCCCCTCGTCCTCCGTCGGTACATATTGCGGCGTCAGACATTGGACCAAGGCCGTTTCGGCCCGGCAGGCGACCATCTTGAGGGTGTCGGTGACGTGCTTGGCCGCGGGCGAGAGTTTGACGATTTCGGTCTCCTCGAGCACCGCTTTGACCGGCACGCGCCTGGGCAGCGCCGCCTGGCGGATCGGCTGGCCCTCGCCCAGCAGGTGCACGACGCGCTGACGCTTGTCGGCAGTGAAACGATGGGGGGCCACGCGGCCCGCGCTGGCCATCCACAATTACGCCCCATGTCAGGAATCCTGAACTTATGCTGATCGGAATGGGCTGGATATTGTTGGCTTCGTTTTTTCTGGGCACGTTCGCCCTGCCTGCCAAATACATCAAAAACTACTCATGGGAAAACACGTGGGGTGCGTTCTTCTTTTTTGCGATGCTCGTCGTGCCCGTCGGTTTCGCGGCGCTCCTCCTTAGCGGCCTCTGGCAAACCTACGCACAGGTGTCCGGTGGAATCATTTTTGGCGTTATGGCGTTGGGATTTCTTTGGGGTTGCGGATTCTGCCTGTGGGGTCACGGGCTGGCGAGACTTGGTTTGTCGCTGGGCTACGCACTGACGATGGGCACGATGGCGTTGTGCGGATCCATGCTCCCGTTTTTCCTGGGACATGCCGACAAAGCCTCGACTCCCGGCGGCATGGTTGTCATCGTCGGCATCCTCGTTTGCATTGTCGGCGTGGCGATCAATGGCGTGGCTGGAATGAAGCGCGAGAAAGCTGCGCAAGCCGCCGCGCCGGTCGGCACGCAAGAAAGGAACACGCTTGCCGGCGTGATTATTTGCGTGCTGGCGGGACTGTTTTCGTCAGGCTGCAACATTGCCTATCACATCGGCGGCACTTGCGGCAAAATTGACCGCATCGCGGTGGATCAATTTCACAACGCCCCGTGGCTGGGCGGGCTGGCGGTATGGACATTGATTTTTTTGGGCGGCCTGATTTCCAGTTTCGGGTTTTCTCTCATTCGACTTTTCCAAAACAACAGTTGGAAGAATTTCCGCAACCAGGGTTCCGAGCTGAATCTTTCTCTGGCCCTCCTGATGGCGCTGGGGCATTTCGGCTGCCTGTTTTTCTACGGCCTCGGCGGATGGAAACTCGGCGCGCTGGGGACGTCGGTGGGATTTGCCATCTTTCAATCCGGCTCCGTGTTGGTCGGCAACGGTCTTGGTTTCATGACCGGCGAATGGAAGGGCGCCAGCAGCGAAAGCAAGAAATGGCTCGCGTCGGGATTAATCGTCTTGATCGCCGGCATCATCATCGTTTCCATCGGCAACACCATGAACTGAAGGCAGCTATGCCAAAGTACCTTCTCGCCCACGACCTGGGCACAAGCGGCAACAAAGCCACTCTCTACACGCTCGACGGCAAACTCGTCGCCAGCAAAACGTTTTTGTATCCCACGAATTTTTTCCACGGCAACTGGGCCGAGCAAAATCCCCAAGACTGGTGGACGGCGATTTGCGATTCTTCCAAGGCGCTGCTGTCCGGCCTAAACGCGGCGGATGTCGCGGTGGTTGCGTTGAGCGGCCAGATGATGGGTTGCACCGTCGTGGACAAACAAGGCAACGCCCTCCGTCCGTCCATTCTCTATTGCGACCAGCGCGCTTCAAAACAGGCCGACGCCATTCTTGCGCAGATTGATCTCAAGAGTTTCTACGGCATCGCTGGCCATCGCGCCAGCCCATCGTATTCCATCGAGAAGCTCATGTGGATTCGCGACAACGAACCGGAGATTTATCGCAGAACTCACAAGACGCTTTGCGCGAAAGATTACATCAACCTTCGCCTGACCGGCCAGATCGCCACGGATTTCTCTGACGCTTCGGGCACGAACGCTTTCGACCTGAACACGTTTCAGTGGTCGTCGAAGATCATTGGTATCGCGGGCGTGGACGGCGAAATGTTTCCAACGGCGAAAGAGTCCACCGCGATTCTCGGCACGGTCACCACCCAGGCCGCGCGCCAAACCGGCTTGAAGGAAGGCACGCCTGTCGCCGCTGGCGGCGGCGACGGTAGTTCCGCCGGCGTTGGTGTGGGTTGTGTGAAACCCGGCACGGCTTACAACTATCTTGGCTCCTCAAGCTGGATCGCGCTGACGGTCGAGAAGCCGATCGTGGACGAGCAGATGCGCACGATGAACTGGGCACATTGCGTGCCTGGTTACTTGCATCCCTCCGGCACGATGCAAACTGCGGGATCGAGCTTCAACTGGATGAAGGAACAGCTTTGCTCGCCGGAATCGGCGGCGGCGCTGGCCAAGGGAACCAACCCGTTCGATTTGATCGACGACGCCATCGCCGCGACGCCCGTGGGCGCGAACGGCGTCATCTTTTTGCCTTACATGTTGGGCGAACGCACTCCGTGGTGGAACCCCAACGCGCGCGGCGCATTCATCGGCTTGAACCTCGCCTCGCGCCGAGAGGACATGCTGCGCGCCGTCATGGAAGGCATTTCGCTCAACCTGGGTATCATCGTGAACATCTTCCGCGCGCACGTGCCGATTGAGACGATCACGGTGATTGGCGGCGGCGCAAAGAGCGCGGTGTGGCGGCAGATCATGGCCGATGCGTATGATTGCCGGATCGAGTCGCTGAATTTTCTTGAGGAAGCGACTTCGATGGGCGCGGCGGTGATTGGCGGTGTGGGGGCGGGATTGTTCGAGGATTTTGATGTGATTCACCGCTTTATTGCCGTGGAACATTTCGCGACGCCAATCGCCGGGAACCGCGAGAAATACCGCCGTCGCCGTGCCATCCTCGAAAAAGCCTACCGTGGATTGGAAGGCGTGTATGACGAACTGGCGGCGTTGTGAATAAGAACTAAACAAAACAGGACTGAGGAAACCCATGAGGGCTGTAATCGTAAAAGAGCCAGGCAAACTGGCAGTGATCCAAATCGAGAAGCCCAAGTTTGGGCCGTATCAGGCGCTGGTGAAAACCGAAGTGGCCGCGCTGTGCAATGCCACCGATTCCAAACTGATCTCCGGGCATTTTCCCGGCGTGCAAACTTTCCCGATAGTTCTCGGCCACGAAGACGCCGGCATTGTGCAGGAAGTCGGCGCGAAGGTTCGTAATTTCAATCCCGGCGACCGCGTCATCGGCGGACTGGTCTTCAACTTCGCCGAGCCGGGACTCAACACCGGCTGGGGCGGTTTCTGCGAATACACGCTCGCCACCGATCACGACGCAATGGTCGCCGACGGCGTGGCCGACGCGGAACACGGCTGGTTCGAGTGCTACGAAATCCAGCGCAAAGTGGACGCGGACATTCCCCCGGAGGAAAGCGTGATCCTTTGCATGTGGCGCGAAGTGTATGGCGGCTTTGGCGATTTCAACCTCAAGGCCGGCGACCGCAGCCTCGTCTTCGGTGCCGGAGCGGTGGGCTTGAGCTTCGTTAAGTTCGGAAAATTGCTCGGCTTGAAATGGATTGGCGTCGTTGATCCGCTGCCGCAGAAACGCGAACTGGCACGGCAGATGGGTGCCGACGCCGTCTATGCGCCGGATGGCGTTTCCAAGCTTCAAAAGGACATGGCGCGCAGTCTCGACGCCGTTGTGGATGCGGTGGGCAACGAAAAGATCGTCAACCTCGCGCTTCCCTTGGTCAAAATGGGCGGCTCGGTTTGCGCCTATGGTGTTGTCTCGGCTCCCACGATAACAGTCAACAAGGAAACCGGGCCGTATAACTTCAATCTCTTTGTCCACCAATGGCCGACGCGCTGGCGTGAACGCGAGGCGCAGAGGCCGTTGTGCGACTGGATTCGCCAGGGCAAGCTCAGGGCGTCGGAGTTCGTGACGCACGAATTTCCGCTGGAGAAGATCGCCGATGCTTTTGCCCTCGTGCGTGAAGGCAAAGTCGTGAAATGCCTTATGAGATATTGAAGCGCCGCCGCGCCCGTATCATACCGCGAAATAGCTTTAATTGTTGGGTCCGGCCAATGGATCTCAAAAGGAGGAATGGCTCGCATGGCAAGAAGACTGGCATGGGTGCTGTTCGCCACCGCCCTGAGTACAGCAGCGAATCTGCAGGCGGCTGAGAATCTGCGCCTGAATCCGCGGCTTGATTATTCGAGCGATAGCCGGGACGGGCCGCTCATCACCGGCGATCACCTTGAAGACGGGGCCGTTCGCGGCAAACCGAATTACATTTTCATCTTCGGTGAAGGCTGATTCAATTCCAAGCGGCAGGCTCGCCGCTCCGTAGACCTATATGAGAAATATAAAGGGCGCGTCCAATTTGTGATCATTGACCTCGATCGAATGCGTTCACCAGCGCAGCGGGAGTTGGTGGACAAGCAGTACACCGGCCAAATACCACACGTTGTCATCCTGGATTCGTCAGGGAAGGCAGTTTACAGTGCTGCGGGCGAGGTTGAAGAGTCGAAGATCATCGCCATACTGGATAAGCTCCTGAATTAGGCATCTTGCAGGATTCGGTCCTGGTGGAACGATTCATTCGCGACTGGCTGTGTGCTTTAAGGGAAGATCGAGAACCCGCCATTGAATTCCGCCGCGTGTCTTTCCGCGCGGCGCGCCACCTTGCTTGATTCTGTTGTTCGCGGAGGAATCAGATTCGCTCGTCTCACTGCAAGTTACTGCCTGTCAGGGGATTCTGCCGCTATTACGGATTCGACCTGCGAAGTCATAGGGCTGTATCGGAAGCGCGCCGGCTGGACCAGGCCCCCGAGTAGCAGACACACCGCCCGGCGCGCTTTCGATACAGCGACTTGAACGGAGCCGCCCGTGTTTGCGGCGGACGCGGGCAAACTATGGGTTTTG
>JBEKHR010000087.1:0-8775 GCA_050012175.1 Terriglobia bacterium | reverse complement strand
CAACAAGCCGCGGATGTACACCGAGCTCCAATGGCGTCGCTCGCGCCGCCCCAGCGGCTCCAGCAGGTCGGCCAAGAATTGTTCCAAGCGCTTTCGACATTTCTCGATTTCGCTCTCGGTCATGGACTGGAGCTTAGCACCTCTCCTGTGGGAGGTCAATAACTTAACGTAGTAGTACTAGGTGCTAGGGACTAGGGGAAGAGCGAAACCTCATGAAACGTAAAGCCAGCGTCTCCCACGACGAGGCCATTGTTCGGCGGCCCCGTAAGGACTCGGACTTTGCCGCCGAGTACCTCAAAGCGGCATTGGAAGATGAGGACGAACCCCGCGTTCTGCTCATTGCCTTGCGCCACCTCGCCCAAGCCCAGGGCATCGCCAAAGTTGCCAAGGCCGCCGGCATCGAGCGAGAGAGTCTCTACCGGGCGTTGTCCGTCCGCGGCAACCCTCGTCTGTCCACGTTGGTTGCCGTCACCAAGGCCATTGGGCTCAGACTCACCGTTGAAGCCGCTGCATGATTCGCGATTCAATCTTCTGTCCGGATGTTGGCCAACCTCCGTTACAGCCTGTGCGCGCGTGCAATGCGGGCAGCCGCGGTGTCGCCGCGGCTGAAAGTCCGCCAATCTTAATGGCGGACGACCAGTCCTGACCGTGGGATTCTCTCATGCTCGATGCCCCGGCGGCAACCGCACGTCGTCAATCTGGATGGGGCACGCCACTGAAAATAAGTCTTCAGTTATCAGTTTTCAGTTGTCAGTAACGAGGGCTGGCAAGGCCATAGCGGATAGAGGACAACTGATCCCAAATCCCCAGCCCCGAGCCCCGATTCCCCAGCCCTTTGCGCACGGGATTCAACTATTCCAGCATGGTATGCTTTCGCCATCAAGGGAAGAACTGCGTTACCTGCTCAGCATCATAGCCCGCGTAGCGGGTCCCGCTGAAGCGGGATAGCCCACCGCGCAAGCGGTGGGTAAAATATTCGAGTAGAATTCCCTGCAAGCCCCGGAGGGGCGAAAGAACATGTCGCACACCTACACGAACCTGCTTACACACGTGATTTTCAGCACCAAGGACCGCGAGCCTCTTATCACCGCCTCGCTTCACGACGATCTTCTTGCCTACCTGGGCGGCATCGTGCGCGAGCTCGGCGGCGCCCTCAGGGCCGCAAACGCCAGGCCCGACCACGTTCACCTACTCTGCTCGTTACCGCCCACGGTAGCGACGGCCGACGCTCTCCGCGTGGTGAAAACCAATTCCTCGCGCTGGGTGCATCGCAGCCGGCACTATGCCGGCTTCGACTGGCAAACCGGCTACGGAGCGTTCAGCGTCAGTCATTCCCTGGCGCCTGCCGTGGTGCGATATATTCAAGACCAAGAGAAGCATCACCGCCACGTGACCTTAGAGGAATTCGTCGCCTTTCTCAGGAAGAACGGCATTGCTTACGACGAACGTTACATTTGGTCGTGATTTCTTTCGCCCCTTCCGGGGCTTGACCGGCGCTGGGGCTTGGTTTCCCAGGGCTTGCGCCCTGGGCTAAGTTCTATCGCCCGCTACGCGGGCTGCCGTGACACCGGCCATCTTCCCGCCGCTGCACCAGCTTCCCAATCCAGCGTGCGTGCGCACCGGAGTTTCCTACAAGCCGTTCGCCAGTTGGTAGAACAGGCGCGCCCATCGTGACGACGGGATTCCGAAATCGAAGCCGTTGCGGACAATGATGACCCTCTTCTGGGGCGAGATGTAAATGTATTGTCCCTTGTTACCCACGGCGTGGAAGTCGCTCTTGCCCCCGGGACGTTTGTCTCCCCACCAGAAGTACTTGTAGTAATGGCCTAGGGAGACGAAGAAAGGGTCGTCTCCATAGTAGCTGGAGGGCCTCTCTTCGGCTTCGGTGGCTTGCTCCACCCAGGCCTGCGACACGATTTGCTTTCCCTCCCACTGTCCATGGTTCAGCATCAGGCGCCCGAATTTGGCGAAATCAATCGTCCGAGCATTGATGCCACTTTCCATTTTTTCCAGACCGTCATTGTCGCCGTTAATGCTCCACGAGCCGGGGTATTCCATTCCCAGGGGCTCCCACAGCTTTTCCTGCAAGTACGCGGTCACAGACATGCCGGTCACCCGTTCCAGGATCATGCCCAGCAGAAGCGGATGGTAGTTGTCGTAGAGCCAATGTTTCCCGGGAGCATCCACGATGGCGGTCTTTTCCATGGCCGCTTGGCGCAGGTCGACGGCGTGATAGGTCACGTCGTTGTCTTGATACGGCGGGTCTTCGTTGTAGCGGATGCCGGATGACATCAGCAGCAAGTCTTGGATGGTGATTTGCGCAAACCTCGGATCTCGTCTCGCCAGCTCGGGCAGATACTTGGTGATCGGATCGTGGACGCTGCCCATCTTCCCTTCATCAAGCGCAATGCCAACCAGTGTTGAATCGAACGACTTGGCCATAGAAAACGAGGTCACAAGCGAGTTCTTCCGGTAACCGTTGAAGTAGTGTTCATAGAGCACCACGTCGTCCTTAATCACCAGGAACGAAGTGGTGGCGCTTCTGGTCAGGAACCTTTCCACGTTGCCGACTCGCTTTCCGGGAGCATACTCCATGGTGGCAAGCAAAGCCGCGACCCTCTCGTCTTCAGGAGCTCGCTGGAAGTGGAACGGATGCCGGCTGGCCTTGAGTTCGCGCGAGCGGAAGATCAGGTAGTCAAGGACCGAGGCGTCGCCCCACTTGTGCAACTGTTCCTCGTACCCCAAATCGTGCAGTTGTAGCCGGTTGCGCCTTAAATTCTCCAGCCCCTGCCGGTAAACCTCGGAGGCTGGCAGCGACGACGGGACAACGTTGCGTAAGACGATCTCGCGATACTGTTCGTACTCGCGCCCTTCCGGCTTCATCTCCGGGAGGTTCTCTTCCTCTGCCTTCCTGCTTATAAAGCGGGCCACCTTGAAGCTCATGGTGACGCGATCGCTACCCTGAAAGGGCAGGATTCGCAAAGGAATCGCCATCTCCGCGATCCAACCGTCGTCGACGACGCTGGCCCGGCTTTCCCATTTCATGTCCAGCGTGAGCTGGGGCTTGTTGTCGTTGTCGAGGGTGCCGCTCGACCGAACATTTCCGGGCGTCACCAGGAAGAACAAGCTATTGAGAGCGTCGTCGTAGGTATTGAGGCAGAGGACGGCCCAATCATCTTTCCACGCATCGTCCCCGGTGGCGGCTAGCGCCCGTATCTTCTTGGGCTCATCGTCGAAACTCCGAATGGCCACGTAGAGAGTTGCCGCATCGTACGCCAGATACACCTCGGTCCGCTCCGAGGGCGATTGGCCGGCCTCGGGGTGGCGGGTCTTGAAATCTGCGTACCTGGTGGCCGACTTCCACCCCGGGTCCCCCATTTTGCCGTCCAGGACGAGTGGACTTGTCAGTCTGCTGATGCCATCCGCGCCCTCCGGCGCCGCTTGTGCAATCCCATGGCCAGCAGCCAAGAAGAGAAAACCTACCAGGGTCCAAATTCGTACCCGGAGTTTGCGAAAGGGAAATACCGCAGCGGGCGTGGTAATCACAGGCATCGCATTCACGAGGATGATGCTCCTTTCCGATCGCGTCATACTACTTTCGGGTCACAGCCGGTGGCGTTTTCCTCTACGAATGACGAACAATCCGCATCAGACAGGCGTCAGTTACCGATTGATTTCCCCTGAAACTTGGCTTCCACCAGGCCGGTTTTTTCGCTCAGCTCGACGCTGACGTCGTCGTGGACAAACGTGAGCCGGAAGCGGTAGGAGTTGATGTTGGCAACTTCATCATAGTCAAAAACAAACGTGTTGTTGGTCTCCCACCGGCCTTGCAATGCTACGGGTAGCCCAAATCGACCGCCGGGAGAGAGACGGGGGATCCCATCAAGACCGAGCGGCCGCTGTTCGATCCGGCCGTCAGTTGATTCCAAATGCGCGACCGCTTCGCTCGGTCCTGAAAAGGTGAGCGAGAACGATTTCAGTCCCCGAGGATTGGCTTCAACCACGTACTTCCTGCCGGAGATAACCTTGGACATGGGAGTCGCCGACGCTTCCGGGGGGCGAGCAGCGGCGCTGACTGCTGCCGCCAATCGAGTGCGGCCGGCCGGATTCTCCGGCAGAGGCTGGCCAGATTTGATCGATTCTCCGATGAACTTTCCGATGTCCCCCGGTTCGAATCCTCCCCCGGTATACACCACAATGCGATTCTCGGCGGGCGTGACGGTGATACGCTGGCCTCCGCGTCCCAGCGCTTCGTATTCGATCGGATTCCTTTGCGGGTAAACCCAGAATCCATACCCATATTCCACATTGCTCTGGCCGGGATGCGAGTGTGCCTGGGTTGCCGCCTGCATCCACTCCGCCGGGACGATTTGCCGGCCTTCCCAGCGCCCCTGGTGGAGCCACAGGTACCCGATCTTGGCCATGTCGCGCGCCCGCAGGTGGAGATCCCCCCAACCGTTGCTGACTCCCTGAGGATCGGAAGGCCAGATGACGTCCTCAATGCCCAGAGGTTGAAAAAGCTCGCGTCGCGCAAATTCCAGTTCACTGCTGCCCGTGGTCTGAGAAATGATTCCTGAAAGCAGGTGCATGCCCCCGCTGCAATATTCAAATTTGCTGCCGGGCTCCGCCAGCATGGGGCGATCGAGCATGAACTGTACCCAGTCCTTACTTTGCATCATTTCCCGCAGGGTGATTTCGCCGTGATCAACATGGCAATCCAGGCCGGAGGTCATGGTCAGGAGGTGCTCAACGGCCATCCGGTTTTTCCGCTCGTCGCGGTTGGCGATGTTCCGTTCGGGAAAGAGCGAAAGCACAGGCTGGCGCACGCTGCTGAGCTTGTGCTCGCCGATGGCAATTCCGATGAGCGTGGACGTAATGCTCTTTGTCATCGACGCCCCGTCGTGTACCAGACCTTCCTGGAAGGGATAGAAATATGCGTCCAGCACAACGTAACCGTTGCGCACGATCAGTAAACTATGGATCGGAATCTGGTTTTGCCGGACGTAATCGAAGGCCTGCGCAAGGACCTCTGAGTCCATGCCTTGGGCTTCCGGAGTGGAGGATCGCCATCCGTGTGTCGGCCAATACGTCTCCTGCGCAACCGGAGAAGCCGTTGGTTCCTGCGCGAGGGTCGCAACACTGAGGAAAGCTACGAGCAGAACGAGCACAGATGGAGTAGCGCGTTTCACACCTGCCTCCTATTGACGAGGCAAATTCTCAAGGATTCCTCCCCCCAAGCCAATGAACCGAAATTTCCATTTCAGAGCACCGGTTCGCTTACCGCGGCTGAGTGGTCGGCGAGGCGGGAAGGTTGTGTCATGCGGTAGAGATGGTTGAGGGGTACACGGCCGGGGCCCACGACGTAAGCCTTGCGGATGGCCTCGGTAACGTAGGCTTTGGCCAGCACGACGGCATCGCGAAGCTGGCGGCCCAGCGCCAGGTTGGCCGCGATCGCGGAAGAAAACGTGCAGCCGGTGCCGTGGGTGTTATCGGGCTTTACGCGGTCACCCATGAAGACTTCGAGCGCCGAGCCGTCAAAGAAAACGTCGATGGCTTTATCAAGGTGGCCGCCGGTCACCACCACGGCGCGCGCGCCCATCTCGACCAGCTTGCGCGCTGCCGACTTCATGGCTTCCTGGTTTTCCACCCGGAGGCCGGTCAGTGCCGAGGCTTCGAGAAGGTTGGGCGTAATCACGGAGGCGCGCTTGATTAATTGCTCGCGGACAAACTCCTGGCACGCCTGATCCGCCAGGTCTCTCCCGCTCGAGGAGTGAAAAACAGGATCGAGCACGGAGGGGAGCGGCGGATTGGATTCGAGGATCTCGCTTACAACTTCCGCATTGGCTCGATTTGCCAGCATGCCAACCTTGATGGCTTTCACACGGCCATCCGCGAGGAGGGCAGCAATGGTGTCTTTCAGAACTGCGGGTTCAGTCGGGTAGAGGGCGGTGACGCCCTGAGTGTTTTGGATGGTGAGCGCCGTGATGGCCGCCACTCCATAGCAGCCATGGGCACCGAATGTTTTCAGGTCCGCAGCGATTCCTGCTCCGGAGGAGGGATCGAAGCCCGCTACGCTGAGGACCACCGGCCACGAGGCGCTGAGCTGGTGATTCATCTTTTTTTCGCTGAGCCTCTTTTCCTGACGCGAGACTTTAGATGATTATAAAGTGGCTTGCCTGCTTGTCAATAAAGAATTCCAGGCTGGAAGCCTCCGCACGAAGATTTTTTCTCAGGCTCACCTGCCGGAACCTTCCACGTCCATTTCTGTGTCGGATTGCACTTCGAGCTTTAAGGTTTGTGAATTCGTAAAGGGGAGCGGGGCCGAGCTTTTGAGACGGGCGCTCAAGGTCTGGTGGACGGTGCCATGGTTCTGGAGCACCCTCCCGTCGTCGAGCGCCAGCAGCACCCGGCCTTTGCCCTGGCCCTCGATGCGCATGTCCACTCCCAGACCGTGGGATTCAAGCTGGGCCAGCGGATCCGCCTTCCCAAGGGCGGCAGGCGAGGGCCTCAGCACGTCCACGAAGCTGAATTCCACCACCGCGGCTTTTACGCCTCCGACCTTGGTCTTGCCGACGTAACGCAGGGTGTTCTCCCCTTCGACGTTATAGGGATACGCCGCGCTCGCCGGCGAGTCGAATTTGCGCTTCCAAGTCTCTCCCGGTTTCACCGGGTGCTCGGGATAGAGACTATCGCCTCCCACTTGCTGAAGGAAGAACCTCAATGCCTGACGAAGCGACTCTCGATAGGCCGGATCCAACTGCTCGAACAAGCCCTCCCCGCCTTCAAACCCCAGGAGCTGTCCGTTGCGGTCAAAGTGGGCGACGATATCCTGGCCCGCCACGTGTTCGCTGATTTCCTGCTGCGCGCTTACGGCGGGGTCGCGGAAATTCGCTGGCACGCGGTCGGCGAGGTCCGACTGGAATTCGAACTTGTCGAAATGATTCTCAATGTCAGCGCTGCCGTCGCTATGGACTGCCTTTACCGTCACGGTGTTCTGCTGCTGCACGGAGAAGTTGGTGGGCAGGGGAGGCAGAAAATTCTGAAGTTCGGGGGGCTCGGAGTGAATCACCGCCTTCGTGTGCATCTTGGTCGCGTAGACCATTTTCTGGCCGCTTTGGTACCGGCGGGTGAGCCTCACTTGGCCGCCCCACGCCAGGGCAGGTGTGGGCGCCCACAGGGTTAGCAGTACCAGCGCAGAGACCAGCCGGACGCTCCGGAATCGATGCAGCGCTGGCGCGAGGTTTTCCCGCTCAAGACGATACATTCGCCATTTCCTTTTGGTATCGCTCCAGGCATTCATGGGAGCAGAAGTGAAGGGTCTCCGAGCCGCGCACGAGGCGGTGGGAAAGTTCTGTGGAAACAAACATGCCGCAAACCGGGTCGCGCTCGGTCTTGCCAATGTGCATCCGGGAAGAGTCTCGAGTTCCCCCGTCCACGGCACGATTCTCCCGGCGCGGCGGAGAGGGACTGAAGAGACCTTGCAGGGCCCGGCCCAGCATCTTCGCGATCACGATGAGGAAGACTAATTCCACGAAATAGGAGAGCAAGCGTCCCATGAACCGTCAGCCGTCAGCTTCCCGGCCCCCTGTCATTCTGAGTCCCCGTTCTTCCGCCCCCTGTCATTCTCCCCCTGTCATTCTGAGGCCCCCGTCCTTTGGGGGACGAAGAATCCCCGCAGTTTCTTTCCTGGCCCCCTCGTTTGTCAGACGGCTCGAGAGGCCTGGGGGATGCCCTGAGTTTACTGCCTGGGTAGAGCGCCACCGCCGGAGCCCCGCGCCGCGTCCAAGTTCTCCTTCAAGCTTGGAAGAGCTGGATTCGAGGGATCCAGATTATGCAGGCGGTCCCACGCCCGCTGGGCGGCTGCGGTGTCGTGGGTCCCTTCCAGGTTCACCACAATCACGTTCAACAAGGTGGGCTTGTGGTCGGGATCAATGGCCAGCGATTGGCTGTATTCTTTCAGCGCCTGTCCGGTCTGGCCGAGGTAAAAGTATGCAGTTCCCATGTCAGTGCGGGCGTTGACGTTCTTCGGATTGATGGCCAGGGATTTCTGGTACCACTCGATTGCCTGTTGGTACTGCCGCTGGTCGTACAGGAAGTTGGCGAGTTTTAAAGGAATGTCCGAATCCTTGGGGTTTTGTTCCGCTTGCTCCTGGAGTTGCTTGATAACCAACGCGGGGTCGATGGGAGGATGCCCCTCAGGCAATCCTGGCGGCATGCCTGCATCCTGGGCTGCACCAGGAGCGCCCCCGCCAGGCATCTGAGAGGGCATGGCCGGGGTTGCCGTCATCACAGCTTTCTGCCGCCCGCTCCAGTTCATCTGCGCGTCCGTGATATACCCCGCAAGAAATCCCACCACGAAGAAAACCACCGCCGTAAGTATCGTTTCCTTTTTCATTCAGTTCCCATACCCGCACAATGGCAATGATGGAAGTCTAAATGAGCCGCAGAACAGCGTCAAGTAAAGTCGGCGGGCGACATCGGAGTGGGTGGCGCAGACCTGTTTTTTAGGTCTGCGGCTCTTCGGACCGTACAGGAACAGCCGCCATAACCGCGACCTGCCGGCAATTTCTTTGGCCCAGCCTCCGTGGGCAAGACCGAATGTCGCCAGGCCAAAGGCTGCAGAGCTAAAAACAGCTCTGCGCTAAGTGCTATTGACCACTGCATAAATAATGCAATACACTGACCTTCAGGGGGGAACTCTTATGCCCCGACTGAAGGGTAGTGCCGATCTGCTGGAGGACCGTCGCCGAAGAGCGCTGGCATTGTGGGATACGG
>JBEKHR010000086.1:0-8788 GCA_050012175.1 Terriglobia bacterium | reverse complement strand
GCGCCATCTCTGAATACCTTCGAGAGAATAACCGTAACCCTCGTCCGTTCATCTGGACTGCGACCGCTTCCAGGATCATGAAAAAAATCAGGCATTGTAAAGAAGCGTTAGACGCATAACACTAGTACAATTTTGAATTCTGAATTCTGAATTGCTTTCTTCTTTCTGCCCGCCGCCTACTGCCCTCACAGGCAATTTGAACTCTTCCACTTCAAGGAATCCGCCCGCTACAAAAACCATGAGCAGCTTGGTAAACTCCGCCAGCGGCGTCTCCGGGTGCACAAAATTGTTCTGCTTGCAAAACGCAAGAAGTTGCCGCACGGTCAACTTCCCGTCGCATTGTGGGAGTAGGAACCCCACCCAGGGCTGCACTCGACAGTCCACACTGAAAGGATACTCAGTGTGCAACGAGAACTGCTCAGGCGCCAAATCCCCCTCCTTCATCCGGTGGACTGCGTGAAGTTCAAGGGAAAGGGCGGCGACGGGGTGCGTTTCAGCGAGTATCTCAATGAACTCAGGCTTTACAGCAGCGGTTTCCCACTTCAGGAGCCAATCAATCTCGTTCCGCCCCGTATTCGGGCCAACGGTTCTCCGGGTGGTGAAGACCGGACGGGCATCTTCCCTTCTCTGGATGAGCATCCATCCGTAAACCATCAATTGGATGCCGAGGCCCCTCAACGCTTCTCTCATTTGATGGGCTGCCTGGCCACCCCCCTTTGATTTTACGGCATACTGCATTGCCGCATCACCAGGGTTTTGCGGCTGCCTAATAATGACCATGACATCAAATTCCGATTGTTTTTCGCCCAGCCAAGCCCTTACACGCTGCTCGAAAGGCGCGCCTTCGCGGTCCGATCCCTGCGCCAGACAATAGAAGCACCCACCCGGTCGCAGGTAGCGGGGCAGCCCCATCACGATACGGCGCGTCACCTGTTCTCCGTCCGCGCCTCCATCGTAAAAGATCTGGGCACGGTTCAGCACGGGCATATAGGGTGGATGGGCGACGATACGGTCAAACGTCAGGTCGCCGAGGCATTCATAAAGGTCTCCTTGGATCGTCGTGAGGTTGTTAAGCCCATTGAGCAGGCGGTTGAATTCCGCCATCTGCGTGGATCGCTCAGTAATATCAACTGCCCATGCGTGGTTCGCGTGCCGTGCGGCCTCCAACGCCGCCACGCCGGTGCCGGAACAAAGTTCGAGGAAACTCTCGCAAGGATCCCGCGGCAAGGTCGCCATGAACTGCGAGGTGTTTGCAGTAATCGCCGGAAAAACAAAATCATCTGGCAAATCAGGGGCGTTGCCCTCCGGCGTAGTCCATCGATCCGAAACAATGAATAACCGCCCCACAGGATAGAGCGCCACACTGGCACATACTCGCGCGTGGTCCGCAGGGTCTTCAATCAGCAAGCCCAGGTCTTTCATAGCTTCCAACGCGCGTGCCGGGATCACGGGTTCCAAGTCCTTTACCCCGAGCGGCTCTCCCATCAGGAACAGGCGGATCAGGACGCCCAGCCCATCCGATTCGCCCGAAAGAGTTAGCCGCGCTCGGTCATTGGAAAAGAATTCATTGAGACCTGCCATGCCCACCCGGCAACAAATTGACTTCTCGTTGAATTCCGAACTGCGCAGAAAATCACACAAAAAGGCGAAATGTGGCGATTGTTCGAGCCGCAATCGCATGGCTGAGGCGCCTGCCGGCCCTTCCTGTCGCATCCCCAACTTGACCTCCTGTTGTTGCACTAGTTCTCACCTTCTTCCTAGGCAGCAAAGGTCCCTCTGTGTGCTCCTTGGTAAGAAGAACCTCAACACAGAGGCCACTGAGATCCTCCGTGTTCTCTGTGTTGATGCTTGAGAGGCACGGAGGACATAGAGAATCCCCTTTTGGTTGCGGCCATCAGCCGCGCTGTTCGACAAGTTGAAAAAACCACTGCTGCCATTACCCCTGACTGACACTCACTCGATTAGTACAGCCAGGCGCGCGAGGCCCCCCAACACGTCCTCGGTCTCAGCGGCAACCCTTTTCTCCACAGTCTGCATGTCACTCACTGGTCTGTCACCGTCAAGCAGCGTTAGAGCCCCTGACTCGAAAAGCTTGAAAAGATCTTTTCTCAGAGCATCGTGGTCGCGGGTGCCGTCCATGAGCATGACCAATCCTCTTTGCAGCGCATCACCTAGACGCAAGCTCCTGTGGTGCAGTGTCGTTACCACATCACTGTCTCGAGCCTCGAGTCGAGCCAGGGGGCTTGCCACAGGCCTTTCGCTGACCTTCGTCGCGAAAGGCGGAACGTACACGTGCAGATCGAGCAGTCCAGCCGAGTATGTCTGCCATACGAAATCTAAAAGGTCAGAGGCGAAATCCTGATCGGGTTTCGGAACAAAACCCAGCCCTTGGCGGGCCCGGGACTCGACTTCGGTCAGGAGCTTTTCACAAGCAATTCGCTGTGGTTGTGACTCGATCAGGTACCAAAGCAGGGCGCGCGCCAATGGGTTCGCGGTAATAAGTTCGGCTCCACTGCCACTACGAAAAGTCTCTTCCGCCCCCGGAGAAAAGTCCGGAGCTGGTGAGTTCGGCCGCGCTTGAGACGAAACGTAATATGACCTGACTGAGACGGATTTCCCCGAGCGGTCGAGCTGCACATCTTTGTGGCACAAAAGCGTTTTCCGGAAGGCCCGGCCGCGCATGAAGTCCAGGTACTGTTCCCTCAAAATGATGTCATCGGAAGTCTTATCGAGCACTTCTTTCGCCTGGGGCGTGAGGCCTCCTGTGTGCATCTCGAAAAAGTCGGCTTCCCCCAGGAACTGGAGTTCATGGCGTTGAGCGTGCTCCATGAATTGGTAAAAATAGACGGGCTGGAAGACTTCTGCCAACTCGTCATGGTAAAGAGCTTCTCTTGACCGCTTGGACGTTCGCTCAAACTCTTCCTGGAGTGCTTTCGTATAGTTGTCGGGTCCCGTGCGCGAATTTGCCAGCAGCTTGAGCAAGGTGACGGCCTGTTGCATCTGCTGCTGCGGATCATGGAAATCCCGATTGTGGAAGAGTATCATCTCACGGATCATTACCCGTGAATAACACCCTGGAAATGTGTTGTAACTGACATAGGCAATTCCCTGAGGTTGCAGGCTGCCTTTGCAGATGGCCAGGATCTGATCACGAACCTCTGGCGGAAGCCACGCATAGAGACCATGCGCGATGATGTAATCGAACTTGCCGTAGTCCGGGGCCATCTCGAGCAAGTCAATCTGTCGGAAAGCAAGATTCTTCAGCCCAAGAGCTTCCACCCTGGCCTTTCCCTGGGCAATCGGTCTTCCTGCCAAATCGACTCCGACAAATTCACTTTCCGGCAGCATGACTGCCATGGACAACAAGTTGGCCCCGGTAGAACACCCCAACTCCAGCACCCGGCATCGCTCGACAGCCGCAGGCCTCATGCCGAAGTGCGTCGCTACGGTCGCCAGGCGATCAGGATGTGTGTATGAAATGGGAAATGTCGGGTAGGCAATTTCGTCGTAAGGGGTCAACTCGGGTTTTGTCATACTGCCGCCAATCACCGCCTCAGGAACTCCAGCGGCCGGCCAGGGAACTGAGAGGCTCGGCAATTGCCTGGAATCGCACCAGCCGGACCGTCGGCTGATCCTTTAACGAGGCAAGCGGCATGAAACCCTTTTCCATCATTTTCTCCGCTGCCGTCTGCGTCAACAAAACCTCGGCGCAAGGCAGGTTCCCGAGCTCTCCTTCCACCGTGTGGATATAGATGGGCAGTCCGCTTATTTCCGAAATCGTGCCTGGCCGTAGTTCCCACCCCTGCTCTGCGAAAGACTGCGCCAGCAATAAAGCACAGGCAAAAGCTGAATTGCACCACAAGTAGTTCTCATGGGCGGCGGGATCAGGCATTTCTTCGAACTGAAAGAGTTCAGCGGGTTCGGTATCCTTCCCATAGGGTAGCCGCAAAAGAAAACGGGGAAGTCCCAATCCAACATAGCGAGCTTCGGGCGAGCTCCTCAATGATTGCCAGGAGGCGGCAGTCTCCCCGGACATCTGAATCTTCCATTGCCGCGGATCAGGCAGGTCGAGGACTGAGTCGCAACCCAGTAGGCGCGGACTCGCGCCGGCAATGAATGGGGCGCCGGCCCCGGCGGCCACTTTCGCCATCCGACCAAGCAGTTCGGCATCTTTCAAGGTAGGGCCGAAATTGAAATCCCCTGCAATAACTGCCCACGGTTCCGCCCCGGGCGTACCCACTGTCTTCTCCACGAGCAATTTGTAGATTCCCGTCGAGCTCAAATCGCTGGATGCCAACAGGTCCTGGGCAAGTTCTTCTTTCGAGACATCGATCAGAAATAACTTAAGCTGAGTATCCGTTTCGATATTTCGAACCAGAAAGAACACGGCGCGCCACGCAGCTTCAAGGGCTTGGAAGTCGGGAGCGTGCAATAAAGCCGCCATCTGGGCGCTGGTGGCTCTATCGATCAGGGCAACCAGTTCTGCCTGGCGAGGGTCCGCTTTGGCGACCACATGGGGAGCGACAATCTTATTTAGCAAGGTGGTCCATTCGTCGGCAGGCTTGGAGGGATACTCTTCTGCTGCCCTGCCCTCGGTTGCTTCGATCGTTTCATCCAGAAGGCTACCCGCAACCACCCGCTGTATATCCGCCCCGGTGACTCGGTGCGCAGGCGCTGCAGGGGCGATTTGTGCCGAGGGTTGTTTCCCTACAAGGCCTAGTTCCGAAGCCGTTTTGGCAAATGTCGCCGGGTCGTTGAGTTTTTGCCGCGTCTCCCGCAACTTCTGGAACATCTGAACCTGCTCAAAGAGCCTGTCAGGATGAAAATCGTCCAGATCACCAAACTTCAATGAGATGCGGAAGGCATCCTCTCCCCCCGGAGCCAGTTCAAGCCGAGGCGCAATTCTTGCCAGCACAGAGTCAAAATTGTCGCGATCGATCATCTGGGGACGCGGGCTCGCGAGGGCATCCCCACTTTCAGACAAACCACGATTTGTGCGGCCGCTGAAGTCCCCGAGGATGGCGATTCGAAAAGGGGTCTCGGAGCTAGGCGTGACCGGTGCCTGCTCACGACCCGCAGTCACATCAAGATGAATCTCACCAAATGAATGGCGGCTCGGCATGGGCTGCTCCTGCTTGTGGAAGTAATGGGTGGCCCTAACTTGGCGGACTTGCCCACCGAGGAGATTGTACGCTAATTGTTACGCGCAACCAAGACCCCTCCAAGATTGGTAGTGGATCAATTCGATGCTGTAGCGGCGATCCCGCGTCTGCGGGATCGCCAAATGGCAGCGTAAGGCCGCCTCTACATCAAATTGACCCACTACCCAAGATTTGCAGAAATCGCTTCGTCGGGGAAAGAAGGGCACCGTTGTGAAGGATCAAAGGATGATCTGGTCTACACGGCGGGCAGCGCATACATCTCGCCAGCGGCGACTTTGACGCAACCCTGCTCCCCTGACGGAAATCTGAACCCAAATTGGTAACTGGAGTTGTGGCCGCGCTGCACCGACGCGGTAGTGTTTCGATATTGGTCCGCGGCAATAGAAGTTTACAGTCGACGGTCAACAGTCAAGGCGTTCTGGATTCTTACTGTGAACTGTAAAATGCGGACTGTGAACTCCTAGCCCTGCGGCACATCCTCACATCCAGCGTCGAACATTCCTTCGTGCTGAATTACTGCCTAGCGCTCGAGAAAGCAAGCTACCGGAGTCCCCTCCTGGATGGGGCCGGTCTTTACCCATATCTTGGGCTGGACAAACGGGGCAGAAGTCAGAAACTTAGCCCTCTCCCTTGGGGAGAGGGCGGCGAGCGTAGCGAGCCAGGTGAGGGGTTGCTTGGTTATGTCGGCTCATCTGATCCCTCCCCGCCGTGCAAGTGACCCCTCACCCGGCCCGCGTCCCGATGAAGTGAATCGGGATCGCGGTCCACCCTCTCCCCCTTGGGAGAGGGCAAAGACCCAATTCCGTCCCCTTCTCCTCGGGAAAGGGGCAGAAGACAGAGGTGGGCCCGCTGTGTCCAGCGAGAGATGTGGGGCACGCTCAGCCTGGATGAGGAGGGGTGCAGGGGTGGTCGCCCGAAGGAGGATGGCTATCGCGTCACCTACCTACCTGTTGACCGTGACGGCTTGCTGCATTTTTGTTGGTTCAACTGACCACTGACCACTGACGACTGACCACTGCCTTTGAGATGTGGGCGAACAACGAGACGGGTGTGCTGTTCCCTGTCGAACGGATCGCCGAAATCTGCCGGTCGCGCGGCGTGCTGTATCACTGCGATACGGTGCAAGCGGCGGGCAAGTTGGAGATTGACGTGCGAAACGTTCCGGTAGATTACCTCGCGCTGACCGGGCACAAGTTTCACGCGCTGAAAGGCATTGGCTCGTTCGGTCCCGCTCCGACTTGGCGTTCACTGACCGCACCTATTCTAAACTCCAGCATGTGGTTGCCAAGAGCGACGGCCTGTCAATTTCTATTAGTCTGTCTAAGGCATATAATATCTTAGCAATCTTTTCCGGATTGGTTTCTGCGAGGAAGATATATGTCGGATGAAAATATTTCGTCAGTAGCAACCCCGGATTTTGGACAAGTTATCAGATGGCCAAGAGGCTCGGAATGGCGGAAATGGGACTTGCACTTTCACACCCCCTCCTCTTACGAATACTCGAACAAAGGGTTAAGTAGTGAGGATTTGGTCGCAGCTCTCAAGGCCGCGGGCATTGCGGTCGTGGCTATCACTGACCACCACCTCATAGATGTCGAACGTGTAAAGCGCCTGCAGAGCCTCGCGGGTAATGACCTGACAGTGCTACCGGGCATAGAACTTCGGACAGAGCTCGGCGGGAGCGAGTCGGTTCACATCATTGCCATATTTCCGGACGAGCTAGACCTTGGGCACATTTGGACTATCCTTCAAGGGAAATTGGATCTAACGGAATCTGCTGTAAAGGAGAAGGGGAACGACAAGATCTACGTCGACTTCAAGGACGCTGCCGAGTTGATACACGACTTGGGCGGATTGGTTTCGGTCCACGCGGGCAAGAAATCAAACTCAATCGAGAGTATTTCGAATGCCCAGGCGTTCAAACAGGCTGTCAAGGAAGACTTGGCCGAGACTTGCATTGATATGCTTGAACTTGGTCGGCCCTCGGACGCCGAGGATTACGAGAATGTCGTGTTTCCGAAAATAGGCCGGCAGTTTCCAATGGTAATTTGCTCTGACAATCATAATGCCAAGGAATACAAGCTGAAGATTCCGAACTGGATTCGCGCCGACCCCACGTTTAAAGGATTGAGACAGATACTTACCGAGCCCACTGGTCGAGTTTACCGGGGTGATTTGCCCCCCATTCTCAAGCGAGTTGCCGAGAATAAGACGAAGTATATAAACAAAGTTACTATCAGAAAGGTGCCAGGGTCGACGCTAGGAGAAGAGTGGTTTGACTGTGAAATCTTACTCAATCCCGGCTTGATTGCCATAATCGGGAACAAAGGGAGTGGGAAGAGTGCCCTTACCGACGCCGTTGGACTCGTAGGACAGACTCGAAATGGCAGTTCTTTTTCGTTCCTCAGTACGAGTAAGTTCCGCAAGCAGAAGGACAACAAAGCCCAGCACTTTCGTGCGACCCTTTCCTGGGAGAGTGGACCGGATGTTGACAGAATCCTCGATGAAGACGTTGACCCTACTGCGGTCGAAACGGTGAAATACATTCCGCAGAACCATCTTGAGACTATATGCAACGAGTTGCGTGGCGGGGGTGATAGCCGATTCGACCATGAACTGAAAAGTGTAATTTTCTCTCATGTTGGGGACCCCGGTAACCTTGACTTCCAATCGTTGGACGACCTCATCCAATACAAAACAACCGAGACCTATACCGCCATTGAATTGTTGCGTTCGGAGTTGCGCAAAATTAACGAGCAGATCGTCGCTTTCGAGCAGATGCTGTTACCGGGCTACAAGAAGTCGTTAGAGGCCCTGGAGGCGGAAAAGAAGAAGGAACTTGAGGCTCTAGAGGCGGCTAAGCCAGCAATTGTCAACAAACCCGAGTTGGACCCGGCAAAGCAAGCAGAAATGGCTGCATTGACAGAACAAATCGGGAACCTTCAAACTGAATTGGCGAACCTTGAGGGGCAACGCGACAAGCTGCTCGACGAACGAAAACAGGTCACCAGGCGCTCCACGGTCGCCACGAAACTCCTCTCAAAAATTGAGAACTTCAAGAAGCAACACCAGATGTTTCTCAATGATTCGAGATCCGACTTCGGCGAGTTGGGGATCTCGCCCGAACAGGCCGTGCAAGTTCTCATCAATACGTCGAGTATTACCGCCGTCAAGAGGGACGCTGATGCGCGGGTCGCCGAGATAGCGGGTGCTCTCAACTCGTCGATGGCGGGGTCGGTTGGGTTTGGCATCTTAAACCTGAAAGCAACGCTTACATCTAGTAGTAGCCAGCTCGATGCTCCGAACAAGGAGTATCAAGACTTTCTTGCCGCTCTCACCAACTGGAACGAAGGAAAGGCGGCGATTTTTGGCGACGAGACAACTGTAGGGACATACAAGAACCTTCAGGCACGGATAAAGGACCTTGACGAGATTCCTGCCGAGCTAACTAAAGCCAAGAACAGGCGAACCGAGAAGGCAAACGAAATATACGGCAGGATTGCTGATTCCGATGAAGGTGGTCACTGATTCCGATTTGATCCCGGTCAGTGATTCCGATGTGATGCCGGTCGCGATCGGAGCGAAGCGACGCTGGCCAGACCATAGTGGCTGAAGTGACCGGCATC
>JBEKHR010000085.1:0-9497 GCA_050012175.1 Terriglobia bacterium | reverse complement strand
GACCGGCCAGCCAACCCGCGGTGTTGACCTCGAGGTAGCGGATGGCCCAGGTCTCATCGTCGAAATAGAACTGATCCACCGTTCCAATCTCCCCATCCGTGGCTCGGATCGCAAAACCCTTTAGATGATTGACATTTCTTAACATCGTTTTATCCTCCTTGGCATTTTGTAACTTAACGTAGCTTTGGTGGATGAGCACGAACTCGCCGCAATCCCAATCATTGGGGGGTCGAGGCACTTTCGCTTCACCACTCTTAAATAGCCCTTCGTCGATGAGTGGCGAGAAGTCAACCTTGAATTCGAGCAACTTCCCAAGGTTGATAACCCTCAAGCTGTGTCGCGCCGGCGCAATTGGGTTTCCAGCACCCACCCGAGGTGATCCGGCTCCGGTCTTTCGAGATAGTCCACGGCGCCTAGTTCCATCGCTTCCAGATAGCAGTGAATGTCTAGGCAGCGCGCCACCACGACGATGGGAATATTCCGATGCATCTCTGCAGCTCGCTCCAGAACGCATCGTCCCTCAAAACTCGCGCTTCCCTGGCCGACGATGGCGAAGTCGAAGTCTTCCATCTCGACTCGACGGGCACCCTCTTCATAGGAACTGCACATGACGACATCGTACCCGCGAGCCGACAGTATGCCCCCGTAAGATGGGAACCCCCGGGGGTCGTCGCAGACCAGCAATACCTTTCCCCTGTTCACATCGCACCTCCCTCCCCTCGGCCCCGTTTGTGAGCTGCGGACTGAGGAAATGGCATCGAAACGCAAGACCGCGACTTTAACGCAAGATTATCTCGCACCGAGGAGCTACTCTGCACTCGCCAGTGACGCCAACACGCTCCAGCCCGTGATCACGGGCCAGCGCGGGTCAGGCCTCGGTAAGTCTCCCGCCCTCCGCGATGGAAGCTGGTCCGCTAATCCCCCAGAACCTTTTCAACTTGGCCGATCTTCTTCTGGACCTTGCCGGCCGTCTTCTCGGTGGCGCCTTCGTTTTCCAGATTTGGGTTTTTGGCAGCCTTTCCCACCTTCTCCTTGATCTTGCCCTTCACTTCGTGAAACTTGCCTTCCGCTTGGTCTTCGGTACTTGGTTTCATGGTATCTTCCTCCTTAAGTGTCGAACCACTTTGTCCTGTGCCGCGAGGACTCTGGGCATCCGGGAATTAGCTTGCCGCTCTCGTGGCTTCTGCTCCGACCACCTTGCTATGGGCAACAACCATGATCCCCTACCCCGACTCTCATTTTCACGCGGTCGGGGGGTAGCGGATCATCGCCGACTGGAAGTCCCTGGATACTCTGTCGGCTCGACTCTGCACGCCAGCGGTCTGTTGGCAGCATGTGTGCTTCCGGAATGAATTGTGTGTTCACATCTGACCAAACGGTCAGATTCTTGTTTGGACCGTTGGCGAAGCACCACCGGGCGTTATGCTCGCCAGCGAGAATATCCCCAGCCTCCACCACCGAGCAAAAACAACACCAAGAGAACAATCAATACGGTTTCCACGTCTCGCCTCCGTTGTAAGAGGAAGCTGCTGAACTCATCCAAACCGCAGCCCTCTTGTTTCCCATAAGAAACATCATCATCATGGACGCAACGAAGGCGGGCGTCTGTCCGATTGTGACCAGGTGTCTGTGCATTTCTGCACAGCCCCGTATTTGTAACCCTCCCGATCAACTCAATCTTCTTCCCAATTAACAACACACGTGGCACTGGTGAAAGTCAGCGCATGTGCCACAAAGGAGGTTCCGTGTTCGTCGAACTCATGCCGCTTCTTGCCGGCCGCACTGTGCTTATTACCGTGGCCAAGGTGAATGACAAGACGCTGCGCGTTAACGTCGTTCCCGCTCTGGCAAAGGCCGATGACAACCCGGCTCGCAGTACACCGCTTAAAGCCACCCGCTGTCCCCACTGCACGGCGGAGCTCCAAGCATCGTAAGGGGGGAGCAAACCCGCTCACTGTTTCGAGCGGCATCAGTGCTGAGTCAATGAGAGGGGTAAGGCCGCTCTTCCCGCATGGAGAATCTCATTAAAAGGCAGGGTATGACCCCTTCGATATTCAGCACACTGGCCCTGTAAGGGGGTTCAAGAATTCGAATCCTGCCTGACCAGCTTGGGCCGAGTCAGCCTCGCCTACCCAGACTACGCGCGCTTTAATGAAGCAGTCGGGCTCGGCGGCAAGAAGGAGGCCCACGGGCTGGCCCGGGGCAAGGGTGGCGTCGGATTGCAGTCGCAAACCATAAGAGGAGAGGTCAACGGTAGTGGCGAGGTATTCAGCCTCGTCACGCATTATGAAAGGGCGCCCCTGATTGTGTAAGGTTGGGTTGGAAGAACCAACTTTCACAAGGAGGAGCACCCTTATGAGCGATGACAAGTATATCGCGTTCGACGTCCATCAGGCGACGACGGTGACGTCGGTCTTGAACGCCGCCGGGCGAGAGGTGAACACGAGCATCATAGCTACGAAGGCGCAGCCGATTCTCAGTTTCGTGGAAGGGTTGCGGGGAAAGCTGCATCTGACCTTCGAAGAAGGGATGTACTCGGCCTGGCTGTATGATCTGCTGGCGGGACGGGTAGCGGAGTTGGTGGTTTGCGATCCGCGCCACAACGCCCTGCTGAAGGAGGGGAACAAGACGGATGCTGGGGACGCGCGCAAGCTGGCGGAGTTGTTGCGCGCTGGGATGCTGCGTGCGGTCTATCACGGGAGCCGGAGCCTGCGGAGCCTGCAAGAGCTGGCGTGCAGTTATGAGGCGCTGGTGCAGGACACCACACGGGTGATGAACCGGATCAAGGCGTTTTACCGCAGCCGCGGCATCGACTGCGCGGGGCGGGGCGTGTATACGCGCAAGCAACGGGCGAGCTGGCTGGAGCGGCTGCCGGCCGGGGCGAGCCGGCTGCGCGGGGAATTGCTCCACGACCAACTGGACCATCTACGGAGCCTGCGAAGGAAGGCGCGGCGAGCGCTGCTGGAGGAGAGCCGCAAGCACACGGTGGCGGCACGTCTGGGGGAGATCCCCGGGCTGGGGCCTCTGCGTGTAGCCTTGTTGATCGCCCGCGTGCAGACCCCGCATCGCTTCCGCAGCCGGCGGAATTTCTGGACCTATGTGGGCCTGGGACTGGTGCGTCGCGGCAGCGCCGAGTACGGCCTGGTCGGAGGGCGCGTCGTCCGCCGCGCCCGGGCGGTGAACCCGCGCGGCCTGAATCCCAACCACCGGCCCGAGCTGAAGGAAATCTTCAAGCCGGCGGCCCTGACGGCGATCCGTCGCCTCGGACCTTTTAAGGATTATTACGACCCACGCGCCCAGCAGGGAGTCGATCCCGCCATCCTGCGCGTGACCGTGGCCCGCAAGCTGGCCGCGCTGACCTTGAGCCTTTGGAAGAAAGGAGGGCACTACCGAGCAGAAGGTCTGAAGCCACAAGCTTAGCGCCGGCAATCCCGACCGTTGGCTAGGCAGCAAGCTTTTCCACGGCGAGCGGGTGCGGAGCGTTTCCGGCGTTCGGGTCGCGAGAGTTCCCGGCGGAACTCTTTCCACGAGGGTGAGCATCCAACAGAGGGCTAGGCGAGGCTTTCCCCAGCGCGGGCTCGCCTCCTGCGTGACGCTATGCCTCCTCGCACGACCTAAAAAAGCCATAGGCCTCGAGCCTCCGATAGAACCCTGGTCGGCACCAACCACGACCCCAGAGCTTGCCACAGCTCCGGAAAACCTTCGGCTCGCGCGTGCTCGCGTGGAAAAAGCCCATGCCGGATTCGGTCATTCAAGTTGGTCGGCATAATCCCAAGGGGCTGGATGCCAAGCAGAACAGAACGCTCCGGTCATCGGAGGAAATTTTTCCCTTGACATCCCCTCTCCAAGAACTTGGCCAATAACTCCTGTCGAATCAACACGTGTCTTGCCAAGTTTCTAGTACCGGTGACCACGGCGAACGCGCGGTCAACTGCTTTCATAGAACCCTCTATCACAAGAGTCACAGCCATTTGGACCCGCCGGCGCTCCGACGAGCGCTTAACTGATCGTGTGAAGTCAGGCATGCCATAAGGTTACATGTAGGAGGCCGGATAATCAACGGACCTCGTTGTGGATTGATGACGTGGCGGAAACGCTTCTTGAGACACTACCGCGCTGGAGTTTCTCCTTGGAAGCGTCCACAGTCAACCCGGATGGCGTGTGGGCGGCATGCAGTTGGGCCTTCGTCAGGCGGCCAGGAACCTTTATATCGCGCAGTTACTCCGGCGATGACCTGCGTGCTCACATCGTTGTAGGGTGTGTGGATAGCCGCCAGCACTTGCGCCGCAATGCCGCCAAAAAAGGTAGAACCCCTCAGGCCACGGCCTTGCGCCTGGCCGGCTACTTCTGTGTGCTGACCACTTTGCCGGAAGCGCTCGCCAGTGACGACGTCGTCTTGGAACTCTACCGCATCCGCTGGCAGATTGAGCTGTTTTTTAAACGCTGCAAAGGCATCTTGCATTTTGATCAGCTCCGCGCCTTCGAGCCGGGCTTGGTGCGCACCTACTGCCTGGCCAAGTTGATTGAGGTGGCTTTGATTCAGTGTTTGCACGAGGAGGCGATTGCTTTTTCCCCCTGGGGAGTTCCCCGATGCCGTCGCGTCGCGGCTTAGTCTGTGGCGACTGGTGCAGCTACGCCGTTTAGATTTGACCCTCGCCATTTACGGCACCTTCATCTTGTGGGCTAAGCAGCGGCTATGGCCCAAGGCGCGTCAGGCTTTAGCGGAGGCACCAAGAAAACGAATCTACTCTCTAGAAAAATTCCAGCACCCGCTCTCTCACCTCATGAACCGCCTCCTCAATGCGCAACGAGTTCGCCAAGGAGCATCGAATGACTTATTCTAGCGCCTATGGGACGGAGGGGTGTCCGAGAAATCGCTTGAAAATGAGGAGGTTCCTGGTTTTCCTGTACCCGGAAGAGGCAGAACTGGTCCCTTCGTGGTCGCAGAAGTCGCTCGGGATGGAAGGCATGAACAAAACAGCCCCAACGGAGGTGGTTGGGTATATACTGCATGCTGGCCAAAATGCCAACACGGAAATTCTGGCTAGCTCCGTTCTGCCTCAATATCTTCAGCAAGCAGAGGGAGGTTATTATGGCAAATATGAAAAGCCATCCTGAGGTCGGTAAGGCAAATAACAAAACCCAGCCTGTTGATTGGGAAGCCTTCCTCGCTGGATTCGCCGGCGGGAAAACCGACGTTGAATACGGCGCGAACCGCAACATCTTCTGCCAAGGACAACCTGCGGATTCCGTCTTCTACCTCCGACGAGGCAAGGTGAAGATCGCGGTAACATCCGACCAAGGCAAGGAAGCGATCGTCGCCATTCTGGGTGAAGGTGACTTCTTCGGCGAGGGATGTCTCGCCGGTCAGCCGTTGCGCATCGCCACGGCTACCACACTGACAGATTGCAATCTGGTCAGGGTTGCGAAGCCGCTGATGGCGCGCATGCTGCACGAGAAGCACGAAATCTCGGAATTGTTCATCATGCATCTGCTTTCACGCAACGTCCGATTCGAAGGGGATCTCGTCGATCAGCTTTTCAACTCCAGCGAGAAGCGTCTGGCTCGGATTCTCTTGCTGCTGGCGCATTTTGGGAAAGAAAGTAGAGCCGAAACTATACATCCCAGAATCAATCAGGAAAACCTGGCGCAAATGGTCGGCACAACTCGGTCGCGGGTCAGTCATTTCATGAATAAGTTCAAGAAGCTGGGCTTTGTCGATTACGAAAGCATCGCCGGGGGTTTGACGGTTAACAGCAGCCTCTTGAGCGTAGTCCTGCACGACTAGTCTTGTGTAACCGCAATAGGTGTTACAGGCGCGCCAAGCCTGCCATGCTGAGCGGTGTATCGCGGAGCGAATCATCTCGTTTGGATGGAGTGCTCTCAAAGGGAGAACCTTCGCTCAGGCTCAGGAAGACAGCCACCGCATTGTGCCACTTTCTTACGTAACCAAGCACCAGTATCCATGTCAAACCCTCGGTAATTCCCTCGTTAGCGGGGGTCGTTGACGAAGACCCGGGTGAGACGATTTGGGACCCGAGGGCGGATATGTCGATCTGAACTGTCGATCTGAACTTGACACGAGAGGGCGGCAGGCGTATGGTTTTGCGCAGAGATACAGTTGAAATCGGAAATTCCGGCTTAGTTGTTGGGACAGAGGACAATGTAGCTTGAATCGGGTGTGGGAGGAAAACCGTGCTTTGGGCAATTTTCGTGATTTTGCTCGTGCTGTGGCTATTGGGACTGATCACTTCCTACACCTTAGGTGGGTTCATCCACATTCTGTTGGTTTTGGCCATCGTTGTTCTTGTAATTAGGCTCGTTCAAGGCCGAAGAGTCATCTAATTGAGGTGACGTAAACATGAAACCGATCAGTTGGGTTGGGATTTTGTTAATCGTTCTGGGCGCAGTGGTCCTCGCCTATCAAGGCATCAACTACACACGTCAGAAAAAAGTCCTCGATGTGGGATCGGTGCATCTCACCACAGAAACTCACGAGCGAATTCCCCTTCCTCCAATACTTGGAGGGTTGGGATTGGCTGGAGGGGTCGTCTTGCTGGTCATGGGGGCGAGGAACAAGTCATAGCCCGGACTAAGGATCGGGCCTCTAGCGTTTCACCGCCGGGGCACGAACCGAGTGAAGTCTATGACAGGAATCCTGGGTCACAAGCTGAAATGAGACTTTCGATGCTACTGCTAATTATTTGGAATTTCGCGTTTAGAGGCGCTAGGAGCGATTCCTGAGGCCCAGGTGATGGTTTAGTTCCGCAATGACTTTATCGGCCACCCCTTGGCCGGGTATAGTCCTGCCTGATGCGCCGAATGGTTTCAGCGACGCTTAATCCCTCTTCGAAAAGGGCATCGACATCAACGGGAGGTGGGCTGCCGTCTGCCGTGCCATCTACGGCGTCAGCAACCGCTCTAAAAGCGAATAGTGCGGCTGCTGGAGGCGGGAGAGGTCACACACCGGAACCTTCAGGTTAAATCTCTCCCGCACTGCAGGCGCCGGCTCTTTCAGCCAGAGCCTTCACCGGTCGGACCAAAGAGCCGTTACTTCTTTGCCATATCCTTGCCGCAGCAGCAGCGCGGGGCCGCGGTGCCGGTGCAGCTAGCCGCAGCGCCCTTGGTCACCGTAATTTCGGTAGTGACTCATCTTGACCAGTGCAATGAGCAAAGCAGTACAGACAGTGGAAAGAAAGACGGAGAGAATGTAAGCGGTGGTGTCCCGGAGGATCGACGGTTGGTCGTTGACCCGCGTGCAGCAACGGCTCGTGATAACCGGAGGGCGGCTGGTGAAGCATGCTTGTTATTGGCTGCTTTTGGCGGAGAGTCATCTGACGCGGCGGCCCTTTGGAGCCCTGCTGTTCAGGATAGCGGCGCTACCATCGCCATCGGGGTAGGCGAAAGCACTGGCCGGAGGCGGAACTCGGCGGCGAGGTAGGCCTGGTCAGACAGGTGTCGGAGTTATGGGTTGGAAAGGCGGCAGTTTAGGGGTTTGGAACCCTCCGAGGAGGTAGGACGAAAGCCTTGTGTGATCGCTGAGGCGCTCGACACCGGAAAGCCGCCCGTGCGAATGCGTTCAGAGGCAGTCAGACGTATGTAATCGGACGGTCGAGATTTGAAAGCGGAAATGTTGGCTGAACACCATCTCAGCGTCGGAGGAATGGACATGAAACGCAGAGTCATTGCGAGCTTGGTATTCCTCGCGCCTTGGACAGTGCTCGTCCTGATGGCGCAGACACAAAAAGAGGTTCCAGCGCGGGCCGTGGAGCGGATTCAGAAGGAAGTCCGGCACGAAATCCTGATGCTGCCCTACTTCGGCGTCTTCGACAACATCACTTACAAAGTCGAAGGCTACAAGGTAACCCTGATGGGGCAGGTCACGCGGCCGACGCTGAAAAGCGACGCCGGAAACGTGGTCAAGCGGATTGAAGGCGTGGAACAGGTGGACAACCAGATCGAAGTGCTTCCCCCCTCGCCCATGGATGACCAACTGCGCTTGGCGCTCTATCGAGCCATTTACGGCTTCCCGGCGCTGGAGCGTTACGCCATGCCGGTCATCAAGCCGATCCGGATCATTGTGAAGAATGGCCAGGTGACTCTGGAGGGCGTCGTGGATAGCGAAGCCGACAAGAACATGGCCAACATCCGTGCCAACGGCGTCTCCGGCGTCTTCTCGGTGACCAATAACCTAATGGTCGCAAAGTCGAAGTAGGCTCTTCGCGCGATCAGCATAGGGGGAGCGGTTGCCCGCTCACCCCTCCCACACCACCGTACGTACGGAGTTGTATACGGCGGTTCGGCGGGTTAAGCTAAGACCCGGCGGCGAATTGAGGCAAGCCGAGCGCATCAAAGAAGGCCTTGGGCAGGACTTGGCAGATCGAAGGGTCTTGGCAGAGCCGCCACGGCCCGAGGTTGCTGCAGGCGGTTTTCTTCGCCCACTCGCGACCCACCCCGCGTTGCTGCAACTCCGCCCGCCGTCTTGGAACGTACTTCCACTGCGTTCACAGCACCGACCGCAGCCGGCGCCGTATCCACGAATCAAGGTGTACAAGCACCCAGGGTGTCTGGCAGAACCCGAAGTAGCTCCGCCGCCCCCGGAGGTAGGGCAAAAGTTCACGCACCATTTCCTCCAGGCTCACTCCCCGTGTCCGCCACGTCAGTTCCCGCACTCGCTGCTTAAACCGGACCTTCGCCTTCGGCGCAATCCGCCGCACCATGTTTGCAAAGGGCCGCCGCGTCAGATGGCTCTCTGCCAAGAGCAACCAGTAATGCTTTATTTACTATTCCCTGCACCTATCGCAATTCTCGGCTTCTCTCAAATGATGGATGGCACGGCGTGTTGATTCCATGGCCTCCCTCTTTTTGCCGCAAAAATCGTGGCCGGCTTGTTCCATGTCATGCATGGCTACTTCGAGAGCATGGACGGCCTCATGGATGGCTGGACAACGATGCGGCATCGGAACGGCCAAGGCTGCCGGCACCGGGGCGGCTAGGGCTGGAGCCTCACCCACGGAATGCCCCCTCGGGACTCCGGTCAGCATCCCCAAAGCAAAAACGGTGAGTAAGGTAATGACGGCCAGAATGGTTCGTTTCATCTTCCCTCCCAGACTAAGAGTTTGTACTACCTGTTGACTTCTGGGCGCCCATCTTAAGGAAATAATAACCTTTTTGCAAGTCAAGCCGCTTCTTGTGTCGCAGCAAAGTGAGAAGATCCTTTTCCAGCAAAGTAAGAAGTTCCTGTAGGAATGCGGCAAACTGGACGGATGGAAAAACAGGTTTAGTTGTTGCACTCAAAGCGAAAGGAGGAGACTGTGCATCTGCCCGAAACGATCGCTGATTACTTGCGTTTATGTTGTCGACCACATAAACGCAAATATGTTGGGATATCGGTTATGTTGTCATGTTTCACGAAGCGCCTCATTTGAATTGTGTTGTTTTTCGGGTCCGCCACATAAAACAAGAGGGGCGCCGAGCGATGGCGCCCCCTTAGAATC
>JBEKHR010000084.1:0-11138 GCA_050012175.1 Terriglobia bacterium | reverse complement strand
AAAATCGATCAATTCGTGCGCTCCTCCAACACCCAAGCCCAACCCTTTGTCTGGACAGCCACGGCCGACTCGATTTTGGCCAAGATTGAAAGACTATGTAACCGTATTTCTGGGACAGCACACTAGGTACATCGTATCCCCCTGGTGAGTCGAGACGATAATCCAAGAAGACAGGGGGAAGCAAGCAGATGTGGGGAGGGAGGCGAGGCGCGAGCTGGTGGACGATCTGCCAGGGAGTAAGCCCTCCTTTGTGGGAGTTGGGCCGAGCCAAGTTGAAGTAGAGCTGATAGAGCGAGGCCTTAGCGAGGAACTGGGCGCGGTTGCGAAAGGTTTCCAGGTCGTAGAACTCATCTTCAATCAGGCGGTGGACGGTCTCGACATCGCTCTGGTAGGTGTGAGCAGCGGGGGGGATGCGCTCGTGTTGGGAGCCGAAGTAAGTGACCGCCCGAGGAAAGTGAGAGCGCGAGCCGTCGGGCTGCAGTTGGCCGATGAATTCGCCGCCGTTGTCGGTCTGCCAGGTCACGTCACGCAGGTTCACCCCGCAGCTCTGCAGGTGCCTCTGAATCCGCTGGGCGAAGAGTTCGCTGGCGGGGGCGGAGCGCCGGGAAGCGTAGGCCAGGAACTGTAAGCCGCTGCGCACCTCGCGGGCGGTGTACTGGATGGCGGGTAAGCCGCGGGCCTGCATCTGCGGCCAATAGCGCGGAATATCCTTGAGATCCTTGGTGCCCGCGGAGATTTGTTGGAACAAGGCCCAGCTGCGTTTCCAGGCGGCCAGGTCTTGCTTCTTCTGGTACTTGCGCCGGCGCGGGAGGAGGAGGCCGTGCTGGCGCAAGATGCGCTGAATGGCCATATGACTGAGAGGCAAATCCCACTCCCGCTTCAGGCGTTGGGCGCCGAAGGTGGGAAGCTGGCGCCGCAAGGCGACCACTCGATCGGCCAACTCCCCCCTGATCTTGTGCGGGCAGGAATGCGGAGCGCGGGAGAGTTCCTGGAGGCCCTTCAACTTCTGGGCCTCATAGCGTCGCAGCCACTTGTGCACCGTGGGCACGGTGGTGTGAAAGTCACGAGCCGCCGCCTTGATGCCGTGCTGGCGGGCGTAGGTGACCAACTGCAGGCGATAATTAAAAGCGTTCTTCATTTGACGAACCACGTCGAAGTAGGGGACGGGAGCCGACATAGGTCGGCGATTTTAGCAGCGCCGCGCTGCCTTGGTCCCCCCCCACCAAGGCAGCGATCTCACCCCTCCTCTTTTCGCTCAAACACTTTAACTCCACAGGGGGGATACGATGTACCCTTCCAGTCCATTGGAATTGACATATTGTTGTTACATTCTTACCATTGAGGATGAAATGCAGTCTTTGGCGTGGCTGATTGTTTCTACAACACTGGCTGCGTGTCGGCTGATTGAAGTGCCTTTATATGAAAACGAATGACAGCAAATGGGATGTGTCACCCGCCCTTTCGGAAGGTAATCTTAACGGCGCGGGATCCGTGCCCTTGAACAGGGTGAAAACCACCCAAATAGCCGGAAACACTCGGTATGTTTGGGCAACCAAGCCAACCCTTTACTTCATTGGCATGAGCACAGGCAATTCAGCGATTATGCGGGTCTTTCCGCGCTGGGCTGAACACCTCAAACTGGGCAATGTCGCGATTCAAGGTGTTGATTGCAGTTGGCACGCGGACCCAGAGGTTTATCGTCAGGTCGTGGAGTGCATCAGAAATGATGCGTCAGCGAAAGGCGCGCTGGTCACCACGCACAAGGTGGATTTGCTCAAGGCTTGTCGCGACATGTTCGATTATCTCGATCATCACGCCCGATTGATGGGTGAGATCAGTTGCATTTCCAAGCGCAACGGCAAATTGCGCGGCCACGCAAAGGATATTATCAGCAGCGGATTAAGTCTGGAGGCATTCCTGCCCAAAGGCCACTGGGAATCAAGTCATGGAATGATCTTTTGCATGGGTGCCGGCGGCTCGGCCATCGCGTTGACCAGCTACCTGTTGCATCCCAAACATGGAGCAAACCGGCCAAAACGCATCATCCTTTCGAACCGCAGCCCGGCGCGTCTGGCGGAGGCCAAAGAAATTCATGCCCGGATCGGACAGACCATTCCAATCGAATATCACCACACTCCGCGCCCGGAAGACAACGACGCCTTGCTGAACTGCCTTCAACCGCATTCGCTGGTGGTCAATGCGACGGGACTGGGCAAAGACGCGCCGGGTTCACCGATCACGGACCAGGGCCGCTTTCCTGAAAATGGTTTTGCCTGGGATTTCAATTACCGCGGCAATCTGGTTTTTCTGGATCAGGCCCGCGCGCAAAAAGAACAGCAAAAGCTCAACATCATAGACGGCTGGGTGTATTTCATTCACGGCTGGACCCGTGTGATTGCCGAGGTTTTTGACCTGGAGATCCCGACGGCCGGGCCGAAATTCGACGAACTTTCAACCATCGCAAAACAGGTAAGAAATGGACAAACATAACATCTCCGCCAGCCAGTTGATGAAACCGTGGGGCGTGGACATCAACCTGGTCGAAGGCACCATGCACAAACCGGACCGGATATTAGTCCGCAACGCTTCCGCCATGTGCGGTTACTATCAGGACGAGGCCGCGCTCCGGCAATTGATCGCCCACGATGACCCCGTTCATTACGAAATCTTTGAAAAGACAATTCCGGAGGAATACGGCCATCTTTTACTGTGCATCAGTAAGCTCTACCCGGGCCGCATCGGCGATGAATGTTTCATGACCAAGGGCCATTACCACACGATCAGGGGAACGGCCGAGGTTTATCTCTGCATCTGTGGCAAAGGCTACATGATGATGAAAACCGCCGACGGCCAATGCCTGGCCGAGCCGATGCAGCGCAACCGCATGGTCTACGTGCCGCCACATTGGGCGCATCGTTCCATCAACACCGGTGACGAACCGCTCATCTCGTTCTGCGTTTTTCCCGGCGACGCCGGCCACAACTACGCCGACATCGCCACCGAAGGATTTCCTAAACGGATTTTCATCCAGGACGGGAAGGAGATCATCAAGTGAAGCCGAAAATCCCGGTCACACCGTGTTCCGTGACAACCGGGCGACATCCGTCCCTCGCCAAACTCAAAGATGCGGGTTACGAGGTAATTTTCCCCACAGCGGACAAACAACCCACGGAAGATGATTTGCACCGGATGGGAGGATATCCACAACCGATGTAAAGCGGCTTTGGAAATCGTTGCCAAAGCGCACGGCAAGCAGGCGGAGCTCTGCTCCAGCGGAGCTGCAAGCGAGGTGCGCGGACAAGGCTGTTCGGGCTCCGGGGTAGCTATTGCGGTTTAAGAACATGCAACTGATTCCGCACGACGGCGGCGCGAAAACGCTCTTGGAAAATCCGGTGTCAGGCCACGGAGTCGGTCTCGCTTGGCTGGGACAAGCAGGCTTCGCAGTACGATTCTCCAATTATCGGCTGCTGATTGATCCTTATCTTTCGGATTACCTGCCAAAAAAATACGCGGGCGAGCAATTCCCGCACACTCGAATGATGCCGCCGCCCGTGTCCGTCGGCGATATTCGTAATCTCGACCTGATTCTCTGTTCGCACCGGCACGGCGATCATACGGATCCCGGCTCGCTTCCGACCCTGGCACGCAACAACCCGCGCTGCCGATTCATTGTGCCACGCGCGGAACTCGCGCCTGTAATGCAGATTGGCCTGGAAGAATCCCGCCTCATTCCCGCCAACGCCGGCGACCGGCTCATCCTGGACAAATCGGTGGAAATCCACGTGATTCCCTCCGCCCATGAAACGCTCAAAACGAACGCCGCCGGAGAACATCATTTTCTGGGATTCATCCTGCGGTTCGACGGAATCACCGTTTACCATTCCGGCGACTGCGTGGTTTACAACGGCCTCGCGGAGCAGCTTCGCAAATGGCGGATTGATCTGGCGCTGCTGCCTGTGAACGGCCGAAGTGAACTTCTTTCATCGCGCGGCGTCGCGGGCAACATGACGTTCGACGAAGCGTGCGACATGTGCCTGGTGGCGGGGATTCGCTTGATGATTCCGCACCATTTTGGCATGTTTGATTTCAACACAGTTGATCCGGTCGGACTGCGGGAACAGGTCGCCCGTTTGGGCACGGGCCAATTTCAAGGTGTTTTACCTGAAGTAAACGATTACTATACATTGCTTTAAGTTTATTGAAAAACAGCAGCACGAGTGATACTCCCATGAAGAACATCCTTTTCCAACCGCACGAACGATTCCGGGTTGATGCGAACTCGCCGGTGCCGCTCTACCATCAGATCGAGCAAATCATTCTTGGCCGGATCACCAACAAGAAATCCGTCGGCAAAATGCTGCCCACCGAGGCGGACCTGACAACCATGTTTGGTGTCAGCCGCGCCACCGCACGGAAAGTCTATGAGAATCTCGTGGTCAAAGGATTGATCGAACGCCACCGTGCGCTCGGCACCAGGGTGATCGGCCATGAAATCAACGAAGACCTCGGACAGCTTAGAAGCTACACCGAAGAAATGAAATCGCTGGGCCTGCAGGTCAGAACGGAAGTGCTCATGTGCGGCTTGCATGTCCCAGAATCAAAGGTTCAGGACAAACTGAAGTTGAGACCGAATGAGCAAACCCTGTGCCTCCGGCGGCTGCGCGGGACGAACGAAGTTTTTCCGATTGTCATTCTGAATTCAGAAATCCCGGCCAGCTACGGCATCAACCCGAACGACGACTTCACCGGCTCGCTCTACCAGTCGATCGAGGAAAAATATCGTTTTCCCATCCAGTGGGCTGAAGAACAGATCAGCGTGGCCAAAGCAACGGTTGAAGAGGCGCAATTGCTCCGGCTCAAACCCAACGAAGGTGTTCTCGTGATGGAAAGAGTCACCTACACCCGTGAGAACCGTCCACTGGAATTCGTGCGGGGCGTCTATCATCCCGAACATTACACCTTTTCCATTCGGCTCGAACGCTGATAACCCCCTCGATATTGGTGATCTTGTTCTTGCCAGCTACCTCGAGGCGCCGGTCCGCCCAAACGTCGCTGAAGCAGCATGCTCGGTGGCGGTCGGACGGGCAGGATGTATAATCGCGATGGAGGCTAGGATGGCAAAACGGAACGCTGGTCAAAGGGCCCACAACATATGAAGCGCTACGATGTGGATCGAAATGCAGAGGTCAAATACCGCGCTTGCCTCGAGCAGGTAATAGCCCGGCTTAAGAGCCTGCCTGGAGATGTTTGGTCTCGTTTCTGCAGCGATCTTCAAAGAGGCGAACCTTTTCTTTTTGAAGAGGCTGATCGTCAGGTGGAGCAAACATGCCTGGAAGTGATTCGCTCGTGTTCTGAGCCAGAACTGGAAATTTTATGGATCGGTTCTGATGCGTTATGGAAGCACGATGACGCTAATCCAAGTAACCGCGCGGGCTGGGAAGAGGGGGTGCTTAAGGAATTGTACGAACGCGTCCGGTATGCAGCCGGTGATGCTTCTCTGGATGGAGATGAAGAGGCAAAGCCAACAGGGAATGAACTGGTGCAGAGTTTTCGGTTCGACGATGACGACCTGGTCTTCTTATCGAAGGTTGCCCGGAAACTCGCCCAGCTGACGGCGCGGCCAAGTCTCGCCCCGGAAAACGCTAAAGCGATCCGGCGCGCAGTTGCAGCGCTGAAGAGGTTGCCGGAGTTGACGCCAGAGATAAACGTCCAAATCGCAGTCGTACACCGAATGGGAGGCGACGGATTCAGTGAAAGCTACAGCTACGCGATCAAGCTGGCCCGGCAGTGCATCGAGCTCAGTTCCGGTGGCACCCAATACGATCCCGCAGTTGGAGCCAACTCCTTCAACCTGGAGTCGCTCAAATGGTACGCTAATGGCCAGGCTGAGCATCAGGGTAACAGGGACACGTGGCTGGAGCGGCTGGCGTATGCACTTGCCCACGAGTACACGGTGAACGTAAGAGACGAATCAGCCGACAAGTGCGGGGAACCGGTTCAAGACTCGTAGTGCTGACCCCGCGTCGCGGGATCAGCGCCATAAATGCCGGCCTACAGGTCGGCGCTACAATCCTTTCTACGAACATTTCTCGTAAACTCGCTCCATTTTGTTGTAGACTTGCTCTCGCCCGGGGGGCAATGGCGGACGTACCGGTTCAGTTCAAGGGCACGGGGCCGCCACCGGCGGAGTAGCGGAGGGAATTATGAAGATGAATCGTCGTGATTTTTTGCAGAAGGCTGGGACAGCCGGGACCGCTGTCGTGACCGCGCTAGCGGCGCGTGAATGGCTCTGGGGCGCCACAGCTCGGAAAGCGAGCGATGTGCTTTACCTCGGGCCGGACAAGATAAAGGTGACTCGGATGGCGGTCGGCTTGGGTACGATCGCCGGAAACGTGCAGCGCGAGCTCGGCCTGCAGGGTGTGGTCGACTTACTCAAGTTCGGCTTTGATCAGGGGCAGTTCTTCTGGGACACGGCCGACGCCTACAAGACACATTTTCATGTTAAGCAGGCGTTGAAAAGCATCCCGCGCGAGAAAGTGACGATTCTGACTAAGACGGATGTGCACACGGCCGCCGAAATGAAGAAAGATCTAGACCGTTACCGGCAGGAACTGGGGACAGATTATATTGACATCGTTCTGTTGCACGCGGTGCGTTCGCCCAAATGGCCGGTTGAACTCAAGGGGGTTATGGACGTGCTTTCCGAAGCGCGCGAGAAAGGCATCATACGCACCCACGGTGCATCCGTGCATTCCCTGGAGGCCCTCCAGTTGGCCGCGAAGACGCCCTGGTGCAAGGTGCAGTTGCAGTGCATCAATGTGGCCGGCGTGAGAATGGACACAACCAACACGGCTGCGGTGATATCAGCGATGCGCGAGTCGAAAGCGGCAGGCAAAGGCGTTATTGGCATGAAGATCCTGGGCGAGGGCCGCTTGCGGCACCGCGCAGACGAAGCGCTGCGCTTCGCGCTAGGGCTCGATTGCCTGGACTGCTTCACGATCGGCGCGGCGAACCGCGGCGAGCTTGCAGACCTGATCGAGCGTATACCCGCGAATTCTCTGGCGGCAGCCTGAGTTAGCCCAACAAACTCTTGTTGCTGTGTTCGGAAATGCCTGCATAGCGAAAACAAATCAGTGGCGAACTTTCAAGTTCCGAGACAGTTCGCCGGTGCTTGGCGCTTGTAGAGATGCCCGCGCGGGAGTGTGCCTGGGAATAAGGTTTCGAGCGGGAAGCCAACACGATCCGTCATAGTGCTAACTGCCTTCATCACAGGAACTGCAAGTTTGCTTGATCTGCGTTGTGGTCTACCCATGAGTCGAACCTAAAGGCGATTGCCTCGGTGGAGGTCGGTCCCCCGTTTTCGGTGTCAGGGGCCCTGATGTGAAGTGCGATGCCAAAGTCCCGCCAGCGGTGATCGAGGTCCGCACGGCGCAAAGGACCCTCAGAATGCCCTGAGAATAGCTGTGCGCGGTGGCTCAGGGCCGCAACTCGCAGGCGCGCCCCCCGGTCAATCATCCGGCCGAATGCTTTCTTCCGATACACACGGTCAAATACGGCGGGGAAAGGGCCATCGATTTTTCAATCCTCTGATCGTCAAACTTGAGCGCGAGCGTGCATACCAATGGGTGGCCGGTCAGGAGAAGGACACCGGCCGGGCGGAGATGGATCTTGCAGATTGGTGGGACTGGCCGTGGTCGAGGAAGTCCAGTACGTCAACGGCCGCTGGGTCCTTGGACGCCGGTTGAACGGCGACGAGACTCCGGAGTGGAGGGGCCTCTGCTTCCAGGGCGACCGCTACGCGATTCAGAAGATCAAGCTGTACCGCTATCGTTGAGAAGCGCCGGCGGCTGACAGATCCACACACCCCCGGACTGGAAACGGGGCCAGGAAAGACCGTGGAAATGTTGAGGAAGACCCGGCACCGCGGCACATTCAAAGTCGGGTGGGTTTTCACCTTCGCGACCGCCGGTTACAACCTCGTGTGCATGCGGAATCTGCTGTCGTTAGATTGGAGTGTTCAAGAACAGTTTGAGTGTGGGCCTGGACCTCACGTCTATTCCCGTGCCGCGTAGGTCTTGGTGAAGTTGTTGCGGGTGTTCGTCACGCTGAAGGTTCCGTCGGCTTCCGCGGACACCTTGATCCAAAATGCCGGGCCCGTATGGCCTCCGCGGCCTCCCTGTGCACCACCACCGGTCCTGCCGCCTTGTCCAGGAGAGGTGGGTGCAGCACCCACTTGAGGCAGAGTATTCGGCACGCCCGCAGCGGCGCCCTGCGGAGGTGGTCCTCCTGCGCCCGGACCGCCAAGCCCGCGGCCCTGTCCAAATGTGGGCGGAGGAGCTAGCAGAACGTTCGCCATGGTCGCATTGTCTTCCATGTTAGCGATGAAGAGCGCTGGCGAATTATACTCCAGGCCGGCGGCGTACGCCCAATGGAGCTGCCAAATGTCTTCGAGCCCCGGCGAGGTGTGCAGGATCTGCATAGTTTGAATGGCCCCGCCCTTGCGCGTACTGTTGTGCATGACCGCCACCCGCGGCTGTAAGCCGTGCACCAGCGCGGCCGAGCCCGACTGGTCGATTCCGTGATGCGAGGTGAGGTAAAGATCGACCGTCCCAATCGGGTTATTCGGGCACATCAACTCCTGTTCCTTATTCCAGGTGAAGTCGCCCAGGTTGATGGTGCGGAACTTGCCGTATGCGATCACCACCCCCACTGACATCGCGTTATCGGGGTCTACGTGCGACTCATCCCGCGGCGCAAAGCCGGCACAAGCCGGATTGGGTTTGCCGCCGCCGGGAAGCGGCGTCTTCAGCACCTGGCCGTTGGACGTAACCACCACCACCTTCACACCGGCGAACGGAATCGTGTCGCCGGGCTTAGTCACCGTGTGTTTGACCTTGCTGTACATTTCCGCGTACATTTTCTGGAATCCTGGCACCTGCTCTCTCGGCTCCGAGGTGGGGCCGTGATCGATGAAATGCTGGATCGGAATCCACGTTGCCAATTCCTGCAGGCCGCCTACATGGTCGCCGTGGTAGTGCGTCAGTATCAGGTGGTCGATCTGCTTCACGCCAGCCGCTTGGATGGCAGCCATAATGCGGGCGACATCGCGGCCCCCGGGACTGCCGGTATCCATGAGCAGCGACTCGCCGGAGGGAGAAACGTACAGCGTAGCGTGCCCGCCCTCGGTGTCGATAAAATACATGTCCAGAGTCTTGGATGACCTGCTCTGTGCGCTTCCCACCGCCGTGGCCAGAGCAAGAGTTAGCAGCAACGCGAATGTTCTGCGCATTTCTGCACTCCTTCTTTCAGTAATATTGGGCTCTAATCCACATTTTCCTTTTTGGCCTCGCGGCCGAAATGAGCATACCACAATGGGTGTGTCTTGGAGCCGCTGAGGCTCATCTTTTTCTCCTGAATTGCCTGCCCTGCAGTCCCGGGAGGGTCCTCCTGCTCCTCCCGAAAACCCCGTGGCCAGCAACATTGCGTAATGCTCCTCCGGGGATTGTAGTTCCACGAGCGTGGGGGTTCATGTCAAGTGCACGGCGCTCATTTGACGTGAAGCCGACTTCCCAGGCCGAATGCCAAACATGCCGCGGAACTGCCTGAGCGGCCACTACTTGCAGTGAGGCAAGCGAACAAATTCGTCCGCGAACGACCGGTGAGTCACATCCGCGTAGTGACGATAAGCAAGGAGACTATTCGATCTTCAGGACGCTGGAAGGAAGCATGATTCTCAGAACTTCTTTCAGCCGGTTGAATTGGGTTTCGTCGGCCTGAAATCGAATCTGGACCGTTTCGGGCGGCTGACACATAATATCCAAGCGGAAGAGGCTTCTCTCCAGTTCCGCTCTTCTTATCCTGAAATGCCCAGAAAGCGTCCGTAGATGGCTTTCAACATAGACCCGCCCAGGATAGGGTGATTCGAATTGCCGCTGGACCAGAAAGTAACTGTCGTCACTTTCTTCGTTGTCCGCAAACGAAACCTGGAAATACTCACCGCCAGACTCGGCCACCGAAACATGTTTCAGGAATAAGTCCGTCATCCTGCCTTCCCATCCGCGATTGTAGTATCTTTCCGAGAGAAATATCTGCCGAAAATATGCCGCAATGCCCACGACGCCGATTCCAAACCACCGGCGGCCTACAAGGATCGAATCTCCTGCTGCCAAGTTTCTGAATACGAGGCCGTTCGTCCAGAATCCGTCCCGCGCGTGACGGAGCGATAGCACCGGGTCCAGGTCGTCACTTCTCCGGTTTGGCCGTTATTCGTCCCAGTCGGGGGGAGAGCTATGCTAGAACGGTGATACCAATGCAACGAGCAAGCTGCGACGCCTGGATCGGCGACTCCTCGCCCTCGCCTCACAACTGGGGCCGATCGCCATACCCAAAAATGAGAAAAGATCCGCGGGTCAACAGGCGCAATATCCAAAAGTGATAGGGCCGACCCATCTAAGGTTTGCCCCTCACGCGGCCAAGGAGTTCGGGCCATCGCGACGGCGATCCACCCTAAGAACAGGCATTTCTCAGGGTGAGCTGCCGAGCTCTTGTACCATCGGAAGTGAGAGAGTGTGTTCTGAGACAACAAATGGAAGGGTCACCTGACTTGGCTGGAAGGTGGACCTGCCATCCCGTTCATCCTCTTAAATGCCGATGAGGCTAGGGTTGTGTTCTCCTACCTTCCACTTCCTTTCCCGTTGATTTCGATTGACAGTTGTTGCCGAGTGTGGTAATAACTCACACGTAATGTGAAATCTCGCCTAACGATGATGGAGGGTACGGTGGCACTCTGCGAGGACCCTCGACTCAGCTATTTCTCGCGCCAAGGTCACTACACCCTCCTGCTACCTCAGGCGGGGATGGAAACCCTCAATCTATTGCGCCGCGACCAGGGTGGCATAAACCCGCTCGCCACGCTGAACGCAACCTGTATCTCATCCGCTCCGGCTCCGGATCCGAAGCCGCCGCGGGTGCCGGTTGACCTGACCAGCACCAAGGGTGACGAGATCAAGCTGTCCCTAGTACTACTACGTTAAGTTAAGGTGGGCGGTTTCGTTTGCGAATTACGCTGCCACAATACGCGCACTCTCCGGTCCAGGTAAACAACAGGCGTTGGATCTCACGACGCGTCTGTGGCAGGG
>JBEKHR010000083.1:0-11857 GCA_050012175.1 Terriglobia bacterium | reverse complement strand
AGTTTCGTCCGAACTGTGCGGCTCATAAGTAGTGGAGAAGGTGAGCAAAGATATAGATTGCGCTTCCTATGGCAGCCGCTAGGAGCAAAAAGCCGACAGCCAGCCAGAGAAATCCACGAATACCCTTAAATTGGGCGTCAACATACTTGGCTGACCATTTGCCTAATCAGCCTCGGTCTAATCGGCTTTGTTGTAGGTGGCGCAAGTAAAAAATCCGGTCAAATCCTTAGAAAGCTCCATACAGATAGTGGTATGATGCGTGGCCCCAAACACGTCATCGTAACTTATGGTGCCGAACAGATAGAGTGCGTAAACCCCATTTTTAAGGTTGTCTACTTGGAGCTTAGTCCAACGTCCCGTGGTTGGAGTGATAGCCCAGACTTTTGCATTCGGCTGGAAAACTCCGGCCCTTTCTGTGCCGCCTGGATATCGGGGACTGAACTTGGCACTAGCCAGAAGGGATATATAGCTGGTGCCTTGAATTACGTTCATAGCTGGTGTCCTTCCAGAATTCGTAATGATGAAGCCAAACGAAGTTTCCTCTCCTTCTTTCACGTACACACGCTTCCTGCCCTCCATGAACGGTGGCGGAAGTGCTTCGCCCAGACCGAGCCAAGCTCGCTGTTCCAAATGGAAGCTGTCGATAGTAGTACCGAGCGACCGTTGCGCGAGAACCAATTGCCCTTTGGCAACATCGGCGCTTCGGGTGGCGGCGTCTGCCTCCCTTCTTATTTGGCACAACATGCGGTAGTTAATGATCGCGTAGGCGGCGACAGCGAAGAGAGTCAAGACGCTCACTCCAATCGCAAAGTATTCACGGCGTGCTTTCTTTGTGTTCTCGCTTTCCCAATCACTTTTTATGGACTGTGGAATCTGAAGCTCGGCCCGCAAGATTGGCGGGGATTGTTGATGTTCCTCCTTGGGCTGCTGCTGTTCGGCTATGGATTCAATCTGTTTCTGGATTCCCAAGAAGCCCGCACTGACAGATTCACTCAGCCCCCTCAACTCTCGCAGGATGCGCTTGGCAATCAAAACGAATTGAGCGGTGTCGTCCATAGTCTAGTCGGCGGACTGGCTCATGTATATCAACTTAACATCGGGCTGGACCCCATCAGGTTTAAGGTCTGCCTTCCACAATCCGGGGGGTCCTGGTATTCCTACCCAGAAAGCGTATCGGGTTTGATGATGTTCAGGCGCAAAGCTGAATTGGTAGTCGATACAACCAACAAGCGCCAGCGAGATGTATCCCGGATGTGCGGCGGGGCCGGATTCTCGACTCTTCAATCCTGCCGCAATCTCTCCTTGGTCGAGGCCAAGCCCTTCGTTGAATGGAAACGTATCATCGGGGAAAATGGTTATCTCAAGGAACCACCTAGGAATCTTCCGCAATGGATCACACAAGGCAGCCTGCCGCTCAGCCGCTTCAGCTTCTGGAAGTCTTGTCATAGAGAGAACGATGAGCTTATTTTTAGAATGTATATGCATGGCAGGGGAATGACCGGTGTTCTTCCAAGAATATCCTATGTACATAGATGCGCTGTTGGAATTGAACGTCAGGGGCTTAGTGATGAAAAGAGATTTGTTGTCTATGGAAACCCACGGGCGTTCGGACAATTCCAAGCTTCGGGCGGCGGTATCAGCGGCGCTTTTGGCAGCATTGGCCTGCTTTCCAGCAGCGACAGCCAAATCGTGAGTATCTGTTCCGCCTTTTTGAATCTCTTTGAGCGTAGCGTCGGCGGTTGCGGCGTTGCTCTTCGCGGCTTCCGCAGCTTGTTTGTTAGCACGATACATCTTGATCGTATAAGCGGTGTAAATGGCCAGCAACGCAATTCCAAGGATTTCAACAAACGGCTTCAACTTATCCCACCAATCTTTTTCTGCCTTGCAAGTAATTTTATAATGTGTTTCGGTTGGTGGAGGGCTAGACACGCCAGGTGTTGGCAGGATATCTGGATTGCCGTGATTTGCTTGTATGTCGGATTCCCGTGCAGCGTTTGGAGCTGGATTATTCTCACGGACAGGATCGGATTCTGATGTCATACATCTACTTTCTAATCGCCCTAATTCACTGGATGCGGGGGACATTCTCCAAGCTCTCGAAATGCTCCAAGTGCACGGTCATATACCCATTCACTGCACTCGGCATATTGTTGTTCTTCACTTGGCCCCCTGTAGCTTGTGGTGACTTGGAGTCCCAGAGTATCGCGGCCAGAAGCGATGCCAGTCCATTTCGGTTCGCCAATCGCAACATGCAATGCCTGATTTGCTCCGGGATAGATCGTAAGAGTACGCGACGGTCCTTGTTGGCTAAGCGGCGTCAAATCCACACCGTTTATAGAAAATTTCCAATCTACCGAGAATTTGAATCCGGGGATCTTGCCAAAGTTCTTCAGAAGAACCAAAAAGGCGGCTCCTCCATTTACTTCTTTCCCCGTGATCTCCGAAATGCCAATATACGGTCTTTCTCCAGCTTGCATCTGGGTCAACTGTCCGCTCATAGCCTTCCATTGGCGCTGTGCATATACAGTGTAGACGATACTAGAGCCTGCGATGACGAAGGTAAGAAGAAGCATTCCGGCTTCGGCAACCGTGATTTTAGAAGCCCACTTCTTGAATCTGTCCCAATGGGCTACTTGATGGAGGGATGTGGATTTCTCGCACTCGCCTGTGCTCTCGGGAGCGCGCTTTTCGGATTCTCTTGCATTAACGGCGAGGATTGGCGCGGTGCCGCTTTTGGATTTGCTGTCGGCATCTTGCTCTTGTGGCTCGCGAGCTTCTTGATTCATAGCGGCCTCGATTTGACTGACCCGGCCCTGAATACGCTTGGCAATGACAATAAGGGCGCTAACATATTAGCTAACCATGACTCAGTTAGGCCCAAGAAATATGGCTACCCTGCCATCTGGTACTCTATCGGGAAGGACGACTGGATGCACAATTATCCCGGCCGATGTAAGCCCTGAAATCAGTGCATCAGCTAGTGGCGGATGCTCAGGAATTTGGTGTATCACTACGGATACGCCTTGGTACATTGCCCCGGCATCCATAGAGTTTTGTGTATGTTTGACTGAAGCTGCGTCGAGCGCCCTGATAATCCCGTAAGAAAGTCGAAGTACTGTGGTATCAAGGGTTGTATGAAAGATCACATCTTGTCCGCTGAATGGCTTAAGGGAATTTGAAAGGGCGACTATTTGGGACTCGCTGAGTACAGGAGAGACATGCATCTGCTGAGCCATATTTTCTTGTTGCATTTGCAGGGCGTGCGCGAACTGATTTGTCTGCTGGTTCTGGGTAGCAAGCGCAGCTTCCGCTTTCTTGGATTCTGCTTGCCCTTTGAGCACGTCAATGCGAAGGAGCGCATTTTCCTTGCTCGTATTCTCAGCCTTTAGTTTCGCTTCCTCGGCGGTCGTTTTGAGTTGCTGGATTTGCACAGCGGCTTGGCTTTGGAAAAGTTCTACCTGTTTATCCTTCTCGGTGTCTATGGATCGTGTCTTTGCGATAATTACCACCGTCGAAATGACGGCGAGCCAAGCCGCTCCTAGATAAACATAATTCGAGATTTTGAGACCCATCTTAGACTCTTTTACATGAAGAGCAAAGATGATGATCCAAAATGTGCTAAGCGCACCGATCACTAGTGAGATAATATAAAGCGCTTGCCAGTGTTCTAGGGACCTGCCAAGCGCTTGAATGGTGGTTTCCATGTTCTATTACCTCTGTATCGCGGCTATCTGCTTGATGACTATAGGAACACTCTGCGCACTGTTTGTCGTGGCCCGTGAGGATTGGAGAAAATACCGTCTGAGAAAACATCAACAGCCAAAGACAACGCATCGAAGCGCCTTGTAAATAGCTGATAATTCAGAAAATAAAGTACTTGACAGACCACCCCTTTTAAGGTACTATGCTGACCATGATGAATACTAATGATACTCCCAAAACGCTGCTAGAAGCGGTGAAGTTTTTCAGCGATTTCGAGCACTGCCGTAAGTTCATGGTCGAGGCCCGTTGGCCGGATGGACTGGTGCGCTGCCCGACGTGTAACTCTGACCATGTTACGTATCTTGCGAATGCACGAGTCTGGAAATGCTACGGGAAGCATGAGCGCCCAAAGTTCTCACTCAAGGTCGGAACGATTTTTGAGGACTCTGCCATCCCGCTTGAAAAGTGGCTTCCGACTGTGTGGCTGCTGGCGAATTGCAAGAACGGTATCAGCTCTTACGAGGTCGCCCGCGCTTTGGGAGTAACTCAGAAAACGGCATGGTTCATGCTTCATCGCATTCGCAAGGCGATGCAGTCAGAAACATTCACGAAGCTTGACGGAGAGGTCGAGGTTGACGAGACGTTCATCGGTGGGAAAGCACGCAACATGCACAAGTCTAAGCGTGAAGAAAAGATCAGCGGCACTGGCGGGAAAGATAAAACGGCAGTCATGGGATTCTTGGAGCGCGGTGGTGAAGTGCAGACTACAGTCGTAGCTGACCGCAGAAAGAGAACCCTTCAAGGTTTGGTAAAAAGTCACGTTAGGGTAGGTGCGGCGATCTACACGGATGCGCTCGCTTCTTACGATGGACTCGACGGAAAGTTCTTTCATCAAGTCGTAGATCACGCTGTCGAGTACGCACGAGGGCGCGTCCACACCAACGGCCTTGAAACCTTTTGGAGTCTCTTGAAGCGCGGAATCAAGGGAACTTATGTTTCAGTGCAGCCATATCACCTATTCCGCTACCTTGATGAACAGGCGTTCCGATACAATGAACGCAAGTTCGATGACTTGGCCCGATTTGTAGCGGTATTGGCCCACATCATTCACCGGAGGTTGACTTACAAGCAATTGATCGGAGCGACCGTGTGAGAGTTAAAGCGGAAACGTTTGAGGTAGGCGAACCCGGTAAGGCCATGCGACGGTTTGAATCGCTATTGGGAAAATTGGTAAAGGTTCCCAAGGGCGAAATCAAAGCCAAGCGCAAGCAAGTAAGGCCAACCCCAAAGCGGAAGCCGAAAGGCTAACCGAAGCCGGGCTAGGAAGGTAATGGAATTTCCTTTTATCCGTGTTGGTCAGTCAAATATGTTAACGCCTTAAATTGGCCTTGAGTTTCAGACATGCAGGGGGCCTCCTGTGCTGCACCACGGGTGTGCGAATGACCCTGTGTCAGTGTCCGTGCCGCTCACTGCCAGTGGGCGAGATTCAAGCTTGCAAATGACACTGCCGCGGGTTGGTAAGAAGGTGTACGCGTGCTATTTGCGCACCATGGGCACGTCGCACTTGATTAGGAGTCTCAATAGGTGGGATTGGACACGACGCCGCGGCGGGGGCCTCATGCCCTGCTCAGTTCACTCTTGCACCGCCGCTGGAGTCGCCTCCACAAAGAGGCATCAATCGGCAGACGACCGCTTACGCCCGTTGAGAGGTTGATGAAACCGCCGTGATAACAAACCATCCCGTACCGGAACAACCGCGCCAGCAATGCTAGGGCATGTTGCGCGAGGGTCGAATTAACAAAAGGCTCCTGTCGCTCCAGTGCCTCAGCGGAGCTACAGCTCGGTTCTCCGTCGTTGTCGAGATTCGGATCTGCTATCTCATGGAAGAGTTCAGCCGCTGTCCGCAATCGCAACCTTGACCTTCGGTTCCGCTGGTTAAGTGGCTCACCCAAGATGAACTGTCCGCTATCTGCATTGTTGCCCAGATCGAGCCAGTACGAAACCGTGCTCCAATTCCCAACCGCATCGCGAATCGCAGCCCGTGCTGCCCGCGTATCCACGCACCCAACAACGATGTGAGCACGGAGGTCATCGCCGGAATAGCTGCGTGAGATAAAGGTTCCCTGTCGCAGGTGAACAGGAACCGCTTCCCACTTCAGTCCCCAGAACAGGTTGAGCCGGTTGACCAAAACAACCGATTTGTTGAGGCCGATCTCCGACCGAGCAAAAGGCTGCCGGACGCAGTTGGTGGGAGAGATCGTATCGCCGTCCACAACCGTGACATGCAGTCCTCCAGGATGGCCACGCGCCACGAGCGATTGATGCAGGTAAGGCAATCCTGCAATTACTGCGCTGCCTGTTCCTCCGCAACCTACCACCAGCACGCGGACTTGCCGTTCAAGCAACTCCGGGTGGATGCGGTGTGTCTCCATGACCAACTCCTCAACGTTCGTTTCCGCGTGCGACGAAGTCTTGTAATGTCTCGCCGGCATCGGTCAGGTACTGAACTGGGAACCGCTTCTTGCCAGCGAGACTTCTCCACAACCCGATAAACCCTGCAGGGTGACTGGTAAGGCGTACCGCGCCTGCTGCATGCGTGAATTCGGATTGAAAATATGAATCTTGCCAACCAGATATCGAGGCGATGTCGGAAGACTCGGGTACGCGCATGCTGCCGGCACAGACCAAGCCTCGACTATCCGTGTTCCAGTATGGAGCGGTCTTCAGGAGCGTATCTGGGCCCGGCCGTGAATTCGTCGCCATCGCCCGCACAAAGAGGTCCCTACCTGCAACTTTGAAGATCAGGGCCGGATGCGGGAAGACAAGACCGTTAAGCTTCCGCGCTTCTTCATCCGTCCCTCCGAAGAACATTACTCTCCGTCGTGGCCTGGACCACCAAACCAGCATGTCAGGAGTACGCGCCAGGACGTTGTCAGGAAGGATTTCAGGCTTGACCTGTGCTCCGAGCCCCTGGGCAAGAGTACGAAGGAAGTCTGTCGTTAGGGCTTCACCGGGGGTGAGATAAGGAATTCCATTCTCACCTTGCTTGACTTGGTGGAGGCTCGCGAAGGCGCCATTGCCTCCACCCCGATAAACAAGGACTGCTTCGCTGAGCTTGAATTCGATGTTGGCTCCGATGTTGACGTAGGCTTGCATGGTTCTCACCTTGAAATGATCCATTGGTCGTTGCCTGGCATAAGGTCGATCACGTGGCTGGCCGCGGCAATGGTCTGGCAAGCCACTCCGAACGTGTGGAATGTGCGCCGAACGCTCTCCGTATCGGTGGGATCAAAGGGGATGATGAGATTAGGCTCCGGTGTCACTTCCATCATTCCCTGGGCCTCTTCATCAAAGCAGGCGGCAATTCCGTCAGCTTCAGCAAACACGGCCAGCAGGCAGGGTAGGGCCGGATTGCAATCCGAAAGCTGTTGGCCGATGTCATCGCTAAGCTCGGGTCGCTTCGCCTGCGCGGCCAGGTGATCGAGGGCGAGTGCGGCCTCCACCAGCTTCGTGGCGATTGGATCGTTAATCTTGTCCTTGAGGTGAGCAACCTCACTCTCATCGAGTGCCGCTTGCCGCATGCAGGGTGGAATAGACCCCTGCACGTCTGGGATTTCATACTGGTCAGCGTCGGGTTCCTGCGCCGCCCATTCCCGCAAAGTCTCTGCCCGTTCTTCAGCATCCCTGAAGTCGTAGATCCTGAGCCAGCGATTGAGGGCTCCAATGAAGAGGTGGAAGAACGTCGCCGGCAGTTGCGGGTGGAAGCTTTCCAGCAGCTTCAGTGTTGGACCAAAGGTCACACAACCACACGTTGCCTCAGAAGGCTCGACGATGAGGAACAATTGGTTGGGCCTGGTTTCATCGTGCTCTGCCCATTCACAGGGAGTGTTGCTGATCACGGCGGAAAGCAGGAATCGGTGGCGAATGGCTGAGCCGCCATGCACCTTGATCAACCGCTCAAGCGTAATCCTGATGAAGGATGTTGGGTCGCGTTCTGCGCTTTTCCAATCTCGAGGGACGGCAATGTCCAGCTCGACGAGAGACTTTGCCAGGATCACAGCCAGGCGGTCATCGGCAACCAACCGGTGAATCAGCGGGACGGCGTTGAGTCGTGGTATTAGCAGACCACTCCCCTGTCCCATCAACTGACCGGAGGAAGCCAGCCGGGCGGGGCATCGAGTGGCGTGCGGTTGTAAGTGCGCGCGCTGGCCTCGACTGCGGCAGCGCAGAGAGTGGCGGCTTGTTGCAGTTCCCGGCATCTCGCAAACCTCCCGACGAGTGTCTGGTAACGGGCGTGGCGGCCCTGGCGAAGGCTTTCAAGTTCCGCCAGGACCGCCTGCTTCGTCACCTCCTTGCTTGTTGGATTTCGGCTCATCGGGTTACCCCTTGGAGCCGATGGCTCGCGTGAACTGATAGCGCAGCTTGTCTCCGACAGCCTCTGGCCCGGTGATCGAGGCCGTGGCGATGTCGGGGTACTGATGCGCATACAGGTTGCGAACTTCCTCCGGGGGAAGCTTGGGGTCCGGGTCCGGAAGCCTCACACCATTAAATTCGAAGATACGAGAAAGTACGTGGCTCTCCATTAGAGTGCGAGACCTCCTTTGGATTGAGTTGGAGCGGGTTCGGGCGTTGTAGTTGCGAAGAGCCCGAGTGTCCCGGTCGACGCCGAAGAGGGCACAGGCTCACCAGGAGTTAAGGATGCAGAAGGGGCAGGTTCAGCCGTGGTGGCAGTTGCGGGTGGCTTCTGAGTCACCTTCTTGCGCTCTTCGGCTTTGCGCTTCGCTTCCTCCTGAGCTGCTTTGGCGGCAGCCTCCATGGTGGCCTTGGCCTCGGCCAGGGTGCTAGCGGTTTGCTGGTGGGTTTGGACGTAGCCGGCCAGATGCTTGCCGAGTTCGGCATCGAGTTCCTCGGGCGAAGCGGTATAGGTGAGTGGGGTGGTTAGAGCTGGATTCTCGTCGGCCTTGGCCTGGGTGGGAATGACGTTGACGCGGAGCGTCTTGTCATCCACCTTGGCCACCGTGATGAGCACAGTGCGGCCGGCAAGAAGCGGCATGAGTTCGACGAACACAGGACCTCCTTTTCGTGGCACATGCGCTGACTTTCACCAGCGCCACGTGTGTTGTTAGTTGGGAAGAAGATTGAGTTGATCGGGACGAGGCAGCGAGCTGGAAGACAGCGAGCCGAGTGGTGGCGAAGGTGGAGTTCCACTTTGGGGAACTGTTTCCTCGCGTCGGATTCATTGTCACAAACCTGGAGACCGACAGCCGGGCAGTAGTGCGGTTCTACAACAAGCGGGGAACGGCAGAGCAATAGATCAAGGAAGGCAAGCAAGCGTTGAAGTGGCAGGGGTGAGCGGGCAACCGCTCCCCCTATGCCGATCGCGCGAAGAGCCTACTTCGACTTTGCAACCACCAGGTTATTGGTCACCGAGAAGGCGCCGGAGACGCCGTTGGCACGGATGTTGGCCATATTCTTGTCGGCTTCGCTATCCACGACGCCCTCCAGAGTCACCTGGCCATTCTTCACGATGATCCGGATCGGCTTGATGACCGGCATGGCGTAACGCTCCAGCGCCGTAAAGCCGTAAATGGCTCGATAGAGCGCCAAGCGCAGTTGGTCGTCCATGGGCGAGGGGGGAAGCACTTCGATCTGGTTGTCCACCTGTTCCACGCCTTCAATCCGCTTGACCACGTTTCCGGCGTCGCTTTTCAGCGTCGGCCGCGTGACCTGCCCCATCAGGGTTACCTTGTAGCCTTCGACTTTGTAAGTGATGTTGTCGAAGACGCCGAAGTAGGGCAGCATCAGGATTTCGTGCCGGACTTCCTTCTGAATCCGCTCCACGCCCCGCGCTGGAACCTCTTTTTGTGTCTGCGCCATCAGGACGAGCACTGTCCAAGGCGCGAGAAATACCAAGCTCGCAGTGACTCTGCGTTTCATGTCCATTCCTCCGACGCTGAGATGGTGTTCAGCCAACATTTCCGCTTTCAAATCTCGACCGTCCGATAACATACGTCTGACTGCCTCTGAACGCATTCGCACGGGCGGCTTTCCGGTGTCGAGCGCCTCAGCGATCACACAAGGTTTTCGTCCTACCTCTTCGGAGGGTTCCAAACCCCTAAACTGCAGCCTTTCCAACCCATAACTCCGACACCTGTCTGACCAGGCCCACCTCGCCGCCGAGTTCCGCCTCCGGCCAGCGCTTTCGCCTACCCCGATGGCGATGGTAGCGCCGCTATCCTGAACAGCAGGGCTCCAAAGGGCCGCCGCGTCAGATGACCCTCCGCCAAAAGCAGCCAATAATAAGCATGCTTCACCCGCCGTCCTCCGGTTATCACGAACCGTTGCTGTGCAAGCTGGTCAACGACCAACCGTCCATCCTCTGGGGCAGCACCGCTTACATTCTCTCCATCTTTCTTTCCACTGTCTGTACTGCTTTGCTCATTGCACTGGTCAAAATGAGTCACTACCTGTGACCGCGGTAATCCTTTCGTGGCCTTAACCAATACGGAGGTGTGCAAAAATGCACAGACACCTGGTCACAATCGGACAGACGGCCGCCTTCGTTGAGTCCATGATGATGATGTTGCTTGTGGGAAACAAGAGGCCTGCGGTTTGGATGAGTTCAGCAGCTTCCTCTAACAACGGAGGTGAGACGTGGTAACCATATTGATTGTTCTCTTGGTGTTGTTTTTGCTCGGTGGTGGAGGCTGGGGATATTCTCGCTGGCGAGCATAACGCCCGGTGGTGCTTCGCCAACGGTCCAAACAAGAATCTGACCGTATGGTCAGATGTGAACACACAATTCATTCCGGAAGCACGCATGCTGCAAACAGATCACTGGCGTGCAGAGTCGAGCCGACAGAGTATCCAGGGACTTCCAGTCGGCGATGATCCGCTACCCCTCGACCGCGTGAAAATGAGAGTCGGAGTAGGGGATCATGGTTGTTGCCCATAGCAAGGTGGTCGGAGCAGAAGCCACGAGATCGGCACGCTAATTCCCGGACGCCCAGAGTACTCGCGGCACAGGACAAAGTGATTCGACACTTAAGGAGGAAGATGCCATGAAACCAAGTACCAAAGACCAAGTGAAAGGCAAGATTCACGAAGTGAAGGGCAAGATCAAGGAGAAGGTGGGAAAAGCTACCAATAATCCAGATCTGGAAAACGAAGGCACCACCGAGAAGACGGCCGGCAAGGTCCAGAAGAAGATCGGCCAGGTTGAAAAGGTTCTGGGGGATTAGCGGACCAGCTTCTATCGCGGAGGGCGGGAGACTTAGCGAGGCCTGACCTGCGCTGGCCTGTGATCACAGGCTGGAGCGTGTTGGCGTCACCGGCGAGTGCGGAGTAGCTCCTCGGTGCGAGATAATCCTGTGTTAATTGCTCGGTCTTGCATTTCGATGTCACTCCCTCAGGCCGCAGCTCACAAGTGGGGCCGAGGGGAGGGAGGTGCGATGTGAACACGGGAAGGGTATTGCTGGTCTGCGACGACCTCCGGGAGTTCCCATCTTACGAGGGCATACTGTCGGCTCTCGGGTACGATGTCGTCATGTGCAGTTCCTATGAAGAAGGAGCCCGTCGAGTCGAGATGGAAGACTTCGACTTCGCCATCGTCGACCAGGGAAGCGCGAGTTTTGAGGGACGATGCGTTCTGGAGCGAGCTGCAGAGATGCATCGGAATATTCCTATCGTCGTGGTGGCGCGCCGCCTGGACATCCACTGCTATCTGGAAGCGATGGACCTAGGCGCTGTGGACTATCTCGAAAGACCGGAGCCGGATGACCTCGGGTGGGTGGTGGAAACCCAATTGCGCCGGCGCGACACAGCTTGAGGGTTATCAACCTTGGGAAGTTGCTCGAATTCAAGGTTGACTTCTCGCCACTCATCGACGAAGGGCTATTCAAGAGTGGTGAAGCAAAAGGGCCTCGACCCCCCAATGATTGGGATTGTGGCGAGTTCGTGCTCATCCACCAAAGCTACGTTAAGTTACAAAATGCCAAGGAGGATAAACCGATGTTAAGAAATGTCACCCATCTAAAGGGTTTTGCGATCCGAGCCACGGATGGGGAGATTGGAACGGTGGATCAGTTCTATTTCGACGATGAGACCTGGGCCATCCGCTACCTCGAGGTCAACACCGCGGGTTGGCTGGCCGGTC
>JBEKHR010000082.1:0-12275 GCA_050012175.1 Terriglobia bacterium | reverse complement strand
TGGACCACGCCCCCAAGGCGGTCCGTTCCTCGGCCGACAGAATAATCGGAGCTGCGACTCGGCTCATGTCCTCAAGCATACTGGCCTTATCTGTATAAGTCAAGGTAATTATGGGACACTACACTAGCATGCACCCCCTAGTCAAATCTTATTTCTTTGATGCTGGGGAGGGGCAGGGAGAAATCGAACACTTGTTGGCTGGCCGGATTGTACTGATCGGTGATGCCCAGAAATCGGACCTCCGCGGGCTTGTTTGTCGGCATAAGGAACTTGCCCTCTTCAACCTGGCCATTGCGCAGGGTCATCTTCAAGTGGTCGCCCTGGATCTGGACGCGGTCGATCTTGGAGATTTCGACCTCATCTGCGCTCCCGTTATCCATGAGTACGGTGAAGCTGGTGGTGGGAGGAAGCGACTCCAACAACGAGCCGCGCCCGCCGGGCGGGTAGAAATCCAGGTAGACGTCGAAGACGCGGGTGGCTTTCCCTGCTAGGTCCGTCACCATAGCCTTGAAGCCGAAGCGCTTCCAGACGTCCACGATCTGCCGCCGGTGGTCAGGGCTGGCCGTTTCAACGCTGTAGGGCAGGCTTCCCTTGTTCAGGCGAACAATTTCCACCCGCCGGTCTTTCAAATCGAAGTGCTTGTAAACCACGAAGGAGGAGTCCTCACTTACCACGATGGCGTCAAGCTGCACCACCACCTGCTTCCCCTGGGAATTCATCTGGTAGATGGTATCCGCCCGCGAGGGCGAGGCGAGGCCGACCAGCAAAGCGAGCAAGAGCAGGGTGATTTTCATTCAGGCACTCCTGCAAACGAACGAGCCCCGCCGCGACAGGACAATAATCGCTCTGCGGGGCCCCAGGCATCTCGCACTGAGACTAGCCCTTCTTCTTTTTCTGAGCCTTAAACTCCGTTGGCACTGTGGCTTTGAGTGAGTCTATGCTGCTCTGGGCGGCCTGCGCCCACTGGCCATTAGGTTGCAGCTTCAAGTAATTCTGGAAAGCTTCAATGGTCCCGGGAACCGGAACAATCGTACCGTCGGGCTTGTACTGCGCCTTGCCGAACAAAGCCATGCCGTACCAGTAAAAAGCGTTGGCGTTGGTGGGATCGAGGTCCGAGGCCTTCTTGAGTGACACAGCGGCCTCATCCATCTTGCCCTGATTGACCATGACGACGCCCAGATTGTAGTAATAGCCGGACGCTCCGGCGGGGTTGAGATCAGCCGCCTTCTGGAACTCCGCCTGAGCCTCAGCCACCTTGCCCATGTCGGCGTAAACGCTGCCGAGGTTGCCGTGAAGCGCGGCATCATTGGGGGCTAACTGCATAGCCTTTTGATCATAGTCGATGGCCTTTTGCTGGTCCTTTATCCTGTCGTCCCTGTCCGCCTCCTTATTTGCGGCCTTCTGGTAAGCATCTCCCAATCGGCTCAGCACAACGGGCAGGTTTTTGTCCTTTGCCAACGGCAGGGCCTGCTCATACATCGCCGCGGCCTCGGCGAAACGCTGCTGGTCATAAAGGAGCGTTGCTTGATCGAATGTCGCCTTGAGGCCGGTAAGCTGCTTCTGCTCCTTCGCGGCCTCTTCGATTTTCTTCGCCGTTTCAGGGTTGGCCATCTGCTGTTTGTAGGCCGCGGCCTTTTCCTTGGCCATGTCAAAGTTGACTTCCGTGGGGTCTCCCAATCCAACGTGCTGGGTGATGTTAAAGACCTGCCCGCCGCCGGGATTGAGGAGTGTGAGCTTGTAGGTCCCGATCTGGAGGCCGATGTATGTGTACTCGCCTTTCTTATTGGTCTTTACGTGTGAACTCCACTTCATTTCCTGCCGTTCGAGCTGGATTGTATAGCCTGCCAGCGGTTTTCCATCCTCACCTGTGCACTTGCCGGTCAGTCCGCCGGTTTGTGCAATTGCGGAAACCGTGAAGGCAAAAGCCGCCAAGAGAACCACCACCCCGGTCAGTCTCCGCGTCAATGAACTAGACATAAGTCCCTCCTTCATTCATCTTTAAGCATCACATTCTAGCGCCATTCGGGAATCCGCTCAACCCCATTGGGAAGAATTGTGGAAGGTGCAGGGCCGTCAGGGCATGGAAACATTTCGTCGGCCGTAGTGTGGGCGCTGGGCATAGGGTATGGGATCTTCAATCCCCGCCTCTTCGAACGCCCTCAGGCGCAAAGCACAACTGTCGCACAGGCCGCAGGCCACATCCTCCGCTTGGTAACACGACCAAGTGTGCGCGAACGGCGCGCCAAGCTCCATTCCGCGCCGGACGATTTCGCTCTTCCGCATCCGTATGACCGGCGCAACGATTTCAAGTTGTGTTTCCGGCTTCGTGCCGGCAGCAATTACACGGTTGAAGGCCTCGTAGTAGGCAGGGCGGCAATCGGGATATCCGGAACTGTCCTCCTCCACCGCGCCAACAAAGATTTTGCGGGCGCCCAGGACCTCCCCCCAGGAAACGGCAATGGACAGGAAGTGCGCGTTGCGAAAGGGCACGTAGCTGGAAGGAATCTCCTTGCGGTCTAGATTGGCCCGCTCGACAGCCAAGGCGGGGTCCGTCAAGCTCGAACCGCCAATTTGCCTAAGGTGGCCCAGATGACAAACCAAGCGATGTTCCGCATGGTAGAAATCCGCCAGCGCGTTGAAGGAGCGAAGCTCGCGTGCTTCAGTTCGCTGGCCGTAGGCGACATGCAACATCGCCAGGCGGTAATCAAGGCTAGCAATTGCCGTAGTGACGCAGCTATCCATGCCGCCGCTGGCAAGAATGACGGCGAGTGGTTGGTCCGTGGTCCGTGGTCCGTGGTCCGTTGTCATCACCTACTGCCTACTGCCCACTTTGGACTACACTCCCCGGGCGTCCGGTCCCCAGATGAACTTGTGAAGCTGCAGTCCCATCCGCACCTCCAGGCCGTCGCGGAGGATCCAGGCGGCGAGGTTGCGGGGCGCCAACTGGGCGAAGACCGGCGAAAAAATCACTTCATCGACATGCCCATGCAGGCTGTGCTCGGCGAGGAAAGCCCGGGCGTACCGGTAGTCATCCTCATTCAAAATGACGAACTTGATCTGGTCTTTCCGTTCCAACAATGCCAGGTTATCAAAACAGAACTTGCCTTCCTCGCCGCTTCCGGGGCATTTCACGTCAACCACTTTAACGACCTCGCGCGGCAATTGAGCGAGGTTGCGCTCACCGCTGGTTTCAACCAACACGCGGTAGCCCTCGGTAAGAAGGTGGTCCGTCAAGGGATAAACTTCCTGCTGCAAAAGGGGCTCGCCTCCCGTCAACTCCACTAGTTTCCCGCCCAATTGGCGGATCCTGGCAAGTACATCCGCAACCGACATCTTCTGCCCCCCGTTGAAGGCATAAGCAGTGTCGCACCAGTGGCAGCGCAAATTGCAGCCCGTAAGCCGCACGAAAAGGCAAGGCAGGCCGGCGTAGGTGGACTCGCCCTGGATAGATTTGAAAATTTCGGTGATTACCATCCTCGCCCCGCCGCTACCCTTGGAAAAAACTTCTCCGATCTGGTCCATTTTACCTGATTTCTCCGCCCCGAGGGCACAGCGTCAGAGTACGAATCCTCCCAAACCAGCCCCGTGTCTGCGCAAGTCCAACTTCCGAGTTCGGGTTGAGGCCTCCTGAAACATGCAGGGGGTAGTGGGTCAATTTGATGTAGAGGCGGCGGAACCTGTCCCGATCTGATCGGGACGCCGCCATTTGGCGAGGTAAACTCGCCGCTACAGCATCAAATTGACCCACTACGATGCAGGGTGATAATTTGCGACAAACATGGCATAATGAGTTGGCGGGAAAGTATTCTTCTAATCAATTGATGGAGCTTCGTTTGAGTCTGCGGAAATCATTTTTATCGGATGAGTGTACATCCTGGCATGATGTTTGCATCTAAATCCACAGGCGGACAAGGAGCGGGTTATGATGACCCACGACGACCTGGGAAAGATCCGCGAAGAAAACGAAGCTGAAGACATTTGGCGGAAATACTCGCGCCATTTTGTTGCGGACATGTTGGAGGCTTGCGCGATTTGCGGGACCATCCGTGAAAAGGAGCGCTTAGCCCGCTGCCGCTGGTGCGAAGACGTCTACTTTTGCAAGCAGGGCGTCTGCTCCCAGCAGCACCAAGCTGAGATGCATCCCGCTGTGGCCTTCTGGACTTGGTAGGCTTCGTTGGCTCGGGGAAGTCCGCCGGGAGGATCAACCCGGGGGACGGTAGGTGGCAGAAGTCGTATCTGTTTCCCAAACCGTAACACCGTACACTTGTAATCCCTGATTCCGCGCCTGAGGCTCAATTCCGTCGCAAATATACTTGGCGAGATTCTCCGCCGAAGGGTTCAATTGGTCGAAAGGCGGAATGTCGTTTAGGAAGCGGTGGTCGAGTTTTTCGACCAGCCCCTTAATTTCGGCCCGCAATTCTACAAAATCCATCAGCAGCCCCGCAGAGTTGAGCTTATCCCCGACAAGCGTCACCCGAACCTTGTAGTTGTGTCCGTGGACGTTCTCGCACTTTCCTTTGTACTCGCGCAGGGCGTGGCCCGCTGCGAAGCTATACTCAACTGATATTTCGAACATTATTGGGTTCCTTCGTCCGTTCTCCCTATTCCCTGTTCCCTATTCCCTACAGCGATTCTCGCATGAAAACCTTCACGTCATCCAGCCGATTCGTCATGCGGTAACGCGGCAGGCTCTCCAAGAAAGTCTTCCCGTAAGGTTTGCGCATCATGCGGTGGTCCAGAATGGAGAGGACTCCGCGGTCTGTCTCGCTGCGGATCAGCCTCCCAAACCCCTGCTTCAAGGCGAGGACGGCCTGCGGTACCTGGTAATCCATGAATGCATTACCCCCCTCTTCATTGATCTGCCGGATCCTTGCGGCGATGACTGGGTCCGAGGGGACGGCGAAGGGGAGCCGGTCAATCACCACGGCGCTCAATTGCTCACCTTGCACGTCCACACCCTGCCAGAAGGAACTTGTCCCAAAAAGCACGGCGTGTGGTGTATTACGGAAGCGCTCGAGCATCTCAGTCCGAGGCATGGAGCCCTGAATCAGCATGGGATAGCGCAGCCGGTGGCGCACGCGCTCGAAGACCTCGCGCATTTGCTGGTGGGACGTAAAAAGGACGAAGGCCCGCCCCCGGGTGGCCTTCAAGAGTTGGACAACCTCTTCGGCCGCCAGGCGCGTGAAGTTCGGCTCGCGGGGGTCGGGCAAATGCAGGGGGGTATAAAGCAACGCCTGCCGCGGGAAATCGAAATGCGAATCCAGGATTCGCTCCCTGGCATTCTCAATCCCCAACCGCCTCTTCAGGAAATCGAAGTTGCCGCCCACGGCCAGGGTGGCGGAGGTCAGGATCACCGTGTCCACGCTCCCGAATAACCGCTCCCGAAGGATGGGGGCAACATCGATGGGCGTGGCCTCCAGGAAAACGCCCCGTCCGCGCCGCTCCCACCAATAGACCATGGTCCTTTCTTTGCCTTCCATGACTGCCTGTAACGCCTGCCGAAGCTCGACGGCGCGCCTCACCAGATTGTTGACTTCCTCCGGCCGGTCCTTCAAGCCGCCCATTTCGGTCTCCAGGCGCACCAGCGCATTGAGCAGGCTGCTATAAGCGCCCCCATGCACTTTCAGGAAGCTCTCCCGGTTATCAAAATTGGAGCGGGTTTCAGCGCTCGGGAATAGTTCAAAGAAGAGGTCCGAGCGACGCCGCAGTTCGGCGACGGCATGCAACACCTCAGCGCTCTTCAGTCCCTTCGCCTTCAGGGTTGATTCCGTGTCGCGCGCCAACTCTTCCACGCGATAATTGCTCACCTGCAATCCAAAATACTGTGTCGCCACGTCTTCGATTTCGTGCGCTTCATCGAACACCAGGGCTTCATAATCGGGAAGCAGGCTCGCGGCTTCCGTTCCCCTTAGGGCCAGGTCGGCAAAGAAGAGGTGGTGGTTCACGATAATCAGGTCGGACGCGGCGGCGCGCTGGTGCATCAAGGTGATGAAGCAGCGCTCGAATTGGGGGCACTTCTGCCCGGTGCAGGTCTCGCGCCGGGCGTCAACCTTCGCCCAGAGTTCGCTCGAATCCGGCAGCCAGGAGAGCTCTGCGCGGTCTCCCGTCTGAGTCTTCGCTTCCCATTCCCGCAGCCGGGGATACTGCGCGACTTCGTCCAGCCCGTTCAGCACAGGCTGTTTTTCAATGTCGTAGAGCTTCTGCCGGCAGAGGTAATTCTGCCGCCCTTTCATCAGGGCTACGCGGATGTCAGGGAACAGCTTTCGCAAGAAAGGGATGTCCTTGAAGAAGAGTTGTTCCTGGAGGTTCTTGGTGCCGGTGGAGATGACCACGCGCCGCCCACTTCGCATTATGGGAACGAGATAAGCCAGCGTCTTGCCAGTGCCGGTCCCCGCCTCTACGATCAGGTGTCGGCGGTTTTCGCTCGCGGCCTCGACGTTCTCGGCCATTTCGAGCTGGCCGGGCCGGTGCTCGTAGTTCGGGTGACGGCGCGCCAGCCATCCACCCGGCCCAAACACCGCCTCGAGGGGAGCCTTCTCAGTGTGCTTTTTATCCGTGACTGCCATCGTGTTACGTGTCGAGAGTTGAGAAGTCGAGGGTCGAGAAGTCGAGGGTCGAGAAGTTCTTAACTCCTCGACCTTCGACTCTCGCCCTGCGGCCCAAAGCCGCCTTCTGGCGACGGGTCGACTTTTCGACTAAGTCGATTCAAAGGTCGAAAAGTTTTTGACTCCTCGACTGTCGACTCTTGACTCTCGCCCTGCGGCCCAAAGCCGCCTTCTGGCGACGGGTCGACTTTTCGACTATACCGTAACCTCGGGTCCCGTGTCATTCTGAGGACACCGTTTTGGCGGAGGAAGAATCCCTGCAGTTCCTTTCCACTGTCAGCGAGGCTCTGAGCTGGGCGGATTTCCATTGCCCGGAGGGGTCGAATTCGAAGCTCATGTAGCCCCCTTGTGCTTGCCCACCCGGCACACCTTCCGACTCGCGAATCTTGACTTCGATTCCGCGTAAGAAGTGGTTTTTTGGCCCTTTTGGGGACTGAAATTGAGTTCGTTTGCATTCAAAAACCAGTTCGTTTTTTGCTCCAAAAACCGCTAACTCCTTTGCTTCCAACAAATCTTTCGGTTCGTTCCCTCTATTTTAGTATCTTTTTCCCCTTTCCCCTCTTTTTCCCCCTTCCCTGGCCCTTTCGCCATACCCTGCCGTTGCCTCTTGCCGGCCCTATCCCGCGACAACCTTAATAGGCTACGATAAGTCCGCGCGCCTGTCAAGCGAAACGCGCAGGGAACAAAATGTCGGGTGCTGCGCGTCTGCTCCCTGTCCCCTGTTCCCTATTCCCTGTCCGCTATTCCCTGTTCCCTGTTCCCTATCCTTTGCCCCTGCCCTTCCGCCCCTGAATCCTGAATCCCGAATCCTGACTCCTATCGCATACCATTCTAGCCTATCTTGTTCCGTTTGTCAAGAGACAGGAAGTCTGATTGGGCCGGCTTGGGGATGCACTCGGCGCGGGATAACGGGCGAATTTCATGTTGCCGAACATTTCATGAATCCTTCCGCTACTCCTTGGGCCAAGGCATCCCATTTGCCAGATTGTCCTCGAACGTCCGAATTGCGGCCCGCAGCCTCGCGGCCCTTTGCCTTTTTTCCACCAACAACCGCCGTCCTCGCTCGATGGCTAGTGTCCAACCGCTCTCTTTCATGTTACCTGAAATATGTGTAAGATTATTCTTGACACGCTTACCTGCCTTATGCATAATGACTCCTATGAGCGACGAAAAGCATACGAAAGAACACGAGACATTTAACAGCGCACTTAAAACCGCACGGGCAAAGCTCGAAGAGTTGCTCCGAGAGCGCCAGAGTATCGACAGGCAGATTATTGGCTATCAGAGGACTGTGGATTCCCTTTCTGAAGTTCTCGAAAAGGGGCATGAAGGCGAGCTTGCTCCCAACATTCTGCCCCTGCCAGATTTGGAAACTTCCCAGTCTGTTGGTTTCACAGACGCAGTAAGAAGCGTTCTGAGAGAAAAGGGCACAGCAATGGGACCCACATCCATCAGAGACGCCTTGATTGCCTCTGGTGTGAACATGGACAAGTATTCTAGCCAAATGGTCGTTGTTCACAACACGCTGAAGCGCCTTTGCGAGAGCGGCGAAGTTGAACGAATGCCTATCGGAGACAGCGGCGCGTTTAAGTACGTCTGGGTTGGCCCTGTTGGTAGAGCATTGAAACGTGAGCGGCCTTCGTTGTTGAACATTGCGCGCAGGCTGGCCGTAGAGAAGTCTTAACGAGTTCGCTGTAGAGGCGAAACCGCTCGATGGGTTTGTGTCATGGACGAGAGACTTGACCGCATTGTAATCAAGATTGAACGGGCCGAAGAGCACATCCGTGATTTGGAGCTTGCGGTCAAATCCTTCCTTAACGGCCCACCACCACCATATGAAGTCGGCACCAAGGCCGATCCGCAAACAGGAGAGTTGATCTATCACATCGTCAGCATTCGACCTACTCCATTCAAGCTCGCAGCTATCACCGGGGACGCCCTCCAAAACCTGAGAAGTGCTCTGGACCATCTTGTCTGCCAGCTTGTTCTCGCCAATAGGGGCAAGCCCACCCGCTACACGTCCTTTCCTATCTCGCTAGGTGCCGCGAAATACGTGTCGCCCGAGTCCAGACGAAAAGTAGAGGGCGTGCGGCAGGAAGCGATAAAAGCGATTGATGCGCTCAAACCATACAAAGGAGGAAACGACGCCCTCTGGCATCTCCATCAGTTGAATAACATCGACAAGCATCGCTTGATTATGACCGTTGGCTCTACGAATCGCGCTCACAGCGCCACGCCAGCAACTATGGAAAACGTCCGAAGGAGGTGGGAAGGTAGCCATCCCGGAGTGCCCTTCCCACCCTCCGTCACGGGATTTGCTTTCTTTGAGCCGTCGAGGACGCTCCGTTTCCCGCTGAAAGCTGGCGACGAACTCCTCCGCCTGCCCATAGATTCGGAACCGAACAAGCAGATGAAGTTCCTTTTTGACATAGCGTTCGGCGAGTCGGAGGTTGTCCAGGGCCAGCCGCTGCTCGAAACGCTCCATGAGATGGCGAAGCTTGTCAGCGGCATTGTTTTCAGTTTTCGGACGATGCTTTAGGTTACTCACCGCAGTCCCTCTGCCAATTTATTGGGCGTAGCACGAGAAATTTCGGCAACACTGAATCCGCCCACTACCCGGCGCGGGTAGCGTCTCAGTTTGAAAAAAGAGTGGCACTTAGCGTGCCACTGCTATAATCCCTCGTTGAGCCCGTTTTCCGCATCCTTAGTCAGCACCTCGCCACTGGGAATGCGCGCGAGAGTGGAGAGCAAAATGAACAGAATTGTAGCACCGCTTCTTCTTGGGTTGCTCGCTATGCCCGCATTGGCCAAAAAGCGCGAGCCGGTAGCACCGTGCCAAACCAAATTCACGGTTATCCAGGAAGACACCCTGAAAAACATCAAGCAAGGGCTATCGAAGCAACAGCTTGGCTGGTTCTACAAGCAAGTTCAGAAAAAGTACCCCGATGTTTGCTATGTGCCTCCGGCCCCCGATGTTCCGCTGGTGTTTTTCATCATCGTCACCCCGGACATCTATCACGGCACGCGGGTGGAGACGGATACGGAGACGCACGATAGCCCGGTAAGCGGTACGGTCACGAACGCGGACGGCAGCACATCCGACATCGATGGAACCGTGAAGACTACGACAACCAGTTCGACGGCCGTCCCGTACACGGTGCATTACGGCGTTTACAGCTTGACGGTTGAAACGAGCGAGGGTCCTGACAAATGGAAGCCCCGTCATCGCTTTCAGCAGCGGGGCCTATACAACACGTTGGTCGGAATTCCCTTGGGCGGAAAGGGCCATCACCCAAACCGGACCGTGATCGAAGAGGCCATGAAGTGGGTTCATGAGGGCGGGCTGAACAACCCGCTCGAAACCGTTGCGCCTCAATAGGTCTCTCGTGGCGCAATCTTTTGGTAGGGTACAGTTTCAAAAATCTGTGGAATCAAGTTTGTTGGATTGATTGGGCTATTTGCCGAAGGGCTTCTTTGAAATGTGGGTTTATGGTCCATGTTCCTTGGTAGCCAACAGCATTCTCATTTAATTGAAATGCTTGCACTGTGCGAAGCACAAAATTAGTTTTCGCCTCGATATTGTGGAAGATATGGCTTAAGTTCTGGATATTGAGACGCCTGATTACATTCCTTTCCGTCATGTCTCCAAAATCTAGCAGCAACTTAATGGCTTTTTGTTCGTTCCCATCGAGTTTTTCCCACCCTTCCTGTGCCATCATTAAGATTTGTGGGGGGATTCCGGCGGGGCGCGCCATCTCTTGTTTGAGGCTGGCGTTGTCTGCTTGCAAGCGTGTAGTGGTTTCCTGGAGCCAGCTGCTTGTTTCTGTCAGTTGAGATATAGTCTTGGCCCGGTCCCTGTCCACGCATACGGGCGCGCGAATCGCAGATACGACTAGTAAGCCTATCAACAGAAGCAGGTATGGCCAACCTAGACTCTTGACGGCTTGCCAGCCGTGATCCTGGGGGATGAATCCATAATACCATTGGAAGGCGAGAATAAGAACCGCTAAGACCGCGCCTATCATCTCTTTCTTCCCGAGCCGCAAAAGATCAAGCCTGAAAGCCCTGATCCAGCGACTGTAATATTCTCGGTAGGTGACTGGCGCTTCTGTCATGTAGGGATTGACAAGGTGCATGGTCCCACGCTACCGTAGGAATGCGCACCCGACAGTTTAGAATCCAGCGGAAGGCCCCATTCATGGTCGGGCCTCTCGCATTTACAGGCCAATCTTACTCAGCATTTCCTCGATTGTCCAGACGTGATCGGTGAGGCCCGCTTCCATGGCTGGCGTAGCTCTCAGGGTCTTGTGAATCCGACAGAAGTTGTAATGCATGAAGTGGAGCGCCACTTGATAAGCGTGGTTTTCGACCTTCTTTGAGAATGCATTCGTCAATCTGGTGAAGCGACGCATCCCCATTCTCATCGTAAGGTTCTGGCGCTCCACGTAGCTCGTGGAGACATGATCGCGGGTGGCGCTGACATTGGGTTTCATGTCGGCGACACGGGCGATGCGTCCTACACCGTGCGTTCGGCAGGTCCTCCGGCCAGGCGCGTACATACAAGACCATGGATGGGCCACCCACCCGTTGGCGCGGGCATGAAAGTGCCTCAGAGCCAGAGGATTTTGAGAGCATTGGCAACACACTCAAAGTCTTTGTCGCTCGTGACCAAGGTTGCCTTGCGCGTTTTGGCCAGCGCGGCGGCGAAGCAATCGGCGTAGGGAAGGTTATGCTGAGCTTTGAGGCTGGCAGCTAGCCGGGCAAGTTCCATGTCAACGTTGATGAGCTCAATCGGAAGCTGGGCAGTCTCTTGGAGCTTGGTGTTGGCCGCTTTCTCACCGTGCGCCCGCCAAATCGCGTAATAAACCTCGCCCCAGTTGACCAAGGACATCAGCAGGGGGCGCTTGGCCTCGGCAGCCTTGGATAGAAGCTCTTCCACCTTTTCGCCGCCGGCGCGATCCTCGAAGAAGGCCATCAGAGCGCTGGCGTCGAGGACATAGTTCATCACAGTGTACGTTCTTGCTTGCGCTCCTTGAGCAGAAGGTCAAGCGCAGAAGGCTCCCCCTTGAGCGATCCGCGCAGTCCACGAATGAATTGCCGGGTCACGGGTTGCACAACTATGCGCCCGCCCTCCTCGAGAAAGGAAATGGTCGTTCCCTTCTTAATCCCGAACCGCCGACGCAGCCGCGCCGGAATCACAAGTTGTCCCTTGGTGGTGACGACACTGGTCTCAGCCTTCACGGCTCACCTACTCTATCAGGTTAATCATACTGACACGCCTTTGGTAAGTCAAGCTAAAAATATCCTACTATACGTCAGAAGTAACTGATCAGCCTCCGGCTCTCAGTGCCGAGCGCTCATAGCCACGGTCGGCTCCTGGTGTCCTGTCCCATGTTATTGCTGACAATGAGCAGCCTGTCAGGAACCCCCTCACCCGGCCCGCCCCGGCTGAAGGAAACGCCGGCGGCTGTCCACCCTCTCCCCCAAAGGGGAGAGGGGCAGGGGAGTGAGGGGGTACTGTCAGTAATTAGGTGGGACAGGACACTATTGACCTCTGCATAAAGAATGCAATGATTTGTCACAAAAAAGAAGGGAGTTCAGACTGCACGATGCAACCGCGCAATTTCTCAGACGAGGCGCGAATGCCTTCGATGGAGCGGAGGATGTCAC
>JBEKHR010000081.1:0-13645 GCA_050012175.1 Terriglobia bacterium | reverse complement strand
CCCGAAGCTGTTTGCGCACTGGCAGATGGGCGTGCGGCGTGGCTCCCTAGCGGGAGCCGTATGAGCGGAGACGTTCAAGTACGGTTCTGAGAGAGCGTCGGGGTGCGATTCCCCGGCGCTACTCACCTTGTGGTGGGCTTCCAATACCGGACGGAAGCTGAGCGGTTCTGGCAGGAGTTTCGAGAACGGCTGGCCAAGTTCGGTCTGGAATTACATGCGGACAAGACACGACTGATCGAGTTCGGGCGGTTCGCCGCTCAGAACCGGAAGACACGTGGAGAGGGAAAACCTGAGACCTTCACGTTCCTGGGCTTCACGCATTACTGCGGGAAGCGCCGGAGCAATGGGGCCTTCATCGTCTGGCGGGAAACGGCCAAGAAGCGGCTGGTGGCAAAGCTGCACGCAGTCCAGGCAGAACTGCGCCGCCAAATGCACGCGCCCACCTCGGTAGTCGGTGAGTGGCTGCAGAGGGTGACCTTGGGTTACTACCAATACCATGCGATTCCGGGGAACCTCAATCGGCTACGCTTGTTTCGGCATCGGCTCCGGCTACTATGGCGGCGGGTCTTAGTTCGTCGTAGTCAGAAGAGGCGGATGTCCTGGGAGCGGCTCAATCCGCTTCTGGATCGCTGGATTCCCGTCCCACGTGTTCTGCATCCTTATCCCACAGCACGCTTCCTCGCTAGGCATCCTAGGTAGGAGCCGTATGCGCTAGCAGCGCACGTACGGATCTGTGCGGGGGGCGATCAGCAATGATCGTCCCTACCGCGACCCAAATCCAACTAAGTCCCCCCACAGCATGTCTTCCGAGTGCGCCATCGTTCGGCCTGACCTTCGGATTGCTCCTGCGGATTCGCTGATAAAACTGGACAACGTTTCGTGATGCGAAGCCAGCCATAAAGGTCTATACTCTCTGCAAGCGAAGGGAGACCTTCGATTGGATCAACGAACTGACCATGACGCTTATGTAGGTCTGGGCGGTTCACACTCAACGCCCAGGCGAAACAACGGGGCGGTTCACTGCAAAAACTCGATTAAAGGGACTCGGAGTGATCCCCCATCACTCAGAACCAGAGAGGGTTGCCCTTTCCCTCGAACCCTTCGCTCATTATTCGATTGGTCCTTCCCCTGAAAGGAGGTAGTCATCATGCATCGCTGGCTGACAGTGCTGTTTGTATTCACCCTGCTTGCTTTGAGTGCGTCGATGGTTTTTTCTCAGACCAAGGCCGCACCGGGAGGCCAGTATCTGACGGTGCAGGACGTCGAGAAGATCACTGGACTTCGGGGAGTTAAACTCGTCCCCCGAGACCCATCGAAAGGAGCAGGGGGCGACCTGAATTTTGCCAACAAGGATGGGAAGCTGATCCTGATGGTTAATAGGAACCTTTCTTCCGATATGCTTTATTCACAAACCAAAAACATGAAAGGGGCGTTCAAGGAGGACATCCAAGGGGTGGGAGATGCCGCATTTACCGGACCGGCGGGCGCTCTCCAGTACTTTGTCAGCTTTAAGAAAGGGAAAGGCTCCGGCACGGTGGCCACCTTTTCGGGTGACACAGCGATGCTGCTTACCATCGATCAGGTCAAGAAAGTGGCTCAGCAGATTGCCGCTGGGATGTAGTCACCCCTTTGGGGGGACTTATTCTAAGTTGAAATTCGGGTAAAGATCGGACCGCCCGTCCCTCGCAATTCCTCGCATTGCTCCGTCCGAAGGAAAGGTAGGGTACAGGTATGCTCACTCGTTGCTTTCTCCAAAGGTTGGCCCCGCATTTGTTTGTCCTTATTCTGTTCAGCTTCTCAGCCTCCGCCCTGGCTGCCGACTCGCTCCAGGGCACCTGGCAACACGTGAAGGATTCTCCCAGTGGCTGGCACGTGCTGAAGGGCGGCTCGGCCACCCTGACCTTGAGCACCAACGGCCAGGCGTCCCTCTCCGCGACGGGGCCCAACCAGAACCCACTCAATGAAACGGGCACCTGGTCGCAGCAAGGTGGACGGGTCACCATCAACATTCCCGGCGAAGTAGAGGTCAACAACCAGTCGTTCCAGCTCCAAGGCGATACGCTGACGCTGCCCACGCAGCTCTCCAGCGATGACCCGGGCACATCGACGTGGATGCGGGTGAAAGCGGAGGGCATTGGCCTGATCTTCGCGGCCTTCAACAAGGCTGTGGAAGACGGCAAGGGCGGCGCCGGGGCAGCCGAGGAAGCCGCCCAGGAGGCGCGCAAACAAGAAGGCGTCGAGAAAGTGGAAGTGGAGCAGGGAGGCGAGGGACTGGCGCTGACGGTTAAGCCGTCGGAACCGGTCTCCGTTATGCCCAAAGTCTACATCTGGTTTTCCAGCAAGGCGGCGCCGCGCACGCCGCCGGTACAGCGCCAGGCGCCCATCTCACCGCTCGCGGCGGACCCACGCACGCACATCGATGCGCAGAATCCGCCGGGCGACCCGGACGCGCCCAAATCGAAAACGGCCTTGGTGGTAGCGCCGTTTCACGACAAGGCTTATCTCGCGTTTCGGCCGGAACTGTGGAAAGAGGGCAACACCAAGCCGCGGCCCCTCTCCACCGTCGCCCAGGAGTCCACCTTCAAGTCGCTTGGGGACGATCCGCAAGGGGTGGCCGAGCAGCTTGAAAAGGCCGGGTACAACGTCACGGTGCTGATCGACGACCAGGCCACGCCCGGCGCTGTGTTCCGCGCTTTGCAGGCCCGACCCACGGTCATCTACTTTGCCACCCACGGCGGCGTGGATGACGAGAATCACAGCAATGCCATTGCCGTGGGCGGATTTATTGGCGCGAGTGCGGAAAAGGGTGTGGCCGTGGGAAGGCTGACTACCTCCATGTCGGTCAAGCGGTTGCACGACCTCCTGGCGAACGAGGGCTTGCCCCGGCAGGCGCAAGCGGCGGTCTCCGTCGGCTGTCTGGAGGAGGCGGTGAACGGGGTACAGTTCTGCTTTCCGTACCTGTGGCCGGATTTCTTTAGGACCGCGCTGGGCAGCCAAGGCGTCCCGGATTCCTTCGTGTTTCTCGACGCCTGCCATACGGCAAGCTACCCTGCCCTGGCCCAGACCTTCAACCCCAAGGTGTTCCTGGGCTACGACCCGACCGTGGAAGGCTGGGCGACGGCGCGATTCTCCAAGTACCTGTTTGAGAACATGGTGCACCGCGGCCACTCGGTTCAAGAAGCCTGGGACCGGCTGAAGCACATGACCGAGGGCGCGTACGTCGTGTATCTGGAGGACTCCATTCTGAGCCCTGTCGCGCAGGGCGACGTGGACTTGAAAGAGGAGGGTGCGAAGCTCCAGGCTTATGGGATCAACCAGCAGCCGTACTATCGCATCAACAACCAGGTGTTCTGGCTCATGCGCAACGCCCGCTGGGCGAGCCAGGACGTCAACAATGGCGCCGAAGCCCTGGAGCGCTGCTACAACTTGTTCTGGAAGCCGCCCGGCAAGCCGCCCGGGATAGGAGAACCATTCTGTAATTCGGGGATCCTGGGCAATCATACGCCTACCGAGAAAGAGGTTGAGGAGGCGCGCAATCTGGTGTCCGGCAAACCGGCGCAACCTGCCGGGCGGTTCGTGCTGCGCTGAGCTGAGCGGCTGGACAGAGTCTTGTCCTGCGGCTTTTGCGACCACCACATTCCAGGAAACCCTCTGGCGGCGGCTGTGACTGTCCCGAAGGATTGATGATGGGTCCTTGGTATATTCGCAGGGGCGGGGGCGCCAAAAGGCGAATTCCGGATTAACCCGCCGTAGCCAAGACTCCTTCCAGTTTACTCCATTTCCCGCCCCAGGACGCCAAAGTCATCTCTCAGTCGAGCAGCGCGGCGACCCGCTGCCAGTCGGTGGTGGTCAGAAACTCGTACATCCGCCAAAGGTGGAGGTCACTGATGGGGGTCGGCTGGTCGGCCTTTTTGGGGGGAAGATAGCCGCCCTGCCCATCCCCACCGCCCCCATCGACAAAGACGGTGATGATTTGAAAGTCGGTGCGCGGACGCGAGCGGTCGAAGAAATCGGGGTTCTCCGCCCAGAGCGGTTGCGACTCCAGGGCGTCCGCCGGCACGAGCCCCGACGACTTGTAATTCTCATGTACCCGCTCCCAAGACCACCAAGCTTGCGATGCGCGCTCGGCGGGCGTCATTGCCTCAAGCTCGGAGTGCATAGTGGCCAAGTGCTGGTCGGTTCTTTTGAAATCCTCGAATCGCTTGAGTTCCGCTGCGGTGGGGTGGTCGGCGTAGAGAGCGGCATGATGCAGGAGCAGGGCCTCATAGCTGCGGATGGCAGCCTGAATAAGCTCTTCCCGTGTAACGGGCACCCAGAGAGGGCGATCCCGTTTGGTCAAGATAAGGAACGCGCCGCCACCGTGCTGTAAGTAGACGGTGAGGCCGCTCAGGCGTAGCGACGTTGCGGACGGCATGAAACAGATCACGCGACCGTCAGGCAACTTGCTGACCGTGTCTGGCGGCCAGGGATGGTAGCGGAGCTCTCGAGTCGAGTTGACGTAAATGTCCGCACCAGCCATCGCCTCAGGTCCATGCGCGGTGTCTCCGTTGCCAAGAACGAGGCAAGGATAGGTCCGCATCGCCAACTGGGACTGGAGCGGATGTTCGGGGTAACCCTTGTCCACCCCGTAATTGGCGAATGCCTCGACGGTGAATCCCAGCGGCGGGTTGAAGGCCTTGGAGCCTTGGATAAGCGTGTTAAGTGCGGTGATTTTGGCCTCGAAACGGCTCCTCTCGGCAGGGCTCGACCTGAGGAAATCCCTTGCGCCCCCGTAGTCGAGACGTAACGTGAACTTCCCCGCTTTGTCGACGCCGCATAGCGGGTAGGATACGGCCAGGCGCTCGCACAGACACCCGGCAATCAGGACCACCTGAATAATGGTTCGAATGCGTGAAGCCATGATTCCCTCCCATCCGGAATTTCCGTCTTTCCTGAGCATGCGGGCGTGGACGTTGCCGAACCGCAGAGCCGGTGCCGGCTGACAATCCACCGCATGCGTTTGCCCGCCGATGAGACCGCGAGGATTTGAAGGTCGGCGGTTCGTCCCCTATGGGCGACGAAAAGCCGCGGACCTCCCGGGCGGAGGCCCGCGGTGAAAGCAGTGAGACGGAGAAGCGTTACAGGCGTGCCGCCACTTGCTCCGCAAGGTGCTTGGCGACTTCGGCTTTCGGTTTGGGGCCTAAGTATCCGCTGGTGGCGACGTTCACTAGCACCTTCCCCTTATGAAAAACGATGCCGTCGCTGAAGGTATAGGCGTCGTCTCCAATTCCCGAGACGGACTTCTCCTTGGGGTACGTGGCAAATACGGTTTTCTTGCTGGCATCCCAGTCTTTGGGATCGATCAACGTAATAGTCACCGCGATGAGGCCGTCAGGCAGGAGATCTGCCCCCTCGATCATGCATGTTGTATCGCTATGCCGTTTGAGTTGGGCGCCCGCTCCGAAAACCTCCTCAGCATCCTTTGCGGTCAGGAGCGTGCAGGGGTGGGGCAGGCCGCTGGAGGTGGAGGCCGCGGGGGCCGCAGCACTCTTGGCCGAGTTTGGAGACGTGGTAGGCGTGGACTTGGAACAGGCCAGAAAACTGCCCGCCCATATCAGAACGAATGCCAGGAACGAAAAACGCAAACGAGTCATGGGAATCCTCACTTTCTGAGAATTTCAAAAACTTTTGGTGATACTTAGAGCGCAGTTGTTGTCATAACGCTGCAACGATAAATCAAGCGTCGCTGTACTAGATATGCTGTCCACGGTCAATCGTATTCTGAATAACCCCATAATCTGATGGCCGAGTGGCACACGCGCTCCGGCGGGCTGGGCGGCGGAGCGCGCCGCCCGGCTGCCAAGAGTTCATTTGGGAGTTACTTCTCCTTCGCGGTGCTCTTCCCAAGCGCCTCTCTCATCGGCTATCGACTCGTCGATATTGAATTTCACGAGCTCGCCGGAGTCCTTGGCGACCCACGCCGCGACCTTGATTGCCTTACATAGTGAGGGCATTACGGCGTCATATTCAAACTTCTGTGCGGCGGGGACGGTGGACGAGTCAAAGGTGAACTTGTCTGCGGCAACTCCGCCCACCGTGTCGGAGCCAGCCTCTGTAGCAAAGCCAGCTAGCACGTCGATCCACTGCACAGGTTCGGTCACGTTCGCGGACAGGCTTATCTGCGCATTCGTCCAGCCGAATTCGTCGCTCTTTTTGGCGTTGTGATCTTCCTTCTTTCCTCCCCACATGGAGGTGATGATCATCTCGTCGGGAGAGACGTCCGCCTCCATAGTCACGGCCCCCACTTGTGGCTTGAGGGTCTTGTCAAAGGCATAGCGCTCGGTCACGTTCTGCTGGCCCTTGTAGGAATAGTGGAACGGCGTATTGGGGTGCTCCATCGCAGCCGTGAGGATTTTAGCGCCTTGGCGCAGTCTTGCTGATGCCGTGTTGACCGTCGGGCGGGAAGCCCCTTGCGTCGCGGTCGCTTGCGACTTGGCGGTGGGCGGGGCACTTCTCTGGCAGCTCGCCAGCAAACCCGCCACCGCGAGGCAGGCCATCCCGCTAATCCAGCCGCGCTCTAAAAGCGTCGGCCGCTTTTTCGTTTTCAACATAAGTCCTCCTCCGCAAGACCCGCGAGGTGCGCGTTCTTGCAAGTGTGGTTTTTGAACGACCAATTTTAAAAGGAACAGACACCGAGCGTCCCTCGGGCGCCACGTAAACGATGCGGGTCATTTTGCCTTCCAGATGCTGGCTGTTGGTAAACTTCTCGTCACCCAGCTTGCCGAGCGGAAGTGTGAAATCATCGAACTCTTTAAAGTTGTCAGGGGCTCCTCCTGGAATGATCGATTGAGCTGGAAGCGTGCAGGAGTTCCGGTCGGCGCTGCGGGACTCATTCCGGGCCGTCGCAGCGGCTTTGGGTGCCGGTGTTTGCAGGGGAAAGGCGGCGCGCAGGCTTATACTCAAGAACAAGAAGAGGAAACAGGACGGCACAGGAGCGACACTGCGCATGGTTTCCTCCCGCCGAGGGAGATCAGCCGGAATTTCCGATTTCAACCTTACCTTTGCGCAGCATTATGCGCCGGCCTCCCTGCCAAGTCAAACTCTTTGCCATTTGAAATCGCAAATACGGCTTAATTCCCTTTTGAGGCCACCGCCTGGTCGGAGGGCCACTCCTACATGCGGGGAGACGGGTAACATCAAAATACCGTTTTAGCGAATCAAACCAAAAGACCCATCACCGTGGCAGAAGAGACTGCTGACGTGCTGTCCTGCCAGCAACCCTTCAAGCAATTCTCGCGCAATCAAAGATTCGGACTGAAAAGTCGGCTTCCCGGAGAACGGCCACCGACCAATATCGAATCTGTGTGACGCCGCAGGATCTAGTGACGCTCAAGTGGAACCAAGAGTACCGTCAAACGATAGCCGAGATTCTGTACTCCCGGGCAGGATATGATCTCATTCGTGGCCATTTGTTCGCTCAAGTCACACATGTTGGACTGGCCGTGGGCAGCCCACCGCCGCCCGAATCATGTCTCTCGTGCAACCCGCCCAGCAGATGTACTTGCGAGGGTCCTCGATCGAGATTGAGAGGTTATCTCCGCTGCGGTCGTGCCCCTCTTCCGCACAGGATGGGCAGCGGGTAATATTGTTGTGCCCCACTGTGCGGAGCTTGGTGTTGATGTGGTCGAGGATTCGGAATTCTGGCCCACACACGTGTCTCCTCATCTCCGGTTCAGCCTTCGACTCTGGTGGAGCGAGCTGTGGTGGGATGGCTTTCCCGGCAATCAATCGGGCAAGCTGGTCACCGGTCATCTTGGGAAGCAAGTTGAGGTAGCCCATCTGCTTCTCAAGACCTTCATCGGCACCGTCAAACCAGAAGCGCTGAGCTGCGCCCCGGTGAATGCCCAGCGGCCCACGGATGGCATTGCCATACCTGCCGGGCTTCAACGCATCGTGCTTGGGGAAGACTTCGATTCCTTCCCGCCGCCTGCCTCCCTTGACCGGGATATCTAACCGCAGGGCAAGGCCGCAAACGTAGATCCGGCAATCCCGCGCTGGGAGCGGCTCCGCCAGGAATATCCAGAGGTGTCCGCCCCGATGACTCTTCTCAAGTGTCGACTCCACCCCATCCTGCTTGAGGTAGAAGCTGAGCTTGAGGAGGTCCGCGAGCGCATCCTCATAGTCCGCGTCGATGGCCACCCACTTCGAACACTGGGTGGCGGGATTGATCGAGTAGAGGCCGATAGTGATTTCGCCCTCAAGGTGGCGGCGGATTGTGTCCAGCGTCAGGCTGAGCCCCTGGCCTGTTTTCTTGTCCTTGGGACGGTAGTAGTAATGCCGGGCATTTTCCGGGTGCGGCCTGTTGGACTGGAGGGTATAAGCCCGCCGGTTCACAAAGAGACGGAAGTAATCCGCCACCACACTGGCAGGTGCTTTCAAACGAAGGTTGCGCATTCTCTCCTCGCTGAAGTCAGGCGGACGGCACCGCAATTTCATGTTGGTGGTGAAACGATAAGGGTTCTCTGTCACGTGGCACGGTGAAACAGGGTCACAAACTAAATGCGCACTACGTTATACGGCGGGGATAAATGAGCGGATGTCTGGCCTTATGGAAACACGCTAAAATAGCATGACCGACGAGTCAAGCGCGGAATATGATCTCGGCCAATTGCTCATCCAGGTTGGCCGCATGCGGTTGCCGTTGGGTACCGTGCATGAGAAAAGCCCACGGTCATGACTGGCCGCCCGCCATTAAGATCGGCGGAGTTTCTGCCATAGCGACTCCGTGGCTTGTACCTACCCGCTTACAAGACCACCGACAAGCAAAGGAATCATGAAATGAAAATAGGTCTACAGACTTGGGGCAGCGAGGGCGACATTCGACCCTTCACGGCGTTGGCAGCTGGTCTGGTTGGTGCGGGGCATGAAGTCACTCTTGCCGTCACGGACAACATGGGGCGGGATTACAGTGAGGTCGCGAGTCAGTATGGCTTCAAGCTCATCGCAGTGCCAAATCCCGAAATACATGACCCTGCGGAAGTGGAGGCCGTCTGGCGTGAAATCATCTCTGCCGGAAACCCTATCAAACAGGCAAGAATGGTCATGGAGTATGGCTTCGACCCCGCGATGGAGGCGATGTATGTGGCAGCTCGTGAGCTTTGTGCGACCAACAACGCCGTGATCGGGCATTTCTTTGTCTATCCGCTCCGGGTGGCCGCAGAGAAAGCTGGGGTGCCCATAGCTACGCTCAACGTGGTGCATAACTGCCTGCCATCAGCGTATATATGCCCACCGGGCCTGCCCGACATCGGCAAGTGGTTTTACCCTTTGGGGTGGGCGCTGGTGCGAAAGATGATCAACCGCATTTTCCTGCCGCGGGTGAACGCTTTGCGCTCGCGCGAAGGCCTGCCGCCAGACCGAGACGTAATGACGCAAACCTGGGCGTCCCAACGGCTTAACCTGATTGCTGTCAGTCCACACATTTGTGATCTACCCAAAGATTGGGACAAGCGGCATCAGGTATGTGGCTTCCTGAATCCGCCCTTGGATACTCGAATAGAAGAACTTCCAGTGGGTCTCGACGAATTCCTCGCGGCTGGGGAGTCGCCTGTCTACATGACGTTCGGTAGCATGATGCCAAACAGCCTCGAATACATCCGCGAGACTGCGGATCTATGGACGGCAGCGATCAAGCAGGTTGGCTGCCGTGCCATCATCCAGTTGCCTGTGGACGACCTTTCCATCTTCGACACCGATGATCGGGTTTTCAAGGTGAAGCGCTCGCCCTATGTGAGCGTCTTTCCAAGGTGTGCAGCAATCGTCCACCACGGTGGCGCCGGAACAACTCAGTCAAGCCTCCTTGCGGGGCGGCCTTCCATCGTGGTGGCGCACATGGCTGATCAGTTCTTCTGGGGGGACGAGTTGAAACGACTTGGCGCAGGCGGCAAGACTCTGAGCCGAAATGGCCTCTCGGCGGGCAAGTTGGCCAAAGGAATTGAAAAGGTGCTCGGAGACTCCGGTATGGCTGAACGAGCCGCATCCCTGGGTCAGCAGATAGCCAGAGAAAATGGCGTGGCGAATGCTGTCCGCCTCATTGAGGAGACATTCACGACTGGCGTTCTGCAGGGAGGGATGACGCCATGAGTTCAGTAGCCGCCTGCAGCTTGGGCACATCGTCCTCCGTCATGCGGCCAATATCGCCGTACTTGAAGGTGCCGCTACTTGCCCACTCGACCACTTCACCGATAGCTTGCTTCTTGGCTGTGGCAACACGGCGTGCCGCTGTCAGGAACTCGTTGCGAAGCTGGTTAAACCCCGAACTTCCCGCAGAACCGTTTCCATTGTTGTTGGCAGGAGGTGAGGCAGCAGCGTCGGTGGGAGGCATAGCGGATCTGTTCCCACCATTCCGGGTAGAGTTGCTTTCAGGAGGCAAAGGCTTCGTCGTCACCTGCGGCGTGGTAACGGCAGGGATTGTATCGGGAGGAGAAGCTGCTGCTGCGCCTTCCGCAGCCGAAGAGCGATTCGCTGATGCCGGATAGAACTCAGCCGCGATTTCCGGTGCCTGCTCTTGCTCGTCCTCTACCACCTCCAAGAACTTGCCACCCGAGCCGAGTAACCTTCGAGTCTCAGCGAACAGCCGCGCATTCTCAGTCAGGTTGGCGATCAGTTTTTGCATATCGTCGCCTTCGACTTCCAGACTCAGCGCCCAGATAGATGAAGTCTTCTTCCTCTTCTCCTTGCGGTCAAAGTACGTGGCCTCCTCCGGGCGAACCGTTAGCTTGGCCGTGATCCCGGCCAGGCGACCACCGGTGAAGGTCTGGATCTCCTGCAAGGCGGAGTGAATCTGGCGAATGGATCGGTAAGAGCACGTGTGGATGCGGCAGACACTCCCTAGCCGCGGGAAGTCCGCCAGCACGAAGCGTAGATCTCCACCCGGTTTGCACTGCCCGCTGGCAAGCTCCGGACAACCGCTGCCGCAGGTAGTCCAAGGCTGTCCGCCAGGCTTCTCAGCCGTAAGCCGGGTAGCAGTGATACCGTCACCCCAGCACTTCCGTTCGGTGGCCGTCCACCAGGCATAAGAGCTGGGGAAGACGTTCTCGATGTCGTCGTCGATTAGCATGATGTGGAGTTCGCGGCAGTGCTCGCCATAATGCCGGGTCAGCTCCGGATCGGCTTCCCACTCAACCCGGTTGGCCGACTTCTTCTTGCGCAGGAAGAGGAAGTGGTCGAGCTTGGTGGGATGGTTGCGATCTCCAATGGGTGGTAGACCGATAGAGACCTTTGTGGATACGGACAGCCGCTGGACGACACGGCCGTCTTGGTCGTGCGTGACGCCAATGATCATGGGGATTCTTCCTTTCGAAATGATGTTCTGCCCCAAAGGGGCGGCGTGGTGCTTCAGGGTACATCACCAGGCTCGCGTCTCGAATCCACCACCTCGGATTCCCACCACCTTATATCCGTTGGCCAGCGGCTAGGCCGAAAACCACCACCCCGACCGGGAACCACCACCATGTAGGCACTGGGCCATGCTGGGGCTTGGTCGCTCTGTCCCTAACCCCATGAAATCACGAGCCTTCGAGCCATGGGGTTTGGCAGGCCAATTGCCTCTACCATTAGCGTTGCAGTTCGGCAAGAACGGTGCTCGAGGGAGGAATCAAATGAAAAACGTAAAAGTCTTAACATTGTTGGGAATAGGTTTGTTGGTTGCACCGTTCGCACATGCCCAAGCTGGACCCCCGGTGGAACCGGGCTACGGGAATCCAGGCTACGGGAATCCGGGCTATGCGGATCCGAATCAGGGCTATGGGGATCAGGGTTATGCGAATCCGGATCAGGGTTACGTGGATCCGGGCTATGGGGGTCAGGCCTACATGTATCCCGGGCCACCTCCGGCGTGCCCTTATGGCTACTACCCCTATTACCCCTACGCATGCGTGCCCTACGGCTACTATGGACCTAGCTGGTTCTCAAGCGGAGTCTTTATTGGCGTCGGGCCGTGGTGGGGCTGGGGTGGGCACCGCTTCTATGGGGGACGTGGCTTTGGCGGGCGGGGCTACTATGGAGGCGGACGGGCCTTTTCCGGGCGCGGAGGATTTCGCGGTGGGTTCGGTAACGGTTACGCCGGTGGAGGCGGACGCAGCTTCGGTGGAGGCGGACGTGCCTTCGGTGGCGGTGGACGCAGCTTCGGTGGAGGCGGACACAGCTTCGGTGGAGGCGGACGTGCCTTCGGTGGCGGTGGACGTAGCTTCGGTGGCGGTGGACATGCCTTCGGTGGAGGCGGACATGGCCACGGTGGAGGCGGAGGCAGAGGCGGTTCCCACGGTGGTGGGCGAAGGTAGATTCCGTTATAACTCGAAACTCTCGCGGCCGACGGCATTTGCTGTCGGCCGTTGAGTCGGAAGGTACCGACTCCGGCTTCGCGAACGAATCTAGGGCCGTAGAACCCCTTTTCTCGGGGGGTCAAACAACGTAATGCGAGGTCGTGGGAAGTGAGGAGGTTCCGGTTTTCACTCAGCTTACCCCCGCCATCCGGCCGAACTCTTCAGCCGAAACATCATCGCCCGACTTTTGTCCGGGTCCACTGAACCATCGCTCCCGCCCATGCCTGCACGGGCAAGTCGCGTGCCAAGTATTTCAAGTAATTCACGGTGCGAAGCGAGCCCTGAAGGTCGGCACTCACTAAGAAACCCGTCGAGACCCATTGCCTCAGGTGACTGTCGGCGAACATCCCCCACGTCGGGGGAGGTGCAGTTTTGGCGAAACACAAGTCCACGGCGTGGGTCATCAGTTAATACGGCTGCGGCGGCTTGATGTGGCACTCTTCGAGTATCAGGATTGCTTTCGGTAGAAGACGTAAAAGAACACCACCACACTGAGGCTCGCGAACAGATGAACCAGCGACGTCAACAGCGCCATCGCTGGAATCACATCACGCATGACCCCCAATACGGTGGAAATGAAATGTGCCAATACCAAAACCGTTAGCAAAATTGTCCCGATCAATGCCAGAAGTGCCGCATTCTTGAGGCTCATGGTAGGAGTATGAATGCTCTCAGCGTCATTTGCAAGCGGGAGCCACTTCTTCGATGTACAACCGGTCATACCGTTTTGTTGACAGCATCAAATCCCGGGCGAGCCGAAACCAGGAGCGCACAGGATGCGGCTCGCAAGACGGGCAAGGACCGCCGAACTCGGATTTCCTGCCGGCTTGGCACATGAGCGATCAAGGTTGCCACACTTGAAGGGGAGTGTTTTCGTTATCGCTAACGCTGGCGACTCGCCGCGGCGATTACCTGTTCATGGAGGCCGGCGAAATTTCGACGGAGAACGCGGCGCCGCCGCTGCCGCTCGAAGAGGCGGTCGTCGACATCGCATTGCGCGCGAACTTGTCCCGGCACAATCGCCAAAAGTGACAGAACACGACAACTACGGATTGCCGACGCGTGTCCAAGTGGACCGCCTCCAATGATGTTCGCTGATAAGACTCGCGTACTCATCAACTTTCCCACAGCCTGGGCCCAGACGGATTTCGACGTGAAGGGCGTTTCACAGGCACAATCTGGCAGAGGCGGCGAGAAGGGCTGTTCTCCCTTGTGGCCATGTATGCCAGTCGATTCCGCAACTGCGTATGTGCGGAACGGAATCCCATCGGAGGCGCACGCAA
>JBEKHR010000080.1:0-15037 GCA_050012175.1 Terriglobia bacterium | reverse complement strand
GATGCCGGTCACTTCAGCCACTATGGTCTGGCCAGCGTCGCTTCGCTCCGATCGCGACCGGCATCACATCGGAATCACTGACCGGGATCAAATCGGAATCAGTGACCACCTTCATCGGAATCAGCACGTTGGTTTGTCTTTAAACGGAATTGCCACTCCACCACCAATTTGCGCTTTATCTATGCACTCAAGCGCATTCTTTTCTGGCGACCCGTCAATCAGTAAAGCCCGGTGAGAAATTTCGTCGAACTCTCCGTGTACCCTAACGCATAGCCCTGACCACATTCCGCCTGCGATCATAATCATTGTGACGGGAATCGTCTGCTCGTTGCTCCATCCAGCCGCAGAGAATACTTCAGACCAATCCTGAGCGTATCTATAGGCTTCTCCGTTGTTTGCTATTGCCCCAACTGCAAACTTGCCAGGATTTGTCTTTAAGCAGGCTGCCAGTAAATTTCTTTGTTCATCTGATAGCCTTCGGCTTGGAGGAGTATAGTTGTTAATCGTCGGATTGGTGACGACACCCCTGTTACCGACAATCGGAATTCCTCCTGGAGCATTGACTACGATTGGTGGCTTCATGGCAGCAATCTTTGGTTTGGATAGAATGCGATTCTCTGTCTCGAAAATCTTAGGGACCGAGCGTCTATATGCTATTGGGGGCGGAGGTATCGGATTGTAAGTCATGATCCAAATCACCGCATATAGAAATGCTGCCGCTACCGCCCCAAATACGATAAGCACTGTTATCCACACGCCGTAAGTGCCCTCCACGAACTTTCGGGGAATAATTTGACCGCTTGCGTCGCGTAGCGTTGCTGGGCTTTGACTGGCAATTGCGATTTGACGCTGGAGCGACCGATGAATGAGAATAAGTCCAAACAACAAGATGATGGGCACGATCAGAGGATTGTTAAGGAAATGGATGTGACGTTCTAGATTCACAAGCACCTCCCATCTAGTGTAGGCATCAATAAGTTCAATCGCCCATTTCCATACAGCCGCAAAAAGGAAACTCTCGCCAATACGAAACTCAATATCAGGATCAGTGATTGAACGCATGGCGGACACCTCCATATCCTACGGAACAGGCTTTCGACCGTTGAGGAAAGAAGTATACGCTCAAGTCCGATGGAGTGAGTAATCCTACCTATTTTCATATATTTAGAAACTGTACTTTCCAGCCTAGATCGATGCTAAGCGGCAACGCAAATTTAGCGAACGACCTAACAACAGGAGTGGGAGGTTTTTCTGAATGAGAGTCGGGACCAAGAGCGTGATTTTTGGGTGTGACTTAAAGCGTAATCTTGCCGGGTTTAAACCATAATGTTGCCGCCAAGGCGCGTATAAGTCCTTTCTTTCTGTCGGGGGCACTTGCCGCGAGCGGCCGCGTTTTAATCATAAGTTTGCCGAAAGTGAAGCTTATAAGCATAAAGTTGCCGCGAGTGCGGACATCCAGCACCGCAGGTGACGTAGAAAGTTGGGCTGCCACTCCGTAGGTCTGAAGCGACGGGCTTGCCGCCGCACACTTCGGGCCGGTGCGACGGCTGCAAATGTAACTTAATGCATAGCTTTGCCGCGTTGAGACGATAAGCTTGCCGCGGATTGGTGGGCAGAACCGTCCGGGCGACGTGCGCTGGTTTCGGCCGCCGGCCGACAGGGAAGCATAAGTTTTCCGGAAGTGCGGATTGGGAATCATATCCTTGCCGCGAGTGCAGACTTGCATGCAACCTCTGTTTAATTGTAGGATTGTGTTATGCTGCGACATCATCGAGATGCACAACGACGGCTCTTCGAGATCGCCGAGGCTCATGAGGGCTTCTTCACTACGAAGCACGCGAAGGCTGCCGGCTTCGCCGAGAACACCCATCCTTACCATGTGCAGGTCGGGAATTGGATCCGGGAACATCGGGGAATCTACAGGCTTGCCCTATTCCCCACTGCGGAACATCCCGACCTAGTGAAGTGGGCGCTATGGTCTAGGAATCGGAATGAGGTGACCGAAGGAGTTTACAGTCATCAGACCGCTCTGAGCCTTTATGATCTGTCGGATCTGAATCCGGCAAAGCTGCACATGACCGTCCCGACCCACTTCCGGCGGAGCAGCGAGGTCCCCGGCATTCTTGTACTCCATTACGCGGACCTGCCGGATGAGGACGTGCAAGCGTCACAGGGTTTCAGGTACACCCGTCCTCTTCGAACGATTCTCGACCTCATTGAGGCCGACACAGTTGAGCGGGTTTTTCTCCGACAGGCGCTGGGGCAGGCAATTCATCGTGGGCTGATCACCCGGCAGCAGATCAAGACCGCCAGGCTGAGTGGTTTAGCCCAAGAAGTATTTGAAGATCTTCTCCGGAAGGTGGCGTAATCACGATGCCGCGAGAGTACGCAACGGCCAAGGCATTCCGTACGGCGCTAGAAGACCGTCTCAACAAGACTGCCGGAGCGGAGAAGATTCAAGTGAATCGCCTTCGACGCCAGGTGGCATTTGACCGTCTACTGGCGCGGTTGTTTCGTACTGATCCGGCTCCGTGGGTGCTGAAGGGTGGATATGCTTTGGAGCTTCGTTTCAGGACTGCACGCGCAACAATTGACATTGACCTGACGGTGCAGAGAGTCGCGGCCGCTACCGAAGACGATGCCAACCAGATCGTGCGCGATATGCTCCAGAATGCCGCCAGCTTCCGGCTTGGTGACTGGTTTGAGTACACCATTGGCGCGCCCGCCATGGATTTGGATGCCGCGCCGTATGGTGGAGTCAGGTACCCAGTCGAAACCTGGATGGACGGCAGGATCTTTGCCCGTTTTCATCTGGACGCCGGGATCGGCGACGCCGTGATACAACCCGTGGAGATTATCGAGTGCCGAGACTGGCTCGCCTTTGCCGGGATCGCCAGTCCGCTGGTCCCGACGATTTCGCGTGAGCAGCAGTTCGCTGAAAAGCTCCATGCGTATACGCTGCCGAGGAGCTCGACCAACAGCCGAGTGAAAGATCTCATCGACCTGGCACTGCTAATCAGATCCGGACGACTCGCGCCGAAGCGCGCGGCAGATGCCTTGCGTCTAACATTCGTTAGAAGGCAGACCCACGAGCTGCCCTCCGAGTTGCTGAAACCACCGCCGGAGTGGCAAGGACGCTTTAACTCCTTGGCCGAAGAGTGCCAACCTCCGGCGAATATGGGTGCACTGTTCGCCGAAGTCGAGGCTTTCTTCGGCCGCATGGCGGGCAGTAAAGGTCGGAGCTGAGCTTTCTGCATGGACGACCCTGATGTCAAGGCTCGTGAACTGAAGACGACACGCGCCGAGTGTCGACGCTTGGAGGAGGAGAACGCCGCGCTTCGCCAGCTTCTGGCGGAGAACGGGATCACGATACCAACGCCGGCGAAGAATGGCCCCCAAGCGGCTATCAAAAGAGAAGGTCAAGACGCCGGCGTCAATGAGCACTCTGGCAAAGACGCCAAGGTCACCCTCTTCCGGAACTTGTTCAGGGGAAGAGAGGACGTTTATGCGGTGCGGAAGCAGTTCAAGAGCGGTGAGTGGGGTTACGTTCCGGCCTCTATTCGCGATTGGAAGGCGGTTCTGTCCGCAGCGGCAGCCCTCCGGAAGAAGGTGGACCAAAAAACCAGAAAACTCCTGCCTCTGACCGACGATGTACTGCGGCAGCATCTGGAAGGCAAGCACACCGTTGGCGTATATCCCCTACTTCTTGATGAAACCTGCTGGTTTCTGGCCGTCGACTTTGACAAGAAGAGCTGGAAGGAGGATGTCGCTGCATTTCTGGAAACGTGCCGCGAAGTGGGCGTACCTGCGGTGCTGGAACGGTCTCGCTCCGGAAATGGCTGCCACGTCTGGATCTTCTTTGAGCGCACGATTTCCGCTGCAACGGCGCGGAAGCTCGGGAGTCTGATCCTTACCCGAACCATGGATCGACGCCACCAGCTTGGCATGGATTCCTACGACCGGTTCTTCCCGAACCAGGACACGATGCCAAAGGGAGGCTTTGGCAACCTCATAGGGCTGCCACTGCAGTGGATGCCGCGGCAGGACGATAACAGCGTGTTTGTGGACTCAGATTTCCGGCCGTACCCCGATCAATGGAAGTTTCTTGCGGGCATTCAGAGGATGGCCCCAGATTCTGTTGAGGCTCTCGTGCGCGAGGCCATGCGTGCCGGCGATGTGATTGGTGTGAGGATCAGCCTGACCGATGACAGCGACGAGGAGGAGCCGTGGACTGTCCCGCCGTCCAAAAAGCGGTTGTCCATGCCCGTCGGGGGGCCGCTTCCGGAACGCGTAGCGATCATCCGCTCGAATCTTCTCTATATCGAGAAGAAAGGCCTCCCTCCTGCGATGCTCAATCGGCTTTTGCGGCTGGCCGCTTTCCAGAACCCCGAGTTCTACAAGGCGCAAGCGATGCGGCTTTCTACCTACGGTAAGCCGCGCATTATCTCCTGCGGTCAGGACTTCGCGCAGCATATTGGCCTCCCTCGGGGCTGCCTGGCGGAAGCGACAGCTTTACTTGCCGCTCATAAGATCAAAGTGGATTTCCGAGATGAACGTTACGCGGGTGCTCCCATTGAGGCGGAGTTCCAGGGACAACTGCGTCCGTTACAAGAAAAGGCCGTGGCCAGCATCGGCGGCCACGACGACGGGATCCTTTGTGCTCCGACGGCATTCGGGAAGACGGCGGTTGCCGCCTGGATGATCGCGAAGCGGAAGGTGAACACTCTGGTTCTGGTCCACCGGCAGCAGTTGCTGGACCAATGGCACGAACGGCTCGCGATGTTTCTGGGCATGCCTCCGAAGTCGGTCGGGCAGATCGGCGGCGGAAAGGCGGATCGGACAGGCTGCGTGGACGTAGCGGTGATTCAAAGTCTCCACCGGAAAGATGAAGTGAAGGACTTCGTTGCCGAATACGGCCAGGTAATCGTTGATGAATGCCACCATATCTCTGCCTTTACGTTTGAGCAGGTGATGAGACAGGTTAAGGCAAAGTACGTCCTGGGCCTAACCGCCACACCAACGCGAAAGGACGGGCACCACCCAATCATTTATATGCAGTGCGGTCCGGTCAGGTTCAGCATGAGCGCCCGAACCATGACGGAAACGACACCCTTTGAACACATGGTCATCCCGCGTCACACTGATTTCCGAATGCCCTCCGAGATCGCGGATGTGACGATTCAAGATGTCTATGCCGCCTTGGTCGGCGATTCTGCTCGCAACGAGATGATCGTGTCCGACCTCATGCGGGCCTTGGAGGCAGGCCGTTCGCCACTCCTCCTCACCGGACGAAAGGAGCATCTCCAGTCCTTCGCGGCCAAAGTTGAAGGATTCGCCAAGCACGTGTTCGTTCTCAAGGGCGGAATGGGCAAGAAGCAGCGCCGAACCACGGCGGAGGCGCTCGCGTCAGTTCCGGAAAATGAGCCACGCGTGATTCTCGCGACCGGCAGCTACATCGGCGAAGGATTCGACGACGCACGGCTCGATACCCTCTTTCTCGCAATGCCGATCTCTTGGAAGGGCACCCTCCAGCAGTATGTCGGGCGCCTCCACAGGCTCCATGATGGTAAGCGGGTCGTGCAGGTTTACGACTACGTTGACCCGAATGTGCCGATGTTGGCCAGGATGTACGAGCGGCGGCTAAAAGGATATGACGCAATCGGGTACACGGTCGAACGCGCGGACACCGACTCACTGATGCTCATTCCTGTGAATTCCTGAGATAGCTTACAAATATTTCATATTCGTGTTGTTCTCGCTATGCATGTGTGCTATTATGCACCTATACTATGGCGCGAAAAGAGACGCCGGAGGACGTGAAGCGCTGGTTTCAAGAAGCCGTGCGAGACCTCTGGCCTGTGGCCGCCGGATTCCGGACGGCTTTCGTCAATGCAATATCGGAAAAGCCACCATCAGCAGTCGCCTCTCTGGCGAGGCGACTCGGCTGCAGTCAGGGAATGCTGACTTCTTATTTCCCTGACCTATGTCGGCGGCTTCTCGATGCCAGAAGAGCATGGAAAGTTCAAGAGCGGAATGCGATCCGACGGACCATCGAAGCGAGGGCAATAGCGATGAAAGGTGCAAGTGTGCGCTATATCTGCCGCGCAGCCGGCGTCAAGCAAATGTTCCTTTTCACCAACTTTCCGGTCTTATACAAGCAGATTGCCTCCAACTACTTGGCGCACCGCGACGCGCTGAGGCAGCAACGCCGCGCGGGGCTTTGTATTGATGTCCGCAAGGCAGTCACCGAACTGTCCCGCAAGGGCTTGCCCTCGACCGTGAACAACGTGATCCCGCTTCTCAGCGAACAGGCCGCGAAGGACTGGAACCTGATCCGCCAAGAAATTGACCACTCGACCCGGGAACTCACCCGTGATGCATTGGAAGCATAACCTTGCCGAACGGCAAAGTTATGGGTTAAGTCACAGCAAAGCTTGAATAAAAATTTGTTGACAGCGGGTTGTGACTAGGTGTTATATAACACCTATGCGTACCGTGAAAAGCGAAACTTCCGAAGGAGTCAGGCGCTGGTTCCTGGATCATATTGGGGATCTGTGGCCGCTCGCGTTGGGTTCGATCTCGTTGCGGAAGAGTCCTTGCATTCGAAAAAATTGTTCGGCGTGCGCTTCTGGCAAAGGACACAGCAGTTATGCCCTGTCGGGGTATCGCGGTGGAAGGCGATTCTCTGTTTACGTGCCTGATGAGTTGGCGCCGGAGATGGAGAAAGCGGTGGAGAATGGTCGGCGGCTCGAAGATCTGATGAAGGAGGCGGGCATTCGCTACCTGAAGGCGCGCAAGCAGGAAAGGAACGCGCAGACGGGCGCCAAGGCGCAGCCAGCCCGACGCGAGGGAAATTTAAGGAGGTAATTCATGCTCAGTGCAGCCGATTGGTTGCAGTGGTCGCAAGCACTTCCAGACCACACGCGTGCGCTGATTGGCCGAATTCGATCTTCGGCTCCCTCGCGTCATGTTGGAGGGGGCCGGTCAAATGTCAGCGGCCGGTACCCAAGCCGGAAAATGGGTGTGACCATTCAATTCGAAAGCCACCGTGTTGAACTGGCGTTTGTCCATCAAATGGAGCATGACCCCGACGTTCTTGAGTACTACGATCAACCTCCCGCGATTCCGTTGGAATATCAGAGCGCCAAGGGAAGACGTGTAGCGGTTATGCACACGCCTGACTATTTCGCCATCCGCAGGGATTCGGGCACCTGGGAGGAATGCAAGACCGAAGAGGATCTCGTCAAGCTGGAGGAAAAGAGTCCTAACCGTTACTGTCGTGGTGATGATGGTGGATGGCGCTGCCCGCCGGGAGAGGCTTACGCGGCGAAGTTTGGCCTCTGCTACCGCATGCGATCGTCCGCAGAAATCAACTGGGTTTATCAGCGCAACATTCATTTTCTGGAAGATTATTTCCGCTCGGACTCTGCTGCCCCGGGGGCCCGCACCCCAGAGCTCGTGCTGGCTCAAATTCGGGCCGAGCCCGGCGTGTATTTAAGCGATCTCTATCGAAGAACGGCGGGCGATGCGAGTCCCGACGATATTCACAGCTTGATCGCGTCGGGCGCGGTATACGTTAATCTTTACGCCGATGCGCTCGCCGAACCAGACAAAGTGCCTGTTTTTGTGAACAAAGAAATGAGCGTGGCCTGTCAGCGTGTTGCCGAGCCGCAACTTGAAACACGCCCTCGACAGGTGGACCTCACGCCCGGCAGTTCGTTAGCGTGGGATGGCAAAGTCTGGAAGGTCGCAAATGCGGGTGACACAAGGATCAGTCTAATTGGGGAAGACCATTCTCTCTCAGAGATAGAGATCGGCATCTTCGAATCGCTGGTCAAGCAAGGGCGAATTACCGGAAGCGGTACTTCCTCATCAAAGTCAGAAATCACGCGCTTGCTTGCTGCAGCCAGCGAGCAGGATCTTAAGACGGCCAACGATCGTTTCGACCTCGTACGCCGCCATTTGAATGACAAACTTTCTGCTCACGCGCTGGGGCTGCCCGAGCGAACTCTCCGTCTGTGGACAGCGCAGTACCGGCGAGCGAAGGAGAACTACGGTAGTGGGTATGTCGGGCTGTTGCCGCTCATCAGTCGCCGAGGAAACCGGGGCTACAGATTGCCCGACGAGACCCGCAAGTTGCTCAGCGAGATCATTGAAAAAGACTACAAGACACACAAGCAGAAATCGAAGTTCGCCTGTTGGGCTGCTCTGAAGCGCGCTTGCGAGCAGCGGGGCGTTGCTGCGCCCAGCTATGTGACGTTCTGCCAGGCGGTGGAAGAGCGACCCAAGTTTGAGCGCACTGAAGCACGACAGGGGTGCCGGGCCGCCTACGTGCATGAGCCATTCTGTTGGACGCTGAGCAGGACCACGCTGCGTCACGGGGATCGGCCGTTTGAAATCGGCCACATTGATCATACGGAGCTGGACGTGGAGGTCGTCTGTTCTCAGACGAGTCGTGTTTTGGGCCGCCCTTGGATGACACTTCTTACAGACGCCTTTTCCCGCCGGGCTCTGTCGGTGTACGTCACCTTTGATGAACCCAGCTACCGTTCTTGCATGATGATTTTGCGGGAGTGCGTAAGGCGCCATGCCCGGCTTCCGCAGATTGTTGTTGTCGATGGCGGGCCTGAATTCAAGTGCACGTACTTCGAAACCTTATTGGCGAGGTACGAATGTACGAAGAAGACGAGGCCTTCGGCGAAGGCGCGATTCGGCTCCGTGCTGGAGCGTCTATTTGGCACCACGAATACACAATTCGTTCACAATTTGCGTGGCAACACTCAGATTACGCGTAATGTCCGACAGATGACGAGATCCGTCGATCCCAAGAGACACGCCGCCTGGACGCTGGGAGAACTGCACGAGAGGCTGTCGTGTTATCTGTTTGAGGTCTATGACACGATCGACCACCCTGCGCTCGGCCAGAGTCCGCGGGAGGCTTTCTGTTCGGGGTTAGAGAAGGCTGGCCATCGGTTCCAGCGAATGATCCCGTTCGATCAGGAGTTCTTGACGTGCACCTTGCCGTCCACGCCGAAGGGCCTAGCCAAGGTGCGACCAGGCTGTGGAGTAAAGATTAACTCCATCTACTACTGGTCCGACACCTTTCGTAATCCCGGAATCGAATGTCAGCAGGTTGCAGTGCGATACGACCCCTTCGATGTCGGCACGGCCTACACTTTCGCCGGGCACCAGTGGGTTCAGTGTCATTCGGAGCACTATGCCACATTTCAGGGGCGGTCGGAGAAGGAGGTGCTTCTGGCCAGCTGCGAACTGAACCGGCGCCGCCATCTTTACGCGACAGGGAAGGCAACCACAGCCAAGAAATTGGCGGCCTTTTTACAGTCTATTGAAAGCGAGGAGATTCTGCTCACCCAGCGAATGCGAGATCGAGAAGCGCGGGCGGTGCGCGACGCTCCGACTCGCATCGGCGCGTCTGCTTGCGGGAACAGCGGAGCTTTCGGGCAAACGCCGACACGCGTCTCAGCGGCGGTGCCCCCCATGATTCCGGTAGAACCCGAAATCTATGGAGAATTCTGAATGGCGGAAGCAATCGGATTTCCGCGCGAGTTGCTGGAAAGACCGTGGGCCGAAAGACTGGAGTACTTTCGGGCATTCACGTTGGCCCATCCGCTGCTGCTGGAGATCAAAGACCAGCTGATGGCGACCATCTCAGAGTCGGAGCCAAACTCCCTCGTGTTTGTCTTCGGGCCGACAGGTGTGGGCAAGACGACGCTGAGAATGAAGGTGGAGCAGATCATCACGAATGAGCTCCGATCCGAGTTGGAGCAGGACTCTGGGCGGATTCCGGTAGTTGGCGTCGCAGCCATCGCGCCTGAGTCTGGCCGATTCTGCTGGTCGGAACACTTTAGACGGCTCTTGCTCGCCATGAACGAACCCCTTAGCGAATGCAAGCGCGATGCGGAAACCCTATATATCAGGCAACGCTCAACATTCGGATCGAAATCGACGATCGCTGAATATCGTCACGCCGTTGAGCAGGCGTTACGATTCAGACGGCCCGCTGCCGTCATGATAGACGAAGCTCAGCACCTATCAAAGATGGCATCTGGGCGCCGGCTGCTTGATCAGCTCGATGTTATTAAATCGATCGCCAATGAGACACTAACCGTGCACGTATTGTTCGGCACGTATGATCTCCTAGCCTTTCGAAATCTCAATGGGCAGCTCAGCAGGCGAAGCGTGGATGTTCACTTCCCGCGGTACCGGGCGGATTCGGCCTCCGAGGGCCAGGTATTCGTCAATATCCTGCAATCATTCGCTCGCCACCTGCCGCTGCCAGAGCCACCTGACCTGGCTGCGGAGTGGGAGTTTCTTTACGAGAGGAGCATCGGATGTGTGGGTATTCTAAAACCATGGCTCACCAGGACGCTGCATTCGGTGCTACGGCGCGGGGAAGCGACCATCAGCCGGAGGGACCTGGAGGCTCATGCTCTCTCCGTCTCGCAGTGTGAAAAGATCCTTTCGGAAACGAATGAAGGAGAGTCTCGCTCAGCGGAACCAGCCGAAGCGCGAGAAGTGCTTCAGTTCCGGTTGGGACTCAGAACCCGGATCGTCTCTGAACATGACCTTGGCAAGTCAACGAAGGCTACGAACCTGCGAAACCGGAGGCGGCCGGGCGTGCGCCGGCCGCAGCGCGACCGGATAGGAGTCGCGGTCAATGCAGCCGCACTTTGATTCCTGGGATCTGACGCCGGTCCCCATTCCTGCCCGGAGCCGCCTTTACTCGCTTCAGCCAATCGGCGTCGGCACACCGTTGGTCGAAAGCCTGACAGGCTACCTGATCCGGCTTGCCACCGCGCATGCCGTGCGCGTGTGTGATCTGATTAACCACGAGCTTCTGCGGAGTATTCCGTACTTTCACGCGGCAGCAGGAATCCTTTCCGCAATCAATGGCATCGGGGAAAGCGCAAAGCACTGGGTTACAGCGCTGGAAAGGTTCACGCTTCGCGATGATCTGCGATTTCTGACGTTATTACCATTCGCGTCGCTGCTGAGGACCCCTCGCCTGATGCGGCGGGAAAGAGCGTGGTGTCCTTACTGTTACGAATCGACAATGGAGCAGGGTCAAGATGTTTATGAGCAATTGGTATGGTGCCTGCAATGTGTTGAGGTCTGTCCTTTGCACAACAGGCTGCTGGAAACCTCATGCCGGGCCTGCCATGGAAAACTGAGGCCGGTATGTGCTGTATCGCGACCAGGATTCTGTTCTCGGTGCCGGCGGTGGTTGGGGTCCCCGCGAGCTTCAGTGCAAGAGATGCCGACGACGGATTATCAGGTGTGGGTTGCTCAGGAGATGGGGCAGCTCGTGGGAATGGCTCCGCATGCCCAACCGGTCGGAAAAGAGAACATCCAGAAGATTCTCAGGCGTTGTGTTGATTTATTTTCTGAGGGAAACATGAGGGCTGCCTCCGAGATTGCCGGTTGCCGCAGGAGTTCGTTCAACAACTGGTGTAACGGCGCGACAAGCGCGCGAATCCACCTGCTGCTTCGGACGTGCTACGAGCTGAGGATTCCGTTGACTTCACTGGTCACGGGGACTACCGGGGAATCGGAGGACACGGCAAGCGTGAACGCAGCGATCGAGATGAGGCGCCGACGCTGTGTCCATCCTTGTCGCACAACATATCAGATTCGTGCGGCACTCCTATTGGCCGCCAAGGAGCAGCAGCCGCCCAGCATTAGGGAGGTCGCGCAGCGGCTCGGTTATTCGACGCCAACTCGGCTCTATGTTGCAGCTAGCGATTTGTGCAAGACCATCGTGAGGAACTTTAACAAGTCCGGGCGTAACCACCATTGGTGGAGGAGACGCGGCGCGAAGTCCCTCGACGATTCCGTCATACGGAAGGCTCTCGAAGATTCTTTGTCCCTCGACATGCCCCTCCCAGTTCAGCGGGTCGCGTTGTCGCTTGGATATGGAACTGAAGACCCTCTAACGGCGAGATTTCCCGATCTCTGCCGAGCGATCAAAGCGAAGCGTGCGAATGTCGTGGTGGCTCGGCGAAGCACCCTGGCTTCAGCGCTTGAATTGGCGCTTAGCGAAGATCCACCACCAGCTTTGGAAAAGGTTGCCAGGCGGCTCGGGTATACCTTGCACATGGCCATACGCGAAATCGAGCCAGATTTATGCGCAAAGCTGACCGCCCGGCGCCGCGAGTTTGCGGCATGGTCACGAATGGCACTGGGCCGGCGGTTGGAAACCATGCTAAACGAGATTCCACCGCCTTCCTTGCGGGAAGTACACTCGCGGCTCGGCATCACGCAGGCAATCTCCTATGAGAACTTCTGTGAGATCCACCGTGCCATTGTTGCCCGGCATCGGGAGTTTCGGCGACAGGCGCGACTTCACAATATGGGGTTGACCGCACCCGTGAGACGGAACCTCTCAGGAAATAAGGCATAACCTTGCCGAACGGCAAAGTTATGCCTTAAGTCACATTGGGGTGCATTCGATTCTGGTCCACCCGTTCTTCGTTGCTTGGGCGTGGTCCAGGTTATACGGCTTCCCCTGGGATCCCAGGCTGTGGTTAGCCTTCCTTGTCCACGACGTAGGCTACGTTGGAAAAGCCAACATGGAGGGCTCTGAGGGGCAGCAGCATGTTGTCCTGGGAGGCCGGATCATGGGCTGGCTTTTCGGTCCGAAGTGGCAAGACTTCACCTTATGCCATTCACGGCATTGGGCGGAGAGAGTTGGTAAGAAGTACTCGAAGCTATGCCTGGCGGACAAGCTTGCCTTCGTTCTGACTCCCGCATGGCTTTATCTCCCCATGGCACGGTTGAGTGGCGAGCTTTATGAGTACATGCGTGTGTCGAGCGAACGGCAGTTAGGTGGCAGGGTCAATAACTTTGAGCTGAGCTTGATCAAATCACGTAACCCGCAGGTATGGTTGGAAGGGCTCAAGCTCTATACGCGGCGCTGGATCGAGCAACACCGAGATGGTTTTCGAGACCGGTCGGCCTCAGTACGCCCGCAACCCTTTCAAGAGCAGGTCGTTGGAAGCCAGAGTTGAACATAGAGATCCGGGCCGGCGGAGGCTCCTCGCCAAAATTGCAGGCGTAGTGAGTTTCCATAACGAGAGGGCGCCAGTATTAGCGCAACTTGGAGTAGGTTGAGAGGCCTCTATGCCTGAGATCGAGGAAGTTGTGGCAGCGCAGCCCGTCCGAAGGCGCCTGCCGGACGAGCGTAAAGCGATAGTCCATCACTTCAACGTAGGCGGATACGAAGGGTATTTGACGATCGGGTTTTACGAGGACGGGAGGCCCGGGGAAATTTTCATCACCACAGCGAAAGAAGGGTCAACCGTATCCGGCCTTATGGATTGTTTTGCGACCGCCGTGTCGCTCGCCCTGCAATACGGCGTACCGCTCAAGGTGCTCTGCGACAAGTTCAGCCACACGCGGTTCGAACCGAGTGGATGGTCAGGGAACCCGGAAATTGGATACGCCAAGTCCTTTATGGACTACATATTCAGATATTTAAGGTTCAGGTTTCTCCCGCCTAATTCTCCTCCCCCAACGGGCGCCGAAGGCGAAGCCAAGGCTTTGGCGCCCGCCTCCCCTTTGGGGGACGGATCGGGTACGGACCAGACGGACGCGCCGGTTTGTAAGGAATGCGGAGCCATTATGACCCGCAGCGGAGCGTGCTACCGCTGCGCGAACTGCGGGAGTACGAGCGGCGGTTAGCGACTACGTTTCCGGCGGTCGGCCTATCGGAGGCGACGTGCGGGCCAATTTCCAGCGACTTCGGATACTCGCTTCCAGACCCTCTGGCACATCGCTTGCCAACTTTTTTTCACGGGTCGACAATTGTGAGAACTGAATCCTGAAGTTGCCGTCTTCCCATTTTTCCTGATTCTCCTGCCACCATCCGATTGTGCGTTTCTGCTCGTTCTGCCTGAAAGGAGTTCGCCATGAAAGCATCCGCCGTATCTGAGGCCTTACGCGTCCTTGTCGCAGCCCAGAGACCTGTTTTTATCTGGGGAGGGCCTGGCGTAGGCAAGAGCAGTGTCGTGAAGCAGCTTGCCGAAGCGTTAAATGTGCCCCTGCAAGACGTGCGGGCACTCTTGCTCGATCCGGTCGACCTGCGCGGCCTGCCATTCCTAGGAAGCGACGGCCGGTCGAAATGGGCAACGCCGGAATTCTTGCCGCAGAACGGTTCGGGTATTCTCTTCCTGGACGAACTGAATGCGGCGCCGGCCATGGTGCAGGCCAGTTGTTATCAGTTGGTCCTGGACCGGAAGCTTGGGGAGTACGACCTGCCCGATGGCTGGGCAATTATCGCTGCCGGAAACCGCGATTCGGATCGGGCAATGACATCGCGCATGCCGACCCCGCTCCGGAATCGCTTCGTGCACTTAGAGTTTGAGGTAGATGTACAGGAATGGTCGGAATGGGCCATTCAGGCGGCGATTCGTCCCGAGGTGATTGCTTTCCTTCGCTTCCGGCCGGAGTTGCTGAGCGCCTTCGACCGCGATGCTAACGCTTTCCCCTCGCCACGTTCCTGGGAGTTTGTCTCGCGCATCCTGGATTCCCTCGACTCGCAGTCGAACCCAGCGATTGAGCACGAGGTCATTGCGGGGGCGGTTGGCACCGGCGCCGCCACGGAGTTTTCGGCCTTTTTGCGAATGTTCCGAGAGTTGCCCAACATTGATGCCATTTTATTGAACCCGACCCAGGAACTGGTACCGGAGAATGCAGCCGCGCAGTACGCGGTAGCTTCGGCGCTGGCCCGATGCGCCTCCGATACGAACTTCGACCGGGTCTGCCTATATCTGAATCGCATGCCCACCGAGTTTCGAGTTCTATGTGTGCGCGATGCCACGCTGCGGGCGCCCGCCATTCGCTGTACCGCAGGCTACACGAAGTGGGCCGTAGAGAACCATTCCGCCATTGCCTAGCCCAACCTTCGCAGGTGCGCACTTTTTTGCGTGAAAATTGATCTCTCTCTCGGTCTAACCTCTTATCGATCAGTGCAGTGTTTTGAGAAAGTGGTTGTAGTGCCGACCTACCCTCTTTACAA
>JBEKHR010000079.1:0-15168 GCA_050012175.1 Terriglobia bacterium | reverse complement strand
CCCGAAGCTGTTTGCGCACTGGCAGATGGGCGTGCGGCGTGGCTCCCTAGCGGGAGCCGTATGAGCGGAGACGTTCAAGTACGGTTCTGAGAGAGCGTCGGGGTGCGATTCCCCGGCGCTACTCACCGCAATATCTACGTGCGCAGCCGGCGGGCGGGGGAACGGGTGATGAAGAACTTGACGCGCTTCATCCACACGAAGCTCAAGCTGAAGGTGAACGAATCCAAGAGCGCGGTGGCGGAGCCCTGGGAACGGAAGTTTCTGGGTTTCAGCTTCACGAACCACGAGTCGCCGAAGCGGCGGATTGCGCCGAAGGCGGTAAAGCGGTTCAGGGAGCGGGTACGGGAACTGACGCGCCGGACGCGGGGGATTAGCATCGAACGGATGAGCAAGGAACTGGCCTCGTACCTGCGCGGCTGGATCGGCTACTTCGGGAAATGCCAAACACCCTCGGTGCTGAAAAGTCTTGAGGAGTGGATGCGGCGCCGACTGCGGTCGGTGATCTGGAAGCAGTGGAAACGGAGTACGGTGCGGTTCACGGAGCTGCGGAAACGAGACGTGGGTCTCGCCCTCGCCAAGAAAACGGCGGGTAGCGCCCACGGCCCGTGGCGACTGGCGAACAGCCCGGCCCTCGCCTTCGCGCTGCCTAATGCTTACTTCGACTCGCTCGGGATTCCGAGATTGACGATTCGTTGATGACTTAACCCGCCGAACCGCCGTATACGGACCCGTACGTACGGTGGTGTGACAGGGAAAGCGGGTGACCGCTTACCTATGTCGATTTTTCAAAAACCTTGGGAAAAGACCGTAAGGAAGGAGAAACAGCAGATGAGAGGATTAATCAGCACTATCGCAGCGCTGGTGGCGCTTGTGCTGCCGGCTTGGGCACAAAGAATCGAGGTCCAGAAACCCGATCCTAACCGGATTGTGCGCGTCGAAACCGCGCTGAACCACCTGACGGTGATCGAAGTTCGTGAGCCGGTAATAACGGTGGCCGCTGGTAGCCCGGCCTTCAAGATTGAGTGGCGGGAAAATAAGGTCTTTATCCAGCCGACGGAAGCCGACGTAGCAACGAACCTCTTCATCTGGACGGCCTCCGGGCGACTGAGTTACGAACTGGAGCCTGCGGGGGCTGTCGACCAGATGCACTTTGCCATCGACCAGCCTGCGCCGCCTCCAGCGCCTGCGCCACCGATAGCCGCAAACCCTCCTTCGCTGGCTGCAACGGGGGTGGGTGCTGCGGAGGTTCTGCTCAACAGTAGACCGATCCGAACGGATGGTTTGAAGACGCCAAAGAATCGGGTCGTCGTTTTGCTCAAGGACACCTTCCAGGGCGAGGCCAACGAACTGTTCATCCGCTATGAGGTGCGGAACGGCACCCGGGAAACCTACACGATCAGTACGCCACAGGTTGTTGCAATGAACGTGGACGGCACTTCCCACACCCTGGATCGTTTGTCGAACTCCCAGTTGACGGTGTCCGCGGCTGCTCGAATCAAAGCCAGCGACGAAAGACCGGTCGACGTGATCAGTGGAAAGCTGCGCTCTGTCCGTGTAGACCCTGGACAAGAGACGGTGGGAGTTGTCAGCGTCAAGCTTCCGCCTAGGAAAACTGCTCCAACTGTCCTGCGCCTTATATTCCCGCGGGACGCAAAGGGGCAACCAACCGCAACAGTGGTGCTCTAAGCATGACTAAGGAAGTCGCCGCGTAGGGCCGAACGGCGTTCGGCCCAGACCGAGGTGAGACGGGCACTTTAATCATGACAAAGGAATTCACGCAATTAGAAGTGCGTTCATGGTTGACGGGCTATCTCAAGGGCCGTCCGGACCTCGGACTGCGCGAGGCCGTATCGGCTATGGTTCTGGAGCCTGTCAATCCCTTTGAGCCCCAAGCGCCACGACGCCCCAGGAAAGCTTTTGTGCTCGCTGTGTTATGCCTCTTGGCACTTTTGGGAGTGTTTGTTCACTTCAACTTGTGGTCATGAAGGACGTATGGGAGTGGGGCAGGTGAGTATCGCGCGGCTTGATGTGAACGATTGCGAGCCAGCAGTTGATGCGATGAGTTGCGTGACCGGGCGACAGCAAGCGAATAGCGGGCGGGGCTGGGGGTTCCTCTGCTTTCTTCCCCTGACACTTGGCTTTCTTGCGTACGACTGTTACCTGGCTTGGGAAATCTTGGGGAAGCTGCTGCGGCTGATCACAAGCTCTTCTGCGATGGACGCGGTCGCAGTCGTTGCCGTCGTTCAGGTTGTTGCATTGTTGCTCCTACCGCTCCCCTACGCCGCGGTTTCCCTGAATTGGCGTGGTGAGCCGCCATGGTTCCTCAAACCCGCTGGTCTGTGTTTGTTGGGCCTCTTGACTGCGGTGCTTGAGGCCTGCGTTTACGTTGTCGGATAGAAGCCCAACCGGAGAGTTCGGGCCGTACTGGCCAAAACGGTGAGGGGGATTAACGGATGCTGCGAAAACTCGATAGCCTTGCGTGCTTCCTGGCCGCGGTGCTGGCACTCATCGTTGAAGCCTGCTTTGTGTATTACATTCGAACGTTGCCATCGGCAAATCTGCCGGCAAGCCCGTTCCCTTCGAGCGGTGAATGGATTAGCCCCACGCTTCCTCAGTGTTGGCTGGCCGGGGCCCTGGTTGCGCTGTTTGATTACCTGATCCTGGCGCTGCGCGCAGATCCGGAGAAGGCGTCGCAGGGTCGGCGTACGTTCCTGCGCACATGGTACTGGTTTTTGGCGCTCGCCTCGGCACAAGGCTGTGCCCTCTACGTCGGTCGTTTGCCACTGGTGCAACGGTGATACCTCCCCATCACGAGCGACGCGAGTACCCACCACTTCTCGAAAGCCTTGAAATCCTCATTGCTGTACTGATCCTGGCGGTTAGCTGGTTCGCCTGGTACGTCGCCCGCAACCGGTACCACTACACGAGTCCCCAGGTCGAGGAGATTGCCCTGTACATGGTCATCAGCGCGGTTGGCACAGGCGCCGGAATATGGCTACTGGCCACGGGGCGCTTGCGGCGCGAGAAGCAATGGCCCAGCCCTCCGCTGGTAGTCTCACCGAAACGGGATGAAGCTTTCACACGCACCGCATGGGCCCACAACGCGGTTGTGCTTGGCTACGATGTCCACGTGGAACCCTGGTTTTGGCCCGACAAGGTCCGCGTCATGCAGGGGACCGTGCTGGGCATGACCGGAGCTGGCAAGACGACGCTTCTCCGCAACATCATCAGCCAGGATGTGGCGCGAGTTGTCGGCACGCCCGAAGACCCGCATCACATCCCCATGGTCATCTTCGACGGCAAAGGTGACCTGGAATTCTTCTACGACCTGCTGCCACATATTCACCGTGCCGGCCGCCTGCCCCAACTGCGTGTGTTGAATCCCGCGCGCCCTGACATCTCCGTCCTCTACAATCCGTTCCATTGTACGGATGACGACTACATGCCTGTCGTAAACATGGTCTTCGGCTCATTCAACCTGCACGACGAGTTCTTTGCCAAGCACCAACTCAACTACCTTGCCGATATCGTCCGGGTGCTGGTGTACACCGGACTGAAGTTCAACTTCTATGACGTGCTGGTAATGGCGATCGATCAAGAGGTGTTGCGTGAGCAGGTCGAGCGAGCGACACGACGCATTGAGCGCGATCCCTCAATCACCACCCAACGCCGGCTGAACTTCGAGATGTCGGTCAAGAATCTCTATCAGTCGTTTCAGGACCGTGAGCGCGTACCCAAGATCCAAGGGCTGCTGAACGAGTGCATGACCTTCCTGGACGATGAGTTGTCAGTGATCACCGGACCTTATGAAGACTTGCTCTCGATCGAGGAGGTGATCGAGCAGGAGCTGATCCTCTTTGTGACGCTGAACGTCAACAAGAACACTGAACCCGTGCGTGCCCTGGGAAAGATGCTGCTCCAGAACTTGCAGTTGGTAGTTGGCAAGCGTTATGAGAGCGAGCAGCAAAGGCGTCGCAGCAACCGACCGATGTTCAGCGTTGTGCTGGATGAATTCGCTCCCTTCGGTTACCGAAACTTCGCCCAAATTCTGCAAACCGCTCGCGGCACGCATACCGCGTTCCTGTTCTCTATGCAGTCATTGCCACAGCTCATGCAGGTTGGTCGCGGGTTTAAGGAAGATGTCACCTCGGCTCCCAACACGACCATGACGCTCCGCACCCGGGACGAGGAAACAGCGCGCTACTTCCTCCAGGCATCGGCCGAGCACGAGGTTACTCGCCGCAGCCGCTCCATGCTGCGTTGGAAAGTATTTGGGTATGAGAAATACGAGGCGACCGGGCAAGCCGTCGAGAGCGAAGAGCGCGAGACGCGCGCCCTCGACGAGCACATCAAGAACTTGCCCAAGGGACAGATGGAAATCCTGATGACCGACGACACTCGCGGAACCCTGCACATGCACTTGCACGTCCGGCCACCCGCCGACGTAACGATCCCCAACTTCGAGCCGGAGATCTACCCCCGATTGCGCCATTCTCGCGCCGATTCGGTCGGAGCCAACCTGCGGTTCAAAAGTTCCGATTTGGCAACGGCGGCGCGCTTTGCGCGGCGTCCTCCTGGAGGGTCCCGAGCATGAGAGCACGGTGCAGTCTGCCAGTGATGATAGCGTGGCTGTTGTTGGCGGCCGGTTCCACCTTCGCACAGGACCGACGCTCTGAATCCTCCGTTCCTCGCAGCCAATACAGTCCGATGGCAGCTGCGCAGGCGCAAGGACGCACACAGGTACCGCCCGACACTTGGTACGATTTCCTGCTGAAACAGTTCAACCCGAATGACGTTGATTACGGCAGGTGGATGGAGGAACGGCGTCGCGCGTTCCTCGAGGCCACTGCTAAGAATCCGTACTTTCCATACAGCTTCTGGCTGACCCTATGGTCGCTGCTGGTCATGGCCGCTTACGCCAAACTCTGGATCGATCGCGGGCGCGAGCGCTATCTGACCGAGGAGATGTTGACCGACCTTTACAACCATGACCTTTACTCCCGCCAAGCTGCCAGGGAAGCCATCGAGAGGTATAACAATCACGTCGAACACTGCAACCGCGCGATCGAGGCAGGGTCGGGGCAGACGATCTCTGGCAGCACATCTGAGAACGACGAACTCAAGGCAAAACTGCAAAAGATGGCGGACGACCAGCGGGCCATGACCAATGAGAGAGATCGATTGCAGGAGGAATTGAAACAAAGGTCGGCCGTCGTGACAGACCTGAGCTTGAAACTCCAGGCGCTGTCGGAAAAGATGGACGGGAAAGGCGCCGTTCGTGGGGTCAGCGAGGCGACCTTGCAGTTGCCTGCCTCGAACGCCGAATACATGAAACTCGTCAACTCGCTACAGCAACAGCTTCACGCAGAACGCGAAAAGAACAGACATCTCAAGGGTGCATGACGGTTATGGTGGTGGCGATTACTGGACTTGGCAGCGTGTGGCGCCGGCGGTTCGGCAAGGACACCGACGACCCGAGGCGGTTCGCGCGAGCCGCCTATTACAACACCACGGGCGTGCCTGTGGACGGAACCATCCGTACGCGTTCTAAGGTCGCCGGCCACGCGCGCTTCAACTCAACCGGCGGTTTCGACTCGAATTACCCCGAGCGGATGATCAACCGTGTGTTCGAGTGCGACGAGCCGTGTGTCTGGCAAGGGCAGAATAAGATCTTCTTCAAGTACATGCTGACGGAGCCGCGGGAGCCGGACTTCTTCTTGCTTGTAGCGAGACAAAGCGAGGTTGGCCGCCTCCACATTGGAAACAGCGGATGGAAGTCTGACAACGGCCTTCTCATTTCATTTAGCGAATGCGGCGACGAGCAGGAAAGCATGTTGCTCCTGCCCGCCTACGGCTGGATACGGAGCGACGTCGGGACTTTCATTTTGCAGCCAGCGCCCGCCCGTCCCTGGATTGCACGCTTGCAACTTGTCGCATAACTCTGTGCGCTGTCATCCTGAGCGCAGCGAAGGATCTCTCTCTGAAACTGTTTTGGGAGGTTAACAATGCGTTACATCAAAGACTGCATCAGCTTGAACTCCGAGCACGACTACCCCTTGCTTCGCCAGGTCTTGCGCTCCGGCTTCGTCACGCATGACCAACTGTTCGAGTTCATGCAGCTTGGCAAGCACGCGTCGAACCGCTCGACATTCAATTGGAGAGTCCGCCGGCTCACCAGGCATGGCCTGATCGCGCGGCACACGGTTCCGTCCGCAAGCAAGGCATTTGTGTATTCCATCACGCCCGCTGGGGAGCTCGATCTCGCAGGTACCGGTGAACAATTCCTCGTCACACCCCCCAAGCCGGGCCGGAACGAGAAAGAACTTCAGGTTGCTCATTCGCTCGAACTCAGTAACATCCACCTCAGCCTCTTGCGCGCTGGTTTGCTCGTGCGATGGGTGCCTGAGATCCAAGTGCGATCAAGGAACGCGTCCATGGGTGTCGTGAATGGAAAGGTCTACGATGCAATAGTGACGGTCCGACTGGACGGGTGTGACGCAACGTTCGCGCTCGAGTATGAGAGGACGGCCAAGAGCGAGGAACAGTACGCAGACGTTCTCAACAAGTTCGATTCGGAAAAGAATCTCGATCGGTTCCTCTACCTTGCGTCCACCGAGGAGGTGCTGAGGCTTGTGTCGTGGCAGTTTAGGAACTGCAAGCGCTACGTCTGCTTCGGACTGCTGGCGGACTGGTATCGCAATTTGCTTGACACGGATGTATTCGACTGGACAGGCCATCAATACCGCCTGTTCCGCACCTCCTTAATTGGCAGCACCTACCCTGCCCAGGTTTCCGCAGCCGTGCTCCCTTAAACTTTTTGCCTACCCTTTGGCTATTTGTTGCCACTCTTTGACTATTCCGGAGACCCCCCAAGCGACTGAGCAGCAAGGGGTTGATTTCTGACTATATACTGAAATCAGCCGTTTTCGTGCCGCAAACGACAGGTGCTGAAATGGTAGGTAGCAAGAAGTTGTTAGGCGCCTTGTGCGTTCGCGGCCGAACGGTTTTTTGGAGCAGCGTAGCCCCTGTCGCTGTGGTGCGGTGATCGGTTTGCCATGTTCTGGTCTATGGTGCGCATTGGACGGTAAGGCGCGCAGTGTTGTGTGGATTGTCCGCTGTGCACAAGCGCTCGTTGGGAACGGAGGGTGCGCACATGCTGTGCAGGAACCATACTAGTTGGTGCACGCGTACACGCTGTTGGCGTGTGAAACAGTGTGAAGTGATGCTTGGAAGTCCAGGCTGGTCCGTATGTTGTGACAGGCCTTTGAATATATCTTCAGGTGCCTTATGAAACTCCGCTTCCTTATCTCGATTGTGTTGCTGGCTGTCGTTGCACAGCCTGCTGGCCCGGAGCAGCAGCAGCAGGAACCCCTGACCAAAGGCCAAGTGATGGACTCGGTGAAGGCAGGGATGGAACCCCCGGAGTTGGTCAGGCTGAAGCATGAGCGTGGAATCAACTTTGTGTTGAGCGACGAATACCTCCTAGCCCTGCGCACGGCAGGCGCGCAGGAGGGGTCATTCAGGCATTGCGCGCCACCCGGCCCAAGCCGCTGAGCAACGAGCAAGTGTTGTATTTTGGCGAGGCCGTTAGGTTGGTGGCGTTTACGACTGCGCAAGTCTACAAAGCCTTTAGGACCCCCGCTCCTGCGTTTCTTCAAAACACAATCAAAGTGCGCTTGAAATGCATTTCGCGATGGACCTTCGGAGAGCGGAGAATCAAGAGTTAGTCTCAGAAGGAGTTAGGGCTGCTCTTCGTCACCGTCTGGGACCCGTTCGGCGACCCACCTTGCGTGAAACGGATGATGTCCGAAAAGATCGTGGAGCATTGCTAACGTCTGTCGTCACAACTTCGAACAACAAGGAATGTCCTTCTGACTGTAAGCAAGTTGAAACCCATAACCTATAGGAGGTGAACATGAGACTTTTCGAATTGTTGCCTCATCTGGATCTGCCCGGCCAGCACAGCCTGACCGGCGCTCCCCCCATCGACCTGATGGTGAAGCACGCGCTCGCACGCCTGGAACAGCAACCCAGTAGTCAGTGGCGCGATGCTATCCGAGACTTGGAGTCTGGCCGCGCGGTTCGTCTGGAAGTGAGCCTGGAAGAGTTGGCCCTGCTCCTTGAAAGAGTTGACTTCTCAAGCGGCCGACTCGAAGACATAAAGGCGATGAAGTTCAGGGACCACTTGGAAGCTTCGAGCGAGCTCTTTGACGCGCTTGGCTATGAGTGGACCAATCAACTCGGGTTTGACTGCCATGAGTCGTTCACACTTGGCTGGCATGTGCCTGAAGGCTTGGTTGGGTACCTCGCGTGGCTGGCTCGATCCTCGCGGTCAGTGGCCTGGCTCCCTGAAGACCTACGCTACCTCAACCCTAGGCGCAAGCTCGTTGATGTTGCCACCCGCGTAATGAACGTGTTGGCGGCGCACGTGAACCAAACGGCCTAACATCCAGGTCTCCTCGCTCAGCATCCCCAGCATCACCCGCCTTACCTATCCGAAACTTTCACATCTCTTTTCGCCAAACTGGAGCCCGATGTCGCAGATCACCACGCGTGTGTCGGTGAGGTTCGAAGCCAGGCCTGCATTCGGAGAGCAGGCTCGGTGGAAGAGTTCCGACTTGGTATCACCCTGCCAGCACTCTTGACCCGCGACGCGGTGTGCCGGCTAAACCATACTTGAAAAGGAGGAGTACATATGATCATTGGTGTCACGCACGACAATGACGGCCGTGTTGTCCAGCGGCTGTCGGTATCCACGAAGGTCTCCATCGGGTTACCACCCGATGGAGATCGCAACCATCCCACTAAGCTCGACCACTTCGTCTTCCTGCGCAAGAAGAAGACGGCCAACAGGGTCGAGTGGGAGATTGACCCGGAACTGACCAAGCACTATGGAGAGCAGTGCCGGGATCTTCACATTATGTTGATCGACGACGACATCGAGAACGTCTTCCCCAGCTCATACGCTTGGTGGACGGCCACCGAGCGGAAGTGCTGGGGTGACGGCGTCTCGGCTACCCGGCGCACGACTGAGAAACCTGGCGGCCAGCCTTGGACCCAGTGCGGCAGCGGATGCCCGGAGCTTGCCGGCGGGCAATGCAAACCGGGTGGAGATCTACGCTTCGTACTGGCGGACTTCCCGCGACTGGGGAGTGTCTGCCGCATCCACACGTGCTCTTACCGATCCATCCGCCAGATCCACTCCGCCTTGCAGGAGATCCAGACCTTTACGGGCGGTCGCCTGGCCGGGATCACGGCCCAGCTGACGGTTCGCCCGGAGGAGGCCACGTACTTCGACCGCAAGGAGAAGAGGAAGAAGACTTCCTCCATCTGGGCCTTGAGCCTCGAGGTGGAAGGCGACGACATGCGGAAGCTCATCGCTAATCTGACGGAGAATGCCCGGCTGTTCGCCGAGACTCGGAAGCTGCTCGGCTCGGGCGGCAAGGTCTTTGAAGTCGTTGAGGACGAGCAAGAGCAGACGCCGGAGGTCGCAACGGAGTTCTATCCGGCGTCGGCGAATGGCTCTGTGAGTGCAGAAGGCGCCGCGGCAGGCTCTCTTTCGGATACGCCCCTCGCCGCTACCGCGCCGCAGCCAACGCCGAAGCCCTCGCCTCTTGAGAACAGCACTGGCCCGAATGGCGGGAACGGATCTGTCAAGCCACCGGCGGAAGGGGCCACGCCGTCAAAGCTGATGGCGAAGCCTTCGTTCCCTGCAAACAACGCGACCCCGAATGGTGGGAATAGATCTGCCACGCCACCCGCCGACAGGGCCGCCTCGCCTCCTGCGCACAACAATGGTAACGGGTCAGCGACAGCTTCCGGATTCAACCAGCTCCGCAATGAGTTCCTGACAGTGGCACGCCGTGTGGCCACAACCAAGAAGCAAGCCATCGCTGAAGTGGTCGAATGGGCGAGCGGCGGCGCATTCAAGTACGGTGACGTCGGGCGTATGACCGAAGCGGATGTCCCGAAGCTGCGGGCGGCCACTGAACTCATCGCGTCCGCCCTCCACGCCACAGCCCGCTGACCGAAAGCTTCCTTCCTCCGCACGCCAACCTTCCTTCTTACCTCCGCCCCAACTACCACCCCACGCTGGAGTGCCGGCATGTGACTGCATTGGTGCCGGCGCTCCAACCCTCATCCATGCTCTGCCCTCGTGGTACTTCCGGGTGCGCCACCAGAACCGTCCGGACAGAATCGATCAGTAAACGGTGGGCGACTAACGGGGAGCTATTTCCTCGAACCCCGTATCCGGGGAGTTTGCATGATTGCTGGTGGGAAGGGCTGTAGCCGACAAGGGACGAGCTATTGTTTCCTCGTGTGGGATTCATCGTGACTAACCTCGGGCCGGAGATCATAATGGAAGTTCCAGATAACTCTCTCTTGAACCGCTGGTTTTTGGAAGGAGCTCCCCATGAAACCGCGCCTGACCGCCTTTATTGCACTGGCTCTTTGTCTGTGGACCTTACCCGCCCGGGCAGCCGATGCCCAACTGACCATCTACAATCAGAATTTCGCGGTGGTCCGCATGTTGATTCCGCTGGATCTGAATGCCGGTGAAAATCACCTCCAATTCACGGATACGACCGCATTCCTGGAACCGAGTTCGGTGATCCTCCGCGACCCCACGGGGAGGCATGTGCTGCGTATTCTGGAACAGGATTACCGGGCGGATCCCGTTTCCGAACCGCTGCTTCTGTCTCTCAACGAGGGCAAGACGCTCGACTTCGTCGTGCAGCACGGCGACAAGACGGAAATCGTGCGCGGCAAAGTGATTCGCAGCGGCTACCTTCCCAATCCGCCGCAAACCTGGAATCCCTACGGAGGATGGCAGAACCAGATGCCTAATGTTCAGCCCATCGTGGAAGTTGACGGTAAACTGCGCATGGGGCTGCCCGGCACGCCGCTGTTTCCGTCGCTTCCCGTCGATACGATTCTGAAACCCACCCTCAACTGGGTTCTGGAAACCGATAAGCCCGGCCAGATGAATGCGGAGTTCAGCTACGTAACATCGCAGATGACCTGGAGTGCCGACTACAACCTAGTGGCGCCGGAAGTGGGTGACGTGCTGGACATGGTGGGATGGGTGAGCATTCGCAACCTGAGCGCCAAGACCTTCGAAAACGCTCGCATCAAGCTGATGGCGGGCGAGGTGAGCAAGGTCCAGCCCAGTCAATACTCCATGGATTCATTCACAAGGGTGTTTGGAGTTGCCGGCGGGGTCGGAGGCGGTGTTTACGCCCAACCCCAGGTCACGCAAAAGGTCTTCGAGGAATATCATCTGTACGAGTTGCACCGGCCTACCACGCTTCACGATCAGGAAACCAAGCAGGTGGAATTCGTGCGCGTTTCCGGGATCAAATCGGAACGCGTCTACGTCTATGACGGCGTGAAGATCGACCAGCAGCAGTATCAAAACTGGAACCTGGACATGATCCGGCAGAACAGCGAATACGGCACGCAATGGAATCCGGATGTGTGGGTGATGCGGGAGTTTATGAACTCCGAGTCGAACCACCTGGGGATGCCGCTGCCGGCGGGCCGACTGCGGTTTTACCGGCAGGACACGGATGGACAACTCGAATTCACGGGCGAGAACGACATCAAGCACACCCCGCGCGATGAAACTATCCGCGCCTACACCGGCAGCGCCTTTGACCTCAAAGGCGAGCGCCGCCGGACCGATTACCATATGGATATGGGCAACCGCTGGCTGGACGAGTCATTCGAGATCAAATTGCGCAACCATAAGAAAGAGGCCGTAGAAGTGCGGGTAGTCGAGCATCTCTATCGCGGTATGACCTGGGAGATCGTGGAGAAGTCCTCGCCCTATGTCAAAACCGATGCCCAGACCATGGAGTTTCGTGTCCAGATACCACCCGATGGGGAAAAGACCGTCACCTACAAGGCGCACTATACCTGGTGATGCGGCCGCGGCAGCGCGGTCCTTTGTTTTCGAGGAAGAACCGCAGACTTCGAAGGGCGCGAAGTCTGCGCCAGTCCTTCGATTTTCAAAAGGCGAAGTGCATATGCGTAAAGTGCTTTGCTTAATCTACAGCATCATCCTGTGCGCCCCGCTTGGCGCAGCGCAAATCTCGCGGCAGGATTCACCTAAGATCGCGGTCGCAGCCCAAGACGCCACAGGCCGGGTGTGGGCCGTCGGCTCCCATCCGAACTTGGGTCTCTATCGGTGGGAAGGTAACGGCTGGAAATCCGTCACGGTCTCTTCAATTCCGAATAAGACTTGGCCCTGGGCGCTGACGCGCGCGCCGGACGGCGCGGTGTACGTTTTGTGGAGTGACGGTCTGGGCAATCTCGCGGTCACCCGGCATCGCCAAGAAACGTCAACCCTCCTCGCTCAACTTCGCTCCAGACTGCGCGACCGCCCGCGCATCTTCGCGGACACAAACGGAAATGTTTGGATTACCGAGCAGGGGCGACACATCTTCCGTGTGACTCCCTCGGGCAGCGCAGAATGTGTTTACACCATTCGCGACGAGCAGTTTGATGAAGAAGGCCGTCCCCGGAGCGAGCGCTGGACGTTCAACCCCATTTACGCAGCGGTGGACGGGCGAGGACGTATTTGGTTCTGGTCAAACAGCCTGGCAGGCAGGGCGGACTGGGCCTCACTGGAAGGTGTCTTGATCTTCGACGGAACTAAGTTCGAGCATCACCCGCGCCTCCGCGGCGTGCCGGATAAGAAGTTCTCGGTGATTGAGCCTGCAGACGCAGAGCACATGTGGCTGGCGGTGGTTGGCGATCAGCTTTATCAGCTTGACACGAGTACGATGACAGCAACTCCGGCGGTCCCGGGGCTTTCCGCGTTTCGGAACGTATTGGGTATTTTTCAGATCCAGCAGCTCACTTACGTGGTTGCAGGGTCGACTGCGTATCCGGTTCCCGAACGGAGCGGCGAAGGGCGATTCTGCGCGCTGTGGCAGGGAGTTCGTGGAACCTGGAAGCAGTTGATCAATGGGCTGGATACAGAGGCGGCAACCTTCCAGCAACCGACCCGGCCGTTGCTGGCGACGACCGACGGCCTCTGGGTTGGCGCCTTCGGTAACGGCCCGTGGTTGCTTCAGCGCGGGGCAGAGATGCTGCTGGACTGGCGTTACGGTAATCCCCTTGACGGCTCCGAGGCATTGTTCCAGCTTCCAGATGAGCGGATGCTGATCGTCTCGCTCCACCAGGCCAGCATCGCGGTGAAACCTTCGGAATTCTCCTTTCGAAGATCCAGTGAGGTCTCCACCCTCAATCCGCCGCGTATGCTGGCCCAGGATGCTCAGCATCATCTTTGGGGAATTCTCGCGCCAGGCGACCCGACATTGAGTGAGTGGAACGGCCAGGAGTGGATTGGGCATCCACTCCCTCAAAGGTTTCCCGCAGAGCGGGTCTCGGGAGTAATGCTGGATTCGCTCGGACGGATTTGGCTGCCTCTGGCGCCACCGGAGGGCGTGCCGGACCCCATGCCCTCCGGCATCTGGATCACCCCCGACACTTTCGTCCCCGGCCAAACGGTTCCAGGCGTAAACGCGTTTGGGACCGGCTTCGGCACTGATCCCGAGCTCTATTACGCTGTCCCGATTATTTGCCGCGAGACTTACGTCAGTGATACGCAGATCACCTGCAACTACTCCCTGGCCCCTGACGTGGGAGGCGGGAGTTTCAGCGAATACGTCTGGTCCAACGGCTACAATGGGCGGCCTTTCAATGACGGAACGGCGGGAATGACCATTCAGATTTTCGACCCCAAGCAGGGCGCTTTCAAGGCCTACGCGAGTTACGACGAGGCGCTGCAGGCGCAACTGCCTTTTGGCAAAGATTTCCACCTGGGCGGGCCGTGCTGCATGCAACCGCATTTTACTGCAGACGGCCGCATTTGCTATTTTCTGGGCAGGGACCGAATCCGGTATTTCAATGGCCGTCAGTGGCAAGAGTGGTCAACCAGAAAAATCTTCGGCCCTAAAGGGTTCTTAGGTAACGGACTGCCTTTCTTCGACGGTGCCGGCAATCTGGCTCTCCAGCACATGGGCAGGACCTGGGAATTTGCGGAGGCAAGGGGATGGCAGCCGGCTTCCACCGAGACCGCCCCCGTCGCCGAGGCAAGGAGACCCGCGCCGTACAACCTGGAACTGACCGCCTGCGATGTGAAGCGGCCCGACTCGGTGGCGCCGGATCGCCTGGGCACGGTTTGGTTTACTTCGCAATATAAGCTTTACCGGGTGGTAGGCGACCAGTGCGCACCGCAATTTGCCCCGGATGAACATCAGCCTTTTCTGGATTCGCGCAAACTTCAGGGGGCGCTGATCGACCCTTTGGGAAACGCGTTTCTGATGACTTGGGTCGCTCCTGATTTTGGTGAGTACGTGATCGTTAAGGCTCGCCCCTTGCCGCACGCGGAAGTGCGGGCTTCTGTGGACCGCACCGGGGATGTGACGCTGCACTTCTCGAGCAAAGGTCAGCCGGTGGCCGGCTTCACTTGGAGAGTCGATGGCGGCCCGTGGCGTACACCCACGAAAAGCACGGAAACGACGCTCGCCGACCTTTCAAACGGCACGCACCAGGTGGAAGCTTCTCCGGTGGACGAACGGCTGCAGATTGATTCAAGTCCCGCCGCGGTGACAGTTGACGTCCGCATATCCGATGCAGTCATCCAGGAACTGATCCAGCAACTTGCGGATCCGGATTTTTCGAAGAGGGAAAAAGCGGTGGCCGCGCTGGCCCGTCGGCCGGACGTAGCGCTGCCCTTGCTGCAGTCCGCGCGGGAAAAAGCCGGCGCCGATCAGCGTTGGTGGATTGACGCCGCAATTCAACAGATCAGCGACCGGGCAGGGTCAAACAAACAAACCCGCTAGCGGCGGCCGTTCGCAGCCTGATGGCGCAGTGTTTATCGAAGGACTCGTCTGACCCCCCTTCCCACAAGTAATCCGCGAGTAAGTCCCTCACTGACGGCATAGTGTTTACCCATGCCACCTCCGCCGATTCCTGGCGAAATCCTCTTCCCACCACCAAACGCCCCCGAAGTCTGCTTCGAGGCCCCGAACCCCGTTTCGGGACAACGATCCGCCCAGCGGACCACTCAAAGCTTACTTTCCGAGTGGCCGACTACACACCGGGAACCGGTTCGATCATCCATCGCCCCTTGCCCGCCAGACACAATTCCACCAA
>JBEKHR010000078.1:0-15923 GCA_050012175.1 Terriglobia bacterium | reverse complement strand
ACATGTTGTGTCCCGTTGGCCATGGCGAAGCTGCTCAGCGCGCTTCCGGCGGCAGCCAACGCGCCGTTCGTGAAGCCCGTCAGGTCCTCGTCGAGCCACTTCTTGTAGTTGTAATAGAGCTGGTAAACATGCTGGTTGCTGGCCACGAAATAGACATGTGGTGTCCCGTTGGCCATGGCGAAGCCGCTCAGCGCGCTTCCTGCTGCAGCCAACGCGCCGTTCGTGAAGCCCGTCAGGTCCTCGTCGAGCCACTTCGTGTTGTTGTAATAGAGCTGGTGGACATGTTGGTTGTCGGCCACGAAATAGACATGTTGTGTCCCGTTGGCCATGCCGAAGCTGCTTAGCGCGCTTCTTCCTGGGGCTAACGCTCCGTTCGTGAAGCCCGTCAGGTCCTCGTCGAGCCACTTCGCATTGCTATAATAGAGTTGGTGGAGATGGGCGATTAGCCGTGCCTGAGGATGTGCGGCGCCGCCCGTCACCAGTGTTCCCAAAACTGTCAGAACTGCTATCGCCACTACACTTAAACATTGGCGTCTCATTTGATCCTCCTCATTCGTTCAATTTGGGAGACCGATCCTGAGGCCGCCTGTCCAGTTCCGGCCTCGTGGTGTCCCCGGTCCGTTGTCAAGCCGTGGCGCGAACTAACCTAACATTCGTGACTATTGGCTACGATTTTACCACTCTAGGCCAGGATTTCCATTTTGGCATCCTGAGCCACAGCAGTATACACCCCACGGGCTCGTTCGCACCCGCAGTTTTGCACTCCAGACGCCGACGCGCCGTCCGGCAGCCAGGTGTGCGCCTTCGGAATGGAGTCAACCGGCACCTTGACCCGTTTCCCATGCGATTTCTCGGACACCTCACCATCCCCCCTGCTGGCTTCGCCAGGTTTTCTCCAGCCGGCTGCGGATTTTACCCCCCAGGCTCGGAATTATTTCAAATTCACACAACTTGAGGGCTGCGTTATTCAGTCGTTGCAGAATTGTTGCAGGCAGGAGAGACTCTCACGCCATGACCCGCCCTGGGGTTTGCGCCACTTCTCCGCTCACGCGGGTCTGTCGGTTGGGAGGAAGTTCCCTGCTCGTGTGACCGGGCGGGAACCCATCTCCTAGGACATCGTGAGGCCGAAGTTTCGAGCGTAACGTTAAAGGCACAGGGCCGGAGACGGCGAACACCTACGCCGGGCGGAACGACACGAAGGGCGGCCAAGTGAAGCTGAAAATTCCCCGCCCCGCCTCATCGACCCCTATGACTTTTCGAAACTGCCGATGCCCTTGGCTTCGTCATCGTGGATGTCGAAAACGGTGTAAAGCTTGGTAATCTGCAGAAGGTCGTGAACCTTTTTGGTGAGGTTCAGGAGCTTCAACTGTCCCCCCTGGTTTGAAACCGCCGTGTAGGCGCTGACCAGTTCACCGATGCCGGAACTGTCGATGTAGGTGACATCCGCAAGGTTAATCAAAACCCTCTTATTCCCCTTGGTTAACTGGTCTCGGACAAGCTCGCGCAATTGCGCGCAGCCTTCTCCCAGGGTGATTCTGCCGCTAACGTCAACGACTATCACCGAATCAACTTGTCGAATTGTGGCTTTCATGCTCACGGTCGGTTCCTCCTTGTGTAGGTTGGTGCGGCGGATCAATTCGCTTTACCAAAGTGACCTCGGTTCCCGAGCCTGGAAGGTACTTCACGTGGAATTCGTCCATAAAAGTACGGATCAAGAATATCCCTCGACCGGAAACCTTCAAAAGGTTTTCGGCAGAGCAAGGATCGGCAACTTCGGCGATATTGAAACCGTTACCCTGGTCGCGAACGCGAATCTCAAGCCGGTCTTTATAAATCTCAAAACGCAGCCATACGCTCTTACTCGCGTCGTTCTTATTTCCATGCCAGATGGCATTGATCATCGATTCGTGCAAGGCCATTTCAATTTGGTGCGCGGACTCCTCGCTAAATCCTGCGGTTCCGGCGACTCTTCGCGCGATTTCTTCAGCCACCTCAAGGTTCTTGAGATCACTCTCAAGGGTCACTTCCACAACACTGGGTTCAGAAGTCATAAGCTGCGCGGGGAGCTACTTGTCCCGTCCATGAAATTACCTTAGGAGTAAGAGAAAGTCAATGAAACAGCAAGCCTTTGAACTCATCACCCTACTCCTGGATATTGACCCGCACGCCTTCCGCCCGACTGAGCCGCCGCCTGCCATGCTGCCGATCCCACCTTAGGATACTCGGTGGCTATTCCGGAAATGCTCCCCTCCCCCTGTGGCGGCCCACTCACAGAATGTACTACAAAACGGTCTGGGGAAGCGGCACATCGCTACCCCTACTTCGTTGGATGAAGGGCTCCCGTGACTTCGCCGGAATTGATCAGCTTGAAGTCCCACGCCGATTCTGCCTATTCCAAGGCCATGCTGCGCAAAGGGATACTGATACGCGGGACGCCTTCCCCCAAGGCCGAAGAGAGCTATGGCCTGTCGCAGGAGAGAGCTTCTGGCCTTCTTCGACTAGATGCATGAGGCGGACCTGCACCTGCTTTGTTCCGTGGCCCGCGATCTGGTCAGGAAGAGGGTGGCGTTCTCCCCGCCTCGCCGCTTGCTAAAGCGCACAAGAAGAGAACCGCCGCCAGCATCATGCCGGTGCGGGGTGAAACACTCAGCGCGGCCTCCAGACTCGGCAGCAGCTTCAACAAGAGACTGCCCACAATGCAAATCAGGCCAAGCCCCCAGCTCACTACAAGCACAGTACGGTAAACCTTGGACATCGGATACCTCCGGTTTCAAAAATCTGCGTGGCAGTATAGCAATGTGGGGCCTCTGATTCAACGCAATTGCAAGCCCTCTTCTGCAGTTCTCCGGCAGCAGTTTAGCCGTTGTCCTCCGTGGGAATGCAATCTTTGGTTAAACGTCTTTTGCAGCATTCAAATAGCATTCATAGGCATATTTGCCGTAGCACACAAAAACCACCTTCTCGAGGGAGGGATTCTCTTCCAGGAAGCTTCTCACCTCGCTCACAGCGATCGCCGTTGCGCGTTCAAGTGGAAAGCCGTACACGCCCGTGCTGATCGCAGGGAAGGCAATGGTGCGTACGCCCATTTCAACCGCCAATTCCAATGAGGTCCGGTAACAACTCGCCAGCAACTCATCTTCACGCCGGGCACCACCGTGCCAAACCGGCCCCACGGTGTGAATCACCCACTTTGCCGGCAAGTTGTAGCCTTTCGTTATCTTTGCCTCGCCGGTGGGGCAGCCTCCCAGCGTCCTGCATTCCTCAACCAACCGAGGCCCGGCAGCCCGATGGATTGCACCATCCACTCCGCCGCCTCCCAGCAGGGTTGAATTAGCCGCATTCACAATCGCATCCACTTTCTGTTTTGTGATGTCGCCCTCGACCACCATAACCCTCTCCGAAATCATGTGCTCTCCTCCGGCTCTTGATGCGGAAGGACGCTCCTGCCCCACCGTTTTTTCCTACCTCGGGGCCGGCCTTCAAAGCGCAGCCCACAATTAATGTTACTACCCTTCCGTGAATCCATCTGCTCTCCTCCACCTATAGCTTAAATTGAGAAGTTAATAAAATCTGCAATCACATGTGATCCCCCCGTCTCGGGTGGCAACGCACGTAGCGTCGGGCTTCCCGATCAAGAACATAAGGACAGGTTAGCCGGGCAAGTGCCGCCCTAAAGGGCGGAGGCTGGAGTTTGGACTTTCGAGCCCGCCACGGCGGGCACGGGAAGGATGCGCAAAGGTGCAATGATGTCTAGCTGTGCAGCGTTCGGGTTAAAGACCCGCAGGACCGACCAGCGGGTCCCTGCTACAACCGCTCGCCACTAAGCATTGCAAAGAGACCAAGGGTTGCAGCCCCGCAGCGTGGTTTCGACGGCAACTCCACCCGCCAGGGAAAGGCGACCACGTCAATTTGAACTCAAAGTGGCGCCCGTTCTCTGTGCCGAAATATCGGCAGATGCCGAAATGCCGGCTTACCCGGTTTCAGCACGAAACCCGCCAGGTCTCCTCACTTCTATTAAGTCCTTTGCGGATATATAGTTAACCATGGTTAAAGGAAGAGGGACTTCGGTGTTACGCTTGCCTGTAACCCCGGTGGGCGAGGTGAATCACAATCATGCTCCGAGTTACTACTAAAGTCGAAGAAGAACACGGCAGGGTCACTCTAAAGCTCGAAGGCAAGCTCGCAGGCCCGTGGGTGGATGAGTTCGAGCGTTGCTGGTGCTTGGCTGTTGAGAAGTGGAAGAACCTTGTTGTGGAACTCGAGGGCGTGACGTTCATCGATTCCAAAGGTAAGTGTCTACTCGCAAAGATTCACGGCCAGGGGGCAAAGTTGATCGGAGCCGGACTTATGACCAAATCTATCATCGAAGAAATCGCGGGCTGTGGCGGGGAACAGGGAAGAGACGCGAATGGATCGCGTGGCTCCAAACACACCATCCTTGGGACGCTCGTCCTCCTGGTCCTCCCCATGTTCCTCTGCTTTGGGAGCGCGCGAGGGCAAGAGAGTAATCCCCTGAAGCTGACGCTGAAAGAGGCAGTTCAGCTTGCGTTGAAGCAAAACCCCCAGGTGCAAGTCGCCAACCTGAATCTGGCGCAGAGCGTACAGGATCGGAACATTGCGCGCGCCGGCCTCCTTCCGCAGGCTGATTTCGAGACCGTGGACAGAGCTGAGCGCTATAACATCTATGCGCTGTTTGGCAGCAAGTTTCCCGGGATTGCACAGCATGGCGGGCCCTTTCAGTTTTTTCAGGCGGGCCCCAACTTTTCGATCCCAGTGTTCGATCTCACTCTCTGGCGGCGTTGGCAGTCTGCGCACCAGGGCATCCGGGCAAGTGAGGCCCAGGAAACGACCGTCCGGGAACAGACCGTGCTGCTGGTGATTTCACAATATCTGGGAGCCTTGCGTGCGGGTGCAGCGGTGGTGGCGGCGCAGTCACGGGTCGATTTGGCGCAGGCCCTTTACGATCAGGCGTTCGACCTGCAGAAAAACGGGGTGGGCACGGGATTGGACGCGCTGCGGGCCAACGTGGAGCTGCAAAATGAAAAGCAGCGCCTCATCGAGGCACAGACGCAGGAGGAGGTGGCCCTTTACGGACTGGTACGACTCCTCAACCTCGACCCGCACCAGAAGGTGGAGTTGGCTGACAAACCCAGCTTTTTCCAGACCCCGGAATTCGAGGCCAGCCAGAGCTTGGAACAAGCCTTCATAACTCGGCCGGAGATGAAGGCGCTGGAGGCACGCGAGAGGATTGCGGTACTTGGAAAAAAGACGGCCAGCGAATCCCGGCTCCCCAGTATCAACGTCAGCGGAAACTGGGCTTACCAGGGCCTTTCGTTGCCAAGTGTTATTCCCTCCTATATATTCCAAGTTTCTCTGGACGTACCGCTCTTCACCAGCGGCAGGATCCACGCCCAGATTGCACGGTCGGACCTTGAGATCAAGAAAGTCGCACAGGAGAGAGCGGATTTACGCGACCAAATCGCCCTGGAAGTGAAGGCTGCCGTTGTGCAGCTCCAGTCCGCGCGGACCGAAGTCGATGTTGCCAACCTGGGTGTCAAGCTGGCCCAGGAAGAAGTGACCCAGGCTCGTGACCGCTTCCAGGCCGGGGTTGCCAACAACATCGAAGTGATCACCGCGCAGGACGCTTTGGCGCGCGCCAACGACAACCAGATCGCAGCGTTGTATCGCTATAACCAGTCACGCGCCGATCTGGCACATGCCATCGGCCAAACCGAAGGCCTTTACGCAAAGTGAGGTGGAAAGACCATGGAATCGAACGTCGCTGAACTCGAAAAAGATACCAATCGGGAAGGGACGACGAGTTGGTGGGCAGACCCGAAGTTTCGACGGGCCTTCGTGGGGGGGCTGGCCGTGGTGGGCATTCTGATTATCGTTCTAATCCGGTACTACTACAACCGGGTGAGCACGGACGACGCCGAGGTGGACGGGCACCTCGTTCCGATGGCTGCCAAGATCTACGGTGACATCGCCGAAGTGCGGGTGGATGACAACCAAACGGTCAAAGCCGGCCAGGTTCTGGTCCGCATCGATCCGCGCGATTACCAGGCGAGAGTGGACCAAGCCAAGGCCGCGCTGGCGCTCGCAGAAAGCCAGGCTCAGGCAGCTCAGGTGGGCGTGCCGCTGACTCAGGAAACGACGCAAAGCTATACCTCCTCAGCCGACGCGCAGTTAGCCAATGCGGAGGCGGAATACGATAGAGCCAAGACAACTTACGAAAAGGATTCCACCGCAGGGCTGGCTTTCGCGCGTGCCAACGTAGACGCCCGGCAAGCCGATAACGACCGCGCCCAGGCTGACCTTGGGCGCATGAAGCCCCTGGTGCAAAAGGCGGAAATCTCTCAGCAACAGTTCGATGCCTACCTGGCGGGCGCGCGTGTGGCTGAAAGCGAGCTGAGAGCCGCAAAGGACCAACTGACTGCCGCAGAAAGTGGGGCTGAAATCTCCAAGGCAGCGATGTTGGCAGCCAAGGCCAAGGTAGACCAGGCACGCGCCGGGGTCGAGCAGGCGCGAGCCAACCGCAAACAGGTCCCCATCAAGCAGGCTGATGCTGCTGCCGCTGTCGCCGCGGTCGGACAGGCCAAAGCCAACCTCGATGCCGCCGAGCTGGAATTGAGCTACACAACCGTTGTTGCGCCTGTGGATAGCGTGGTGACCAAGAAGTCAGTGGAAGTCGGCCAGATCGTTCAGCCTGGCCAAAGCCTGCTGGTCCTGATTCCCCTTCAGGACATTTGGGTAACCGCCAACTTCAAGGAGACTCAGTTGGCCAAAATCCGGCCTGGACAGAAGGCGGAAATCCACGTGGATATGTACGGCGAGACCTTCACTGGCCACGTGGATTCGATTGCAGGAGCCACGGGCGCACGGCTCAGCCTTTTGCCGCCGGAAAACGCCACGGGCAATTTCGTCAAGGTGGTGCAGAGGATTCCGGTGAAGATTCTTGTCGATCCCGTTCCCCCGGACAAGGCCGTTCTCCGCCCCGGCATGAATGTGGACGCGACGATCATCACGAAATGAGGTGAACCATGTTCCGCGAAGTCACTGTGGCGAGGGAATACGGCAGCGGTGGCGCCCGCATCGCGCAACTGCTGGCAGACAGGCTGGATTGGAAGTTGCTTGACCGATGTCTGGTCGAGAAGATCGCGCAGGTCGCCAGGGTGGAACCCAAAGTGGCAGAGCGCTACGATGAACGCCCCGATCCCTGGGTCAATCGCCTCGTCCGGGCGCTTTGGCAAGGGGGATTAATGCGGGGCACCATGGCCGGCCCCATCCCCGAACTGTTCGATGCTGACACCATGGCCTCGCTGTCGCAGCGCATGATTGAGGAAGCAGCGGACATCGGGAACTGCGTGATTGTTGGGCGCGCCAGCCAATGCATCCTCCAGAAGCGGGTCGATGCCTTTCATGTCTTCATATACGCTCCCCGCGCCGAACGGTTGCGCCGGGTTCGAAGCCGGCATGCAAGCTTGGCGGAAGCTGAAGCGGCCCTGAACGCACGGGACCAGGAACGCGCGGCGCTCATCCGCCGCTATTTCAACCAGGACTGGTCCAACCGTCACCTGTATGACCTGATGATCACCTCCAAGTTGGGGGAGGAAGTTGTGCTGTCCACCATTCTGAGCGCCATGGGTGTTGGGCGCGCCAGTCCTGCCGCAGCCCACCAGGGAGATCGCCTAAAAGCGGTAAGTGGTAGGTCGTAGGTGGTATGTGAGCGCGGAGGCTCTTCCCCCACCTACCATCTACCACCTACCCGTATGTAGCAGGTAGTAGGTGGTATGTGGGGGCGGAGGCTTTTCCCGACCTACCATCTACCCGTATGTCGTAGGCTGTAGGTGGTATGTGCTGAGCGTGTCCCACATCCTTCCCTGGACACAGCCGTCGGACCTCTGACTTCTGCCCGTTCCCCGAGGGGAAAGCGAGGGAATTGCGTCTTTGCCCTCTCCCGAGGGGAGAGGGCTAGGATTCTGACCTCTGGCCCCTGTGTCCAGCCGAAGATATGGGTAAAGATCAGGGCATGTGGGGGGGCGGAGGCTCTTCCCCACCTACCACCTACCGCCTATAGAGAATTGACCTTATGAGAAGTTTATTCGCCCGCGCCCGGCAAAACGGGGTAACAAATCCCTGGGTGATTGCCCTGACGGTGATGCTGGCCACCTTCATGGAGGTGCTGGACACCAGCGTCGCCAATGTAGCCTTGCCGCACATCGCCGGCAACCTCTCGGCAGGCGTGGACGAGAGCACCTGGGTCCTGACCTCCTATCTCGTTTCCAACGCCATCGTGCTGCCGCTTACCGGTTGGCTCTCCTCGTTGTTCGGCCGCAAGCGCTTTTACATGACCTGCGTGGCGCTCTTCACCGTCAGCTCGTTCCTTTGCGGCCTGGCGCCCACCCTGCCCCTGCTCGTGTTCTTCCGCATTCTGCAAGGGGCAGGCGGTGGCGCTCTTCAACCGATATCCCAAGCCATCCTGGTGGAGAGTTTTCCGAAACAAAAGCAGGGCATGGCGATGGCCATTTACGGCATGGGCGTGGTGGTGGCGCCGATCATTGGCCCCACGCTGGGTGGCTGGATCACGGACAATTACAGTTGGCGCTGGATATTTTTCATTAACATCCCTGTCGGCGTGCTTTCTCTTCTTTTCACCTTCCTGCTGATTTTCGACCCTCCGTATCTGGTCAGGAAAAACCTGCGCGAAGTGAAGATTGATTACATGGGGCTGAGCCTGCTCAGTTTGGGTCTCGGGTGTCTACAGATGGTTTTGGACAAGGGCGAGCGCGATGACTGGTTCGGCTCGAATTTTATCATCGTGTGTGCGGCCCTGGCGTTTGTTGGCTTGGTCGGAGCGCTCCTATGGGAACTCTACAGCGACGACCCTATAGTGGATTTCCGCATGCTCAAAGATCGAAACTTCTTCCTCGCCACGTTTACCATGTTCATGTTGGGGTTCGTGCTCTACGGGAGCACCGTGCTGCTGCCTCTGCTCCTGCAAACGCTTATGGGTTACACGGCCATGCTGAGCGGCCTGGTGCTTTCCCCGGGCGGGTTTTTGGTCCTTTTCGCGCTGCCCCTGGTGGGTCGCTTGACGCAGGTCATTGAGGCTCGATGGCTAGTGACAATCGGACTCGCCATCACGGGTTTCGCGCTGCTGCACATGGCCCACTTCAACCTCGACATTGATTTCCGCACCGCCGTGATCGCTTGGAGTTACTCGCGACTGGGCATGGCGTTTCTGTTCATCCCTATCAACGTCATGGCCTTCTATTTCATTCCCAAAGAAAAAATAAACAACGCTACGGGCATCATTAACCTGGCGCGAAACATCGGAGGCAGCGTGGGAATCGCCAACGTCACCACCCTGCTCGCCCGCCGGGCACAGGTGCATCAGGCCATCCTGGTCAGCCACTTGACCCCGCTCGATCCCGCTTACACGGCTTCCCTGTCGGGCGCCAGCCGCTTCCTCATGTCACAAGGGTCAAACCCCGTGCAGGCCCTGAACCAGGCGCATGGCCTGGTCTATGGCAACCTGATCCGCCAAGCCAACATGCTGGCCTATACCGACACGTTCTGGCTCCTCGGCCTCACCTTTCTCGGCATGATCCCTTTCATGTTTCTCATGAAGAAAACCCAGCCCCGTGGAGCCCCCACCACGCCTGCGCACTGACGAACCATGTAGCACAGCGCGGCGGAGCCGCAACCAAAACAGGCTAAAGACACACCACCCGCTTGGGTAGACAACCTACCCTTGCAAACCCTTTGTTTATGAGCGCTCCAGACACTGCACCGAAAAATGCTTGCTAAGAAAACAAGGAATTACGACCTTGCATTGCAGGTCCCGTCCCGCAGAGCGGGAGACCTGCGGCTCTTCCACGCAGGGTCGCTAGTCGCCGCCCCCGCCAGTCCCCAGTAATCAGTTCTCAGTTTTCAGCTACTGCCTTCTGGCTTCTGACTTCTGATTTCTGACTTCTGCTTTTCGATTGCTCGTCACTCGTCACAGCCCGCCAGTTCTCAGCAATCAGTTCTCAGTTTCCAGCTACTGCCTTCTGACTTCTGATTTCTGACTTCTGCTTTTCGATTGCTCGCCACTCGTCACAGCCCGCCAGTTCTCAGCAATCAGTTCTCAGTTTTCAGCTACCGCCTTCTGGCTTCTGACTTCTGATTTCTGACTTCTGATTTTCGATTGCTCGTCACTCGTCACTTGTCACTTAGCCTGCCCCATTCGCTGCGCTCAGGGCAAGCTCTGAGCCCGTCGAAGGGTCACTGATTTTAGACCGCGCCCGGGGCGACGCGCCGGATTTCGGAGACCTGGTCGAAATCGGAATCCACGCTGACCACGGTCTTTAGTCCATTGCGCAACATCGTGCCCACATGGACGGCATCTCGCACGGACAGCCGTGGGTACTGGCGGAGAAGCTCGCAAGCCCCCACCACATCATCGCGCGTCACCGCCAAGAGGTCCGGAAACAGCGAAGCCAAGTGACCCGCCAGCTTCAGAGCGTCCTCTCGCCGCCCGCGTCGTGTGAGCACGTAAAGAATCTCCTGGACCACTTCAGAGTTGATGGTGGCGTCGAGGCTGCCGTCCGCGACGCGCCGCAGGACTTTAGCGCAAGCCTCGCGCAGAGGATGAGAGGCACCGGCGGCGTACAAAAAGATGTTGGTATCAAGAAAGACCTGCATGGGCGGCCTCGATATCTTTCTTGGCTTTCTTCCAGTCGATCTTCGGCAACTTGAGATCGAGGATGGCCTCGACCAGAGGTTTTCGGTCCGCCGGCGCCTTGAGATAGGATTCTCGCACGGCGCAGCGAATCAACTCCGCCACCGAAGTTCTCCTTCGCCGCGCCAGAGCGCGCAGTTGCTTGAACTCGTCCGGGTTCATCAAAAGCTGGGTGCGCCGAGTGGCCGCCATTTCTCACTCCTTTATGCTCATGCCTATGAGCATGAGTATACCCGCAAACGATGAGCTTGGTCAATTGCGTTGCAGCAAAGGAACGGGAAGAAATACCATAAGAGGGGAGAGCGTCACGGCCCGCCGGTTCTCAGCAATCAGTTCTCAGTTTTCAGCTACTGTCTTCTGCCTTCTGATTTCTGACTTCTGCTTTTCGTTTGCTCGTCACTCGTCACAGCCCGCCAGTTCTCAGCAATCAGTTCTCAGTTTTCAGCTACTGTCTTCTGCCTTCTGATTTCTGACTTCTGCTTTTCGTTTGCTCGTCACTCGTCACTTGTCACTCGTCACTGATTTTACAGTATCTACCCATTTCGTCTGCCAACGCGGACCGGGCGAATCAGGACCTCGGCCGGGATTTTCAACCTCTGATTCAACCGGCGGATCATGGATAACGACAGGGCTCGATCCCGGCGCAGCACTTCGTAGACTCGCGTCCGATTTCCAATCACACCAATCAGCGCTTTCTGATCTGCTCCTTGTTGCTCCAAGCGGAACTTGATTGCCTCAATGGGGTCGGGAGCATCCATAGGAAAATGCGCTTGCTCGTAAGCCTCGACCAAGGTTGCCAGTACGTCCAGCCGGTCGCCCTCTGGCGTTCCCTCATCTGCCCCCCAAAGGCGCTCGATTTCGCGCAGCGCCGCCTCATGGTCGGCTTTTGTCCGGATAGGTTTGATCGTCATATTGCACCGTCCTCGCGTCTATTTTGTCGTAATCCTTATGTGCGCCGAGCCATTTGATGAACACAATGCCGCGGCGGTAATCGATGGTCGTCACCAGACGGTAATCGTTGCCTTTTACGTTGAAGACTACCCGTTCAGCGCTCATGATGCTTGCGCTTCCATAGCGCTCTTTTACCTCGGCTGAATTCTTCCATTGCGCCTGTTTAGCCTCGTGGAACCAAGCGTCCAGAGCGGCTTTCACCGCCCGGTGATCCTTGTGGCCCGTCAATTTCCGGAGATACCGAGTCAGCGTATTCCGGGCGATAATGCGCACCCCCACATCTTAGCATGTTCCCAATCTGGGCACAAAGAGTTTGCGCGTAAATATTGTTGGCAATATCGCGCCTCTTGTGATGGGTCCGCCCGGGCCTGGCGCTCAAATCTTGAATCGAAAAGTTGAATTTCCGACCTACTGCCTACCACATGCTACCTACCGCTTCTCCGCCTACCGTCTGCCGTTTTCCTGCCCTCGTCCGGTTCCGCGTTCCTCGCCGATCCCGACGACCCCTCCGAGCCACCAAGCCTGACTTCTCCCTCAGGTGAGTTGACACAACGGTAGATACCTTACATAATGTTGTCGTCAGGAAGCAGCCTCAAGATTCACGAGGAGAAATCCATGCTATGTCATCCGTACCCTAATAGGGTGGAATGTCATGCGGACAAAAAGCCCCAAGTCGTTGAGCCTCAGGTCGGCGAATCTGAGAACCGTGTTGAGTTTTTAAAAGCGCTACATGCAGAACTCGCCGGGTTCTTCGAGAAGAAGAAGGTCAGCCACGTGGCAATTGAATATCCGAACCTCGGGATAGGAAGGAAGAATATTAATCGGCACGTGGGTGAGGTCACAGGGGTCGTCGTGGGCGCGGCGCTGCTGGTGGGCGCATCTGTAGAGAAAGCATAATCGATCGCAGGCCGAGTCGAGTTCGTAGAGATTTGGAGGCGCAAGCTATAGGGCTGTTTCTTGCTGCATGCACGGCGCCCGGACCTCTTGACCGGCTCGGTCCTACGCGACCTATTGATATATTATTCAGACGACGGTACGCTCAATCGGAACAAATCGAAGACAGCATGGAAAGTGACCCCACGAAATCTGCGCAGGTACCTGGCCAACTCTTAGGTTACTCTCTGCAAATCACTGAGTGTCTGCGTCAGCTCCTTATAGCCCAACCTGGCGCTATCGTCAGCGTGGAAGTTTTTGAAGATGTAGGAGTCTAGGCCGACGGCGATTCTCAGACGGCGATTCAAACGAAAAGTTCGTTGTTGGGGAATCCGATAGCGGATCGTTCCGTTGAGTTTTGGAAAACATTTGCCAACTGGGTGCGGGCGGTCAAGGCGGGGACTATACCGCTTGAGAAAGCGCAATTCCAAATTCACGTTTTTTCTCCCAAGGCTGGTCCTATCGCACACAGTTTCAATGACGCCAAGACAGACCAAGCGGCAAGGCAAGCGCTTGAAGCGGCGCGCGATGAGCTTTGGGGAAAACCACCCGAATTCCTGAAAAAGTCCGAGGTGGGTGCCACGCTCCGGCCACATTTGGACAAAGTGCTCGCGACCGCGCCGGAGCTCGTCGCCGGAATCATCGAGCGGTTCACCCTCACATTCGGTAGCGGCGTTTCACGCAGTGACCTTGAGCGGGCTCTCCTCACGAAATTCGCGCCCGAAAACCTCTTGGAACATGTGTGCGATAAATGCTTGGGGTGGGTAAAGTCAAAGGTCGATGCAGCGCTCGAAAAAAACGACACTGCGGCGATTACAGTCGAAGAGTTCAGCCGCGAGATTGGAGCCTTCATCGGCAAATTACGCTTCGAGAATATTCTTTGCGACTTTGCCGGAAATCCCTCGCAGGCGGAGGTGAAACTTCATCTATTCAGGGTGTACGTCCGGCAGCTGGAGCTAATCGATGCGGATGAGGAGAGCATCCTGCGTGCCATCAACTGCTTTCTTCGGTCCGCGGTAAATCGGACGGAATGGGCCAAACGTGGGCTTGTCTGGGAGAAAAGTTTTGACGAATACCAAAACACTCTGTGTTCGTTTTGGCAAAACACGAAAATGCAACACGACCTAGATTTTTCGACCGAGAAAATGGAGAAGCGAGGCATGCGGCTCCTACTTGAGTGTATGAAGCTGAGGAGACCATTGGAAGGCAAGGAAGTTCCAGACGACTTCACGCCGGGAAGCTTCCACACGCTTGCGGACGAGATGAGCTTGGGATGGCATCCCGAATTCAAGAGCCGATTGAGTAGAGAAGGTTAAACAAAAGAATGGGAATACTCGCGAAAGAAACGCGTGCTCTCCAGAATCCTGCACTCGGGGCGGCTCTGCTATGGCAGTTTGTTGACGCATACTACGAGGCCAATCCCACCCATGCAGGAGCACCAATGCCCTTGCTTTTTGTAGTCTTGCCGATGGTCCTCCACGAGCAAATCAGGTCAGTGATATTATCAACTCGCAGAGGATCGAGTCTCCGCGCCTTCGCGGAAAAATTTTCCACCTCTAGAATGGCACAGGCGGACGTGATTCTCTCACTTCAGTCGCGCGTTTCGAGCGGACGAAAATTGACTATGGATTCATTTGAACTTTTGATGCGGTGTGGCATGGCGACAGTTGATCCGGACTCTGGGCGTATAATTCCGTCGAAGACGCGAGGACTGAAACAGCAAGTTTCCCATAGTGTGGATTTGCTGCAACGGGCGGCAGAGTATCTCGGAAATTGGATGGGGGGGCTCTCAGTGTACGAAACGGCCGTTACATTGAGACTTTCTTTCTGATGAAGTTCGCAATCAAAGCAGTCGTTCTGTGGCCCCGTCGTGGGGATTTCGTGCCCCGAATCCTCCCATTTAAACCTGGGACCGTGAATGTGATCAGCGGTAGGTCGCGCACGGGGAAATCAGCGATCATTCCCATCATCGACTATTGCCTTGGTTCCGACAAATGCACGATCCCTGTAACGATCATTCGGGACGCCTGCGAGTGGTTCGGCATTCTCGTCGAAACCCCTCAGGGTGAAAAGCTGTATGCTCGCCGTGAGCCGCGTAACCAACGCTCGACCAACGAAATGTTTGTCATCGAGGGTTTGCAGGTATCAATCCCACACAGAATTCCCGAGAGGAACGCAACCGCCGATGTGGTGCGAGGCCAACTCGATGACCTCGCGGGTCTAACTTCACTGGACTTCGACACCCAAGCCGTGATTTCTGGGTTTCGAGGTCGTCCTAGCTTTCGCGATCTCATGGCGTTCACGTTCCAGCCCCAGAATGTGGTGGCTAATCCCAACACACTATTCTACAAAGCCGATAGCTACGAGCATCGGGAGAAATTGCGGACGATTTTCCCATACGTATTGGGGGCGATCACACCACAAATCCTTGCCAAACAGCACGAACTGGAGGAACTGCGCCGTGTGCTGCACCGTAAACGATTAGAGCTTGAAAGCATTCGCCAAGAGGCGCAACGATTTCAGGCCGAAATGCATGCGTACTTGGCCCGCGCCAAGGAAATGGGGCTAATTCACCACGACGAAACGGTCGGGCTCGATCAGCAAGCAGGACTGCAACTCCTTCGAAGAATTGTCAGTCAAAGTAAGGACCAAGTCTCGGCCTCAACGACCACAACGACAATCTCTGGCTCTGCTGACGAGACCGTAGCACTCCGCAGATTGGAAGCGGAACAATCCGTGCAACTCGCCGAGTTGCGGCAGCGCCTTTTTGAGATGACGGAACTCAGGAATAACTCGGCGGATTACAGAGGTGCCTTGCAGCTTCAGAAAGACCGGCTGGCGATTTCCACGTGGTTACGCCAGCAAGCTGATGCCGATCACGATTGCCCGATATGCGGCAATGCGATGACCCGTCAGGAAGAGAAGTTGGAGGCGCTGCTTAAGAGTCTCGAAGAGATCGAGAACTCGGCGACGCAGTTTCAATCAATACCTGCTTCCTTCGATCGCGAATACCAGCGTGTTAGAACAGGGATTACCCGGCTCACGGATATGCTTGCCGGAACACAATTTCGCCTTCGGACCCTCAGAGAATTGTCAGAGCAAGAGCAAAAGCACCAGTACACCGAACTGAATATTTCGCGATTCCTTGGTCGACTTGAAGTCGATCTGCGCATTATGGAGAAGGCCGTGCGGATTCCGGGGCAAGGCGGTCACGATTCCGAGATCATTCCGGTCAGCATTCCGAAATGAAGCCGGGCACGATTCCGGGATGAACCCGGGCGCCGATTCCGATTTCAAGCCGGTCACTTTGAGC
>JBEKHR010000077.1:0-16267 GCA_050012175.1 Terriglobia bacterium | reverse complement strand
TGGACCACGCCGCCAAGGTGGTCCGTTCCTCGGCCGACAGAATAATCGGAGCTGCGACTCGGCTCATGTCCTCAAGCATATCGGCCTTATCTGTATAAGTCAAGTTAATTGTGGGACACTACACTAGTGTTGAGACCGCGCCGCACCTAGCGATAATACTGCGTGTTGAGACTCTTGTATCCACGGATTTCACGCCAACCACGCGACGGTGACAGCCCCGTCCCGGTTTGGGTAATTGTTCTCTGCTGCGTTAAAGTCCTGGTCGATAACATGCCCCTTCTCGCAACGGCCCATTATTTGTCGCCCAACACATCAGTTGTGTCTTCCAGCCTGATTCCGGCTGGACTCTAATGTGCCGCCCCTACACAGCCGATACAAGCGCACCCGCTAGCCTCCTCGCGCCACCCCCAGTCTTACGCAACTGCCGCTTCCGCCGTGGCTTCCGCTCGGCGTGCGCAAATGTTCCTCGCCGCATTCCAGTCCTGGTCCATCTCATGACCCCGCTCACAGCGGCCCATGATTCCCGGCCCAGCCTCGAAATGCGTGTCGCAAACCGAGCATGTGTCCGTCGTATGCGCTGCCTCGACCTCGGCCAGCTCCCCGCGCGCCTTGCTGACCGCATGCCTAATCATCCCCAGCAGCGAGCCGCAGGCAGCCAGCCTGCGCCGCTCAGCGGACGCCTTGAGCGCCGGGATTTCCTTGACCTTCTTCGCTCCCCACATCTCCTGCTGGTTCATCTTCTCAATGCGGACGGTGCGATGCCGGGCAGCCACATCCTTTGCCCAGTTCCCGCGGCGCCATTCGTAGTGCCTGCGCAGATGGCCCTCGACCATGCGCTCCATCCGCAGGTAGCGGTCGTTGTCCTGCTTCCACGCCTTAAGTACCGCTACTGCTTCTGCCGGGGTGCCCTCATCGCGCATCAGGCAGACCAGCCCGCCATTGCGCATCTGCGTCCAGCCCGCAGGCAGGGGGCTCAGCATGGCCGCGACAGCGTCCTTCGTGCGCTCAAGCAGGCCGTCGCGGCACCGCTTGAGGTTCGCCAAGCGCTCCAGCGAGACCTCCCCCAGCCTGCGGTCATGGAGCCGCAGGGGCAGCACAAGCTCCTCGGGCGTCGGCTGGCCATTGTAAAGCACTGCGATGCGCATCCGGTCGTCGTCCAGCTTGCGCCAGCCCACGTCGATGCCGCATTGCGTCCCAGCCGGGGCCGTTGCCTCCTTCTCGAAAGGAACTTCAATGGTGAGAATGAGGTGAATTTCCCACGGCATGGCGACCGAGCTTTTCTTGCCCACCAGCGCCACGCGCTTCACATAGGCATCGCCCTCCGGCAAGGGCCGGTGCATCATGACGTTGAGGTGGACCGGCACGCCGTCCACGCGGAACCAGGCGGGGCACGCCCGCCGGCGGCACATTTCACGGGGGTTCTTGACGCCCCTTTGCGGCCCGTAGGCTTGCGGAGAAGGAAGCAAGATGCGAAACCGCTTGCTTCGCTCCCCGCCCAATCTATGCACAGGCAGCCCGCCGCACGTATACCTGTGATGGAGCGCGAACTTGTCCAGGCGGCGGTGGGGCTTGGGCGGGCCGCCCCCCTTCCTCATATTCTTGAACGTGACGGAGAGGCGGTCGAGAATCGTCTGGCCCAGCTCGTCAGGCAGGCTGGCCTGCTTCACGCGGCCCTCAGCCCAGTCCTGGTTGCCCGCGTAGAAGGGCTTTGGCGGCTTGGGCCAGTTCTCCTTCCGCCATTTCTCCAATGCCTCCTCTTCCAGCCCATCGGGCGGGGCCGAGGCGGGATGTGCCTTGCGCCATTCGTCATAGGCTTGCTGCTCATGGAGCGCGATGTCCGTCCAGCAATCCTGCATGCGCCTTGCCAGCGCATAGACAGGCTCCGGCAGCCTGGTCCCGTCGCCTTCGACGAACCACGCCCGGTACTTGCGCGGCCTTATGTCGTGGGTCTCCTTGCGCTTGCGCTCTCTTTGCATGCTTGTTTTGTCCCCCTTTCTTTCGCTCGTCCTCGCCGACGCTCTCCGGCACCTTGAGGTACCTTCACCCGCCCCTCAGGTGCTGGCCAGCTCTCCAACGCATCCCTCCTGGGTCTGTCGAGCACGTTCTTCATCATCGTAGCCTCAACTTCCAGCACGCGTTCGTGCGCCCGCTAGAGCATCAGCAGGTCTGAAGCTCTCACGGCCTTGCCCCGAAGCGTGCGCCGGATTTTGTCCACGTCCCAGCGCGCCAACCACATTTTCTCTTTCAGCCTGCGGCTCATTTGCTCACCTCAGAGTATTGGAATACTTCAGTTCGTTCCACTGTAAATATGCAGGGCGCAGTCGTTGAATGAGCAGGCTGATGGGTTTGTTTCGGGCAAAACAAATTGGAGAACTTGCGTATTCCTGCGGCCCGTGTACCCTAAGCACATGGACATGGAACTTCCGCACGTCATTATAGTGGGCCGCTGCTTAAACCTCAAGCAGTTAGCCCAACTTTCGCAGTTCGTAACCCTTTCCGGCGGGATTCCAACATTGTGTTGAACGTCGGCTTCGCTGCCCTTGTCAAAATCCTGCATCGCTGTTATCCCGCAGCCGCCCCCCGGCCGCCCGCGAGCACGCGTCCACCACTGACTAAAAGGATGCGATCCGCCAGCTCCCAAACAAGTGGCGAATGGCAGATAAAGATGACTTGGTGGAATCCGCCAAGGTCCATGGCCCGGCGCAGCATGCGCACGTACTCCTTGGCGCTCGTGGGGTCCAGGGCACCCACGGTTTCGTCCCGGAAAAGAGTTTCGTACCGAATGCTCTCGCCCTGCCGCATGTTGTAGATGGCGATGCCCAGGTTGACGGCTTCGTTGACCAGTACGAACTGCCCGCCCGAGAGCTCATCCACGAGGCAAGTACGGTCCAAATTCTTGTTGCGGACCTCGATGTCGAAGTCGTCTACCATGCCGCGACCGTCGGCTTTGGGGCGTTGCGTCCTGAAGCGGATTTCGAACTTGTTGTCGAAGCACCCCTCCAGCAAGGCGTTGACCAGGGTCGAGACTTCTGGTCCGGCGGCCTGGATTTCGCAGAGCTGGATCTCGTCCGGGCCGAAGACCTTGGCGAGATAATTGAAGTCCTCGTACTCGGTTTTCGCCGTGCCGAGTTCGGTCTCGACCCGAGCCAACCGAGTCCGTGCCGACTCCAACTGCTCCTGACGCTGTTTGATTTGGGCCTGGCGCGCAATAAGACCATCTCGCTCACGGCGGCAGGAAATGACAAGCCGATCGGCGTTTTCAATCTCTCGTCGTGAAGCCTGCATCTTAGCGTCGAGATCAGAGAATGCAGAGAGCGCAGATTCCTTCCTCGATAGTTCCTCGCTAACTTCCGTACGGGCCTGAGCCAAGCGGTCCAAAGCTTTGAGCCGTTCGTCCCGCCGCGCCTCCACGGCTCGCAATCCCTCGTAACGCTGCCGCTCCTGATCAACTTTCCTGCGGTCACGCTCGTAGCCTTCGAGTGTCCGGGTGAGATCAAAGGATGGGGTGACAATCTGAATGAGCGAACTACGTTGGACCTCGACTTCGAGTGAGAGCGTCGCGACCTCTCCTTCCAATGCTGGGATCTTCTGCCCGGCCACAACGGCGCGGCGAATCTTCGGGCAGGAGGCGTAGGGCCCCTCGCCCCGGCAGGGCACTACCGCCAGCTCTTCACGCTCCACCCGCAGCCGCTCAACCTCGGCCTTGTTGTTCCTCAGCTCGCTATCAAGAGCTTGGACAGTGCGCTCGGTTTCACGGTTGGAGGTCTCAAGCCCCTGGATCTCCTGGATCTGCCGGTGGAGTTCTTCGATGCGAGTAGCAAGTGTCGCGCCTCGTTCCGTCAGATCGGCGAAGTCCTTCTTTCCCGTCAGAATGCTCTCATCCCTCCCTATCTGGCGTTTGGTTTCTGTGATCTCGGCGGCGGTCTTGCGAAGACGCTGTTTCAGAGTCTCAACCTCGGCCAGGAGTGGCTTCCGACTGGCCTCCGCTGCCTGAAGCTCCAGCAGTCGTTGTTGTGCCGTACGCTTCTCGGCCTCCAGTGTCTCAAGATGGGATGAAAGATCAGTAAGCTTGGCCTCAATTTGCGTAGGGTCTTCAACTCCGCCCTCTACCAGCTCCTTCAGGCCTCTCGCCTGCCCTTCCAGGCCGAGCGTGGTCCTGGCCACTTCCTCACCTTTCTCTTTGGCTGCACCCGCAATCAGTCTCAGCCGGTCCAGCCCGAGCAGCTCTCGAATGAACAGCTCCTTCCGCTCGCTCCTTTCAAGTGAGATAAAGTTACCCGTACGCTTCTGGCTGGAGAAGATGCTGCTGAGGAAGAAGTCGGGCGTGCCAGCGCATTTGCGGACAAGCTCCTCAAAGGGCTCCTTTTTGCCATTGGTGAGCGGTTTCCCGTCGCCGTTGAAGAGATAGCTCTCCATCTGGCGGGACTTGGGATCGATCTTGAGAAGCGATCGGTAGCGGGCGCCATTGACACTGAACGTAAGGTGGATTTCGGGCTGGGGATGGGTGGCGAAGTCATAGAGCGAGCGCTTCTGGCCGGGCAGTTGGCGAAACAGAGCGGCGAAGACCGATCCGATCAGCGTGGACTTGCCGGCGCCGTTCTCACCCACAATGGCGATCAACCCCTGACCCAGGGCGTCGAAGTCGACAGAAACTTCATTTGGGAATGCCTCAGTGATTCCCCGCAGCCGCAGGTGATGCAGTCTCATCGTAAGACCTCCCGGTGCATTTTGAACTCCACTTAGGAATCTTCGGATGTTCGTCGGTATCAACATTTATGCGGATTTGCATGCAATAGGTTGCCAGAAATACGGGCAGTTTTCGCCTTGCTTTCTACAGGCCCTCACAATCGCGCTGTGTGGCCCCCACAGCGGTTTCCCACTTTGGTTGAGGGGAAGAGGGACTCGCCCGTGCTCCTCCGGTATTCGAGGATGACGCTTGAAACCCGACGGCACTTCGCGTACGATGCGGCCTACAGGCTCCATGCAGCGATAACCCAAGAAGGGATACAAACATGCTGCCTATTGGCGCTCGCCTTCGCCGACTCCGCGAAGAGAGGGGAATGTCTCAGCGCGATGTAGAACAGCGGACGGGCCTATTTCAAAGCTACATCTCCCGGGTGGAAAACGGCCACAGCGTCCCCACGCTTGAAACCCTGCAACACTTTGCTGAGGTGTTGGATGTCCCTTTGTGCGAGCTGCTTTGCTCCGGCGAACACGGGCCGACCACGCCCCGGTTGAAAGCTCCAGAGACTCTGGAGAAACTTGGTCAAGAAGGCGGCGAGGCCGGAACAGAGGCTCGCTTCCTCTTGAAGCTGAGGCCCCTTTTGGCGCGCATTCCCGAGAAGGACCGGGGTCTCTTCCTGTCTTTCGCCAAGCGATTGGCCACGCGCTGACTAAACCAAGAATCGTTTGATGGCCTGCCAAAGCCACCGTACCGCCAATGGCGGCGCAGGTTGCCAGATTGCCCAGGGTACCCAAGATGGCCGCCTTGCTTTGTGGGATGGTCCGGAATCGCGCCCTATCGCTCCGTAGAGGTGTTTTTTGGGCCGAGTTAATGGGCTGCTGGGGGCTTCGAGCCACAGAGTTGATGGCACATAAGGATGATGGCATTCAGCTTTCTTGACTGGAGAGAACTGCTTTCTCGACTTCCGCCAGCTTGAGCAGCAACCGCTCCTGGCGGTCGACCGGTGGGGCGCCTTTCATGGCCCAGTAGGCACGAAGCTTCTCCTCCGCTGAGCGAGCGGCAGCGATAGGAGCAGGCTCTGCCGGAAGGTCCGCATCGTGCTCGATCTTCACCTTCAGTTCGGCGGGATTGGCAGCCAATAACTTCTCCCTGAGATCCTCCTGGTGCTCGCGGCTTAGCAAGTGGTCAGGTCCGTTGGGGACTGTCACCACGACTTTCACCCGAGAGTCTTTCAAGGTGAGCAAATCCAGGTTGTCGGGTAGCCGCAGCTCGCCATCCTCATATACGGCATGAAGCTCGACCATCCGCCTGGTGGGCGACATCCTGAATTCAACGTCCAGGTCCGACAGGTCCGGACGAAGATCGGGAGCGTGCAGTGTCACCAGGTGGTAGCCTTTGTCTTCAACCTCGCTGTAGTCGCAGCGGGAAAGAGACCCTGCATACCAAACACGCGGGGCGAGCTGTTGTCGCAGATGAATGTGGCTGAGCCCGACATACTGGGCCTTCAAGCTGCGTAGCGGATCAAGGGGATACTCGGCACAGCGCCCGACCAGGGGTTGACCACTGCTGACCCTGGCGCCGGCCACCCCGAAATGCCCAAAGAAGAGCTTGTAGCATCCAGGCCACTGGTCGAATCGCTGGTTGAACTCATCGAGCTGCTGGGCAAAGGCCTCACCCAGACTGTGCTCGTTGCCAGCCATCTCAACTTTGTGGGGATACGGGAAGATTGCGACGGCAGCGTCGCCCAGCTCAATGAACTCCGGCTCGGTGCAGAGATAGATGGGGTGGACGGCCTTGGCGCGTGCCAGAACGTGCAAGTCTCCATCAAGTTCCTTGCCATGGTTACCCGCAACAAGGATCACCGGGGCGTGGTTGCCCATCTGAATGAGTGTTTCGACCCAGAGGTTTCGCTCTTTGATGGTTTGCTTGTAGGTCGTCAGGTCACCATCGACAACGAAGAGGTTTGTATTGGCGTGGATTGAGTCCTCGACGAACCATTCCAGACACTGTGCGGTGTCCCCGAAGTATCGGTCTTCCTCGACGTGTATATCGCCGCAATGGGAGATCTTCATCCTCATTCAACTCCTTCTAAGCAACATTTCGTGGGGCCGACTCTAGTGAATAAGAATCACTCCCAGCAAGAGGACGACGGCCACGATGATGTGGGCGAGAACCAGTAGTAGGGACACAGAAAACATCCGATGGGCGGAAAAGAGATTGAGACCGACGAACAGCAAAAGAACAAGCCGGATCAACCCAAAGTGATCTTGAAGCCACTTCTTAAAGGAATTCATGGGAGTCCTTTGGCACACTTCGGAGTGGTGGGATTGATAGCGGAAGGAAACTTGCCAGATCTATCGAGGAGAGCGACTCATCGGATGCCCTTCAACTGGCCCACCGGTTGGGCTACATTCCGGCGTGGAAGGGCGTTTATCATTCCAAATCCAGCCAAGTACGCAGTCATCATAGTTTCCGAGTGCCCCATGATACAGGACCTATTTACGGAAGCGCTTCCAAGTACCTGCGAAATGAGCGGATAGCGGAACTCTGCGATAGAATTGCCTAGAACCTTCTGTCGCTCTACGTCGGTGACAAACTCGGCACTTACGAGATCCTCGCGGCCATCGGTGCTGGGTGTATTAGAGTTCTGCCCGAGGTGTTCGCGCACGATCCGGAACGCATGGCCCGATTCCAGCGTGAGGCCGAGGTGCTGGCCTCGCTGTATCATCCGAATATCGCCACGATCCACGGGGTCGGGTCGTTGGCGACAATGTTCTTATCGTTCGCCAAGGACAAGGCCGGCGCTTCATTGGTTCAGAAGATTCTCGGGCAGGTTCGGGCGCTGGGCAAATTAATGGGCTAGCCGTCGGTGAGACGTAGAGCACTGCGACTGAGTCGGGTAACGTTAGTGGCGCGGCGGCCTTGCGGGCCGACAACGAAGGATGACAATAGCCTCACACAAGCCCCTTTAAATCAATTCGCCCTATACATCGCCATGGAAGTGGCGGGTGGGTGTGCCGAATGGTTTCCGAGTGTGCCCCCACTAGTCTAAAACGCGTAGGACCGGCACGAAAGCATTGATAGAGCCCTGGCTGCCTGGACTCGCCAATCTCATTGCTGGTAAGGAGCGGCACAACGATCAGGGCCAAACCATCGTTTTCGCCCTGACCCGGTCTCCCCGAAGGCGTAGATGCCCGTTTCACCCGAGCAAAGGAACTCAAAGAAATCCATACCACTGTATTTGCATGTCTGACAAATGCTCAATAAAACCAGATTGTTTCGGACGGTTCTTTCTGTGAAGCTCCCCCGAACAATGTCACGTATCTTGGCAAACGCCTTGACAGCGTGTTCCGCGTTGTTGTTGTGCCAAGGGATGCTGTCATGGTTCAAGAATGTGAAAAGCTTGTCGCGATTCTTCTCGAATCGTTGTTTGCATTTGTTTGCCTGTTCGCTTTGGGAATCGAGCTTAGCTAATTTGCGGTAGAAACGATTGACGTCGCCTCGATGTTTTCCCAGAAACCGTCGTTTTAATCCTCTGCGGTCAATTGTCTCTACAATTGGCTTCAGTAGTGCGGCAAAGTCTCCTACAATAACTTTCAATGCCTCGTCGTAAGGATGCTCAAGGACAGCGTCGTTAAGGTCTCGCATCAAGTGTATGAGACACTTTTGTTGCTCGCAGCCCAGCGAATCGTAGGCCGCGAAAAAGTCACTAATCAGGACACCTTTGAAGTCTTTCAACATTTCTTGCAGAAATGTGCCTTCACGGCTTTCAGTGTACAGATAGGCCACGTCGTATAAATTGGTAAAGACCCAAACGTAAGCTGTCTTGCCTCTGATACTCACTTGCGTCTCATCCGCGTGCAGCAACCTTCCAGTCACGAGATGGTGGAGAATGCTCTCGTAGGTTGACTTGTATTGCTGGGCTGCAGTCTCCTTCATTTGCATCAATGTTGCTATTTGCATGTCGAGATTGAAGCAGCGGCTCAGCATCTTTTTGACCGTTGGGAAGGGAATATACAGGTCAATTGTCTGATATAGTACGAAGGCGACCAAGTTACGACCCAAGTGACTCTGCGGCCAGAATTCATGAGGTTCGCCGAATCTCCTGCTGCAGTGGTGGCACCAGTAGTAATGGAATCGGCATCTGACAACCCAGCGCTTCACAGAGTACCTGCCGAAGAAGAGATCATAGAGCATCCGGGTGCGAGGATTGCGCTCTTCACATTGTCCGCCGCAGAATGGACAAGTTGACAGCCTCGGGTAAACGATCGTTTTGTTGACGTGGAAGTGGCTTCGCGGGCCGAGGCGGCTACGCTTGGGTTGAGATGGAATGCGCTTAACCGGTTTGCTCGACCTCACATAGATTCTGTCCCTTTCATAATCCCACCATGCTGCCAAGGCTACTCTTTCAAACTCCTTAAATGGGCTCACAAATGGCCCAAACTTCCTGTGCTTTTTCTTGAGAGATTCGACATTCACAGCGTCCGGAGGCTTCTCTCCGGAGCCATTCCACGGATCTGGAGCGTGTAGTCGAAGCAGTGTCTCTGTGACAATTTCTGTTGCTTGACAATCCTCCGCGTTGTAAGTGAGAAGCCTGGTTTTCATCGAAGAATCCCGGGATACTTCCCAGGCACACCGGCAAGCAATAGAGTTCAATCCCATTGGCGAGGATTCTGACCATACAAAACCCAACCAGGAGGCAATGTCTTTGAGACTGTTGGAGTAAGTCGGGAAATAGATTTGCCCAACGACTATTGAAAGGGTGTCTACTGGAGCCTGATTGCCGTTGCTCTCCAGGACGTTTTGCACCGTAGTGCCGTAACGCTTGCCCATCTGTTCGAAGAAATGCGTCTCGAAGCTGCCGTAATGGATCAGCAATGGCTTTTCCACGCTGCTGAGTATGTCGAGGAATTGGGCGTAAATCTTGGCTTCATCGCCTGGTCGATCCGCCCACAGGCTGTGTTGTACAACCGACTTGCCAAGCCCCATGCGGAGGCCGATCAGGTAGTAGAAATCACGGTCTGGCAACCCCTCGACATCCAGATAAACAGGCGTGCCTTCGATCTTCAGTTCCGGGTTGCCGACAATGTGGATTTTCTTCTCCCGAATCGCAAGCGCCTTCAGCGAATGATGATACTTCTCCCGTTTCTGCCGCAAAGACTTGGGCCGACGACGTGGTAGAAACGCGTAGGAAAATTGTTTAACCGTGAAGATGCCTTTGCTGTTGAGCTTCTTGCGCTCTAACCCTGTCATGCCTGAGATCAAGCTGAGGTCGTCCTGCTCCACTGCCTTCTGTCGGCAGCGGGCCTGGAACTCGCACCCAGCACAGTGCCGGTTCAGGACTAAGTCGGGCGGCGATTGACTGGAGAGCAACACGACGATTTTCTCGACGTACTTCCGCACTTCACCAGCCAAGGCCGCAACTTTCACTTTCAGTGTTGTGTGGTCGTCACCGTGGTTGATTGTGCCGAGACTGACCTCGCGGCCCATCACTTCCGAGAACACGAACGCCTCGAAGGCCAACAGCAATTTGTCATCGTTGCTGAGTTTATTTGTGAAGATGAAGCGAATCGGGATGAACTGCGCCGGCCTGCCCCGACCTTCGGGTGGCACGCGTTCAACAGCGTGGAGTTCGGACTCAAGAGCGCAGGAATTCAGTTGCGCCCGTGCGACCATTCCGATCACCAAATTCCATTTGCCAGCCTTGAAGTTCTCCAGCGCGGGTGAAACAGTAGATTTGTCCTTCGGTGTCTTTGAGAGGAGCAGTTCGATCTGTGTCGCCCGGTATGACGCGGTTTGTGATTTCACCCATTCTGCATAGTCGTTGCCTGAACCTGATTCTCCGGCTGCCCGAAGCCAGCATTTGGTGGGGCATTTCAAGAAGGCCTCGAATAAATCAGCAGAAATGTTCATGGAAAGAACCTACAGCTTTCGTTTAATCCTGCATCTGGTCCGCTGCCCCATGCCCGCATCCATTATCGAAAGGGTTGTCGGAAAATCCCACGACCAGTATCGAATGACAGTATAGAACGGCTGACCGAAAATCCCCTGAGAAATGCAACACATTTAGGGACGCATGTTGGCGTTGCAGAATCTGATCGGCTGTTGATTCAAATTTCGGCACCAATGGATCGGTGGCAATCTGTACGACACAAATTTCGATTTTCTATTCCGGCATTCTAGACCACTGCCCTGTTTTTGAGCCAAAACAGTCAAACGGTGCAAAAGCTGAAGTGCATGAGACCCCTGTAAACACAGGCGTAATCAATGGTGTCAATAGGGGCAAAAAAACATTTCCGACTTAGAAGGTCCGAGGATCATCATCTGTTGACAACTAAAAGACCTGGCCCCACCGGACAGTCCCCCGCTACGCTTGCAAATAATTGGCATCCCGACTCAAGATTCGGCTTGAAAAGTCGGCTTCCCATCGACTATCCCAGCGCGTGGCAGGTTTCCGGCGTGGGAAGGGCGTTTCACAGGCACAATCTGGCAGAGGTGATCCGAAGGGCTGTTCTCCCTTGTTGTCATGTATGCCAGTCGATTCCGCAACTGCGCATGTACGGAACGGAATCGCACTCGTGGCGCACGCTAGAAACGGGAGAGCCAAAGGCCGAGAGCGACCTTATGGCGGGAAATCCATGCGGCGCAGGAGGTCCTCAAACCGTGGGTCGGAGCGTCAGAGATCGCGACAAGCCCTGGGTTGTGGGGAATGACCATCAAGGTCCCGCACTCTTCCCCACTGGACCGAGGTAGCGGTCGAGCCAGGCCAGGGTTTCCTTGATGAATTCGTTTCGGGGAGGGATGTGGTCAGTTTCGTACAGGATCAGCCGCTTGTGCTCGGCCGGCGTTCCTAAAAGGTCAAACATAGGCTTTTGTGAGGTCTCGTAAGGGCCAAGGGTGTCGTATTTGCCGTTTAACATCAGGGTTGGTGTTTTCACTCGGGTAATATAGTTTATTGTGTTCACTTCGGGCCGTGCAAGTCCCTTGGGGTCCAAGCCTCCCGCCACTAAAACGCTGGCTTTGAGACGTTCCTCCACGGCGGGGATGATCGCTCCATATTCTGCACCCCAACTCATTCCTTCAAAGGCAAGCTTCTTGCTGTCGATATCCTGGCGGGTCTCCAGATAGTCGATGGATCTCCTGAAATCCTTCACTTCTTGAATGAAGAGTTCAGCACTTTGATGAGAATTCCGGTTACTTTCGACTTCGACAAGGGCAGTCAGGGTATCATTCCCGCGCTCGAACATTCCTTTATAAACAGGGAAGAGGACCGCCCGACCGCTTTTCACGATAAAAGAAAGAAAAACCGGAAATTCAAAATAGCTCTCAAGGTCTCGGCTCGATCTTTGGACTACGGGTGTGTCGCAAGGAAAATAGATGACCGTTTGATAGGGAGGTGCTGCATTATTGGGAAGAAAAAGATAGGCAATAACGCGCTCACCGCCATAAGCGGCATCGAAAGTGATCTTCTCTTCAATCCAACCCTGAGAGCTTTCCTTCCTTGCTTCCACGCGGGCCTTCAAATCCGTCTTGTCGTAAGAAAATTGCTCTTTGTAAACCTGAAAAACAGAATCCGGAACCGGCTTTTCTTTGTAGAAATCTCTGGTTTGAGCAAACTTCGCCATTTGAAACGCTGCTTCGGGTATTTTCTCAGGATCAGGATAGAGAGCGCAGCGGAACCCGTTTTTAACAGAACGATCCATGGCGGGAGCCTGACTCAAAACGTCGAACATATAGGTGTTGTCGTCCCAGGCGCCGCCCCTGATCAATCTTCCTTTGGGGGTTTCGTTCCAGCACCATTCCCTCACATTCCCCGCCATGTCAAAGGCTCCATAGGGCGTTATGCCCGGCAGACTGCCCACGGCGACGGGGCCTTTGCCCCTGAAATTGCTGAAAGGCGCGAACAGAGCGAACCCTCCAAGCTGCGGCCATTTGATCAGTGTCGTATCCTCGCCTCTCGCCAGCCCCCAGTGCGTCCCTGTCGGCAAGCTCTTGCCGGCAAAGTCCGCGTAAGCTGCCGCCTCGTACCAACTGATTCCTGAAACCGGATAATCACCCTGCCCCTCGGGATAATCTCCTGCCTGCCATGTGGCCGGTCCGGGCAGGCCCGATTGGTCCACGAACTCCTTGAGCGCTTCGTCCCACGTTAGCTCTCTTCCGTCTTTGAGGAATCTCTGCTTCCAGTATTTCCTATTTCTGTATCCGCCGGTGTTGATGAATTCCTTGTATTTTTTGTTCGTTACTTCATATTTGTCTATATAGAAATCGCTCAATTTCCCTACGTCCGTTTTCGCTCCTGGCACCCGCACCATGCCCGGCGGAATGCTTCCTTTCTTCTCCAGCACTCTCACGAGATCGTAAGGAATAAGTATTCCTTTTGTCCCAATGCCTATATCCCAAGTAGAGGATGCCGCCAGGACCGTCTCATAATCTTCCTTTTCTATTTTCCATCTGAAGATTCCGATGGGTACTCTGATCTTTTCGAGAGGCGACACACCCAGATACTTCCATTCACTCTCCGGCGCCTTATATTCTTTCATGTAGATTTTCGCGCCGGGCGGCTCGGTCTTGATGTTTATGTTCAAGGAACACTTTGAGAAGAGCTCGGCCAGCTTGGGATCGTGCGGAATGTATGCTTCGGCTTTTTCCGCAAGTCCGTACGCAGGAGTGAGGTCCCGCCAAAGGTCGCTTTCTCCAATCAGCCGCTCGATCTCGGGAAGAGCTTGTTCCCTGGCCCAGCGAATTTTGGCTTGGCGGCTAAGGACCCAGTGGCTAAGGAGGCCTATGGCAAGAAAAAAGATCAAAGCCGGAATAGCGACCCGCGGGGTTCGGGCCCGACGGAGGAGCCATCGGAGATTTAACGGCCCGGCTTCAGAGATGCGAAGACTTTCTTGATATCCCTGCAGGTCTTTCAGCATCTCCTCGGCGCAGGAATAGCGTGATTTCGGATTCTTCTCTAAAGCACGCTGGACAATCCGTTCCAATTCCGCGGGAACATCCGGCTTCAGACTCTTCAGCCGCTGGGGTGGCTCATGCACAATCGAGTAAAGAACAGAAGCCTCGCGCTCTCCTTTGAAGGGCAACTGGCCCGCCAGCATTTCGTGCAAAACCACTCCCAGCGACCAGAGGTCCGTGCGCTGGTCTACCTCATGGCCCTGCGCCTGCTCCGGCGACATGTAGGCCACGGTGCCCATCGTAGTCCCGGTCCGGGTCACACGAGGGGTCCCCCCCAGCCTCGCCAGTCCGAAGTCCACGATCTTGGCCAGGCCATCTTCGGTCATCAAGATGTTGGCGGGTTTAATATCCCGGTGAATGATGCCTCGCTGGTGGGCTTTTTCCAGACCTCGGGCCAACTGAATGGCTGTCTCCAACGCCTCGTTTATCTCAAGAGGTCCTCGCTTGATCCTGTCTTTTAGGCTCTCTCCCTTGTAGTAAGCCATGGCAATGTACATCTGCCCGGCTTCGGTCTCATCAATCTCATGGATCGTGCAAATGTTGGGATGATCTAACTCGGAGGCGGCTTGGGCTTCATGAACGAAGCGTACCCGTGCCTCCGGCTCGCGCGTTAATTCCGGAGACAAGAATTTGAGAGCGACCGTCCGTTTGAGCTTCAGATCCTCAGCGGTGTAGACGATTCCCATCCCACCTCTGGCGAGTTCTCCAAGAATCCTGTATTTGGCCCTCAGGATCGTTCCGGGACTCAAATCACCCGCACGAGCTTGGGAAGGCGTAAGGCGAGAAACAGTGGCTTCATCCACGGGGGGCTCCTCACCCTTCGAAGATGATTCAGCCCCGCACTTGCTGCAGAACTTGAAATCGGAAGGATTGGCGGAATGGCAGCGAGGACACGCGATGGCCATAGGTCCCCCGAATGGGTGATTCTTGATGACAGATAGTTGATTTAGACAGCAGAAGTCAAGAAGATTAGAAGCCCTATTCTCTTTTGCTGTAGCTCCCCGGAAACTGCTCGGGTGTTTTGTTCCTACCTGAGCATCTCCAGACACCGAGCAACTCCGGTGGCAGGTGATTCTAGCTCAGGCGGTTACCCCGTTCAACAGTTTAGTAAGAGCAGGCGTGGCCTACGGCTTCCGTCTGTCCTGAGGGGAGTCCTTTGGGACCTTTCATCCACCTTGAAGGGCCTTGCGGCAAGGCGCTGCTTCAGGGTCTGCCCCTCCAGCAACTCCATGGCGATGAAGGGCTGGCCTTCGTGCTCGCCGACCTCGTAGATCGTGCAGATGTTGGGATGATTGAGGGCAGAAGCAGCGCGCGCCTCGCGCTTGAGCCTCTCCAGGGCATCATGATCCTTTGCCAATTCCTCCGGCAGGAACTTGAGCGCCACGAAGCGGCCGAGCTTGGTGTCCTTGGCCTTGTAGACTACGCCCATGCCGCCGCCGCCCAGCTTCTCCAGGATGCGATAGTGGGAAACGGTCTTGCCAATCATGCGAGGAACCAGCCGCTGCACACCATCTTAGGCGGCGTTTGCAGCTAAGTCAACGCCGCAGGTCTACCGGGAGGAGTCCCAGGGGGAGGGGGTCTGCGGAAGTGCCATGTGCAGCAAAACCTCTCCGTGCTGGGTCGACCGTGAAGTGGTCCCGGCTGCAAAACACAACTTCCCTAAAGGTCGCAGCGAAACTTATGGGTGCTGGGCGCACACAAAATGGGTTGGGAATGAAAAGTCGCCTTCACGGAAGCTGAGCACTACCAAGTGTTTTTGGAAGGGTTCGAGTTTGGAGCTTCGCCTTGGCTTGATCGTTTCGATTGGTCCGGCGGGCAGGGTGTGAGCCTGCATTTCCGATCACAGGGACCGGCATCCTACTTTTAGACGACCGCCGTGTTTCAAAACTTCATCGGCAACTGCGGCGTGGCAGGCTTGGCATCCCACTTCGACGGCTGCTCGCTGAAGAGTCCGTCTGGATCATCGCAGTCGGCCGCGCGCCCAGGATGTGAGTGGGATTGTCGGTTATTGGCCGAGGAAATCCAGGCTGCCAGCGGGATTGGTTTTCGTTTTTTCTTTGCATCGGGCACACTGCCATGGTATCTTTGGAGTGCGCCCAAGAGTTCTACGAGGCCCCGGCTGGCAACCGGGGCTTTTCATTTTTCTGGCAGTCGTTCCCACAGGAGCCACTAAACGTACGAGCTGAGGAGCGACCCAATCGCGGTGAAAGCACTGTTGATGGCGGTTGCCAAGGTACCCATTCCCGCGGTGGCAGCAAGAGCAACCAAGGCGATAATCAACACATACTCCACCATGCCTTGGCCTTCCTCTTCCCGGTGGAACTGGGCAAGAATACTTACAAGAGAATCGGCCATTGTAAACTCCTTAGTTCTATCATCTCGACGAGAATGGACGATGAACTTTATCAGGAAAGTACCCGTTTGTCAAGATATCATACTAGATAATATATTCGTCGCCAATTCGTCTGCCAAACGAATCTCTTGTAGATTCAAACTGGCCTACTAGTACTTAGTTGCTTAAGTAAGCGTATTTATGCTTGGGTTCAACCGACCGCACCTCACGCTTGGTCCACTCAAAAGGGAGGGCCCGCGGGTTGTAGACGGCGATGAACGCATTAATGGCCTCGC
>JBEKHR010000076.1:0-17779 GCA_050012175.1 Terriglobia bacterium | reverse complement strand
TTGAGGCCCACCGACCGCCTCGGCGGTCCCATCAACGGAGGTAAATAACACTTCCGTCTTACGTCCACAAGCGGAGCCGCTACGTTCTTACATGCTCGTCGGGCTGGGGCGAAGCCCCGTTAGTGTCTCGTCTCAGAAGTTCGTTGAATAAACCGGCTGGTCTGCCGACCATACCGGCCAGCCCCGAAGGGGCGAAAGGGCGTAGCCCAGGGCGAGAGCCCTGGGAAAAGGAGCCCTCACCCCGTCCCGCGTGTGCGGGACACCCCTCTCCCGCGTCGGCGGGAGAGGGGCAGGGGGTGAGGGAGGAACCCGCTGACCCACGGCTTGCGCCCTGGGCTACTTTCTTTCGCCCCGACAAGTCGGGGCTGATTTTATTAACGAACTTCGGAGACACAACACTACCCTCCCGGAGATCCTCGGGCTGGCGACCAGAATGGCTCAATTAGACTCCCGCCCAACCTGCGATGCAGGTCCAAAACGTCGCGCGCCGGGCCCACTTATTTCCTCATCCTTGGCGGGTGGCGCAGACCCGCCGCGGCCGAAGGTCCGCCGATCCTAATGGTGGGCGGGTCGGCGCCACTCCGCGAGATGATTTTGGCGTTCTGAATGAGTGCCCAAAATGGGTGACTACATCCCAGAGGCAATCTGCTGAGCCACTTTCTTGACCTGATCCAGGGGAAGCAGGGTCCCTGTGAAACCCAAAAAGGTGGACACCGTGCCGGAGCCTTTCCCTTTCTTAAAGCTGACAAAGTACTGGAGAGCGCCCGCCGGTCCTGTAAATGCGGCATCTCCCACCCCTTGGATGTCCTCCTTCACCGCCCCTTTCATGTTTTTGGTTTGTGAATAAAGCATATCGGAAGAAAGGTTCCTATTAACCATCAGGATCAGCTTCCCATCCTTGTTGGCAAAATTCAGGTCGCCCCCTGCCCCTTTCGATGGGTCTCGGGGGACGAGTTTAACTCCATGAAGTCCAGTGATCTTCTCGACGTCCTGCACCGTCAGATACTGGGCTCCCGGTGCGGGCTTGGTCTGAGAAAAAACCATCGACGCACTCAAAGCAAGCATGGTGAATACAAACAGAACCGTCAGCCAGCGATGCATAATGACTACCTCCTTTAATTTGTGGGTGCAATTATGGGTCTTGGTCGTAGCTTTCTGCGCCGGTTTAACCCCCAGCACGTCACCTACAGCCTCTTCAATGGTGGCGAACGTGCAGCATCATGCGGGGAGTTGTTCCCGCGCGTGGGCTTCATCGTGACCGATTTGACCCTGCCGAGCCGAGCGCTGCGGCGGCGGCGCCGGTTCCACAACCGGCCCCAACGCCTGGTGCAATGCCTTACTGCTTCACCAGCTCGACGCGGCGGTTTTTGGCTCGGCCGTCTTCGCTGTCATTCGACGCCACGGGAGCGTAGGGGCCACTGCCGTAGGCCCGCAGCCGCCCGGCCGGAACCGCGTACTTCGTCGTAAGCGCGGCGAGCACCGCCTCGGCGCGCCGGCGCGAAAGGTCCATGTTCAGGTCGAGCGCGCCCTGGTTGTCGGTGTGCCCGACGACATAGAGTTTCAGCTTGGGGTCGCCTTGAAGCAGCTTGGCGACCTCTTTCAGCGTCGCGTCCGACTCGGGCTTGATATCAGCCTTGCCGGTGTCGAAGTAGATCCCGTAAACGGAAGCGTGGCCGGTGCGGTTGATGTCGTTGGCCAGCGACGCGGCGTCCACCGTGATGAGGTCCGACTCCATGGGCTTCACTTCGATGACGTAGAGCTCGACATTGGCCCGGGAATCCGCTCCCTGGTCGTCAATCAGCAAGCTCACATAAACATCGCCCTCCGGCCGCGCCAGCTTCGCCGAAACGTAATGAATCCCGTGCTGGGGTCCCCAGTAATCGGCGTTATCGCCGCTGTTGGCGTACGCATTTGCAATCGAGCTCCCGCAACCCTGCGGGCCGCAAGTAAAGAGCGTCTCGAACCCGCCCTTTCTGAGCGCTCCTTGATAGTTGCGAAAGACCTCCACCACCGAGCGTCCCTGGGGCGCTAAGTAAACAATGCGGGTGATCTTCCCTTCCAGAGGCTGGCTCTTGGTAAATTTATTCTCGTCAACGACCTCGCCCAGCGGAAGGGTGAACTCATCGAACTCCTTGGTGAGATAACGCGTGATAACCGAGCCGGGATATCGCGAGATCAAGGGATGATCCTTGCTCCCCTCCACGTCTTGGTCTTGTCCTGCCGTGAAGGGTGCGAATAGGCCTAGCAACAAACAGGCTACGAATACTGTGCGAATGAAAGTTGTCATGGGCTCCTCCTAGAATGAGTGATTGAGCTGCAAGCGGCGAATCCATTGGATGTAGGCCTGCTCGGTCCGGCGGCTGTGACGCCGAGTGCGCAGGACTTCTACCACGCGGTCGTAGAGCCTCGCAGCCGGCTCGGCAGGGAACAGCCCCAACGGTGATCGACGATTCGCGGGTTTACCACCCCCTGGCCCTGCACCATCTGGTGCAGGGCTAGCCCCCTCCTAAAGCAGGAGGGGAAATTGTTCATGACGCCTAGCCTCCCGGAAATACTCGGGCTGGCGACCAGAATGGCTCAATTAGACTCCCACCCAACCTGCGATGCAAGTCCAAAATCTCGCGTACGGGGGCCACTCATTTCCTCATCCTTGGGGATTGCGAGGCCCCACTTTGTCACCCGCAATGTCACAGCAGAGGCCAGCGCCGAGGCGCGAGGTCCCGTGCCCTGCAAGGGCACCGTAGGGTAGCCGGGAGCAACGCCCCCGGTAAAGCACCAGGATAGCCTACCGACCCTGAAAGGGGCGCATTACCTCAGCCGCGGGACGCAAGACCGGCGTGGCGCCGCCCGAATTCGACCCGTCAACTGACGGGTCGGGCCTTGTTGGGGGCGGGTTTTCCGGGGGGCGTTGCCCCCGGCTACTTTATCCCTCCCCTTCGGGGAGGCGGAAGAAACCAAGCTTAGACGCCCCCCGCTCGTTGCCTTGGCGCATGAGCACGGCAGCGGCGGGCATGCCGTAGCAGCACCGCCGCCTGGACATACCGTCTCTTGACAGGCGACGGAAGATAGGCTAGTGTAGTATGCGGGGTTGTGGAAGAAACAGGATTCAGGAGTCGCGATTTCGCAGATGGAAAAGCAGGGAAAGGTGATGAGGGCAATTCTATGGTGAATGGTGAATGGCGAAACAGGGGCTGGGGGCTAGGGACTGGGAGACGAAGGCCTGCCCGCCGCTGGCGCGCCCCAGCGTCGCCCGCTCAATTTGTCCTGGAGCTCAAGAAAGCCCTACCCCGAATCTCTCACCACGGAGGGGAAGGGCGGGGTTATAACCCCGCCGTTACATGACCCTCCTAATTGTCTCCGGCCTCGCGCCCCGCGCAGTCCCGCGCCTGCGGGACTGCGCGGGGCGCGAGACGAACAGAGGGTTGGAAGCCGCTTTTTCGGCGGTCCCGCCCTGCGGGACCGCCCTTCCGGCCGCCGAACGGAAAATGGAAGAGCATGGTGAGAAATCCGGGCTACCAACCTTGAAGAAGAATTCTTTTTTTGACGGAACGAAGCGGGAATGTCTATGAAAACAAAGGACCGCTGTGGAAAACTCTGGGGCGAAGCGGGAATATTGCTGAAAACAAAGGAGATACGAGGTGAAAGCGGGAATGTTGGTGAAAACAAAGGTAGTTAGTATGTAGTAGGTGGAAGGTGGGGAAAGGCCCCAGTCTCGGGCAAGCTGAATTCTTCGCGCTTCGCAAATCACTCCAGAGGATGCCGCCAGCGGAGTCCTGGGAACCGGCTGTAGTCACGGTCCGTGGTGATCCACTCGCTGCCCGATTCGATAGCCAGGGCTGCCAGATAAGCATCGGGGACGAGGTTGCCTTTGACGCCTGCCGCCCGGCAAAGCCGCGTGAAGATCTCCCAATGCCGAGCGCCTGGAGTTACGACGACGCAATTGGCCTGACTGCGCACTTCAGAAGCAAAGCGAAGCGCGTCTTCCCATCCCGTCGGCAACTTGAAGATCCTCGGATGGGTCACAATCCGGAGGAACCCGGACAAGACCAGGTCTGACATTCCGTAAGCTTGGTCGGAACTGATGCACTCCTCCAGCCAGCGGCGGTAGGCAATGTGGTCCAAGGAATCCCGGCGGTGAGCGTAGACGAGCACATTGACGTCAATCAGGACCATCAAGGCCCTCCATGCGGTCGAGAAGCGAGGCGATGTCGTCAAGGTCAACGTGGGGTTGTACGCCTCCTCCACCGAACGTCAGGAGTCGAACCTTCGAGCGGCGATGCGAGGGCTTACGCCGGGCCAGGGTTTCGCGCAGAGCGTCCTCAAGAAGCGCCGTAAGGGTGGTACCTCTCTCGGCCGCAAGCTTCTTGGCCTGGACAAGGAGTTGGTCGTCGAACCGGATCGTGGTTCTCATGCGTCAAAGCATACCGCAGTGGCATCAATATGTCAAGCGGGGGCTAGGGACTGGGGAAGAACAGTAGGCAGGAGGCGGTAAGCAGTAAGCAGCCGGCACAAGGGACACGGCAATCCAAAATCTAAAATCTAAAATCTGAAATCCAAAATCGCCCTAGCCCCGAGTCTCGACGAGGCAATCCAAAATCTAAAATCTAAAATCTGAAATCCAAAACCTAAAATCCAAAATCTAAAATCGCCCTAGTCCCGCCGGGGGCAATCCAAAATCTAAAATCCAAAATCCAAAATCGGTTCACGGCGCCAGCCGGTAAAGCATACGTGGGAACGGGATGGTCTCGCGGACGTGTTCGAGGCCGGCGATCCAGGCGACCACGCGTTCGATGCCCATGCCGAAGCCCGAATGCGGCACGCTGCCATAGCGCCGCAAATCGAGATACCACTCGAAAGCCTGGCGAGGCAGGTTGGCCTCCTCGATGCGCTTCAAAACCAAGTCATAGTCGGCAAGACGCTCGCCCCCGCCGATGATTTCCCCATAACCCTCCGGCGCGAGCATGTCCACGCAAAGCGCCACTTCCGGGCGTTGCGGGTCAGGCGCCATATAGAAGGCCTTCACCTGGCTTGGATAGCGGTGGACGAGCACGGGCCGGTCGAAGTTCTCGGAGATGATGGTCTCGTCGGCGCCGCCGAAATCGCCGCCCCACTGAATCTCGCTGCCCTTCTGCTGGAGCAATTTCACGGCGTCGTCGTAGCTCAAGCGCGGGAAGGGCAGCTTGATCTTCTCGAGGTTGGCCACATTGCGCCCCAGCGTATGCAGCTCAGGGCGGCGGAACTCGAGAACGCGCTCAACCACGAAGGCCACCAATTCTTCCCCCAGCACCATCGCGTCCTCGAGGTGGGCGAAGGCCACCTCCGGCTCGACCATCCAAAACTCCGTCAGGTGGCGACGGGTCTTGGACTTTTCGGCGCGGAAGGTGGGCCCGAAGCAGTAGGTCTTGCCCACCGCCATGGCCGCAGCCTCGTTGTAAAGCTGGCCGGACTGTGTGAGGTAGGCTTTATCGTCGAAATAGTCCACCTCGAAGAGCGTGGTGGTGCCCTCGCAGGCTGAGGGCGTGAAGATGGGCGTGTCCACCAAGGTGAAACCGCGGCCGTCGAAGAAGTCGCGCACCGCTTTGATGATCTCGTGCCGGACGCCCAGGATGGCCCGCTGGCGCATGGAACGCAGCCAGAGATGACGATGGTCCATCAGGAACTCGACGCCGTGCTCTTTGAGGGTGATGGGATAAGGGTTCTCGACCGGGATCAACTGCTCGATCTCGAGGTTGGTCACATCCAATTCGAAGCCGCTCGGAGCACGTTTATCCGCCCGCACCTTGCCGGTGACTCGCAAGGAAGATTCCTGGGTCAGGTTGCGTACCCGCTCAAAGAGCACCGGCGAAACCGCGCTCTTCACCACCACACCCTGAATCAGGCCCGTGCCGTCGCGGAAGAGCGGAAACAAAAGCTTGCCGCTCTCTCGCAGGTTATAGAGCCACCCCTGGATAAGGACTTCCTGGCCAACGTAATCCGCTACGCGTCGAATCTCAACCGTGGGAATCAAGGGTATTTACCTCGATTAGTTGTCGGGGCGGCGTGCTGCCGCCGTCAATCCTCGACAGGCTGCTGAAGAGGCCACTCCCGTGTCATCCTGAGGAGTCCCGATTTGATCGGGACGACGAAGGATCTCGGCAGTTACTGATTCCGGAAATACCGAAATTCTTCTCCCGCAAGGCGGGATCAGAATGACAGCATGGGCAACGAGTGCACGGATGTCACGCTGAGCAGCGCAGTCGAACCGTTCAAAGCATTTACGCGCCGACGTCCCGTAGAGCACCCCCTCATTGTCATGCTGAGCCCGCCGGCCTAGGCCGGAGAAGCATCTCGCCCTGCTGTTTGTCGGCGCAAAAGTCCAGAGCGAGATTCTTCGCTCCGCTTCGCTTCGCTCAGAATGACAGGCCAATAACATTCTGCAGCATTCCGTTAACAATGCGCCGGGGGTCCGGCTGACACGGCTCCGCCTATGGGACCGCCTCGAAGCGATCCGTCACCTCGCGGACTCGCGCCAATACATTCGGTTCCTTTCGCTCCGAGTTCAGCTCGAAAAGGATGGGAAACTGTGCGCCCGCCGAGCGGAAGTCGGGAATGGCCTGCGCCCAATCGATCTCCCCCTCATACGGTAGAAGGTGCTCATCCTTTTCGCCATGGTTGTCGTGGACGTGCATGGCGGCGATCCGCTTGTGGAGCATTCGGAAGGCCGGTTGAACGCCACCCGCCATATGCGCATGGCCCGTATCAAAGCAGACTTTCAAATCCAGCCGCGTGTAGTGCAAGAACGACAGAATGTGTTCGGGGGTGCTTAACTCACTGGGAATATTCTCCAACAGAATCTCGGCGCCCCGCTCTTTGGCGAAGATGTTCAGGTGTTCAATGGAGGTGAAAGCGGCATCGAACTTACGCAGGTCATACTCTTCACCGGGAAGGCCCAGATGAAGAACGAGGTAACGAAATGGGAGGAGCTCGGCAACTTCGATGGCGCGCTTGATCTCATCCATGGAGGCGATACGCAATCGGCGCCCCAGGTAGGCAATGGAAATCAGCAGCCCTCCCGACCGCCCCCAATTCCAGTCGCTAAAAAGGGGAGCGTGCAGGGAATGAAGAGTAACGGCGTGGTCGCTGAACCACTGCGCCACATCGCGGAGCTGGTTCGGATCGTGATAGTCCAGATGCTGGCGGGCGGCCATGATTTCGAAATCACGCAGGCCCGCGGCCAGTATCTTGTCCAGGGTATGCGAATTGAGCCTTTCTTCCGCAAACAGGGAGGTGGAGAGACCATAGTTCATCAGTATCCGACCGCCTTTCCGTAAGCCCGCGGATCAGCCGCGCCAAACTTCCATCCCGAGGCAGGATCAATTTCGATCGCCTCGCAGTCACCCATCCTACCGTAAAAATCAATCTGATACCCGGCTTCCTGCAATTCCCGGATGGTGTCCGCCGAAAATCCGACCCGTTCGAGGATCAGCCGGTCAGGCATCCACTGGTGGTGGAAGCGTGGGAAGCACACCGCCTGGAGGACATCCATCTTGAAGACCAGGACGTTCAAGAGCACCTGGAGAACGGTGTTGATGATAGTGCCTCCTCCCGGGGAGCCGAGGACGAGCCGGAGCTTCCCGTCCTGAAGGACCAGGGTAGGGGTCATAGTCGAGAGTGGCCGCTTGTGGGGAGCTATGGCATTCGCGTCGCCTTGCACGAGGCCGTACATGTTGGGCGCGCCCGGCTTGGAGGCAAAGTCGTCCATCTCATCGTTCAAGAGGAAACCCGCGCCCTCCACCGTGACCCCACTTCCATAGCCATTATTCAAGGTGTAGGTATTCGCCACCGCGTTCCCCTCAGCGTCCACCACGGAGTAGTGAGTGGTCTGGGGACCTTCAAACGCCTGGGGATTGCCCGCCTGGATAGGGGCATCCGGCTTGGAATGCAGGATCTCCGCGCGCAGCTTCGCCGCATAGTCTTGACTCGTGAGGCGTGCAACCGGCACCGAGACGAAGTCGGCATCCCCCAAGTAAGCAGCGCGGTCGGCGTAAGCGTGACGCATGGCCTCGCTGATGAAATGCATGGATTGGAACGAATCCGGCACTCCCAAGTCAAGGGGCTGGAGGATATTAAGCATTTCAATCAACCCCACGCCTCCGGAACTCGGCGGGGGAACACTCAGAACCTCGTAACCCCGAAAGTGACCAACCAGTGGCTGGCGCAGCGTAGGCCGGTAATGGGCCAAGTCTTGCTCGGTGATGAGGCCACGGTATTTGCCCATGGTGGCGACAATAGCCTGCGCTACGCGACCCGCATAAAAGCCCTTCGCCCCCCGGTGGGCGACAATCTCAAGCGTTCGAGCCAGTTTCGGCTGCTTGAAAACCTGGCCAGGCTCGTACAGGCGTCCATCCCGGAGGAAAATTCGGCGTGAAGCATCGAACTTCGAGAGGAGGTCCCGGTCCAGGCGGAGCGATTCGCTGAGGTCGTAGCTGACCGCGAAACCATGCTTGGCGAGGCGTATCGCGGGCGCCATCACGCGGGCCAGCCCAAGTTTCCCATATTTCTGCTCGGCCAGCACAAGACCGGCCACCGTGCCAGGAACCCCGGCCGACAAAGCTCCAACCGTACTGGCGTCCGGAATGAGTTCCCCACTGGGATTGACGTACATGTTTCGGGAAGCCGCCGCCGGCGCCGCCTCACGGTAGTCCACTACCACGGCTTCGCCACTCACCAAGCGGATCAACATAAATCCGCCCCCGCCGATATTCCCCGCCACCGGATAAGTGACCGCGAGGGTAAACCCAACCGCCACCGCAGCGTCCACGGCGTTGCCACCAGCGCGAAGGATTTGGACCCCCACTTCGGATGCCAAAGCCTCGCTCGACGCCACCATCCCATGCCGCGCGGCCACAGGACTGAAAGCGAGCGCGGAGAGCGTGAAGGTCAAAAGGACAAGGGGCGGGAAGAGCTTTTTTTGCCAACTGAAATGCACAGTGCCTCGGCCGGAAATGCTGGACAATGCGAACGAGCGTTCGCCGCTCATTGACCTTCGTGCATACGTCTGGTGGAACGCCGTCAAGCACCTTACTCTATGGGAAACCACCGAGAGGCGTCAAGCTGAACGACGACCGTTTGCCGGACGCAGCGGAGGGCGGAACAAGAGAGCAGGAGCGAACCAGCAAGCACAAGCGTGCTGCCACAGCGAGCGGGGAGAAGAACAGAAAAAGAAGCAAAAGACGACCACGAAAACCAGCTCAATTTGACCTCAAAACGGACCTCAAAACGGTCTTGACAACGGGGTACACCGCAGCTTACGATCATCCTGCTAACAACAGGGTTGTCTGTATCACAATACCGCAAGTAGAATCTGCCTAGGAATGGAGGCATAAGAATATGCAGAAAGGTTTTGTTAGACTCGCGGCCAGCTTAACGCTTGGTTTCGCCTTCATAGCTTTGCCCGCTGCCTTGCGGGCTCAATCCACCTTGGGAACGATTCTGGGCACTGTGACGGACAGCAGCGGCGCAGTCGTCCCCCACTGCGACGTCAAGATCACACTCAACGAAGAAGGTACTTCGCGGACTCTAAAGACGGATAGTAATGGAAACTATGAGGCGGTCAACTCGAAGCCGGGTCACTACACCGTCGAGGTCAGCGACACCGGGTTCCAGACCTCCAGGGTCGCGGACCTGGAGCTGGCTGCGCGGCAGACGCTGCGCGTGGACGTGTCCTTGAAGGTGGGGCAGATGGCGCAAACGGTGGAAGTGAACGCAACCAGTGCCGGCGTCATCAGCACAGAAACGGAGACGATCGCCTCCAGCTACAATACCCTTGAGATCACCAACCTTCCTACCAACTACCGGGCGTCCGGGAATGGCAACAGCCCGTATTATCTCCTCGAAATCCTCCCAGGCATGCAGACCGACCAGAGCGGCAATCTTTCCATTCAAGGCGGCCTGCAATCGCAGTCGCAGTTTAGCGTGGACGGGATTTCCATCACCGATGTGACCGGCAATAAGCCGCTCCACAACGCTTTCCCTTCCGCGGAATCCATTTCCGAAATGAAGGTGCAAGGCGTAGGAAGCCCGGCGGAGTTTGGTGATCCCGGTGACGTGACCACCACCTCGAAGAGCGGCACGAACGCTCTGCACGGCTCCACGTTCTGGTACCACCAGAATGCTGCTCTCAACGCCCTTCCCTTCGGCGCCATCCAAAAGCCCGCCGAAATCGCCAATGACTTCGGTGGCAGTGCGGGCGGGCCGGTGGTCATTCCCCACCTCTACAACGGGAAGAACAAGAGCTTCTTCTTCGCCGACTACGAAGGCTTCCGGCTGCCGCGCACCAGCACGATAGAGAACACCGTTCCCACACCGGCCATGAAGACAGGCGATATGAGTTATCTTTGCACCCAATCAGGAGGCACTTTCAACGGCGCCGGCATCTGCAGCAACACGGCCGACCAGCTCTACAATCCCTACACCGGAAACCCCTACGCCGACAACCAGATTACGGGAATCAACCCGGCTTCAAAGGCGTTCCTCGGGTTGTATCCCAACCCCAACGTTGGGACCGCATTTACCTCAGCCAACTACCGCACGAATCTTCCGGCGAACTTGACCTCCAATGGATTTGACGTCCGGGGAGACCAGTATTTCGGCTCGAAGCTCTCCGTCACCGGACGGTACACCTACAAGAACATTCCCCAATTATCGCCCGAGGAACTGTCAATTCCTTCCAGTACGAATTTCGAGCACGTGCGCATGCTCGTCGCCTCGGCGACGTATACGTTCAGGCCCACGCTGCTGAACGAGTTCCGTTTCGGGTTGACCAATGATACTTCGGGGACGACAAATCCTTATAACGGGAAGTCCTTCACCACCGCTCTCGGGTTTGAAAACATCAACGACTTGTGGTTCAACGGGCTTCCATCCCTCAGTTTTAGCGGCGAGACTACGAATCTCAACGCCGACCGAATGAATTCAACCGGCCAATCGCGGACCTACGAGTTTGCTGACAACCTGAGCTGGGTCAAGGGCCGCCACACCCTCAAGTTCGGGATGGACGCGGAGAAAATGCGTGCCGTGAGCGCCTTGGGCTTCTTCGGCGCTGACAACTACGGCAGTTACGTTTTCAACGGCATGTTCACAGGTAACGATTTCGCCGATTTCCTGATCGGTGCCCCCAGCGAGTCGGACTTGGACAACGTCCAACTGGATAACGATGGCCGAAACTACAAATTGGCCCTATTCGCTGAGGATAGCTTTCTCGTCACTAAACGCCTGACCCTGGAGTTGGGTGTACGTTTTGAGTATCACCCCGGCTACACCGACGCCAGTGGCCAGATTGGAAACTTCATACAAACTCCCGGTTCGGGCGGAGTAGTCTACCCCGACGGATCTGCCAGCCTCCTGGCGATTTCGTTCCTACAGGGGTTCGACGCCTGCCCGACCGCGGGCCTCTCCGGGCTCGCCTCCGATCCCACTTCGGCCAACGGCGCCGCCTGCACGCCAGTGCGGACCGCATCGCAGGCGGGTATCTCTGAGGGGCTCCGTGCCACGTCGAAACGCTTCATGCCGCGCTTTGGCTTCGCCTACAAGCTCACCAACGACGCTAAGACCGTGCTGCGCGGCGGCATCGGTGCTTACCAAGCCTCGACCCTGGGATCCGTCTACTACTCACTCACCGGAACCCTCCAGGCGTATACGAACACTTACTACAATACGCTAGCGGCCGGCGCCCCCGCCTACGTCTGGCCACAGACCTCCCCCGCCGGCGCAACGGTTGGCGCGGCTGCATACGGCACCGCCTACTTCGGCACGGCCAACTCCATCAACTGGAAAGAACCCTATTCACTCCAGTGGAACCTCTCTGTGGAGCGCGACCTCGGGTTCGGAACCGGGCTGCGTCTTTCTTACATCGGCATGAAGACCACCAACCTCGTCTGGGCACCCAACGATAACCAATCGCTTCCCTCAACCATTCCCTTTTCCGAGCAACCCCTCAGCCGGCGGCCTTACCCCAATTGGGGTGTCGTGAACTCACGGTCTAACGGCGCGACCGCTAACAATGATCAGGCGCAGGTCGAACTGACCCACCGGGTCGGGGGGGGGCTGACCCTCGATAGCACATACACTTGGTCCCGCAACCTGGCGGACAACCAGGGGGCCGGGAACGCAGGGAGCTTGTGCGGAGAGACAGCTTGTAACCGATCAGAAGACTTTTACGATCGTCGTAGCGAGTACGGCAACACCTACGCCCCCTACACCCATAACTGGGTCTCCACGATGGTCTACCAGCTTCCCGTCGGGAGGGGGAAACGCTTTGCCAACACCTCCAACAAGATCCTAAATGGCGTGATTGGCGGATGGCAAACGAACAACGTTTTCACGTTTCATTCCGGCCCCTGGCTCACGCCCTACTTCAGTGGTGGGGACCCCTCCGGAACAGGCTCAGGGATTATCGGGCGTGCCCAGCGTCCTGACCGTATCGGCAACTTTATTCCTTCCCAAAAGAGCGCGGCCGAATGGATCGGTGGCTCGGGCTTCGCGTGCCCTGGCGGGAGCTGCAGCATCGGTGAGGGCGGGTCAACGCCGCCTCCCATCGGCCGCTTCGGGACGTCCGGGGTCGGCATCGTACGGGGTCCGGGCACCATCGACTGGGACTCCGGGATCTCTAAGAGCTTCAAGCTTACCGAACGTGCCCAGTTGAGGTTTGAGGTTTCCTTTGTCAATGTTATGAACCACCTCAACCTGGGGAATCCCGACCTGAACATCACCCATGTAAATAACCCCTCCACGGGACTTTGCGGTTTCGGGTGCATTACGTCAGCGCAGGGCTTGTTCTCGTTCGCAGGCGCCCGCCAGGGTGAGATCGCCGCACGCATCGACTTCTAAGGACGAGCCGGAGTTCGCCGGCAGCGTCGACGGAACTACCCTTGGGGGCAGAAGAACGCAGTCTTCTGCCCCCTTTCTTTGGCTCCTCTCCCCGAGATGCAGCGCGTTACCGCCTCCCCGCGATCGAAGGGAGCGCTCAGTTTTTAGGTTCAATGCGATTCTTCATCTCTTGGCGGATCAGGTCAGGATTATCAAGTGGTTCGCCGGGCTTGGCCTCGAGGCCCGGTTCCTTTACCTTCGCCGGATCGAAAATCCGCGTGTCTGAAGGCAAGGCGGTGTACGGTGTGAAGTCCGGAGTGTTTGTAAACATGTCGGAGAGGTCCGTAGCTGCGGCGTCGTATTGATTGATGAAAGGCATGCCAAGAATCAAGTCGATGGTCTTGATAATGCTCGCCATGCTGGTATGGATGTGTGAGACGCCCGGCTTCGCATAAGGGCTGATCGTCAGCAACAGGCTGCGGTGAGCATCCACGTGGTCCTGGCCGCTCTGCGCGTCGTCTTCGGTCACGAAGATGGCCATGTCTTTCCAGAAAGGGCTGCGAGAAAACAACTCCACCAGCTTGCCCAGCGCCAAGTCGTTATCCGCCACGTAGGAAGCCCGATAGGCGAATCCATCCTCAGGGCGCGGGTCGGCGGTGTGATCGTTAGGGAGCCAGATGTAGATAAACTGTGGCAGAGGTTTCTTACCGCATACGAATTCATCGAATTCTTTCTTAAACTGGGCGAAGCGATACTGGTCGGAGATGTTGGTATTGAAGGTTGGGAAGTCCCGCGAGGTGTTGTCGAACAGGACCTTCGGCATGGGCGCATTCACGGATTGCCGCGCGCCCGTGGGATACTCCCCCGCACTTTCGTCGTCGCCCGGCAATTCCAGTCCTTCGCCATAATTGCGGAAGGCAACATGAGCCCGCGCCAGGTTTTCCCACAGCGAACCGTTTTCAAGGTAAGTCTCGGGAATTGTGGATGAGGCCCCGATGTCCAGCCGCCCTGGGGCGTCCTGGTCGGGCACGAATTCAAGCTTGCCGCCGTAGCTGGCGGGCCAAGCCGTTTCTAAGAGTTCATTTGGGTAGTTGCCTACCAGCCAGTGATGGCCGTCCACTGAGACGTCCGAATCCACGTAGAAGTTGTCGCCGAACGCAAAGCGCTTAGCCAGGGCGTGTTGGTTGGGTGTGACCTGCACGTGCTCCAGTGTAGGTTCATTCTCTTCCTTGACGGTAGCGTCAATCCCCCAGCGGGCCAACGTGGCGTCGCGCTCCGCGTCGGCGCCGCCCAGGTCGCCCAACATTTCGTCAAAGGTCCGGTTCTCCTTAGTGATGAAAACCACATGGCGGATCTTCGAGCTGGGTGAGCCTGGGACGGGAACAGGGAAGTCTGCGGAACGCTTGGACGCTGGCGCCTGTGCCTGCGCCAGGAAACTTGCAATAAAGCCGTTGTTCCTCATCACCTGGAGGGTGAGGGGGCGCAACTCGTAGTCTTTCGGGATCGTCAGGATTGAAACCGTCCCCTTGGTGATGTCGCCGACGTAAGCTCCCTCTGGGCCGAGTTGAAAATCTCTCCCCCCATTGGGGCCTGCGCCAAAGCCCTTGGCATTGGCCACAAAGAGCGTCTTGCCGTCAGCACTCACCGCCACTCGCGCCGGGAACCAACCGCTGGGAATGAAACCCAGGAATTGCATGTGGTCGGTTTCGACCACGGCGACAGCGTTGATGCCAGCGCAGGCGATGTACAAGCGCTTTTCATTGGGACTGAGTGCCATGCCGAAAGGCAGGACGCCACGCAACCCTTTGACGGCGCTTGCGGGAGTGAGCAGGGCATTCTCCTCCACCTTCCCGCTGTGGGCGTCAATCACACTGATGCTGTCCTGGGTTGCGTTTGAGACAAAGATCTTCCTCTTCCCTGCGACCACGGCTCCCGGGCTACTTCCGGCCAAGATCAGGCCGCCAATGGGTAGCCCGGTTCGTATCCTGTCGAGCACCTTGGGGCTCGAAGGAACCCTCACATCGATCACGTAAAGCGAATTTGATTCGGGAACGTTCGGGTCACCCAAACCGGTAATCTGCTTGCCTTCCACGGCGGCGCCTTCTTCGGCCTCCTTGGAGGGGTATCCAAACGCCGGGAAGGTGATGCCCGTATCTCGTGCATTCTTTGCATCGTAACCCGGAACCAGCGTGTAGCTGAACGTTCCAACATTGGATACGTAAACCCTTTTCCCATCCCGCGAGAGCGCCAGCCCAAAGGGCATCCGGCCCACGGCAATGCTGGCGATGACCTGTTTGCTGTTCGTATCGAAAACCACCAAGCGGAAGTGTGCAAGATCCAGGACATAGAGGCTTTTGCCGTCATGCGAGAGCAGGAGTTCTGCGCTGAGGCTGTGGTTGTAGATTTTGCTCTGGAACTCACCATCCAGGCTAAGAGAGCCCAGCCGTTGGTGCGTTACCAGGTCAAAGATGCCAACCTTCCCGTTGTTGCCTTCGGACAGGTAGAGCGTGCGATTGTCGCCAGCGATGCCGACGCCCATAAAAACGCTCTCCGGATCAGCGTCTGAAGATTTGAAGCCGGGGGGAATCTGGGCCACTTGGGGAGCAAGCCCGAAAATGTCTGTCACGATGCTTGCCGAGAAAGGATGCGTGCCGCTGTTAACGGTGACAAGGGTTTTGCCGTCCGGGCTGAGCCCGAGGCCATAGGGATGGGGCGCCACCTTCACCTGCTTGCCGAAAGGGGTTATAAGGCGCCCGTTGGGAAGAACGGTCATTCCTCTGAGATCAATTCTCACCGGTAAGCGGCCCGCGGGAGCTTGCAGGAGGTTAGATTTAACCGTCTGAGCATCTTCTGCGGGAAGACTCCTTCGAACCGGTCCGAGCACAATGGAAGCCAGGAACAGGGAAATCAGAACGCGACGCTGCATGCGCGGCAACCCCTTTTGTGTGACATAGACTCAGTCTAGCACGAGGGCCGGATGTCTCCACGTCACACTTGCCATGCCCCGACACCATATCGTGCTGACCAGCGCGTAATTCTGGTATCCTAATTCAGTTTATAGGAAAAGACTCTTCGAGGAGGATTTTTGTCCTGAAGAGGGCCCCGATTATTCAAATCAAGGATCATTTTGGCTGTTAACAAACTTCCATTCGGAGATTGAAACTATGGCGGACACGAAGGTGTTGGGAATGCTCACGATCGACGATCTGCGCGCTCGCGTGGACAATTCCGAAATCGACACGGTTCTGTTGACTTTCACCGACATGTATGGCCGTCAACTCGGCAAGCGGATGGACGCCCGTTTCTTTTTGGAGAGTGCCGAAGAGCACGGCACGCACGCCTGTGACTACCTCCTCACTGTCGACATGAACATGGAACCGGTGCCGGGCTATCGGCTGGCAAGTTGGGAGCGCGGTTACGGTGACTTCCACGTAGCGCCCGACTTGGCAACACTCCGCGTCGCCAGTTGGCTTGAGAAGACTGCTCTGGTGGTTGGCGATGTGGCCCAACGGGACTCGCATGCACTTGTGGAGCAGGCGCCACGCTCCATTTTGCGGCGACAGGCACAGCGGGCTATCGAGATGGGATACGAAGCCATGGCTGGCTCGGAGCTGGAGTATTACATCTTCAACAATTCCTACCGCCAAGCCGCTGTTGCCGGCTATACAGGCCTCGAGCCCGCCGGGTGGTACATAGAGGACTATCACGTTTTGCAGGGCACTCGCGAGGAAACGCTGAACGGAGCCGTGCGGCGGCACCTCACCCAATCGGGGATTCCCGTGGAATGTTGCAAAGGAGAATGGGGGAAGGGACAGCACGAATTGAACTTGCGTTACAGCGACGCCTTGACGATGGCCGACCGCCACGCGATTTTCAAGCAATGCTGCAAAGAAGTGGCCGATCGGTTGGGCATGAGCGTCACCTTCATGGCTAAGTACGATGCGGCCCAAGCTGGATCAAGCTGCCACTTGCACTTCAGCCTGTGGCGGGATGGCCGGAGCATGATGGAGGGCGAGAATCAACTGGGGCCAATCCGCTGTAGCGATGTCTTCCGCTGGTTTCTCGGTGGTTGGATCGCTCACGCACCTGAGGTCTTGGTGTTTTACGCGCCCACGGTGAACTCCTACAAACGTTACCGATCTGGGTCGTGGGCGCCGACCCGCCTGGCCTGGAGCTACGATAATCGAACGGCCAGCTTCCGCGTGATCGGGAAAGGGCCCAGCCTAAGGATCGAATGCCGCATCCCTGGCGCCGACTGCAATCCATACCTCTGCTTCGCGGCTGCGCTGGCCTCCGGTTTGGACGGGATTGCCCGAAAGATCGAACCTCCGCCGGTCTTCGCAGGCGATGTTTACTCGGCCAAGGTTTTGCCGGCGATTCCCGCGACGCTGCGCGAGGCTACGGCCCTTTTCGAGTCCAGCCAGTTCGTACATGAAGCGCTTGGCTCCGCCGTGGTCGAGCACTACGCCCACTTCTTTCACGTTGAGCAGGATGCCTACGACACCGCAGTCACCGACTGGGAACGGAGACGTTATTTCGAACAGATCTAGTGTCCTGAGTCAGGAGTTAGCTGACAAAGTCTTTCCGTTTCGGGTGGCCGTTCCACAGCCCCGGCAGGGGCGTAAGATCGTAGCCCAGGGCGCCAGCCCTGGGGGAAGAAGCCCTCACCCCGCCTTCGGCACCCCTCTCCCGCGCGGGCGGGAGAGGGGACAGGGGGAGAGGGAGGGTTCGCATACCCACGGCTGACGCCGTGGGCTACCCTCTTTCGCCCGTCAGCTGACGGGCTGACTTCATCAAAGAACTTCTGACTCATGACACTAACGGGGCTTCGCCCCAGCCCGACGAGCATGTAAGAACGTAGCGGCTCCGCTTGTGGACGTAAGACGGAAGTGTTATTTACCTCCGTTGATGGGACCGCCGAGGCGGTCGGTGG
>JBEKHR010000075.1:0-17913 GCA_050012175.1 Terriglobia bacterium | reverse complement strand
TGCCATCAAGGAATATTTGGACAATCACAACCAGAATCCTCGTGTCTTTGTATGGACCGCCTCGGTCGAACGAATCATGTCCAAAGTCGCCAAATGTAAAGAAGCGTTGGGGACACTACACTAGTGTGGCATGGGCCTTCACGACCGCCACAACGCCCAGGCCGTTCAAACTGGTTCCCCTCCAGTCGCCTTCTTTGATTCTCCATGCCAGGATCGCCTCGTTTCCAACCAGGCCAACTTCGCCGTTGGCGAAGCATGGGCCGGTGTAAACATCTGCGCTTCGAGCTTCGATATAGTCTCCCTTGATCGCTGCGCTGCCTGGGATGGCCAACAGCACCATCAGAGCTAACCCCACAACCGCGTGAAGACAAAGCTTCCGCATGATGTACCCTCCTTCGAGCAAATTACTCAGATCGCCCCACACGTATTCGATGTCCGAGAAAACCGAAAGTTACTCCGTCGGCGCGCGCGGACAAGTTTATCTTCCCACTCATTGATGGTTCCAAAAGCTCGCTTGTCTGCGGCTGAATCGGAAGGGCGGGGTTTTAACCTGAATCAAAGTTGGAGTGCGTGGATCACATCCGCGGCTTCAGAAGCGCCTGATACACGGAGGGTTGGCTCAACGCCTCCACATTGGGCCACCCGGGGCCGAACATTCGCTGGGTCATGCCAACAAAAATCAGATCGTTAGTGGGATCGACCCAGAACCAAGTGTCCGCCGCTCCGAGCCAGAAGAAAGTGCCTTTGCCCACCAGTTCGTCGGCTTGCAGCGGGTCCGAGTAAACTGCGCAATCGTAGCCCCACCCCATGCCGGGCCGGATGATCGCTGAACCAATCGAGAACTCGCCCGTCATAAGACTGGGGGCGAGATGGTTTGAGGTCATGAGCTGTACCGTGGCCGGCGCCAGGATGCGCACGCCGTCCAGTTCGCCGCCATTCAGGAGCATCTGAGCGAAGCGCAGATAGTCCTGCGCGGTCGAGACCATACCGCCGCCGCCCGAGGGCATCGATGGCTGCGTTGCATAGTCGGTGGGCGCTCCCCCGGCCGTCGCATCCGCAACCAGTTGGCCTTTTTGGTCTTCTCTGTAGAGCGTGGCAAACCGGTTCCGCTTTTCTTTGGGAACGAAGAAGCCGGTGTCCTTCATGCCGAGGGGCCCAAAAATGTGCTGCTGCATGAAATCGGGCAGGGACTGGCCCGACAATTTTTCAACGATATAGCCCTGGATATCCATCGACGCGCTGTAGACCCAGCGAGTTCCCGGCTGGTAGAGCAACGGGATCTTCGCAAGCTTGTCGATCATGTCCTGCAGGGATTGAGATTTAAACACCTGCTGGTCCACGTACATCTTGTCGACCAAAGTATTGCCGAAGAACCCGTATGTGAAGCCCGCGGTGTGGGTCATCAGCTCGCGCATGGTCGGGGGATGGACAGGGTCTTCCAGAATCATCTTGCCGCTCTGATCCACGCCCTTGAAAACTCTCAGATGGGCGAACTCGGGGATGTACTTCGAGACCGGATCCAAAGGATGCCATTTGCCTTCTTCGTAGAGGATCATCATGGCAACGCCGGTGACCGGCTTGGTCATGGAGAAAATGCGAAAGATAGTGTCCCTCGTCATCGGAGCGCCGCTCGCGATGTCCTTCCTGCCGTAGGTCCTCTCCTCGACCACTTCGCCGTATCGCGCCAGAATTGTTACGACGCCGGCAAGCTGCTTCTGGTCCACTTCCCGCTGCATCGCCGCATGGAGCCGCTCGAGTCGCTCGGACGAGAAGCCGAGCGCCTCCGGCTTATTCTCGGCAAAATCGGGGGCCTTCTTGTTCGCTTGCTGAGCCTGGGTCTGATGCGCGCCAGCGACAAAGAGCAGTCCGGCGAGGAGCGATAGGGCGAAACGCGAGAGTCGTGTGTTTTTCATTTGCCTTAGTCCTGTTTGATTTGCGGAGCTGCTGCGGATGGTCGGATAACGTATTCTCGCCTGAACCTAACAGAGCAATGCTGGCAGGGGCTTCTAAGCACCTTGGGCGAGTCTTCACACGCCACCATGCGCGCGCACAATCAGAGGGATTCGTAGCAAGCACGGCCAGGCTTGCAGTTCTCCATACTGGCTATCTCACCATCCGGCCCAAGGCAATTCTGGGTGTGGACGCACCAACAGATGCCGCTGTCGGAGCGGGGGACCGTGGGGTCAGGTTCAGCTTCGATAAACATCCACTTGGAGCGCAACAACCGGCAACGCTCCTGGGAAATGCCAGGCTGAGGAGTGGGTTCAGGCATAATCACACTTCTCCTTTCACAGCGCGCAACAAGGCGCGCTTGACCGCCACTCGGGCCAGTTGGACCTTGTAGGCATTCTTTGACAACGGGGTGGCTTTGCTAACGGCGGCTTTTCCGGCTTCGTCCGCCAGTTCGTCAATAAAGGTCTTTCCCACCAAGGCTTGTTCCGCCTCCGGTGACCGCCAAGGCACGGGCGCCACATGACCGAGCACGACGCGCGCCCTTCTGACCGCATCACCGTCGAAGCTGAGCGCAACAGCGGCGGCAGCCAAGGGCCAGTCCAGCGCCTCTTTTTGGCGAACTTCGTACACTGCCATCTTGATTCCGTCGGCAGCGGGCACAACGATCTCAGTAACGATTTCGTGCGCCTTGAGCGCGTGCTCGCTTTCACTCTCGCTTGCCGGGGTGACAAAGAACTTCTCGATTTCGAGCTCCCGCGCTCCCTCGGGACCGTGCAGCCGAACTTTCGCACCCAGGGTGAGCAGGGCCGGCCCTAAGCTTGACGGGCTCACGAAATAAGCGGGTCCAGAATTGCCCAGGATAGCGTGGTAGCGGTTGTCGCCGTCCGGCACCAAGGGCTTCCCCTTATAAGTCGCCAGCAGGCCATATCCCGCCCGGTAGTACCAGCAGCGCGGCCGCTGGCAAAGGTCGCCACCCACAGTTCCTACACTGCGAATCTGTGGGCTGGAGACGCCTTGGGCAGCCTGGACCAAGGCCGGATAATGCTGTCGCACCTCCGCATTCTCGATCAACTCGTCCAAGGTGACCAAAGCACCCAGGCGCAAGCCGGACCCCGATTGGAATTCGATTCGCCTCAGTTCCCGGAGTTTCTGCAGATCGACGACACGCCCTGGACTGACAATCCGATCCTTCATCAGACTCAGCAGGTCAGTTCCCCCTGCCAGGACCGCAGCTTCGCCCTTCGCCTCGGCCAACAATTGGACGGCTGCCTGTAGGGTTGTGGGGCTAACATATTCGAAGGCTTGCATCAGGCTCCCCCTCCTTTCTCGAGTGCGGCTAGAACCTTTTCCGGAGTGATCGGTAAGGTGGGCACGCGCACACCAAGGGCGTTGGCCACGGCGTTTGAGATGGCGGCCCCGGGCGAAATCACAGGCGGCTCACCCAGGCCAATCGTGCCGCGTTCGTCATATCCCGGTCCAGTCATCATGTGGACCACCAATTCGCCGATGTCACCAATGCCCGCCAGCTTGTAAAACTCCATGTTGGGATTCAGCATACGGCCCGTGGCATCGTCCATGATCTTTTGCTCGAACAGTGCGTAAGAGATGCCCATGATCAGCGCGCCATAGCACTGGCTCTCCGCAGTTTTCATGTCGATGATGAGCCCGCAGTCCTGCGCACACACCATCTTGTTGATCTTCACGATTCCTGTCTCGGTGTCCACAGAGACATCCGCCATTTCCACTCCGCCCACACCACTGGAGCCCAGCGAGCAGGGACCGGGGTGCTTGCCAGTCACCTGAATCATCTTCACACCCAGCTTGGCGCAGGCTTGCTTCCAGGTAAGGCTCTTAGAAGAGTCGGCCTTCGCCTGAATCTTTCCACCAGCGGCTATGAGTTGGTCAGCGGGGACCCCCAGGCTGGGGGCCACGGCAGCGAAGAGTTGATCGAGGGCATCCACGCATCCGCGCCGAGTGGAAGCGCTGACTCCGCCCACGGTGGTGCTGCCGCCCGAGGCGCCGTCGATCGGATACTTGCTATCTCCGATATTTACCGCAATCGCCTCAAGCGGAAGACCCAGGGTCTCTGCCGCCACGATGTTGATTACGGTCCGCGTCCCGGTGCCTAGGTCTTGGCTCCCCAGATTTACCTCCACGGAGCCATCGGGATGAATGTTCACATTGCAATTGCTGTTGTGCCCACGGCCACCCCAAGTGTGGAGGCTGATTCCCAGGCCACGCTTGATGGAACTGGGAGTCTGGTGGCCGCGCGGGTGCCAGTTCTTCTCCCAATCAATCAGCTCAGCAGCCTTTCGAAGCTCCTGCCGGTACACGTCCGCGCGCTCGCCCGCGAGATCGGCGTTCTTGGAGAAGAACTCAAGCGGGTCCATGTTCAGCTTAGCGGCAAGGTCTTCAAGCGCAGCCCACGTGAGCAGTGCCGCTTGGGGGTGGGTCGGAGCCCGCCAGGCACGCGCGGGACCGGTGTTCGTGCTGACCGAGGTGTGGCGAGTTACCTTGTTGGGTATGCCGGTGAAGACGTAGGGAATGGGAGGCATGGTAGTGCCCGCCGGGCCCCCCGTGCCCCAGGAACTCGAATCCCAGGCCACGATAGTTCCATCTTTCTTTGCCGCCACTTTAATCTTGGCGAAGCTGGAAGGTCGCGCCCCGGCCACTTCCAAATCCATGTCACGCTCGAGCAGCAGTTTGACGGGCTTGCCAGCAATCTTTGCCAGCCGGGCGTTCTCAATACCCCAACGGTCGGCACCGAACTTGCTGCCAAACCCTCCGCCGATGTATTGGCAGATGGTCTCAATGTTGTTGTTCTTGACGTCAATGCCCGCCTGCCTTAGTGCTTCACCGACTTCACCCGGTATTCCGGATACGTTTTGAGTGGAGAAATAGGTCTTCAAAGTGTCCGGACCCGTCCACTCAGCGACGCTACCGTGCGATTCAAGGCAGCAGTGTGTGATCGCCGCTATGCCGTAGTAACCGTCGGAAATGACCACCTCTGGGTCGCTGAAAGCCTTGTCCGGGTCACCGGCTTTCTCCGTGCCGGCCTGTTTAGCGTGATCGCCAGCTCGGCTCAAGTCTTCTTCATGAACCAGGAAGGGGAGTTGCTCAAATTCGATCTTGATCTTATCCAAGGCGTCTCGAGCAATATCTTCGCTTTCCGCCGCCACGGCCACGATTTCATCCCCTGCCCATTGAATTTCCTTGCCCACGTCCTGAATCTTGCGAACTGCCTTCACGCCAGGTGTGCTCTCAGCGGCGGATGTGTCCAAGGCGGTAATTTTGGCATGAGCATAAGGTGAGCGCAGAATCTTGCCATAGAGCATGCCCGGGAGGTTGACATCGAAAGTGTACTTGGCCTTGCCGCTCGCCTTGGCGGGCCCGTCAATGCGGCTGATCCGCTTGCCGATAAGTTTCCTTTCTCCTGCTTCCGGCCAATCGTATTTGCACTTAGGCATGTGCTTTCCCTCCCTTCATCGACTTGGCGGCCTCCAGCACGGCTTGCCGAACCCCGACGTACGTCCCACAGCGGCAGAGATTCCCCCCCAGTCCCTCTTCAACCTCATCAAACGTGGGGTTTGGATGTTTGTCCAGGAAGGCCTTGCACGCCACGACAAAACCGGGCGTGCAAAAGCCGCATTGCTGCGCGTCGTGTTCGACAAAGGCGGTCATGACGGGATGAAGTTGGCCATCGTGCGAAAGTCCTTCGATGGTCACGATGTTATGTCCCTCCGCCTGTATTGCGAGCAAGTTGCAAGCATAGACTGGTTTGTCATCCAGAATGACCGTGCAAGCGCCACAGACCCCGCGATCGCACACCTTCTTAGCCCCTGTTAGGTCCAGATGGTCCCGAAGAGCATCGAGCAGTGTGACGCGGGGTTCGAGATTCAGTTTGTGAGGCTTACCGTTAACCCTCAAAGTGATGGGGACAGGCCCTGGGCCAGCGACAGCATCCGACGCTGTTGGAGGAGAGGCCGCGTGCGCTTCCGTAATCAGCAGTCCACTGGATACGGCGACGCTGGCCCCTTTCAAAAAGTCGCGCCGGGTCAGACTTTCTTTCCTTGGCGCGGCCTCTTTTGGCTTCTGCTTTTTTCGTTTCATGCTTTGCTCCTTCGATTCCTGAAGGCGACAAGACGAGCTGGTATGAATCGCCCCGCTTGCGAGCTCATCAGCAGATGAAGCCCAACCGTCTCAGTTGATTTGCAGCAAGTGGTCATTATAGCACTTTTTTCTATGTCCGAATTGTAAATTCCTGCGCAGGGCAGTCCTCCTTAACTTGCCCTGGTTAATCCACAGATGACGCAGATCATATAGATGGTCATTCTATTGCAGTCTTATTATTGTGATTGGGGTCCGCTGCCGAGTGCAAGTCTGTAGTCAGCTTTTGGTAGTGTCCCAATTAGAATGTAGGGCCGCCACTTGGGGCGGCCAGGCCGGTCCCCCAAGGCGGGACCCTGTCCTACGTCGCATATTAGGACACTACCCAGCTTTTCGCCCCCTGGCGGCAGGCGGGCACATCGTTTATACTTCGCTTCGTTTCAGTTGGAATGGACTAAGCTGGAAACGCGCGGGATTGACAGTCTCCGCCGGGGCGATCGTAGGTAAGAGAGAGGGAATAGTTCTTGATGTTTCAGCATCTCTCGAAGGGAGACTTAGAGACGGGCTTGGCTGAAAGGGGCGAAAGCCGCATCGAACTGTTTAAGGGAATCGGCGGCCGTCTCGCTCTGAGCCTGCGTTATTTGTTTGCGACGGAGGTGCATGCCTACGCGTTCTCGATAGCCGCGAATGTGTATCTCTCTTTCTTTCCGTTCACACTCCTCTTGCTCACAGTTTGTCTCCGGTGGCTGCACTGGGAGGGCGCCTACCGCGTGATCCTGGAGCTTTTGCGGATTCACTTGCCTGCGGGAGCGGATTCCATCATTCGAAACCTTACCCAGCTCGCACAAGGGCGTCCCAGGCTTCAACTCATCTCCGTGGTTATGCTCTTTTTCACCAGTTCGGGGGTCTTTCTGCCCTTGGAAGTCGCGCTGAATCATGTGTGGGGTATTGGGCGGAATCGCAACTTCCTGAAGAACCAGGTTATGTCCTTCTTTCTGGCTGTGGCGACGGGTCTTATGGCGTTTCTTTCGATTCTCCTCTCCACCGCCGCGCAATGGGTGCTCACCTTCGCCCTCGGATGGATCCCCTCCCCGGTGGTAGTGGCGGCGGTCTCTCGTGGTGTTATGGAAATGATCTCGGTCCCGCTCGCCGTCTCGATCTGCTTCGTGATTTATTTCTTCCTGCCGAACGGCCGGGTTCCGGTCAACCGGGTTCTTCCCGCGGCCGTGATCGGGGGTGTTTTGACGGAGCTGGGGAAACTCATTTACATGCAGACCTTGCCGCTCTTTCGCTTCCGGGAGGTCTACGGGCCGTTCGCTATTTCCGCAACTCTGTTGCTGTGGGCTTATGGAGCAGCTTTGATCTTGCTCTTTGGCGCCCACCTCTGTGCGCATGGTTCTGGTATTTCCGTGGAAGCAGGGATGCCTGGCGTTCCAAGAGCGGAAGAGTTGCGTTGACGAGGAACCAACCGGTCCCCAAGGTGGCCGTATATGGAAACAAGAGCGAAGATCCTGGAAATCCCCCGCCTTCTCCGTGAGACGCTCGAAAAGGGCGTCCGCGAATACGAAACGCTTATCCGCCACGTCCGATGGGGTGAAGCACCAATCTACATTTGCGGCTGTGGCGCATCATTGCCGGTGGCTATGGCGGGGGCTTATTTGTTCGAGTGGCTGGCCGGCTGGCCGGTGCTGGTACGCTCCGCAAGGGTCTTTGAAGCGTACACGCTTTCCACGCTGCGTCCCCGATCGGTCGTGGTCGTGATTTCGGCATCGGGCGAAGACCCGGAGGGGCTCGAGGTCGTCCGCATCGCGCGCTCCCGAGGCGCCGCACTCCTGGCATTGACGCGTAACCCCGATGGCCCGCTGGCCAGGGCGTGCGAGGGCGTTTTTCTCACGCGGGATGAAGGCGCTGAGGATTCTGCGGCCGCCGCAGTTTGCCAGCTAGCTGCACTTTCCAGTATTGCTCTGATTGCGGGGCGCGTCCTCAAGCACTCCAGCGCAGGGCTTGAGTTGTTCGAAGACGAATTGAAGCGATTGCCGGGACAAATGGAGTGGTCTTTTACCCAGCTCTCTGACGCGCTTCGCCCGTTGGCGCAGGAACTCCGAGCTACGGACCGGTTCTGGCTGGTAGGAGGCGGTCTTTATCATCCCGTGGTTGTTCGCGGCGCCCGGCGGCTAAGCGCATTGGGGGGGATTCATGGTGAGGGAATTGAGGTGTCCGAATTCTGTTCATACCCCCTGTTACATTTGCGGCGCGGGGACGTCGCCATGTTTGTTTCCGGGTCGCGTTTGAGGATCAAGCGGGAGGTTCATCAGGCCGCCGCCCAAATCAAGCTCAAAGGGGCAAGGCTGTTTACGCTTACCGACACTAACGATCGTGAGCTTGTTGATCGTTCGGAGATGGCGATTCTCGTGCCCCCTCTTAGCGAGGTGGGGGGCTCGATACTCGCTTTGACGCTCCTGGAGCTGCTGGCTTCGCAAGGGGCGAGGAGTCTCGAGAGCAACCATCTTAAGTAAGTCGGAGACTATATTAACTCCGCGTGATTGACACTTGTGCTCAATTCTGATTTAATAACCGCATGGAACTTGGAAAAAGATTAAGAGCGTTGCGCGAAGCAAAAGGCTTGTCGCAAGGTGACATCGAAAGACGGTCCGGTCTCTTGCGTTCCTACATATCCCGTGTAGAAGGCGGGTATACCGCCCCCTCCCTTTCGACCCTGGAGAAGTTTGCGAAGGCACTGGAGGTCGAACCGTATCAGCTCTTGTTTCATGGAGAGGGCAAGCCCAGTGCGCCCAAGGTGCCTGAGCAAGTCGGCTCGGGGAAACCTGTTAAGCGGTTGGTGAAGGATTTCGAAGGTATGTCGAGCGCCAATCGCAAGCTGCTCCTGAGCATGGCTTCCAAGCTCAGCAAGCACTAGTGCAGGGCGAGTTCGCGCAAAGCGATCATCGGGTCTCTATCGGCGGGGAGACGGGGGTGGTTGTGTCTCCCAGCAGCACGCTCAGCCAACGCAGCGCGGACCTTTCTTTATGCCTTTCGGCTCTGGTTGAGATTCCTGCCCCCGGAGACCCTGAGCCTCGAAGCCCATCCGTCCCCACATGCCACCTACTACCTACCACATACCTGCTGCCTCCTGCTCGTCGGTTCGTGAACAACTCAGTGGATGTGCTTGACCTTCTTTTGCAGGTAATCCATCAGGCGGAGATCTCACAGCCGGCGATGAAGGGGATGGAATCGTCGAGAAGCGTTACCAGCGAGCGAAGAATATAGAACTCCGCCTAGCATTACTCTGTAAGGTTCAGGTGAGAATACGGTAGTGGCTCAGTTTCCGGCAAGGGCGTTATCCGGCCCAGCGGCGCCCCGCTGCTCAGAGAGTGGCAAGGTTTCATCCGAGCGCGCCTTCGCTCGCCCAGAACTTCGGATTGCCCCTGCGGATTCATCGATAAACAGTAGGCGACTTATAGGGAGAGGCTCGGCACTTCAGCCTCAGAAAGTCATTCGCGCACTGAACTGGGCTTCGCGGCCGGGGTGCATGGCCATGGTGATGGTTCCAAACTGCGGCTCGTTCACAAAGCGATTGGGAGTGCCGTAGTCGGTGTGGTTGAGCGCGTTGAACATTTCCGCGCGGATCTGCACGTGCAGTGATTCCAGCAGGTGAAACTCGCGGGTCAAGGCAACATCCGCATTTTGCAACCCGGGGCCCTCCACGGTATTGCGCCCCACGTTGCCAAAAGTATAAGGCGCTGGTGCGGCAAAGGCGGCGGTATTGAACCACTCCTCCGAAGTGCGGGTGCCGGAAGGGAACACCGCCTGGCCGATGTAATTCGCGCGGATGGGATTCTCACCCACCGTGGTACCGGAATTCGCCGTGTCGCCAAACACCGAAATGGTGAAAGGCATTCCCGTCTCCGCCTGATAGACCGTCGCCAGCTCCCAGTGGGACGTGAGCCGGCTCATCCACCCCTGTTGCTTCAGCCCGGGGATATTGTAAACGAAAGTGCCGACGTAGCGAAGGCGGACGTCGCAGGCCAGTCCTTTCTCTGCGTCAAGATCGGAATCATTTTGCGGGATGGCGGACTCATCCATGGGGGAGCGGAAGTCAGGCGCGTTGGTGATGCTCTTGCCCCACGTGACGTTGGTAAGAAAAGTGAGTCCGTGGGAGAAGCGGCGGCGAACGTCGACCCAGCCCGCGTCGTACCAACTGCGCGCGGAGTTTTCCAGCATATTGATGGTGGAGACGGGCTGATCCGTGCTGGCAATGGTGACATCGCTGGGGAAAGTGCTTCCGGGAAGAAAATTGATGAACTTGGTGGGCCGGCGAGGCTGGAGGAGGCCCGGTCCGGGGGGCGGATTGTTGATCAGGTGCGCGCGCTGGAGCTGGTACCCGCCGTCGCCCTGGTAGCCGATCTCGATCACCGTGTTGGGAGTAAGTGCCTTTTGCAGCGAATAGCTCCATTGCTGGATGTATTGCGACGGGCTATGCGGGTCAAAGCCCGTGAAGCTGGTCACGGTCTTGCCCAGAACCGGCGAGGCAAAGTTGAATCCCGTCAGGCTGGGAGTGTAAGGGTCACTCTGCTGGGTTAGCGGGAAAACAAACGGCACATTGTGGCGCTGATTGCACCAGGTGTTCATATCCACGGGAGTGAAGAAAATGCCGTAACTCGCGCGCATGACGAAGGGAAACTTTCCCTGGAAAGCATGGGTCAAGCCCACCCGCGGCGCGAACTTGAGCTTCGGGGTGTAGAACAACCCCTTGGGCGTGCCCTCCTGCCCCCCGATGAAAATATAAGGGACACCATCCTGCCAAATCAGGTTGCTGCCGGGTCTGTCGGGCCGGATATCAGTGAGCGCGCTCATGTACTCGTAGCGCAAGCCCACGTTGAACGTGGTGTTCCCGGTCACGCGCCAGTTGTCCTGAACGAAGGCGTCGCCATACCACTGACGCAGATTCATGTCAGGAATGCCGAGCTGCGTCTGCTTCACCACCGGCAGACCCAGTAGGAAGCTGGCCAGCGCGGCGCCCGTGCCGTCGTTGGTGGCCGTCTGGGTGGTGAAACCATTGGTGAACTGGTAGTAGCCGCGGCTTTGGAAGAAACCCCACATGGGCCAGTCGTAATCCCGGAGGTCGCCGCCCACCTTCAGGGAGTGCCGCCCCCATTGCTTGTTCCAGATGTCACCCGCTTGCAGGATCGTGTCCCAATCGTGCACCGGCGTCCCGATATAGGAATCGCCAAAGGCGTTGTAACCCTGCACCGTGACGTTGGGCATGCCCCACGCGCCCTGCCCGCCGAAACCCAGTCCCTGGATGCCTAGTTGGGTGATGTAATCGGTGGTGAAGTTATCTTGGGAGTAGCGGTGCATGGAAAGGCGCGACATTCCCAGCCAGAACACGTTCACCGACGTGGACGAGATGAGGTGCGTGTACTGGAGGGTCGCGTTCTGCGCCAGGTTGTTGTCAAAGGACCCGAAGCCGGGCAAATTCTCCGGGGTAAAATCCCGCTCGGCAAGGAAAGAATAGCGCCCGAACAACGCGTCGCCATGGGGCAAATTCTGGTCGATGCGGAGGGTTGCCTGATTAGAGAAATTGCGGTTGGTGCGGAGGTCAAGGTAGTTGTTGGAGTCCGGGCCTGTGCCCACTCCTGGCTCCATGCCCATCCCCATCATGCTGCCTGCGGCAAGGTTGGGAAGTGGCACCTGCGCCAGTACCCCCGTGGCCACGGAGTTGATTCTGCCGTTGGGGACCGTGTCGTTCACGAAGGGATCGCGTAGCACGGCGGGATTGGAAGGACTGGTGGGAAGCGACGGATTGTAATTGGGATTCGGGTGCGAGGTGGAGGGATCGTAAATGGTCACGCCGCTGGCGCTGAAATCTCCCATCTGCTCCATCGCGGTGGGAACGGTCTCAATTTGCGCGAGGCCGTTGCTCAAGCGGAAGCCCTCCCAGTTGGCGAAGAAGAACGTGGAATTCTTGCGGATCGGGCCTCCGATCGATGCGCCGAATTCATTCTGGGCGAGATGTGGGATGTTGCTGGGGTCCGTGAACGTGCGGGCATCAAAAGTGTTGCTGCGGACAAACTCATAGGCGTCGGCGTGCAATCCATTGCCGCCGGACTTGGTCACGATGTTGACCTGTGCGCCGCCCGCGCCGCCAAATTCGGCCGAGTAACTCCCCGTCTGCACCTTGAACTCACGAATGGCATCGGGAGAGGGGCTGAAGGAGAGCGTGTTGAACGTGGGGTCGGTATCCGCCGAACCATCCAGAAGGAAGTAATTGGCGTTAGGCCGCCCGCCGCCGACGCTCAAGGCCGAGTTCTGTGAGGGCCGCCAATAAAGCGGATTGTAGTTTCCCGTTTGCATCCCATATCCCTGGTGAACGGCCGGGGCCAGCAGCGCCAGGTCGAGCACATGCCCGCCATTCAGCGGCAGTTCCCTGGTCAGGGTAGGTTCGATGACTTCTCCCAAGCTGGCATCCGCAGTGCGCAGCACCTCCGCAGCGCCTACCACCTGGACCTCCTGCCTCACCGGGCCTACCTGCATCACGAGGTCGAGGCGAAGATACTGGTCCACCTCGAGAGTCAGCGTCCGCACCGGTGAGCCGAATCCCGTCAAGACGGCGGAGAGCTGGTATTGCCCCGGGTTGAGGCTAACAAACTGGTAGGCGCCCTCCGGCGTGGTTTCCACGTTGCGAGCCAGCCCCGTTTGTGTCTCCGTGAGAGCGACTTTTACGTCCGGAAGCGGCAACCCTTGAGCGTCGTGTACGATGCCGTCGATGTGTGCACCACTGGCCTGCGCACGAACATAAGGTGTTTTGAAACCAACGATCAGAAATGCGGCTAAAATCCATATGGATTTACGCATAAATTTGTTTTCCTCAGGAACGGAGCGGATTGAGACCGCTCCTCTGCACAGTATTGTCATCTCCGGATCTTGTTAGACCCTTTGAGAACCCAAGAAAAAAAAGACGCAGCGGGCAGACTAACAGGGGATGGATAGGTCCGCAATAATCGCAACCTATTAGGGTATATGGAATTAAGCGATTACCGGCTTAAATAATAGATGTGGACACCGTGACCGGATTAGGGACAGGAGTTCAGCGCCATCGTCCGGGAAATCCATTTGTCAAGCGCGACGGGGAAACGATAAGTTGGCCTCGCGAAAAATGGCTCCTTGCCAAAGTAGATCCCGCAAAACGTCGTAGGGTAGAGCGAAGTCGCTCAACTCCTTTATCGTCGGCTAACCGGAAACTGACTCAGTACGGGGAATTTCGATGAATTGCCTTTTCGATCGAGACGAATTGCACGGACTCCCGTAAAGGCCAAGAGCGTGATCCGATGGCCATTCTCATTAGCGTTCGCCTCGTTCTAATCTGACCGAATGTAACAGAGTAATACCAGCCAACTGCTCAGGAGGGCCAGAGGGGCGGTGTCTGATGCCGTATGTTACCGTTCCCCCCGGCCTTATCGCGGGCTTCTTGAACGGCGTCGATTTGGTGGATCAGTTGGTCCATCGAGTGGACCACCTGCTGAAGTCGCTCCGGTTCATTTCGCAGCGAAAGGAGTCGTTGCTTGAATTCGAGCGCCACAGGAAGCGACGCAGCGAGACGGAAGGATAGCTGGCGGTAAGGCTGGGGCAGGTCGACCGGCATCTCGGATGCCTGGTGCAACCGTCGCATGATTTCCCGGAAAAGTCGGACGGCGTTTTCAGCCTCTGTCTCTCCCGGCGTGTCTGGACCTTCGTCGTCGAAGAACTCGACGGAGGCGCGCAGGTAAGATTTCTCCTCGTTGGTCAACAGTATCTCGAACCGGCGTTTGCCCACCGTCAGGATATCCATGCGGCCGTCATCGTATTTCCGCGTGACAGTCACGATCTGTGCGCTGCAACCGACATTTGAAATCTCCTGGCCCTTGGCCAAAACCACCCCGAAATCCTGCCTGCCGAAGCCGGAAGTCTTTGCCCGGAGGCACTCGCCGATCATTTCACGGTAGCGCTCTTCAAAGATGTGGAGAGGCAATGGTTCGTCAGGAAGGAGCACCAGCTCGAGGGGAAATAGCGGCAGGAGAATCTCTTCCATGGAAGGACCTCGCGGAGTGGCTGAGAAAAACTGAACCTAGGATTACGAGAACGAAAGCTGCTAACGAAGCTTAGCAGCTCGAGTCAGCGCGATTATAGCACAGCGATGGTGGGGAAATGCGGACGTTACAAAGGGGGCAGGGGTTGGCGGCGCGGCCAAGATATCCCTAAGGTGACCTTGGGATGAGCAGACGGCGTCAACTACTGGAGCGGCTCGAACTCGGAACCATTCCAGGCACACGCCTTGGTGACTTTTACTGAATCCAGGGGTTTGTCTTGCCCGACAGCGCGGAACTCCACTGTAGCTTTCCAGACAGGTATGTATATGTTCCCGCGCGGTTGAAATTCCACTTCACCTTTAGTCACCGTGCCAGGAGCGCCGGCATTCTTCTCGAGGGGGTGGAGTATTTGCAGCTCGGAAGGGAAAAAGTCGAGGTTTCGAGACTCGAGGGGAGCTGACCAGAGCGTTCTGAAATTGCCGCCCTCGAGGCGGCGAATCACGATGTTCACTCCAAGAACCTCAGGGCCCTTGCGGAAGGGCTCGTGCGTGATGAGGCACTCGATTCCGTCCCCGAGGAGGTCGCGCACCTCCACAGACAGGATTCCGGGCTTCATTTCGGAGAAAGGGAACTCGAGCCAAGGGCCGCGTGTGAAACTCCCCCCGCGAGGCAGGAAAGCTATCAGCCGCGTAGCTGGAAGTGCAACCGACGCAACCAAGCAAACCAGCGCAGGGCTGGAATTCCCCTGTTTGACCAGCCAGCGCGCCAACGCTACCTTTGACAACGTGAAATCGTCCTGATATTCGCTGCCGAGCTGGCGCAGTAGCTCTTCGTCACTGGGAAAACGATCGATGGGAACAATCTCCACCTTGCTGGGATCTACCCAGGCATCGACAGGATTGAGCGTCGAGAGGTCGGTAATGCGGAGCATGGCCCGATTCTTGCCATGCTTTGACTCCGTTCTTAGCACGGGTACCAGCGCTCCCCGACCCACACTCAGTGGCTTGGTTCTTCGGCCCAGCGCCCTTTGCATAAGCTCCAGCGGTCCTTCTTGGACATAGCACCATGCGATTGGCTGATGACTATCCCTGTCTTGGGCGGAGACAATCGTGACGGCAATGATACCGGTGATTATGAACCAGCCGAGACCTTTTGATGAAAATCGCATGTTGTCCACTATTGTTCACACCCGACGGGAGTTTGACAAACAAAATCGTGCGCCCTAGACTGTGCAGTCGCCCGGTTTGGCGCTCCGGTCGGAGGCGCCCGGAAGATTGGCGCGCATTATGATGAGCGCTGCACAGGTTTTGGCAGGCATCAGCCCCGCCCTGGTCAAGCGTGCGCGGGGCTTGTGTTCTTTATGGTCACATACGAGATACATCCTGCTCGAGCGGGCCGGGAAGGGCGGGCAAGACCTGTCCCGATGGTGATTATCGGAAGCCCTGCCGCAGGTGCCACCCACCCGCCCTCCGGGCGCCGTCCGCCCTACGGGATGAGGGATGAGATAAGGGGGGAGCGCCCGATGGCGCGGTTCCCGAGCAAATCATCGGGACAGGTTCCATGCTGCCCTTCCGGGGTGAATTCTCCGGCCAGCGCAACGGTTTTGCTTTGCGTCTTGGCTGCAACGCTTTCGATTCTGCTGCCGCCTGCGGTGTCCGCGCGCACAGTTAAAGATCAGACTGGCCGAAGTGTAGATGTCCCGAACAACCTTCACCGCCTGGTTTCCCTTGCTCCCAATATTACCGAGATCGTTTATGCTCTGGGGCTGGGCGACGAACTGGTAGGGGACACGGATTACTGTGATTTTCCACCTCAGGCCAAGAACAAGCCCCACGTCGGAACGATGGTGAATCCTAGTCTGGAAAGGATCGTCGCGCTGAAGCCTGACTTGGCGCTGGGCACGCCGGAGGCCAATCGGCGTGAGACTGCCGACCAGCTTGAACGGCTGGGTATACCCCTTTACGGCGTGACGGCAAGCACTTTGGCAGGGACTCTGGCCTCGATCGAGGACCTGGGGAAAATACTCGGGCGCGCTTCGGAGGCCAGGAGTCTTGTGGCCGAGATGCAAGCCAGGATTGACCGGGTGGAAAAACGGATTGAAGGTCAGCCCAAGCCCAGGGTGCTCTTCGTCGTTTGGTATCGCCCCCTAATTACGGTCGGCCCCAGTACATTTATTGCCGACGTTATCCGCGCCGCAGGCGGGACTCCTATCGGAGAGAACCTGAAGGGTGAATGGCCACGATTAACCCTGGAGGAGTTGCTGCCGCAGAATCCCGACGTGATCCTCTTACCCAAGACCGAGTCTTTTTCTCCCAGCACGGAGGAGTTCCAAAGCCTCCCCGGTTGGAAGGATTTGCGGGCGGTGAAGGAACGGCGAATGTTTTTCGTCTCTGAAACCGTCATGCGGCCCGGCCCGCGCCTCGTCGATGCCCTGGAAGAGTTGGCAGGTGTCCTACACCCTACGGTGGCCTTCAAGACGGGAGAGCGCCAATGACCTTTCCGGCAACACCCAGGAATGTGATTGTGGTTGCGGGGGTAATGTCCTTGCTTCTTGTCCTAACGGTGTTGGTTTCTTTGACGATGGGCGCGGTCCACTTGCCGTTATCGGAAGTCTGGGCGGCGCTGGTATCGCCGGGGACGAACTCCGAGGCGGCTGTCATCGTGCGGGGGATTCGACTCCCACGAATTCTCCTGGCCATTCTCGTGGGTGCTGCGCTTTCGGTTGCCGGCACGGGCCTCCAGGCCTTGCTGCGCAACCCTCTGGCCGACCCCTACGTTCTGGGAATCTCCAGCGGCGCAGCGGTGGGAGCCATTTTCGCTCTTTGGATTGGTGGGCGCGTTGCGGCTGCCTCACCGCTAGCGGCTTTTGTCGGGGCAGTGATCACCATGGTTTGGGTTTACTTGCTGGGAAGGCACGGCGGACGCCTGTCGAGTTACACGCTGATCCTGGCCGGCGTCATTACTGCCTCCTTCTTATCCGCCGTGATCCTGTTCATGCTGACGCTGCTTTCCACCAGGGATGTGCGCGGCATCGCGTTTTGGCTGATGGGTGACCTCAGCGTGACACCTGTTGCGGAGCTGCGTATCCTAGCTCCGGCAATCATCCTGGCGATTGCGGGTTTGTATGTGTTTGCCAAGGATCTGAATGTCCTGCTCCTGGGCGCTGAGGAGGCAGCCCACTTGGGAGTAAATGTGGTGCGCGTAGAGCTGGGCGTCTATATCCTCGCGTCGTTGCTGACGGGGATTGCGGTCTCTGCCAGCGGCGCCATTGGCTACCTTGGCTTGCTGGTGCCGCACCTGGGCAGAATGCTGGTGGGTAACGACCACCGCATGCTGCTGCCCACCGCGGCCCTAGGAGGCGCTATCCTCCTGGTGCTGTCAGATACACTCGCTCGAACCGCTGTGGCGCCCGCGGAACTTCCGGTCGGCGCCGTCACCGCCGTGGCGGGCGCGCCGGTGTTCATCTACTTGCTGAGAAAGACCGCGGGGTAGGGAATTATGAATTGTGAAGTCTGAAGTGCGAGGTCTGAAGTGTAAAGTCTGAAGTCTGAAGTGTAAAGTCTGAATGTTGAGTCTTGAATCTCGAATTTTGAATTATCTTCAAGTGACAACGGCCCACTGACGACTGACAACTGACGACTGACAACTGATGACTGACTACTAGTGTAGTGTCCCCAACGCTTCTTTACATTTGGCGACTTTGGACATGATTCGTTCGACCGAGGCGGTCCATACAAAGACACGAGGATTCTGGTTGTGATTGTGCAAATATTCCTTGATGGCAGCG
>JBEKHR010000074.1:0-18813 GCA_050012175.1 Terriglobia bacterium | reverse complement strand
AGAGCACAACCAAAAGGCTCCTAGTAGGCTACAGGGGCTCGATGCCGAGGTCAATATTCCCTCGGCCTCCGGTCGAGGGGGAATTATTTCTCTTGACATCGCCTTTTATAGAACAGCCCTATGACTTCCCAGGCCGAATCTGCTCCCGGCGCTATCGACCACCTGAAAATCACTGGTGGAATGGGGACTTCCCGCCAGGAATCGGCGGCGGATACCGTCGGTAGCCACTACGCCGTTACCCAGGACCTACGTTGGACGGTGGGGGCTATCCGGGAGATGGACTTGGACTTCGACTTCGCCGGAGGCATCACTGACCCCGAGGAAATTGGCTCGGTTCCACCCTGACCTGTTTTTGTCGGCTTCGGTTAAATTCCTCACATATTCAAATCACTGTTGGGCCTCGGTGGGCGCCGGTTTTGTATCAACTTCCGGAGTTGGCACTTTCGCCGGAGCGCTGGCTCCGGGCCTGGTCAACAGGAACAGTGTACGCCCGCTGACTTCCTCATCGAATTCGGCGCCGCGTCCCTCGAATGCCAGCCTTATCCCTTCTGTCGGGTGTTCGTCAGGCACCTTGCCGAGGGCGCAGTTCACTTGCAGCGTCGCCTTTTTCGCTAACCCCAACACCGGAAATAGGCGGATGCGCAGCACGGCTAGGCCACCTGCCGCCATGGAGCCGGAGAACATTGGCAAACGCTTGGGGCCGAACTGTGGGGGCCTAATGCCTGGCCTTCGCGCATGGGCGCACCCAAGGGCCGCGGAATCAACAAAATGGGTTCGCGCTACGCTTGCTCCCGTTATTCCTCTGTTTTCAGGAGATGGGCGAGGCCGCTTCGCAATGTTGCCTACGGCCGCTCTCCCGGCGGCGGCGCGTTGGGATTGACACCACCTGCCTCACGAGCCGGAGGTTTCCACCCGTCCAGCGAGGGACCGTTCTGAAAGAACTTGGCATCCTTGCTGAGTGGATGTCCCGTGGCATACGACGCGTTAGCCTGCCCGAAGATCTTGCCCGCCCTGAGGGTGTCGTCATGAATCTTCGTCACCAGCTCCTGATACCGAACGTCGTCTTGTGGGTATCCTGAAAACACGCTCAGGTCGTGGTTCCCGATGATGACCACATCCACGCCAGGTACTGAGGCAATGTCGTACGCATTCGCAACCCCCGTCGGCGTTTCGATCATGATCACCAAGAGCATATTGTCATTGGCGGTCTGGGCATAGTCAGGGCCCCAAATGGTCCTTGCCTGGCCCCGGCCCGTACTGCGCCGTGCCACCGGTGGGTACCGCAGCCACTTGGCGGCTTCCCGCGCCCTGTCCACATCATCCACCGTCGGAACGATAACGCCCAGCGCGCCAATGTCAGTGGCATGCTGGATGTGCCATTCCTGCGCGTCCGGCAGGCGAATCATGGGAGTCGCGTGGACGTGCGGGCACGCGGCGATCATGCTCTCTATGTCCTTGAACTCCAGCGTACTGTGCTGCATTTCGAACCAGGTATAGTCGTAATGCTTGGCCGCCTCGCAATAGCCTGGGATATCAAACGTGTTTTGCGTGAAACTGAAGACCTGCTTGCCTTCCAGAAGCTTCTGTTTGGCCGTGTTGTACAGTTGGGCCTTCGGGGCACTCTGGCCCTGCTGCTGTGCGCCCGCCGGCATGCCGAAAATGACCATGACCGCAAACGCAAGTAATGCTCTTATAGATATGATTAAAGTCGATCTCATCATCGACGTATCCCCCTTGAAGGTTCTTCAGTGGAATTGAACGTGCGTGGGCGTTCGGCGAGAGTATACACTACTTTACCGTCCCGGGCGCTTCCTCGCGCATGCCCGACACCCAGCCGGGGTACCACCGGAATATATTCCCTGTCAGACTGGCGATGTAGATGTCTCCATTGCGCCCCAGCGCCAGCCAGTGCCCCGGACTTTCCATCGAGCCGAGAATCTTGCCGGTGGCAATGTCGATGCGCATGATGCGTCCCGCCAGCGTGTCGTAGGAAAGGTTCTCCTCGTTGTTCCGGTGAGTGATGATCCATAGCTCGTCTTTGGGTGAAATGTCCATTCCCTGGGTAGCGCCCAGGTTGGTCCACTGGCGAAGAAACTTTCCGTTGGCGTCGAAAATCTGGATGCGATTATTCTCGCGGTCGCTGACATAGACGTTACGGTGTGAATCGACCACGACCGCATGCGGCGTATCGAATTCGCCGGGACCCTTGCCGCGTTTGCCCCATTCGAGCAGATACTTCCCGTCGGCCGAGAACTTCACCACGCGCGAATTGCCGTAGCCGTCGGTCACGAAGAAATCGCCGTTCGGCAGGAAGGCAATATCGGTTGGCCGATTGAAGCTGTCTTTGGTCGCGCCCGGCTTCCCCTTGGTGCCCCATGAGCGCACAAGCTTGCCTTCCGCCGTAAGTTCCATAACCGTGTGGTACCCGGTATCGGTGACCCACACGTGCCCATTCCGGTCGATGCGCAACCCGTGCGGGATGTTGAACAGGCCCTTGCCCCAGGAGCGTATGAATTTCCCGCTGGCATCGAAAACCACCACGGGGTCGGCTTTCGGACCGCGCTGGAACGCATACACGTTTCCCGCCTGATCGACGCCGACCGCCGACACGCGGCCGAACCGCCAGCCGTCCGGCAACGTATCCGGCTCTTCGCCAAAACGGATCATGACTCGGTATTTGAGCAGTCCGCCTTCGTGGGGATACCACCCCTGTTGCGCAAAGGCGGGGGTGACGAAACAGATCACCAGCCACAAGAACGCTCTTTTCATATGCATACCTTCCCCTTCAATAACCGCGCTGCTTGTCGACGACGTTCAACAGGGGCAATCCGCTCGCATACCGCCGCACGTTTTCGGCGATCAGCCCCATCTGGCGGATGCGGCGCTGCGGGGAGAATCCTGAGGTGTGGCACGTGAGAATCGTGTTGGGGCAGTCCCACAGCAGCGAATCCGGCGGCAAAGGCTCCGGCGTGACCACGTCCAGCCCGGCCCCCGCAATCCAACCCTCCTTCAACGCCTGGATCAGCGCCGGCTGGTCCACCAAGCCGCCCCGGGAAATGCTGAGAAAGTAGGCCGTCTTCTTCATGGCGCGGAATACCTTCTCGTCGAACATGCGCGTGGTTTCCTTGGTAAGCGGCGCGGCATTCACCAGCACATCAACCTGCGGAACCATCTCCATCAGCCATCCCGGCTCGCGCAGCGTATCGACGAATATGGGCTTGGCCATGGGTTTGGCGTCGGTCGCGAGAATTCGCATGTTGAAGCCGTAGTGCGCCCGCATGGCCGTCGCCGAGCCGAGGCCGCCCATGCCGACGATCCCCATCGTCATGCCGTCCACCTCCACCAGGTTTCGCTCAGCGAAGTATTTCTTCTGCGGGAACTGCGGGATGTAGTATTTGTTGAGGCCGCGCGTCAGCGCCAGCAGCATCGCGATGGCGGTCTCGGAAATGCACGGCGCGAACATGCGCGCCATGTTGGTCACTACTACAGGACTCTCCACCAGTTCCGGAAACAGCACCGTCTCCAAGCCGGCTTCGGTGTGCTGCATCCATCTCAGGTTCTTCGCCTTGGCCAGCATTTCGGCGTTGACAGCCCCGATGACGACATCGACCTCCGGCAGAAGGCGATTCAATTCATCGAGGGACTTCGTAACGGTTAACTCGACGTCCTTGCCCTGCGACTGAATCTGCTGGACCTCGGCGGGTGTGAACGTGGTCGGCGGAGCTGCGTAGGACGTGGCAATTGTGGCAATCCGGATCCGCTCGGGAGGCGGGTCGAAGATCGCGATTCTGTCGGAAGTGAGCAATCCTGGGGCGGCCGGCGCTGCCGCTGCGGCCAATAGGAAGAATGCAGGGACGGCCGGCGCTGCTGCCGCGGCCGATAGGAAGGATCGACGGGATAACAATTCATCGCTCATAGCTAATCCTCTCCGCAAGTCAGTCCCGCCCGCGAATGGGCAGGTGCCTCGGACCCGATATCAGAGCCGTTCGGCACGGAAGCCAGGATTTCCGTTTGGCTTGCCAAATACCCTCCATTCTACAACCTAACCAGATATACAGAGCTTTTTTCCTCTTGCCCCGAGTAACTCCGGCGGCTCAGGAAGGAGCCGGCACTCCGGGAGATGGAAGGGCGATATCCCGAAAAACCGCTGCGAAATGATCAGCGGCTTTTCGCACAGAACCCGCAGCTTCATCTGTTGGCCCAGAAACGTCGCCGCATCACGCCCCGGGATCTCGTATTACGTCGTTTGACTCCCCGGAGGTAAGGGGCTTTACGGCCTCAGAATCGTTCGAGAAGCCAGAGTTGGTACCTTTCTACCTGGAAACGAAATAGCGGGCTGAAACCCCTTTCCTGCATGAGAACTGGCAGGGAATTGACCCTGCGAAAGAGGAATCATTATGATCATTGGTGTCACACATAACCCAGACGGCCGTGTCGTCCAGCGGCTGTCCGTATCCACCAAGGTCTCCATCGGGCTACCACCTAATGGAGATCGCAACCATCCCGCCAGGCTCGACCACTTCGTCTCGCCTATCCCTCCGAACCACAGGCGCCTGCCTTAGGGGAGGCGAGTCGCCAGGACTGCGAGTGTTGGGCCAGACACAGCCTGGAAACTGGACCGCATCGCTCACGCTGGAATTCAACCTGCCGCGAGACACGGACGCGAGACTGGAGATGTACAATGCGTTTGGCGAACGGGTGGGTGTGCACGCAGTGGATTGGATGACCCAGCAACGACCTTCCGGCCTGTACACTTGCCGCCTGTGGGCGGATGGCGGCCCGAGTACTACGCGCATCTTTCTCACGAACCGAGGGTGAGGGGGTTGCAAGGTCGAACAGAGAACAGTCTCCTTGACAAAGCTTGAGTGAACAGCATTGTGTTTGACCGGCCGCCCCCGGCGCGCTTCACCCGAAGATTTTGCTCTCGCCGTTCCAGCGCAAGCCCAACTTCAGTGGAAGGTCTTCCATCGGCCCCATCCATTGCAACTCGCGGTCAATGTCGGGGTGGAGGCGATATTTTTTGCGCACTGCATCAAGCGCCGCGCCCCGAATCCGAATCTTTTTCAGGTCGTAGTTTCCCAGTCCCACCTGCCCGCAGTACACCAGGTAGCCCACCCACGACGGGTCGATGCTCATGGCTTCCAGCCCCACGCGATCCGCCGCAATGTAATCCGTTGAGGCAATGGCGATATGGGAAGGCACGGGGTTACCGGATCCGGGGCCATCGCCTTCCATGCCTTCATAGCCGTCGATCACCGTGGCGCCCCAGTTGGGCTGAAGCTTTTGCGCGGTTAGCAGCATGTTGTAGTGGTTCTGCCGCACGCCCACGTGAAATCTCCGCTTGTCGCTCCAGGATTTCTCCCCCGGCGGATTGTGCAGCGGCGCGCCCAGCGTGAGGTTCTTCACGGAAAGCGTCGCCACCACGGCGTTATGCGTTTTCATGACGGCCGAGCAAATGACAAAGGCATCAGGATCGAGCAAACGCGCCGCCAAACGCACCGGCGTCACGTGCAGGTCAAAATCAATCAGAGGAATGGCCTCGAACCTTCGCTCGCGGTTCAGGTCCACGAGAATGATCTTCTGATCGCGATACTCGCCCGGCAAGCGCGTGTGATGGAAGCTTTCGTAACCTTCCAGCGTATCGCCCGCTGAGGCCTCGGCAATAACGATGGGCCCGCGAAAGCGCGGCGCGAGGTATTCAACGATTCCCCGCAGCGCGTCGGCATGCGTGCAGGCGAGCTGATTCACCGTGTTCACGACGTTCGGTTTGATGACCACGTACTTTTTCTGCCGCAATTTCGGCAGGATCTGGTCATCGATGGCCGCCAGCGCCGCGCAAACATTCTTGCGGCGGTCGTCACCCTGCACGATGGAGACTTGCGAAATCCCGGGGAATTCCTTCACCATCGGCGCGACGGGAAGGGCGGGTGGGGCCTGCGAACTCAGCCGACGGGCACTTAAAAAGAGAAGGCTGGTCCCGCTTGCTTGCAAGAATCTGCGGCGTGAGAAAAGCACCGGATTGATACCTCCTTTTGTGCTAACATACCACGGTTCGAAAGTCATGACTATCGTCAACGCTTAGAGCAGAGGTATAGGCAAAATGTCTACTCGTCGGGATTTCTTATCCGTAGGGCTTCTTACCTCCGTGGCGGGCTTTGTTCCTGCTCCCAGCGCTTGGGCGGAAGCGGAACCGCACTCCGCCAAGGGACTCAGCTACCGCGTATTGGGGAAAACCGGTCTCAAAGTAACCAGCGTGGGATGTGGATGCATGGTTACGTCCGACGCCAGTGTGATCGAGCGCGCGGCGGACATGGGCATTAATTATTTCGATACATCACGTAACTACCAGCATGGAAACAACGAACGGCTCGTAGGACAAGCCCTCAAAGGCAAGCGGCAGAATATTTGGCTATCGAGTAAATGTGATGCAAAGACCAAGGAGGCAGTGCTGAAAGAGCTTGACACGTCGCTCAGCGAGCTGGGGACCGACCACCTGGACGTTTGGTATCTGCACGGAAAAAATAGCCCCAGTGAGACGCCGGATGAACTCTTCGAGGCGCAGCAGATCGCGCGGCAAAAGGGCAAGATCCGTTTTGCCGGGGTGAGCACCCACAACTCCAAGGATATGGTTCCGTTCCTGGTGAAGAAGGGTGCAACGGATGTCGTGCTGGCGACTTACAACTTCACCATGGATAAAGCCTTTTCCGATGCCATGGCGCAGGCCGACGCGGCGGGCTTGGGTGTGGTAGCCATGAAGGTGATGGCGGGCGGGTTGCGCCGAATCAAGCCAGACGATCCGAATGGCGCCAAGCTGAAGCGCGAGGGCGCCATGCTGGCGGCGCTCAAGTGGGTGCTGAAGGACGCTTACGTACACACCACCATTCCGGGCATAACGGACATGGATCAGCTCGAAGAGAACCTGAAGGCGATGACCGAGCCTTACTCGCCCCGGGAAGAACATCTCCTGGCCCGGCAGTTGGATTTCATTTCACCGCTCTATTGCCGTATGTGCGGGGAGTGCGATGGCGATTGCGTTAAGGGCCTGCCCGTGGCGGACGTGCTCCGCTATGTTATGTATGCCGACGGCTATGGCCAGTTCGAATTGGGCCGCGACCACTTCAAGCAATTGCCGGCGGAATTGGCCTCCGTACGCTGTGCCGACTGCCCGACATGCACGGTGAAGTGCCGTTTTGGCGTGAATGTTCCACAGCGCCTTAGCCGCGCGCAGGAGATGTTTGCGTAGAAAGTTTGAGCTAATACCCAAAACTCATCCTACCGCCGAGGCGCGGAGACGCAGAATAGGTGTCAAGTGTTAGGCTTTTCCTGACACGAGGCACCTGGAACCTAACACCTTCTTTGCTCCGCGTCTCTGCGGTAAAAGTAGCCTTTTGCGTTTCGACCATGAAAACTCCTCTGCGTACTCTCCGCTTCGCATTTTTTCTACTTGTTTGCCCCGTGGTTGTAACACCACTCGCCCCGGCTGGGGAGGCAGCCAATTGCTCGCTTGTCCCCGGCTGGCGACAGGAAGGCCCATTGCGTCACTATACTGCCGACAACCTTTACGAATACATGGACGGGAGCGCGGAAAGCTACCTGGCTTACGGATTCACCCAAATGCAGGGAGTAACGTGCAAATCCGGCGAGAACACCCTCGTGATCGACATCTCGGAAATGGTCGATGCGGACGCCGCCTACGGAATTTTTAGCGACAACCGCGATCCCGGCCATCCCCTCGAAAAGACCGGCATGGGGGGACAGGTCATGCCGCGCCGGGGCACCTTCGCGAAAGGGAATTACTACGTCGAGATCGCCGCCACGCCTGATATCGATCACACTCCCGCGTTAACCGCCTTCATTGCCGTCATGGAGAAGCTCCTGGAGGGGCGGAGCACACCTCCGGACGCCCTCGCTTGGTTTCTGCCGGAAAAGCTGGTGAGTGCTCGCATGATCCCGCAAAGCGTCCTCGGCGTTCGCCTGCTTAAGCGCGGCTACGTAGCGCAGTATGACCAAGGGAGGGCTTTTCTGGTGTTGGAAACATCCCCCCAGTCCGCGGCGGGGGTTGTGACCAAACTCCGCCAGCGCTACCCGACTGCCCAGGCTGTGCAGCTCGCGGACGAAGCCCTGCAGTTGCAGGACAAGTATCTGGGCGGGGTCTGCTTTTTCCGCAAGGGAAAGTACATCGGCGGTTACGCGAATATGCCCGACGGCGCAAACGCCACCGCCGCCTCTACGATCCTTGCGGCAAGAGTGCCCTGAATTACACTCACCTCTTTTTGCTTTTTGGGCTTACCGCCTCATCGAGCAGGGACCCCCAGCTGTGATCTCGCCCACCAGCCATTGCTCGACCTCCTTTTCCGGGACCACTCCCCAACTCTTCGGCGCGAGCCTTCCCCATATCCACTCGCCGCATCGCTTGCCACACCTTCTGGCCAGGGTACATGCGGATTCGCCACCGACCGAACATCCCTTTCCACATCCTCCCTCTTCTCTCCCGTCACCCTCATTACGATATTCATCCCCACATCGTAAATGCTGCCCCGATTGACGCGGTTATAGCAGACCATCTCTATTTGCTCTGCTTTCCCTTTCCTCGACTCGACCAGCGTCCATATACAGGGGAGCCATCACCTTTCTCACCTACTCCTCTGCCGCCGTGGTAGGGGGGAACGGGGTTACGCTTATCGACAAGGCGCACAAAGTGATCTGGCGCGTGCCGTGAAGGAGGAGCCAAAACTCTTTGACCAATTCGTACTATCAATACAGTCTTTCGATTCTACTCACTGTTTTGAGGGCTAAGAGCAGGGTGGGGAATCTCACGGCGGCCTTTACTAGCGCAACAAGAAGTGTATGAGGATTCTTCCGAAAATAATCCTCGCTTATCATGTTCCCGGACGCTCATATGTGTCAGATTGTGGCAATGCCTACAGCCGACATACCTTGTTCCAGGCGGAACCCGGCAGTGGAAGCGTAGGCCATCGACCGCGCTCACCGTCGGCCCACTACCGAGCTTTCCGGCTGTAACTCCGCACGTACTCCGGGACGGCAATTCCCTGCGGAAGGCGCTCGTCCGGGAGCGGCGTTTGGGGTGCGAGATCAAGGGGAAGCACTCCCGCCCAGACGGAAAGCGCGTAATCTTCCTCATCATCGATCGCCGGACCGGTTCGCACCTTGGCGGAAACCTCTTGCAGGGGAATGGCTAAAACGGTGGTGGCCTGCAATTCCTTCACAGAGGGCTGGCGGATTTCCTCCCACCGTCCGGGCGCAACGTGTTCGGTGAACACTTGCAACGCTTCCCGCTTCGCGGCGGGATCTTCCAACAATGTGGCCTGGCCGAAAATCACTACGGACCGGTAATTCATCGAGTGATGGAAAGCCGAGCGCGCCAGCACCAACCCGTCCACCAGCGTGACGGTGACGCACACATCCGCGCCCTTGCTCAGCGCGCGAAACATGCGGCTGGCCGTTGAGCCATGGATGTAAAGCGTTTCGCCTTTGCGGCCGTAGCCGGTGGGGATTACCACCGGTTTGCCGTCTGCCACAAACCCGACGTGGCAAACCAGGCCCTCATCAAGAATGCGATAAACCGTCTCGCGATCATAAGCACCGCGCTTGGGCAGGCGGTGCACTTGCGTGCGTTCCGTGGGGGTGAAATCAGTCATGGGTGTCCTTTAGTGTCAAGCCGTCAGCTTTAAGCAGATCATTACTGACGAATCTACGCCTTGGCTGAACTATGCCATCCGCACTAAGTTGGCGGCGCCTGTTCCCTTGGACTTGCGCCTCGTGGAATGAACCGCGAATCGTTTTGTTGTGATGTATACGCGTCCTGGTTTGCAGGCCGCGGCCGAGTGAGACGCGAACCAGCCATGTGCGTAATTCGCGTGAAGCGTGTTGCCCAGCCCTGCTTTGCGCGCCATAAGACACCTCCTGCCCGGAAGCGGGCACACAATCCGCACACATGTGTGGCGGAGATCAGGATTTGTAGGGGTTTTGAAGGGGTGCTTCTGATGGGGAAGTCAGAGGCCAAGTCTCGAAGTGCCTCCCGGACCCAGGGTGAACCTCGAGCGGCGCGCCGTCCGCATGGACGGTCTGTCTTTGATAGGGAAATCGCTCGAGTTTGGCAGATTGGTCGCTGATCGGGGTTCGGTGGACGCCGGGACCGGCAGCATCCTGACCAACCGCGGGACGCGGCGACCAACCGCACAAAAAGCATCATTGACCCAGAGTACTCAATCAACCACTGCATCTCAATCGAACATTTATCTGTGTGGTCAACACCTGGGAATTCATCCCCCGGAGTCGGCGGCGGTACCATCGGTAAACCCTTCGCCGTTACCGGCGATTAGTCCCGCGAGTGCTCTGCCAGGACAAACTTCCTCGAAGACATCTGAGGATCGATGTCAAGGGTTTTCATGTTCAACCCCTCGCTGGCGAAGTTGCGAGCTGGCCCACGCTTTTGGACAAGGGCGAACCCCAGCGTGCGAGGGCTTGCTGGTAGCGGGTCTCATCGTAGGGTGTACGATCCTGCCAGCAACGAAACATAATGCGAATCCATTTGAAGGCCAAGGCACGAACGGTGGGGTGATGGTCGGCCCCTTTGCTGCGCATCTGTTGGTAATAAGCCTTGGCCCAGGGAGATTTCAGGCGCGATTGGGCAGCGAACTCGTGAAAGGTCTGACACACAAAGGTCGGGCAGGCGTAGCGCCGGTGAACCCATTTACTCTTGCCGCTCCGCACGGTGACGGGGGCCGGTCCGGCGAAACGCTGCATATTGGCAGCGTCTTGAAAGCGCTGGCGGTCGGATCCCCAAGCGGCCAGCAGGCGGGGCGCCAGAGCCTTCCCGGCTCCGGGGAAGCTCTGGAAAATCGCACGGTCGGGATGGGTGGCAAACACGTCGGCCAACTGGTGCTCCACGCGCTCGATGCCCGCCCTCAGCACGCGTAACTGCTCGACCAGAATCTCGACCATCAGCACCGAGCTGTCGATGATAGCGCGGTCGGTGGTGAGCGGACGGGCGGTGCGGATTTCGTCACAGAGGCCCTCGAGTTGTTCGGGGGGACGGCGGTGTGGGCACGATAAACCTTCAGCACATTCAGGCGCGAGGCCTGTTGCGCCCGCTCGAGGCTGGGGAATTGAGCAAGAAAATCCCAGGCCAGGGGGGTGCGCAGATCTTCCGCCCACCGCAGCGCCTCGGGGAAATAGCCTTTCAACAGTGTCGTGAGGCGGTCGCTGAGGGCGGTGCGATCGTCCACCAGTTGGCGACGATGTTCGTTCAGCAGCGAGAGCTGGTGCGTCTGTACATCGTCGGCCACCCAGGGTCGAAAGCGCTCGGGATGCTTGCGCAGGAACTCCAGCAAGAGCTGCACATCGGTCGGATCATCCTTGCCGCCGCTGGCGTAAAGCGCTTTGCGGTAGTCCGCCAGCGCCTTGGGAGGGATGGGATAAAGCCGGAGAAATTCGTAGTGCATCAACGCATAAAACAACGAGCCCCGCGATTGTTCCAGGGCGACGGCGATGGGGCCCTGCGGGAACTGGTGACGCAAATCAGCTACCCACGAGTGCAAAGCTTCCGGTTGGTGCTCCACCACCAGGTGCTTGATGGCGGCAGACCCCCTGGCCTGAAGGCAAATATCATGCTTCTGGTCAGCCCAGTCGAGACCAATCCAGGCCACGATCGTGTTGCGCAACGAAGCAGCATGGTCCATGGTAAGTCCTCCTGGAAGAGATGCGAGAACACACTTGCTCGGAACCTGCACAACCCTTATAGTAAAGTCCTCGCGGGACGACATCTGAGTATGCGTTGTCGGTCCGAGCGGCCAGCCCCGCTCGAAGCTCTTCGAGTAATCGTCGAGCAATCGGGACTTCCAATTCGTAGCGGGGCGGGGCGTGTCCTTCGCCATCCCTCTTACCTCTTTCCGACTAAGTTTTCTAGCCCGAAGAAACAGGCTTCTATTTGCGCTAAGGATTCAGCGCCTGCGGCGGCTGAACCCTAATACCCATAAGGGGACCTCGGGGGCGTTTGGTGGTGGGAAGGGGATTTTCTGCTAGGAATCGGCGGCAGACGCCGTCAGTGAACACTCCGCCGCCACACAGGATCTCTTTTGGCCGAAAACCACTTTCTATCGTGGCGACGCCTCGGTCGGAGCACATGCGGCCAGAGCGCTACCTCAATATTCGACTGAGTTACACGCAAACGATACCTTCGTGATGTGACGCGGACATTCCGGCTTCCGGCAACTCAGATAATTTGCAGCATCCTTCAAATTAAACGATTGCTTTCAATCGGTTGCTGGCGTATTTTAGCCCTCGTATTAGATGCCAAAAGAATTCCAAGGAGAATTTTGAATGTCCGGCAATTTATCGAGTCAAAATTCATCCTTGGGTTAGCCTGAAACAGCCCGCTGGAACCATCGACCCAGGCAACCTTGGGCGGTTGACCCGCGGGAAGGCAGCCCCACATAAAAGGAGCCCCGATGCGCCGTGCGTTATCCCAACTATTTAATGTTGTGCCAGCCGACGTTTTTTCCTTTGTTGCCGGGGCGGTGTTTTCGGCCGCAATTAACTTGGCAACCGCCAAGATTGATGTAACCAGGTCGTTTAGACTCCCTCTCGCTCTGCTCGGCGTCTCCACTATCGGTTTCATTGTTCTCGGCTTTTTATTGAAAGCAGCGCGTGAGTCCGCGGCTGATAGACCTAACCCCAGAGACGCGTACTTCAACAACATTTACACAAAGATTCCGATTCTGTGCTTTGCTTTCCTTATTTCAATGGCGGTTCTAATTCTCGCCGTGTGGCAGGTTGCCCGCTGAGACTGAGCCATGTCGTATCTTGTCAAGAACGTTGATCGGCATGAAGATTGGCCGGGCGGTAGCGGACCGATCCAACGGCTAGCTTCGCGACTCGATCAGCTCTTCCGAGAGTTTGAAGACAACAAGTTCCTTCTCCTCTACGGACCAGCTAATGCAGGTAAGGAGACCTTCGCTCTTTCTCTGATTGAGCGTTGGGACCAGACAAGGAAAGAAGAGCATAAGGCACAGCCGGAAAAAACAGTGATCAATTGCGCGAAACTTGAACCTGGCCTTGGGTTGGCCGAATGCTCGGAACTTGACGCACTATGGGTACAGAACAGTCAGCCCACACCTTGTCTATATTGCTTCCTTGAATGTCAAAGCGTTTTTAACAGCCTGAGTACGTTCCTCTCAGATTTGATTACGGGAAGAAAGTCATTAAAGAGTGTCTGCGTGCTGCTGACAGCAACTCTATCAAGTCCCTCAGAACGGAAGTCCGCCATTTTCGAGTTTGCAAAGAATAAGCGGTTCGCCTTTCTCTGGTATGCCGACAAGGAGATGGTCAAGGAGGTCCTGGTCTCTGCTAAGAAGAACGTTGAAGGTCTGGACTCTCATTTCGCCGAGGCGTTTAAAGGCGAACTGGGGTCTGCAGATATGACTCGGGTCAGAGAATTCATTGAGGCTGAGGAAAACTCGGTAGGGGAATGGATCTGTCGCCGGAATGAGCGTACCAGAATAAGCCGCATGCCCATTCAGGTAGGGCTGCCGACAGCCGAGCGCATAGCGGATGCGCTAGTGCAATCCCGGCGAATTCCACAGCAAGTCGTCCCCCACCACAGTGAGAGCACGAAGATAGACGCCGAAGTCTCGCCAGGGCTTCCTCCCTCCAAAGTTGGCTTGGCTAGCCTGTTGAATGAAACGGCCGAACAAGAACTTAGATATCTCGACGCGGCTTGCCTGCGCCGGTCGGGAAAGCCCCTGCAATCTCTGTTCGTCGCGCGTAGCTTTCGTAAAATCTCTCGGCCCGGAGAATCCCCCCGCCCAGACGAAAAACAATGGGATGAGATTATTGAGGAATATTCAGACTTGATTATCCTGGGAGACGCGGGTTCCGGGAAGACACTCCAACTCCTGTACCACGCCACTACCCAACTCATGAACGCGCAGACGCAGTTGCGTTTGGACGCCCCAGAAGACAAGATCGAATTCGCCTTCTACATGCGCGCCCCTGAGCTTGCAACCCAGCTCCTGAAGACCCGAAAACGGTTGACAGACGCTGCCGTGCGATTGCTCGAAGAAAGCGGGCGTATCCCCGCTTCGGTCTCTCCTTGGATCCTGAAAATGTTGCAGCAAGGGCGCGGGGTGCTGGCTATTGACGCTCTCGACGAACTGTCGGAAAGCCCTCCGGCAAATGGTACGCAGTCTGCCCGACGCGTCTTGATGGATAGTCTCTCGGCACACCTCACACAAGGGCGGCGATGTTCGCTCGTCGTGAGTGCGCGAAAGTTGGGTTACTTGCCTGACGAAGACGTGATCCTTTCACAGTGGGAGCTGCTTCCCTTCACGCCATCGGAGCTCCACCAAGCGATTTTAAGATGGATCCCAGAAAGTGATTGGAACAACGAATTTCTTGAGATCGTCAACAACACGCCTCCCTTTGAGGAAATGCTTCGTGTACCGGTTCTTCTCATGTTGGCTGCGCAGATTTATCGAGAGGCGTTCACAAGTGGGAATCGAGGTCCCGCGCTCACCCGTCGCGTGGATTTTTATCAACGCTTGATTGATCGCTATATTAGGGACTGGACTAGACGTGCGGAGGATGCCGGCAGGTCCCCGAATTACACAGAGCGCAATCAGTTTTTGCCGTTCGTTGAGGGAATGGGATGGTACCTTTGGTCCTCCGACCCCAATCGGTCGGACTTTTCCAATGAAGAGATCATCGATGCAATCAACAGGAGCAACGCACCTCCCACGCTTCGGCATCGTGACCTTCTTCAGGATGTATGCGAGACGGGATTGGTCGCCAAAATTGACGGACCAGTTGCTAGTTACGAGTTCTTGCACCGGACCTTACTTGAGTTCCTCGTTGCATTGTACTTGGTGCGGCAGGTGGGGAAGCCGGGCTTTACTGGTCGTATTTGGGAAAGCATTGAGGGACGGATGGCCCCTGGGAAGGCGAGTGTCATTGTTTGGATGGTCGCAGGTATGCTTCAGGAACCGGAATCGCTGATCGATGGCTTCGAAACCTGGATCACGTCAATCCTTGCGAACCCGCTTCAAGATTTGTCTGGCTCATTTCGATACGAGATCACGGAAATTCTCGTCGACTGCCTTTTTGAGTGTCAAGCCGGGAAGGTTAGCCGCGACAAATTGGCGTTCGCCTGGGAATTGGCCACACGAACACTGAATAGAATCCAAATCCGAAAAAGAAGAGCGGGCAGTGAATGGCGCCAACTGGCTGAGTTCAGCCTGGTATACCGGGTACTCTGTGCGGCCGACAAACATGAAGGTGTTGGGGTGCATGCAAACGATTTAATAAATTTAATCAAGAAGCTTCGTCAAACCGGCGAAGCGAGTTCCAAAGAGCCTCCCTCCAGCGTGGTCGATTTGGTCAAAGCGGTTCTTAAGAGTACCTGTCCAGCAGCACGATGGGTTGCAACCTGGGCGGTTGGCGCATCGTACGAAAGGAAATGGCTAGGCGTCGCAACAGACCTCCGAAGCGAAGTGGCGTCGGTTTTCCGAGGAGATCCAGATTTGCACGTCCGTGGAATCGCTGGGCGCGTGCTAGTCCAAATCCAAGACCCGATGAGTTATGAGCTCTTAAGCAAGGAGTTAGACACTGATGGACCAGCGGCGGCAGGGGCAGCAATTGCTATGGGTACCCTCGCTACGGACGATGCGCTCGCGGCACTTGTGAAAAGAGCCGACGCATTACTCGCTGGGCCGCCCAGTGAATCTCGCAATTCGTTACTGAATGCTCTTGTAGGTGCACTTGAGAACATACTGGACAACAGACATCGGAGGGGGGTGAGTACGAGGAATATCGCTCTGAATAAAATCTTGATCGTCTCGCTCAATGAACCCTTGCCCGCAGTCCAGGCAAGTGCTGCGTCAGCCTTGGGCAAGCTAGGCTTGGTAGAGGGTTGGGATGCGCTAGCGAAATTGCTAGAGGCTCCGATGATCACGCAAACGGCGAACCTTCGGAACTCGTTGTGTTTCGCCTGTGAGCAATTGACCCCACGACTTGCCGAACAATCGCAGCGTGACCGCGCTACCGAAATTTTCTGTCGCGTGTTGTCAAACAGGGATGAACATGTGATAAGTCGGAGGTCGGCGGCGGGCGCACTGGGGCGGTTGGCCCAGCATGGTCGCGCCAGCCCGGCAGACATACAGCTTCTTTTGTGGGGGACACAAGAGCGCAGTTTGGCAGAAAGCTGCCTTTTTGGGCTCACTCGGATGCCATCAAATGTGGTAATTTCAGACTTGGTCACACTGCTAAAAGAGGATATCCAACTCCGTCATATTTTCTGCAAGGTTGCAACAGACAATCCGAATAGAACTGGACTGGAAGTCTTGAGATGGTTACTCGAAAACGACAAGCGCCCTAGCCTGCAATGTAGCGCGCTCGGGGCGCTGGGATTTGCCGGATCCCGGGTCCGAAGGCGGACTTATGGTGATTACCCTGATTATGAAAACGACGCCGAACTCCTGAGTCAGTTGACACGAATTTGTATAGACAAAGTTGAACGGAAAGAAGGCGACAACACAGTTGTTAATTGCTCAATTAATGCCCTTGCCGACGTCACCCTCCTGCGCCCTTTTCAAGCGGGAGAACCTCTGTTTTCAGTCACCCAGCGGGTTCGCGAGCTAGCGCGGAGACTACTCGAGGGTACCTCCACGGAGTTCTACATTGCCACAGTTCGCTTGCTGGGTGCTGTTGGGGAAGAGCCGGACGTTATTCTGCTACACAAACTTCGAGAAGCAACCGAGAGTTCGAAACTCCGCAGCGAGCTAGATTCTGCCGCTCGGTTTCTTAGGCGAAGGCTTTCATGGCGAAGCCGGGGGCCGGGGCTTACTCGTATCCGAACATCACCGCGCTGACCTCACAAATAGTGTCAACTGGGCATGGGCTCTTCCGCGCTTCACGACTTGCTTGTGATCTTGAAGTTTGCGAATTGGACAGCTCCTCATTAAGCGCAGAGAGGATGAAACGACGTTCGAGGAGGTGGCCCCTCAGTGGTCGCCAGTATTGACCGATAACTGTTGGGAACAGCCCTTCCCACCAGCAATCATGCAAACTCCCCGGAAACGGGGTTCTGGGAAGCCGGCAGGGCGGCGCATCTGGATCACTCGAGCGTGCAACGGCATCTCCGAAAGAGGGTATCCCGCGCTTGAGGTCATGATTCAGAGGGCCGTGAAACCTGGAATCATGGATTAGGAACGATAAACGCCCTTCTACGCCGGGATCCTTCTTGCGCAACGCAACGGGCCAATTGACTGCTAGGTTCCCAAAGGTCGGTGCCCGACTGGACACCCACTGCCTGCACTGAAACGCTTGCCCAAAAACCCTGTTCTTGGGCTCGCCGCAAGTGCTTGATCTTGCGATATCGATTTTCGGGGATTGCCCAGCCCATAATCAGATGACGCCCGGTTGCACCTGCAAGATAGAAACCTTATCCCATGTGGCGTCGGCTGGCGTGGGGAAAAGAAGCCCCTCAGAGGTGGAGATTTTGAAGCGACTATGATACTCGCGTATTCTTCGCGGGATTTCAAATGGATCCCCCTCGATCGGCAACAGCGCCTGGAGACGCTTTCGAAGTTTGCTGATGTCCTGCTTGAGACTCACGCGAACCCGCCCGCTCATCCGGGGTTCATCGAAACGCAGCACACCGCCACTCATCGCAAATGCCCGTAGGAGCGCCCAGAGACGGTCGGGTACTTTCCCCCTCCTCTTTTCCTCAAATCCTGCCTCTTGAAAAGTGAGATCCGCCGTCTTGCCTTTCGCTTTTACATGCAGTGCGTGCTCCTCCATCGTAATACGCAGGTCTTCCCATGTCGTCCCTGGAGGCATGTCTAAAGGCCGAACTGCCTCCCCGTCAGAGGTTCGTGCCGATTTCCTCACCCGGGCGACTTCCTGCTTGAGTCCAACCAAAGGAGCGGGCTGTGCCGGCATCTGACCGGAAGTAGTGGGGCTAGGTTCAGACGCTAGCTCGATCTCCGCCTTGTCCAGTACTCTAGACTCTGCCTGGGATAGGTACATCTCAATTAGCCCCTGAATCCAACTGAGGATTAAAGCCGTATTTGGCTCCGGCATCAGGCGACTAGACTGTTCGTCCGAAAGCTGGTACGGGATAGAGCGAGATTTCAAGTTCTTTTCGGCTATCAGGTCCAACAGCCAGCCAGGAGCGGACCAACCTTCAAGGTCGGCCCAATTACAACCCATCGCTACCCAACCAAGAAAACCCAGCCGGCGCGTCGCCCAGTAATCTTCGACAGCGCCACGCACCCAGCCCAGCGGATCACTACCAATAGCCGTACGATTTGCCATGGCAAGACGTACCAAGTCGCTGCACAACCTTTCTTGCAGGTTCATGAGCTTCTGACAACGCGCGCTAAAGTGCTCTTTGAATACTTCGAGTCTTCGCGCTGTCTCGGCCGCGATGAGGTCTGCGTGCAGTTTTCTGGCTGATTCGAGAAACTCACGGTCCCATTCTTCGCCGTAAATGCGGCCGACTGCAAGAATAGCTTGATTAAGTCGGGCGGCCGGCGTCGGGGGCTCGGCTCCAGCCTCTTCTAGTTGTCGGATGGGATTCTCAAGGTCTTGCATTGCCACCTCCCTCGTGGCGTCCCGTTGGAACCGGTCAGCACGCGGGCCGGGAGAGCCCGCCGTTCAGGAGCTACCCTAGTACTTACTTGAATTAATAAGCGAACTTATTGTATGCTTTTCGGCATGAGCCGAAAAGCCGTCGAGATTACCTTGAACGATACCGAACGTGCGCAACTGGAACGTTGGAGCCGAGGTCATCAG
>JBEKHR010000073.1:0-19376 GCA_050012175.1 Terriglobia bacterium | reverse complement strand
TCTCGTGGTGAGCCAACACTCTGGAGACCGCGTACTCACGGCTGGCTCGCTCATCGATCCGGGTACCCTGTTGGCTCTACCAACCGCGATGTCAGCTCGCTGGGCCGTGGGTGATTGGTTCGCTTCTTGCACCAGACGTCCTCCCAATCCCACCTTTTCGGCGAGGTTGCCGTCTCGTGTCACCCTGGACTACAGTGCGGCAAAACCTGTCGACGCTGTGAGGCTTGGCCTTGAGATAGATCGCATGCCGGACTGCTAATTCTCCACGACGACCGTACACATTCTTCTGAGAAAGGAGGTTCCCCCATGCGCTTCGTCGGCAAAAGTCGACTCGGCTTCTACCCGCTGCCATTGTCCGAGGCCCAGCGGATTCGCAGGTTTCTCCTGTTTCCGGACCAGCCCTCGTCGGTGCTCGATCCCTGCGTCGGAGATGGCGTAGCGTTTGAGGCGATCACCAGCGATGCCGAGGTGCTTCGCTACGGTATTGAGCTTGATGCTTACCGTGCCGAGCAGGCCGAGCAGCGGATTCACAACGTAGTCCAAGGGAATGCACTGGAAGTGCAGTGCCCGGTCGAGTGCTTTGGTCTCGTGTATTTGAATCCACCTTACGATTGGACACTCGGGCCGGCTGACAGTCGTCGCACCGAGCAGTCGTTTCTGAGTCACACCTATCGCTGGCTCAAGCCAGCCGGCATCTTGGTGTTGGTTATACCCTGGGAGAGACTTGCTGAGTGTAGTCAGATTCTCTCTACCCATTTCCGTGACGTCCGGGTTTACCGGCTCGAAGCACCCGAGTGTGTGCGCTATAAGCAGGTGGTTGTCATCGGAGCACGACGAAGCCGACGTGAGAAAGAGCGCCTTACGGACAGCGATATCACCCGGGCACGGCTTTACTATGCCAGCCTGGCCAGGAACCCCTCCCAAATCCCAGTCCTGCCTTCTGAGCCCGAAGCGCGGTACGACGTGCCCGTGAGCGGACCAGCTCAACTGGTCTATCGTGGCCTGCCCCTGGATGAGATCGAGGATCTGTTGCCGCAGTCAGCGGCCTATCGACAGGCAGGACGCATTCTCTTTGCTGAGCCCGTGTCTACCACAGGCCGGCCCCTCACGCCCTTACACGCAGGGCACGTCGGCCTCCTGGCGTGCTCAGGACTTTTGAATGGCATCTTTGGATCCGAAGATCAGCGCCATATCTCCTTCTGGCAGGCCGTCAAGTTGGTGGACAAAACAGAGGAAGAAGATGAGCAGGGCGTGGTCACGGTAAGGGAGAAAGAACGCTTCTCTAATGAATTGACTGTTGTCTTCAGCACCGGCCAGGTTGCAATCCTGAAGTAGCCCTGTCGCTGTCACCCCACTTCGGTTTCTCATTCAGCCAAATCCCACGAGCCACAAGAGGAAACCATGAAGAATGCCCACGAGCGCTTCGGGGTCTTGGAATACACGAAGCGGATGAAAGACACCACCACGCGAATCCGGCTTCGAATGGATCGGTTCATTGGCGAGGTCGAAAGCGAGGGGATCTGTAAGGCCCATATCATCTCGGTCTTGGGTGGAGACTCCGACGTTAGCGCCATCTGGGCAGCCGTCATCGAGCAGAACCTCTTTACCGTGGAAGCTCCGGGGATCGAGCCGCTCACCGCTAGCCTGGGTGAGAACGCCCAATGCTTCCGCGGGACAATCACTATCGCCGGCCGCAAACCAATCCGCCACCTAGTCGCGACCTCGGCAGAGCTGGCCAAGACGCGACCGGGAGCAGACCCACAAGGCAGGCGAACCATCCTGTGTGACAACGACCCGACGTTCGTGCTGTATCGCATCGCGCAGCGGTATGGATTGCCCGTCGTGCCGGAGTGGGCGACTTGGTTCAACCAGGAACTCACCCGGCATAGGATGATCCAAGCGATCGTGGGCTTGGGGTGTTCGCCTGTGCTGGTCAGAGGATCGAAGAAAGTGTTCTTGAAATGGATTGGCAGGGCGCTCAGGCAGAAGCGGATCTCGTTTCCCGAAAGCAATGGACCGGTCTGCTGGAGCTTGGCAAGCAGCTTCTTCCGAGTTGACGAGAGTGATCACGAGGAGGGAACCAGCCCGGATGGGATTCGGCCCGCGTGCCTGATCTCTAACGGAGGAATAACGACAGGTGGAAGCTGAGCACCTTTGGCCGGGGAAATGTGGGCGCTTAAGGGAGAGGTTTCATGCGCGCGCGGCTGACCTGTTTCCTCCTGGCTACTGCATGACAGGGGGAAGATCATTGACGGCAGGAGGACTAGCGCGACCTTTAGCTGACCCGTGCTTATCAGTAAAGTTCGTACTAAAACCCACTTAACCGACCAGCAAGCCAACGGAACAATCCTGCCACCGGCCGCGTATCTAAACCTAAGGATGGGAATCCCCGTGCAAGAACTCCTTCAAGATTGGCTCTCTGTCTGGAAACAGGACTCGCAGCCGCTTCCGGCTCTCAACAGCACCTTCACCCCCGACGAGCAAGCCACTCGTGAAGCTCAGCTGGACCGCTTTTTGCAGTCGGTAGAAAAGGAATTGCGTGATCGTCCCAGCACTAGATCAGAACGCCGCGCCGCGCAAAACCGCCTCACCTTTGCTTTCACCTGTTTTGCGAAAACTTGTCTGGACCTTGGTGATTCCCATCTCGAACTCCTGCTGGACCATGGATTCTCCGGTGTCGCTACGCACCTTGCCCGGGAAGCGCGCCATCTGGATCCCGCCATAAGTGCCGCGGACATTTGTCAGGCCTGCCGTAACGCGTGGACCGCGTGTGCTCTGCAAGCTCTCATGGGACAACCGATGCGCCTCACGCCGTCGATTTTCGCTTACAGCATGCTTTACCCGTACACCGACAATTATCTCGACGACACGTCGACCTCTCTGGCGGCCAAGCTCGCGTTCAGTGGCCGCTTTCGCCAGCGCCTCGAAGGACACGCGATCACCGCGCTCAATGAGCAGGAAGCCACCATTTGGCGCCTTGTCGAGATTATTGAGGAGGAGTATCCCCGCAATGCCTGGTCGGAAGTCTATGCCAGGCTGCTGGCGATTCACAAGGCGCAAGAAAGCAGCGTTCGCATGCTGCGTTTCGGCTCCTCGCCGGAGAATGTCGACATCCTCAGACTAAGTTTTGAGAAGGGCGGCACATCCGTGGCGGCGGACGCCTGCTTGGTTGCAGGCTCGCTGTCGCCGGAGGAAGCTCGGGTCGCCTTTGGTTGGGGAGCGCTGTTGCAGTTGGAGGACGACCTACAGGATCTACAGCAGGATCTACGCGAAGGCAACCGCACGATTTTCACGCAGGCCGTTGTAGACGCGCGTTCCTGTGCGTGGAGCTGCGCTTCACTGGACGAACTCACGACGCGCATGCTGCATTTTGGCAGCCGAGTCATGCGGCAGATTGAGCGCATGCCCACGAATCGCCCGTCTCTCCGCGGCACAGCCCTCAATCACAGACCCTTGAAAGAGATGATCCGCATGAGTTGTTCCCTGCTGCCGGTCTGGTCCGCGGGTCATTCCGCCAGGCACTTCACCTGCGACTATCTCGCGCACCTGGAATCTCACTCACCCTTCCGCTTCGCCGCTCTCGCCAAGAGGCGCAAGAAGTTGGCCCATTGGACGGCCCCCTTGACGCGGATGTTCGAGTCGCTCCTTGAAGAGGAAGAGGACACCGCGGCACCTCTCCTGCTCGCAAACTTTCTGATGCCGCGCGCGGCCTTACCGTAAATTCTGGATTGGTTTTGTGTGACAGATACGCTGGCACCGATCGGCCTCGTCGACCGGCTCCGCAGTTTTCGAGTCCCTCGGCATAGTGCCGGGCGCGTTAATGCGCGAAGGCCGGGCACTGGGCTGGCAATGTTCGGTCCCACGCGCTGCTCAACTTGCGACCTCGTCACCTTGCAAGCAGGATAGATCACCTGTAGCGGCATAGTATTTACCTCGCACGAGTCCACTTTGACGGTTAGTCGGCATATCGGAGATTGAGCCCCGTAGCGCGCACAGATTTCGACTGCACACACAGGTTTTGCCTTACCGTCTAGCATTCTATCGAGTACAGCTGATCCCACCACCTACGTAGAATGACTGAGCCCCAACCAAGCATACCAGCTGCCGCCAAGCCCTGAACTTTCCCTGAAAGGAGGAAATCGTGCCCCTGCCCGCCAGCATCGCCGACTACTTGCGCGGCAACACCGCTGAACTCGCGGCAAGAATACTTGATTCCTTCCCACCCTTGCATTCCATCGACGACCCACCGTCACCAATTATTGGCAAGCTCCTTCGGAAACCTTATCCCGCTCAGACCCTCGCCATCATGGGTCTGGTCCGACGCTGGCAGCAGGCCCGAGCAGGTGCTGTGATTGCGGAGTGCGGTACGGGCAAGACGCTGATCTCGCTGGCTGCCGTTCAAACCCACGCTGAGGACCGGCCCTTTACGGCTCTCGCAATGGTCCCACCTCAATTGGTCGAGAAGTGGTGCCGGGAAGCGATCCTCACCCTGCCGCGTGTTCGCGTCTTCATCAGTGACGGGCTGCGGACGCCAACCAACTCCAACAGTCATCACGGCGTGAACGAAGTCAAGTTGCGAAACAAACGCATCGTGCGCGAGGGATTGCGGACCAGCTTGAGCGAGTTGCGTCTGCGCAGGACCTCACCCTCGGCTCGTAAGCGCTGGGATTCAATTTGCTCTTCTCCGGCACTGTTCGTTGTCGGCCGGGACCGTGCCAAGCTCGGGTACTTCTGGAGGCACGCCTACCAGGTCGCCCGTTGCGGGCGTTATCAGGGGAGCGTCGTTAATCCCGACAGCGAGGCCCCGGTCTACCTCGGCACTGAGGGCGAGCGCCTGTTGGCGATGGACTTCAAGAAGGTGAAGCTCAGCGAAATGCTGGGCCAGGCGGAAGGGACAAATCATGCCCGCCGGCCACTCTACAGCGCCCTTTGGCAGGCGGATGGGAAGAAGATTCGCCGCTTTGCCCCCGTCGACTTCATCGGCCGGTACATGGACGGGTTCTTCGATTACGCCATAGCTGACGAAGTTCACGAGCTGAAGGGAGGAGATACGGCCCAGGGGAACGCTCTGGGCACACTGGCTTCGTCCGCCCGCCACATTGCCGTCCTCACCGGCACACTGCTCGGGGGCTACGCAGATGAACTCTTCAACATCCTGTTTCGCCTTGAGCCTTCGAGGATGTTGGAAGAGGGCTTTGAGTATGGAGAAGCCGGTGTTCGGGCCTTTACCGAAACCTACGGGTTGCTGGAGAAGATCACGGTGATTGAGCCCGCCGACAACGCCTGTTCTGAGGCGCGCGTTACCACCCGGCTCCGCCATCGCCCGGGTGCGTCACCCCTGCTGTTTGGCCGCTTCCTGATGAGTCTTGGCGCCTTCGTGTCGCTGGAGGACATCTCCGATGCTCTTCCTCCCTACCGGGAGGAGGTGGTTAGCGTGGAGATGGATCAACCCCTGCAGAAGGCTTACGAGGACCTGGAACAGGACATCAAGAAGGCCCTGCGCGAGCATCGAGGCAACCAGTCGGTCGCGAGCGTCGCCTTGAATGCTCTCCTCGCTTATCCCGACCGGCCTTTCGGCTTCGGGGACTTGATAGGGCGTGAGTTCAATCCCGAAACCCAACGTCGCGAGCCATTCCTGATCGCGGCTACGCGTGACCTGGATGAGGACTTTGTCTATGCCAAGGAGCGGCGGCTGTTGGAGGAAATCAAGTCCTCGCTTGAGCGTGGCAGGAAGGTGCAGGTCTACGCGGTCTATACGCAGAAGCGAGACGTGACGCGGCGCCTGGAGAGCATCCTGGCGAAAGAAGGGATCCGCGTAGCTGTGCTCACGACCCAGGTTGCGCCGGAAGAGCGTGAAGCGTGGTATGAGCGTCAGCTGCGGGCCGGTGTGCAGGTAGTGATCGCGCACCCGCGTTTGGTTCAGACGGGACTCGACCTCTGGTCATTTCCAGATATTTTCTTCTACGAAACCGGCTATTCCATCTACACCCTGCGACAGGCCAGCCGGCGCTCGTGGAGGATTGGACAGTGGTCGAACGTCAACGTTAAGTTCTTCTACTATGCGGGCACCATGCAGGAAACGTGTGTGCGGCTGATGGGGAAGAAGCTCCTGGTCTCACTGGCAATGGAAGGGAAGTTCGCAACTGACGGCCTGCAGGCGATCGAAGAAGGTGATGACATCCTGATGGCGATGGCGCGGGAGCTTGTTACAGAAAAAGGAATAGGCGAATCTGCCGACCTCGTCTGGAAACAATTGCAGAAGCAGCAGGCGGAAGTGTTTGGAGTCCGCTCTGTGGAAACTCTCCCACCGGAAACCGAAGCCGAACCTGGGGTTGGAGATGTGCCGGAAATCATTATTCCACCGCCAGCATCGATTCCGGAAGTGGTGACGCAACTCCTCGTGTTCGGCAGTTCACTCGAAGGCCTGCCCAAGCGCAAGACTTCACGGCGCACGACGGCTGCTACCACCTCATCGAGTCAACTGGGCCTGTTTTGAATCATCTGACCGCGGGGTCAACCTCACTGACGGAGGCTCGCTCGTTGTCACCGTCCCGCGACAGACCCACTCCCGAAATTGAGCCCACCGACGAATCTCCCACGCGAAAGTGAAGGGATGAAGTCAAATAACTTTGGAAGGAGCCCTCATATGCAAGGCCTATTTCCTCTAGGTCAGATCGTTGCCACGCCCGGCGCTCTAGCGACCTTGGCGCGGGCAAACCAGACGCCCAATGAGTTTCTGCTCCGCCACGTCTCTGGCGATTGGGGAGAGTTAGACGCGCATGACTTGGCCGAAAACACGTACAGCCTGAAGCACGGATTCCGCGTCATGAGCAGTTATCGAACGAAGTCTGGCGACACGCTTTGGTTGATAACTGAAGCGGACCGAGCAATCACGACTCTTCTTCTGCCCGAGGAGTATTGAATCCATCGATTGGGAAAGGGCAAAGTCAGTCCTGTAAAGCTGAACCTTCGCGCATTATCAATGCTTCACCAGTTTCTGCTGCAACGACGGCAGCCAAAGTGGTGGAAAAGGAGCGCGTTCGTCATGAACTTCGTCTGCGCACATCTGGGTGACATACATTTGGAAGAGAATCACTACTTCGCCGACACCGCTCAGTGTCTGGAATGGTTTGTCGCAGATGCCATCCGGACGGGTGTTGACCTCTTTGTGATCAACGGCGACCTCACAACCTACAAGGCCACGATTAAGGAACGGAACTTCTGGGTCGACAGGCTGGTCGAAATGGCCAACCACGCTCCGGTGATTCTGGTTGCAGGAAATCACGGGGCGGAGCTTGAGGGAGATTTGTATGTGTTTGGCCGAGCCAGGGGAAAGCACCCCATCTACCTTTGCACTGAGCCAGAGTTTATTGAGCTGGGTGAAGCTGCTATTGCGGTCTTCCCGTATCCTCGCAAAGCCGTGATGGCTGGCAACGAGCACAGTCTGGGTGAGGCCTTCGCACAGCAACTCGATGAGTTCAACCAGCGATTTGAGCAGAGGTCTGGATGCTACAAGCTCTTCTTTGGGCACTTCGGGGTGGCTGGCGCCAGAGTGAGCAGTGGTCAACCTCTGGTCGGGCGCTGTGCTGAGTATCCCTTGGACCCACTGCGCAGCTTGAAGGCCCAGTATGTCGGGCTCAGCCACGTTCACCTCCGTCAGCAACTGGCCCCGCGCATTTGGTATGCCGGCTCACTCTCTCGCTGCGATTACAGCGAGGTTGAAGACAAAGGCTACCACCTGGTGACACTGAATACTCCTAAGCTTTGTCCGGACCTGTCGGACCTGGATATTGAATTCAGGGTGTCGCCCACGCGGCGAATGGTCGAAGTTCACGCTGTCTACCAAGATGGCGAACTGCGGCTGCCTGAGCATCTGGACTTCCTCACCTTGAAAAACTCTCGGGTGAAAGTCGTGGTGACTGTCCCTAATGGACCTGACCACTTGCTCAGCCGCGAACAGCAGGAGAATCTAAGGGAGAAATTGCTGTCTGCCAATCCCGCGGAACTGAAGGTGAAGATCGAGCACGATGCGGACATCCCGGCGGAGCCTGCTCCTATCGCTGCCGCCCGCTCAGCCGAGGAAAAGCTTCGTGCCTACTGGACGATGAAAGGCATCCCACCTGCAGACCGTCAAGAGCGGTTGCTTGCAAAGCTGGCGGAAGTCGAGAAAGCAGTTCTCTTCAGTCAAGAAAGCTGAACACCATCATCATTATCTGCCCAAACGATTCTTGTTTTAGTCAGCGCGTGGCCAATCCCTTGGCGAAAGACAGGAAGAGCCCCCGATCCCTCTCGGGGATGCGCACCAAAAGGCTGCTGAGCTTCAAGAGGAAGCGAGCCTCTGTTCCGGCCTTGCCGCCTTCTTGGGCAAGTTTCTCCACAGTCTCTAGAGCTTTCAACCGGGGCGTGGTCGGCCCTTGTTCGCCGGAGTAAAGAAGCTCGTACAAAGGGACATCCAACGCCTTAGCAAAGCGTTGCAGGGTTTCAAGCGTGGGGACGGTTTGGCCGTTTTCCACGCGCGAGATGTGTTGTTGCTGTAAGCCCGTCCGCTGTTCTACATCGCCCTGAGCCATTCCCTTCTCTTCGCGAAGTCGGCGAAGGCGAGCGCCAATAGGCAGCATGTTTGTATCCCTTCTTGGGTTATCGCTGCATGGAGCCTGTAGGCCGCATCGTACGCGAAGCGCCGTCGGGTTTCAAGCGTCATCCTGGAATACCGGAGGAGCACGGGCGGGTCTCCCCTCAACCAAACTGGGAAACCGCTGGGGGGCCACACAGCGCGATTGTGAGGGCCTGTAGAAAGCAAGGCGAAAACTGCCGGTATTTCTGGCAACCTATTGCATTCAAACCCTCATAAATATTGATACTGACGAACATCCGAAGATTCCTAAGTGGAGTTCAAAATGCACCGGGAGGTCTTACGATGAGACTGCATCACCTGCGGCTGCGGGGAATCACTGAGGCATTCCCAAATGAAGTTTGCGTCGACTTCGATAGTCTGGGTGAGGGGCTGATTGCCATTGTGGGCGAGAACGGCGCCGGCAAATCAACCCTGATCGGATCGGTCTTCGCAGCTCTGTTCCGCCAACTGCCCGGCCAGAAGCGCTCGCTTTATGACTTCGCGACCCATCCCCAGCCTGAAATCGACCTTACGTTCAGTGTCAATGGTGCGCGCTACCGGTCGCTTCTCAAGATCGATCCGAAGTCCCGACAGATGGAGAGTTATCTCTTCAACGGGGATGGGAAACCACTGACCAATGGCAAGAGGGAACCTTTTGAGGAGCTTGTCAGGAAATGTGCTGGTACGCCGGAGTTCTTCCTGAGCAGTATCTTTTCCAGCCAAAAGCGCACGGGGAACTTTCTCTCGCTGGACCGCAGCGAGCGGAAGGAGTTGTTCATCCGAGAGTTGCTCGGGCTGGACCGGCTGAGACTGATTGCAGCCGCAGCTAAGGACAAGGCGGAAGACGTGGCCAGGACCACGCTTGGCCTGGAAGGGCAGGCGAGAAGCCTGAAGGAGCTGGTGGAGGGCGGGGTTGAAGAACCCGGGGAAGTCGAGGCCCGGCTTCGAGAAGTGTCGTCCCGTCTTGAGACCCTGGAAGCCGAGAAGCGTGCGGCACAGCAACGGCTGCTGGAGCTTCAGGCAGCGGAGGCCAGTCGAAAGCCGCTCCTGGGTGAGGTTGAGACTCTGAAACAGCGGCTGCGTAAGACCGACGCCGAGATCACAGAAACCAAACGCCAGATAGGGAGGGATGAGAGCCTGCTGACGGGAAAGAAGGACCTCGCCGATTTGACGGGACGAGGCGCGGTGCTTACCGCTCGCATCGAAGAGCTCCATCGGCAGATCCGGGAGATACAGGGCCTGGAGACATCTAATCGTGAGACTGAACGCACGGTCCAAACTCTGGATGCCGAGCTTAGAGCGAACCTGGCCGAACTTGAACGTCTGCGGGTGGAGCGTGAAGAGCTTGCGATAGTGCCCTGTCGGGGAGAAGGGGTTTACGCCTCTTGCCCGAAGATTCAGCGCGCTGTCGAAGCCGGGCAGAAGATTCCGATACTGGAGGGAGAGGTTGCCACACTCTCAATTGAAGTCGAGGTCCAACGCAGTTCGCTCATTCAGATTGTCACCCCATCCTTTGATCTCACCCGGACACTCGAAGGCTGTGAGCGGGACCGCAAGAAAGTTGACCAGGAGCGGCAACGGTACGAGGAATTGCGAGCAGTCGAGGCGCGGCGGGACGAACGGCTCAAGGCTTTGGAACGCATGGCTCAGGCCCGTGCGGAAGTCAGCGAGGAACTATCAAGGAAGGAATCTGGGCTCTCTGCATTCTCTGATCTTGACGCTAAGATACATACTTCCCGGCGGGAGATTGAAAACGCGGACCGTCTGATTGTCTCCTGCCGCCGTGAGCGAGACGGTCTCATTGCGCGCCAGGCCCAAATCATACAGCGTCAGGAGCAACGAGAGGCCGCGCGCACTCGCTTGGCCCAGGTCGAGGCCGAACTCGGGGCCGCAAGGACTGAGCAGGAAGACTACAACTATCTCGCCAGGGTCTTCGGGCCGGACGAGATCCAACTTTGCGAGATCCAGGCCGCCGGACCACAAGTCTCGATCTTGGTGAACTCTTTGCTTGAGGGCTGCTTTGACAACAAGTTCGAAATCCGCTTCAGGACACAGCGGCCCAAGGCGGACGGCAAGGGGATGGTAGACGATTTTGATGTGGAGGTCCGCAACAAGAACCTGGACCGAACTTACCTCGTGGATGAGCTCTCGGGCGGGCAGTTCGTTCTGGTCAACGAAGCCGTCAACCTAGGCATCGCCATCTACAACATGCGGCAGGGCGAAGGCATTCGTTACGAAACTCTGTTCCGAGACGAAACCGTGGGAGCTCTGGACGCCACGAATGGCAAGGAGTACGTGCGAATGCTGCGCCGGGCAATGGACCTCGGCGGATTTCACCAAGTCATCTTCATCTGCCACACGCCCCTCGTATGGGAACTGGCGGACAGAGTTGTAGAAATAAAGGATGGGCGGGTAGCAGTCATGAGTGGTGTGGAGGGATTATCGTGGCCTGCCAGTGCACCCCAGCGGTGATGGTCACCGTAACCGCCAAGCCCGCATTGGAGTGAGTCAAGGCTGCTCTCCTGTGGTGAACGCGCCAGGCCAGCCGCCGTGGGCTTCGATCACCTCGTCGATTTCGGTCATCAGGCCGATGGTCTCTTTCAGGGCGACCACGATCTTCTGGTAGTGGGCGATGTCTTCTTCGGAAAGCACCCGGCCGCGGCGGTCCTTCAGCCACTTCTCGCAGACCTGATAGCCGCCGATGTGGAAATTCCAGACATCCTCGGAAACACCCTCGAACCCTTTGGTGGGATTAATCCTGACGGTTTCGGCGCTGTACTTCGGATAGCCCGCTGCAACCTCGTCGTCGCCTTTGCCCACGTACTTCGTGATGTGTTTCTCCAGCTTGGGAGACTCCATAAGGTGGAGGGCGACAAGCTCCCCGCCCAGCCGGGCTAGCGCACGGAACAGGTCCGGGTTTCCAGTCAACGGTATGCGTGGGAAATCTCCCATCAACTGTAGGCCAAATTGCTCCCGGTAACAGGGGGAGCTCAAAATAGAATAGATGTAATAGAATCCCTGCTCGGGGGTTACCAGATCTGAATCATGTCGAATTGCAAAGTCTTCGATCTGCACGCCGAGGATCTCAGAAAGTTTTGAAATGAAGGCAGGGGAAAGCGCGCTTTGTCGATGATTGTTCCGCTGGCCGAACTCGAACTTGCTCGTCTCAGAATAAACGTACAGTGGGAAAAGCTGAGTTGTTCGGTCGTGGGAACCAGTCTTTTCCTCGATTGGCCATCTCGATACGAAGGCATGGCAGAAAGGCAGGCGAGTGACCTGGCGAGTGGCTACAAGGGCAAGATTTGTCTTCAACATATGCTGCATTGTTGAATGCCGCGCTCGTCCAAGTGCTTTTGTGTTGTAGTAGATGAATCGGTGATCGAACGGCTTATAGAGAAACTTTTGGACCGCGGCTTCGTCAAATTGAATCTCGTTAAGCTGTGATACGCGCCACCCGGCAGAGTCCACCAGACCGTACTTATGGCAGATTGACTCGCGATGCGTTGTGATGTTTTGAAGGACGTCGCTCATTCGGCGGCACAAAGCACTCGCGGAAATGTCAGTAAAAAGATCGTCGTTCTTTGTCTGTATGCCTGTATTGCTGTTGAGAAATACTTCGGAGATTGGAATCCAAAGGGCATACGGAGACGCTTCATGAGCTTCTGAGCGTCGAAAAAAGAACATCGGCGGTTTTGGTGAAAATCTGTCGAACGGGGTTGAGGCGCTGGAGAGCAAGCAAAGACGTTCATACTTATGTTGTTGGGTGCCGTAAATGTCAGCCTTACCGAGTTGGCCTGCCGCTTTTGCGACAAGGTTCTTTACACCCAATATTACGCAAATGCCCTGCTGTATCTCGAACACATTTTCATCAGCGGATCCATCTGGCGCTCCCTCGCCTTTCCTACTGTCACCATGCAAATCAACAATCATGAGGTTGGCTGAGTGGTCTAGTAGGAAGTGCCGTATCCCACGGTGGGTTGGCGCACTGAGAAACGCATTGTTAATGACAAGGCCGACTATCCCAACAGATGCTACCTCGACGTTGTAATAACCAAAGCGAAGGAATTTCCACTCTTCACGGGTTAGATCCGATTTCTTCTCATTCAGACCAGTTTTGAAGTCGTCTACCAATCCAAGGCTCCAGGGGTGCTTACTCATCGATTTTGAATACGGAGGATTGCCGGTGACGACAGTGAAGCGCCGGGTGCGTTTGATGGCGTTGACGGCCTGGGCTTCGTGGGCCAATGCAGGGGCGTCGAAATCGAGCCGGTCGGAGAAGTCCTGTGGCGGTTCGAGGCTGTTGGTGAGGTAAATCCTGGCGCGCTCGTGCGAACCGAAGCGGTAACCCGTCCCGTCCAGCTTCAAGCCGATCTTCATGTGGGCAATGGCGTAGGGAGCCATCATCAGCTCGAAGCCATAGAGCCGGGGCAGAAGATGGTCGGAGACGTATTCGTTCCATAAATTGTGAAATTCAAGGGCCATGTGGCCCTGCTTGCGCCACTTGGTCTTCATGGTTTGGTGAATCACATCGATCACTTCAACCAGAAACGTGCCAGTGCCACAAGCTGGATCGAGAATCTGAACGAACGGGTCTTCGGGCCTGGCCCCGTCTGGAATCTTGAGTTCTGGGTGACGTTTCGCCATCTCGCCCCAGGTGGTGGTATCCGCAAGGCCATCTGCCAAGCCGAATTCCTTTTGCAAGATTTCGTCCACACTGCGCACGATAAAGGAAACGACGGGTCGTGGGGTGAAGAAGACGCCGCGCAGCATGCGTTTCTTCGGATCGTATTCCTTCAGGAAGAGCTCATAAAAGTGGATTACCGGGTCTTCCTGCGGGTTCTTGTCATCAAAGTCCCGGATCACCGCTTCCATGTTTGCATCGCGGAGGGCCTGAACCACGTCATTGATGCCCAGTTCGTCGAAATCCACCTTGCCTTTGCGCCCGCCGACGGTGAGGAACTGAGACAGCAAATCGTGGAGGAAGGGATTGGTGACCGGAGGCACCATGTCCTTGACGTTTTCGGCCGTGAGGCCCATGGGCCGCGAAACCCGGGCCGAAAGCAATCCGTAGGTAATGGTCTGCGCGTACATGTCCGCGAAGTCGTCCTCGGAGAGGTCGTGGATCAAGGCTTCTCGGAACGCGGTCATGAGCTTGCGCATCGGGCCTTTCTCAGACTCCACTTTCAGGACCGTATTCACGCGCTTGCGGATGGCTGTGGCTAGCTCCGCCATGCGCTCAGCCATCTCCTTGGAGGTCCCGATCACTTCCCGATGCTTAAGCGTAAACGCCTGCGACCATGTGCGCCGCCAGTTGTCAAGGTCTGCCGGGTTGTCCGGCCAATGGAGTCTTTCCTTGAGGACGTCGTGGGCATGGGCCAAATGCAAGACCGTGTCCTCATCATCCCAACCAAGGACCTTGAGCGTGGGCAGATCACCAACCTCTGAATCATCGGAGAAATTGGCCAGGGTAATGTCGCGATGTTCGGACTCACCATAAGCCGAAATAAAGAGCAAATCGTGAAGCTGCCACGCAGCCTGCTGCGGCTTATTGGCGGACTGGCGTTTCTTGATAACGAGTGAGCGCAGGATGCGGCGCAGCACCACGACGGGAAGGCGTTTGGGCTCGAAGTTGACGAAGAAGATTCCCCAGGGCTGGTTTGAGGCCAGTGGGCGGAGTTGTTTGATCTCTTTGATCTTTACTGCTGTTTTCGCGTCCAGGCCCAATTCTTCGGGCTCGTAGTCGAAGGTCAGCTCGTCAAAATCGTCGGAGTCGATAGGCCATTCCAACTCGTCGCGGAGGTATTTGACCAGAGAAGGAAAACTCTTGATGGAACGCAGACGTTCAACATCAACGTCACTCACGGTAATCTCCTAACTGAGTTCCATCCAGGCTTTGAGGGTCGGCCTTACGCCCATGGGGGCCTGGACCTGCTTTAGGTAAGTATTCTTGATATGCTTCTCAACCTTGCCTCGAATCTCTGAAAGGGTCTGCTTGGGGATGTCTTGTTTGCGCGGCGTATCCGGTGTCGAGCGGATGAGTTTGACGATTTCGGCAGGGTCGTCAGCAATCTTCTCGGTAGCCAAGTCGAACAAGTACCACTTTGTGTCTCCCGCCTCCTCCGTCCACGTGCCATTCTCGTCGGGCTTAGTTTTCCCGACAGGCGCGGGCATAGCGAAACAGAAGAATACCGCCTTTGCGCCCGTCGAGGGATGAGCCTTGCCGCTGAAAACTCGACCGGGGAGAGCACCGATCCGCTCAAGCAGGTCGGGATGGTCCTTGAGCAGTTTCTGGTATTCCAGGCGCATTTGCTCAATGGGCGAGGTTGTTCCTTCGTAGGCGTGAGTAAAGTCTTTCAGAGCCTCGTAGTCGTCCTCGGGCCTGAGGAGCTTCTTGCCTTCGATGCCAAAGGTTTTGGAAATTCGCAAGACCTTGTGGGACACGCGGCTGTAAAGCTTGAGCAGTTCGTCGATCTCGTCGGGGGGCAGGAAGTTCCAGTAGGCGACCGTACGGCGGATTTCCCCTTGTTCGGGGTGGTCGGTGAGTATTGCGGCCTCGGTATCCGCATTCATGCGCCGGTCCACACGGCCAATGCGCTGCATCAGACGGACGGGATTCCAGTGCAAATCATAATTGATGAGCCGGGTCGCATCCTGCAAGTTCAAGCCTTCGGAGAGCACGTCCGTGGAGACGAGGATGCGAGTTTCGGAGAGCCCCTCCGCTTTGAGCGCGGCGCTCGACGAGCCGTTGTAATAGGGCGAGAACTGGCGAATGATCTCGCCCCGGTCGCGTTTGGAGCCGCTGTCCACCTCATCCGCGCCATCGACGCCGGCTGCTTCCAGTTGCTTCCTCAGGTAACGCGCGGTGGCCATGTACTCCGAGAAGATCAGTACCTTATGTTTCTTTAGGACGGGGTCGGACTTGAGCAAGTTGAGAAGGGCTTTGAGTTTGTCGTCATGCGCGGGTTTGAACTTCCTCAGTTCATTCAGAAAGTCAGCGAGTGTATGCAGGTCGTCAATAGTTTCGGCGATGATTTCATCCACTTTGTACTCGTCTCGGTTCAATCGCTCAGCGTCCTCAATCATCTCCTGTGAAACAATATCCTCATCCTCGTCCTCCTCCGCGCCATCTCCCCAAAACTCTCGCTGGCGTTCGCGGACGTAATCGATGAGATCCCCATATTTGTCCTTCCATCGCTCGAAGTGCCGGAGCTCTGCGGCCTGCGGCTGGTTCTTAACGATCCAAGCCAACAGTTTCTGAAGCAGCGTGTTACAAGACATCTCAAACGCGTGCGCAGAACTCTCGAACCGCTTCAGAAACTGAATGCGGATCAGGCGCACGACCTGGTTTTGCCGCCCTTTTTTCATGGCAAATTCAACCGAAGTATCGAGGCCCTTGTAGTAAGCGAGGGGATAGTACACGGCCAGCGAGAAGAGAGGCTTTTCCTTGCTGAATGCCTTTTCCACTAAGGTGAGCAAGCTGCCGTAGGTCTTCCTGACGGAGTAGGCCTGAACCTTTGGGTCTTCTCTCTTGGGAAAGATCGTCTGGGGCCCGCCGTATTGCTGCTGACTCTTTTTCACGTACGCCCGGCTGCGCTGGACGACCAGCGCACGGAAAAGATCGTCATTCGCGAGGACCTTCTCAGCTTCCACCTCGTTGGTTTCCGCAGCCTCGTCTTCCGCAGCGTCCGACTGCTTGTAAACGAGCTTCTCAAGCTCCTTCTCCATCTTGCGGAAATGGCCTGGTAGGGAGTGAATGCCGAGAGGGGCATCCTTGAAATAGTCCGTCTGGCGCCGGGAGAAAAGCTCGATCATGTGCTGAAGGTCGATAAGCTGATTGTTGATCGGCGTGGCGGTCTGTAAAAACAGGTCCTTTCCTTCGGCGATGTCGTAGAACTGCCAGTAATGCGATTGGCGCTCGCCTTCCTCCCCCTTGATGCCGGGGTTACGAAAGTGGTGCGCCTCATCCACGACAATGGCGTCGGCGCGCTGCTTGATGTCTCGAACGAGCGCAGGGTAATCCTTCTCGTCACTGGCTTTTCTGAGCAGGTCCGTGTGATTAAGAATTTCCAGGGTGCTGAAACCGCCGCTGAGGTGCGGGGCGTAACGAGCGAGGGCTGCTTCCCAAACCGGCTTTCGGGCAGCCTTAGGAACGAGCAAGACGACTCGTTTGCGCTGCCGCTCGACGAGATACTCAATCACCATAAGCCCGATGAAGGTCTTGCCGAGGCCAACACCGTCGCACATGAACCCGCCATGGTATTTGTCCGCAATCGCCATTAATTCGTGGAATCCATCCTTCTGGTACTGATCCAGGATGGGATAGACTTTTGAGTCGTTTTCCAGCCACTCATTGTCGGTCATTACCCGCTGTCGGAAGAATTCGTGGAGCGACCGGGCATAGACATCGAAGGGAGAGTAGTCCCGCGTGTGGCGCTCAATCGTGCGCAGGATGTCGGCTGTCACGTCCTCGGCCTCGGCCCAGTGTTCGTCGTACCACTCCTGGAGGACGGTCACGGGGCGGCCGGTGATCTGGACGTTAAGCTCGATGTTCTCCGTCAGGCCGGGATACGTGAGGTTCGATGAGCCCACCAGGGCTGAAGAGCCGACGACCTCCAACCGGCCTTGAGTAATGTAAGCTTTGGCGTGGAATTTCTCTTTGCGATAGACGCGGCAGGTGATTTTGCCGGACCGGATGGCCTCGACGATGGCAGGTACGCCTGCGAGAAAATCGTTCTTTTGCTTCTCGGCTTCAAGGCTCCCGTCGAGACGGGTGGTGACCTTCCTTAACCCCTCGACGAAGGCGTTCTTGGTGCGATGCGAAACCTCGTCGCCTACCAGGATGCGAAGCTGATCCACCTTCTGCCACTCGTCCTTCAGGGCCAAAAGTGATCCGATCTCAAAATATCCTGTGGCGCAGTCAATCGCCTTGGAGATTTGACACCAATCGTGCAGATAGCGCAGAACCTTCCAGTCCTCGTCACTGTTGTCGACGATGAAGAGTTCGCTACCCGTGACACTTGTTCGCTTTGGCATATAGGGTGGGCCCGCGCTTTAGAAAACGATTACGCACCGTCGTAGACAGTCAACTCCCCGCCGGAGTTTTGGAGTGCAGTTTACTCCTTGGCCTTGTAGTAATCAAGATCTCACGCTCAAGGTTGCGGATCTGTGGGAGGTCAAGCGATGGCTCATTGGGTTCGGGGCGGAAGCCGAGGTTTTAGCTCGCGATGAATTGTGTGAGGAATTTGCCACGGAGTGCGCCAAGGTGGGGCAACGCGGCAATGCCCATCCGGACCGGTAAGGGATACCGAAAACCACATGGCCAACTGGAAAGTCATTGCGCTGGTCAACGGCGAGATCGAAGCCGTTTCAAGCTTGGCTGCTCAAGACCGGCCGGGAGCCCACCCGCAAGGAATGCCTGGAGTCGCTCGCCACCGTGCCGCTGCTCATCGTTGATGACTTCGGAATGCGGAAGCTCCCTCTGACCGCCGCCGAAGAATTACTCGAACTCATCATGCGACGCTACGAACGCGCCAGCACGCTGGTCACTTCCAATCGGCCGGTAGAAGACTGGGGCAAGTTGCTGGGCGATGCGGCGGCCGTTAGCGCTATGCTCGACCGCCTTCTCCACCATGGACACCTGCTGAAGTGCGGCCCGCGCAGTTGGCGGACGAAAACGGACTTGCCAGCAGAGCCCGTGGCAGGGTAAAAGAACTTAGTCCCGGACGGCCTCTGTAGACCGGCTTTGATGTGATCACCGAGGAGGAATACAGATGACATCCACCGATTTTCTCAAGAGACTCTGCGAAGGCTATGTTCGCAGTTATGGAACGCTCAACGTCCAAGGTAACCCTCGGAACGATCGAGAGCTCTGTGCGCTAGATTCCCATGGGGCCGACGTCACCCACAGGGAATTGAACTTCTTCGTTAAGTTAGGAGAAATGCTGGGTTTCGTCACCCGCCTCGAAGAGGGAAGGAGGGACCTCTCGTGGTTCGATGCCGACTCGAAAGAATTGGTGCTCTACATGGAGCGCGAGACCGTGAGCAGAAGAGCCTGCAACACCATGAAGAAGCTGCTAAAGACCGGAAAGCCGAAGGCTCGCTATCTTGCAGCAGTCTTCGGATGGCTAACAAAGGAAGATTTCACCTCGCTCCGCCGAGAAATTGACAGCCACCTGAAAGGTCGTTCGTTGCTTGTGCTGGCGTGGGTGGGTCCAAGCATTTATAAGGCCACGAAACTCGAGGCCATTGTAGCGTCCGAAGGAAACGTCTACACCCGGCGAGGCAAGGCAGAACCAGCAAATGACGAGTACTGGTATGCGCACTTTGATGGCGGATGGCGGAACGCTCCGGGTTATCTTGGGAGCCGGCCGCTATCACCGCAAACCAAGGGCGCGAAGTAGACAACGCACTTCGACCGGCTGGCGCTCGCCCCAGTGTTCCGCCGCACAGACGCGGACCAAGAGGGGCTTGCCCGAAGGGGAGCAGGCAGGTTAAAACAACTCCGTCCCGGATGGCCTCCATTGGCCGCTTTTGGGCTGATCATTTATGGCCGGTTTTGAGGTGATCACTGAGGTGACCTAGTGTAGTGTCCCCAACGCTTCTTTACATTTGGCGACTTTGGACATGATTCGTTCAACCGAGGCGGTCCATACAAAGACACGAGGATTCTGGTTGTGATTGTCCAAATATTCCTTGATGGCAGCGATCAGCTCGGGCACGCTTCGAAAAGTACCGCGTCGGATGCGTTTGTCGGTAATTTCCC
>JBEKHR010000072.1:0-20298 GCA_050012175.1 Terriglobia bacterium | reverse complement strand
TGCCATCAAGGAATATTTGGACAATCACAACCAGAATCCTCGTGTCTTTGTATGGACCGCCTCGGTCGAACGAATCATGTCCAAAGTCGCCAAATGTAAAGAAGCGTTGGGGACACTACACTAGTGTCCTGAGTCAGAAGTTCGCTTACAAAGTCTTCCTCGTGCGGACGGTCTTTTCGCAGCCCCGATAGGGGCGGTAGAACTTAGCCCACGGTCCCGCAGGGCGGGATGGGTAGGCGAACCCTCCCTCACCCCCGTCCCCTCTCCCGCCCGAGCGGGAGAGGGGTGCCGGAGGCGGGGAGTGGGCCGTCTTTCCCAGGGCTTGCGCCCTGGGCTATCCCGCCTTGCGGGACCCCTGACGGGGCTGGGAAGCGAATCCTCCGACTGGCTGACTTCATCGACGAACTTACGTTACATGACACTAGGAGACGGAAGTCTGAAGCCAGAAGAGAGCAATGCATGACAATGCCAACGCGAGGACTTTATTCTGATTCTGACTCCTGGCTTCTGACTCCTGACTCCTCCCCTACACACGTTCCTGGATCGGCTGCGGCTCCACAATATGTGTAATCAAGAGGAGAACAACCACGCCCGTCATGACCGCGCAGAGTGTTGTCACCGCCCCGTAGCCGTGCCGTTCGTAAAGCACTCCGCCCAGGAAGGCGGCGATGCCGATGCCGGTCTGGGAAAATATGTTCCTGAGGGCAATGAAGGCGCCGCGCTGGGTCGAAGGAACGAGCTCGCTAATAAGCGCTGTCAAAGGCCCCTGGCGAAAGGCGGCGCCCAAGCTGGCCACGCAAAAAACCGCCAGCAGCCAAGGCCCCCAGGTAAAGAGCGGGATTAACGCCACCGCAAGCGCAAGGATAATGTTACTGACAATGGCCACCGAGCGTTTCCCGATGCGGTCAGAAATGATGCCGCCTAACGGAGCGCTTCCGACAGCCACCAAGCCGCCGAGCATAAAAACCCATCCTATGGTTCGGGTGGAGATGGCGAATTGGCTGTGCAACCATTGGCCGACATAAGTGAGGAATCCGACCAGCCCACCGGACACCAGGAAAGCGATGCCCAAGGCAGCAGCCGTGTCACGCCGAACAAGGAATGAACGAAAGGATCGGCCGGCCGCCCTCAACTTGTCTGAGGAGGGCTGGGGATTCAATCGATCTTTCGGCAAGCTGACGGAGAGGGCCGCTGTGGCTAAAGCCAGAATTGCGAACAACAGGAACGCTCGCCGCCAGCCGTAGCGGTCGGCTATTTGCGCTGCCAGCGGGACCCCAAGGATGGGAGCAGCAAAATAAGCGCTCGAGATCAATCCCAGCGCTCTACCCCGCACGTGGTACTCAAACCAATCTGCGGCGTAAGTGATGGAACATGTGGAAAGCGTCCCGGCAGCGAACCCCGTCAGGGCTCGAGCCAGTACAAGCTCATTGAAGGTTCCGGCGCGGGAAGCCGTCCAAGAGGCCAGCGCGAACAGGAGGACGCCAAAGAGCAGGAATCGCCTGCGTCCATAGTGGTCCGAAAGAACCCCCGAGATAAAAGAAGCCAGGGCCGCCGTGAGGGAGTAAACCGCAACCAGCAGGCCGGCAACTCCGACGCTGACATGCAGCGAACCCAGCAGCGAGGGAAGCAGCGCGGCTATCATCTGATTGTCAGCCAACCCGAGGAACAGCAAAAAGAATAAGTCGGCGATTACAAGTGAGTCCAAGCGCGCCCCGGAAGCAATGGTGAGTTGTGAATTGTGATCACTATTCAAAATGGTGGAGGTCGAGTTTGATGGCAGCTTTATCGGACATATCCACAACGCCCGCCGCTGCTATGCCGACCGCAACCACAATCGCGTCGCTAATCTCTTGTTTCGTCGCCCCGACTTCCAGCGCTTTTTTGATGTGCCCCTCCAAACAGCCCTCGCACTTGGCCACCAAGGAGCACCCAATGGCTATCAGCTCTTTGGTCTTCAAGTCAAGCGCGGTGGGCGTAAAGTAGCTCTCTTTGTAAAACGCCAAATAGATGTTGCGAAGGCGCGGCTCGATCATGCTCATCGACTTTGGGGGTGTCTTGACCTCCTCAGATCCATCGTTCGCCATACCAGCATCCTCACTTATTCAAGTTTAAGAACGGTAGGTGGTATGTGGTAGGTGGTAGGTGGGGAAAAACATTGCTCCCCCATACCACATGCCACCTACCACCTACCGGTCATGCGACAGGTGGTAGGTGGGGAAAAACATTGCTCCCCCATACCACATGCCACCTACCACCTACCATTTATGCGATTTGCGCAGACAAATCCATCCGGTCCACTTTTGACCTTCGCCCCTCGACTCTCGACGCGTCACGCAACACTGAAAATCTCAGATATTTCTGCCTAGGGCGAGACCTGCGCCGTCTCGACGGAAACAGGCTGCCGGGTTGTAAGCAGTTCTGGAATCTCAATGCGAATTACGGTCCCCTTTCCGGGCTGGCTCGTGATCTTCATGGAAGAATCCTGGCCGTAAAGGACCTTCAACCTTTCGTGGACGTTGCTGATGCCAATGCCGGATTCGAGAATGTCGTATCGGCGTTCCTCCGGAATCCCCACTCCGTCGTCAATGACTTCGATGACCAAGTGCCCTTTGCCATGAGTCGCACGAAGCGTTATCGTGCCTCCCTCGATTTTGGGCCCGATTCCATGCCGGATGGCGTTCTCCAGCAGGGGTTGGAGGATCATGCTGGGGACCATGACGTCCAACGTATCGGTTTCGATCTCTTTGCGGATTTGAAGCTTATCCTGACCGAATCGCACCACCTCAATATCCAAATAGTCGTCGATGAATTCCAGTTCCTGTTTCAGGGGTACAAAATGAATTTGGCTTCTTAGCCTGCGACGCAGGATGTTCGCCAACTTGAATAGTACGTCTCGCGCCGTGTCCGGGTCAAAACGTATCAGGGAAGAAACGGTATTGAGCGTATTGAACAGGAAGTGGGGATTAATCTGGCTGATCAGTGCGTCCATGCGAGCCTGCATCAGCGCCTTTTCCTGTTCAACCAGCTTCCACTCGATCCGCGTATTGTTCCAGATGCGCACCGGCAGGCCCACTCCAATGAGCGTGGCGAGCAGTATCAAGCCCCAGGCCCACCAATGCGGGGGGTCCATATGGTAGAGAGATTTTCCATGCCCCGTCCTGCCGAATGTGATGCGCGCGACTTCGAGCATGACACACAGAAAAGAAAACAGCACCTGCCAGTCCAACGCCGGGTGTTGGAAACGTTGTTTGATCGAACGGTAAAGGCTGAGGTCGATGAACCCGGAGAACTTCCAGATCTCTTCCTTATCCGGGCAAACCCACCTTGCCGTCCCCGCCACCACCGCGTAGAGCACCGCCATGGGCACCGCGAGCGATTCGTGCCCGATCAGAAACGCCGGCAAGCTGACCATCATGCCGACTACCAGGCTGGCGATGGTCCCGCCCAGCAATCCGGCCACGACCGTCACCTCCAAGCTGAGGTCGGTGGACGGATAGCCGGCCAACAAGCGGGCCAGAACGCCTAACGTGAACGGTACACCAAGAAAAACCGCGAATTCGAGTTTTTCGCTTGGGGAACGTTGCTCGATGACGATCAATTTCCGGAATCTTCCGAACCGCGCGATGAAACCTGCAAGGAGAGCGATTACTGCCAGCTTAATGAGCAGGGGCACGAGAATTGTTGCTGCGAGGTAGGAATTCATTCTGAGAACCCGCCACCCACCAAGTGTACCATTTCGAGTCGGTCACCAGCTTCGATAGGTGTCACATTCCAGCGGCCTCGGGGCACGATTTCGAGATTTCGTTCCACCGCCACGCGATCGCGAGGGAGTTTCAGCCACTCAATCAATGCCGCCAAGGTCAAGCCTTCGGGCACCTCGCGAGGTTCACCGTTTAATTGGACGGTCACGACCTGCTTCTCCACATCATGACCGATTGGACATGGCAGACCACACCCTCGTGTCTGATGTCAGTTTTGAAACCCATCACCCCACGCGCAACCCCAGTATTAGTGAGCGAACAACGCGCCACAGCAGCCACAATGGTAACGACTGAACCCGCCGCAGGCAAGAAAAAACTTGACACATTGGATTGCCCTCCGTATAGTTCAATGTTTGGGTGGGGTTCACGACATTCACTGTAAGTGATTGCAATGACAAGCCCTTATTTGCCTGTTCTGATCCATTTCCTGGTCGTAGTGGCAGTGGCGGCGGCCATCCTTGGCTTGTCCGCGTGGGTGGGAGTCAAACGCCCATCGAGGGTGAAGTTAAGCCCTTATGAATGCGGGATTCCCCCGGTGGGTGATGCGCGCGAGCGTTTTTCGGTGAGCTTTTATCTCGTGGCAATGCTCTTTATCCTCTTTGACGTGGAAGTGGTGTTCCTTTACCCGTGGGCGGTTATCTTTAAGAGCTTGAAGTGGTTTGGCTTCGTTGAAATGCTTCTGTACATTGCCATCTTGCTGGCAGGGTATGTCTACCTCTGGAAGAAAGGCGCCCTGGACTGGAAACGGTAGCGCCGCCGTCTCGGCGGGATTGGCCGGTCCCGCCGCGCAGGACCGCCCCTACGCTAGCAGACAGGCTGTTGACTTGGCGCCGGATATCGCAGCCGCAGCGAGCCGCGACTAGGTCCCCTGGACTCAGTAATCATCCGTCATGACATGCGACCTCGAGACGAATCTTGCTTTGATGAAGCTTCGGGAGTTCGCTCCGGAGTCCGTTGAAGATGCAAGGGAGTTTCGTGGCGAGGTCACGATCTACATCCGACCTGATAGGCTGATAACAGTCTGCGAGTTGCTGCGTGACGATCCGGGCCTTACTTTCAAATACCTTTCCGACTTAACAGCGGTAGACCTTTACCCCAACGAACCGCGATTTGAGGTGGTCTACCATCTGCTTTCACTCCAGACTGCAGCGCGGCTTCGGCTCAAAGTGCGGACCTCCGGTGAGAATCCCCGGGTAGATTCCCTGGTTCCCGTGTATCCATCCGCCAACGCATTCGAGCGCGAAGTCTTCGATCTCTTTGGAATCCAGTTCGCGGGACATCCTTATTTGAGGAGAATCCTTCTGCCGGAAGATTGGGAAGGTCACCCGCTGCGCAAGGATTATCCCACTGAGGGATATCGCTAGATGCCGATCACGCTGGAAAGAATTCCGGGTCAGGAGGAACGGGTTATCCTGAGCATGGGGCCGCAACACCCCTCTACCCACGGGGTATTGCGCTTGGTGCTCGAACTCGAGGGCGAGACAGTTGTTCGCGCCCTTTATGACATCGGCTACCTCCACACTGGCTTCGAGAAGTCCTTCGAGGATAAGACTTACACGCAAGGCATCACGCTCACTGACCGGATGGATTACCTTGCCCCGCTCTCCAACAACCTGGGCTTTTGCCTCGCGGTCGAGAAACTGCTGGATATCGAAATCCCCCCCCGCGCCCAGTGGATACGGGTTCTGCTGACTGAGCTCACGCGCATCCAGAGCCACTTGGTTTGGCTGGGAAGCCACGCTATAGACCTGGGAGCCATGTCGGTCCTTCTCTATTGCTTCCGGGAGCGCGAAGATATCCTCCACATCTTCGAAATGGTATCCGGCCAGCGCATGATGACCAGTTATTTCCGCATTGGCGGCTTGGCCCTCGAGCCCCCCCTCGGTTGGCTCAAGCGAGTGGAGAAGTTCGTGAAGGCATTCCCCGGCCACTTGAAAGAATACGAGGATCTGCTGACCAAGAACCCTATCTGGCTCCGCCGAACCGTCGGAATCGGAAAGCTCACCGCCGACGAGGCCATTGCCTGGGGGCTTTCAGGTCCGTCACTCCGCGGCTCAGGAGTTGACTGGGATATCCGAAAAAACCAGCCCTACTCGAGCTACGATAAATTTGATTTCAAAGTGCCTACCCGGCCGGAGGGTGATGTGTACGCCCGGTACCTGGTCCGGCTGGAAGAAATGCGACAGTCGCTGCGCATCGTGCAACAAGCGATGGAGGGTCTCCCCGAGGGTCCCGTTAAGGCAAACGCGCCCCACATCGTTTTGCCGGACCGGGAGAGCATGAAGACGTCCATCGAGGCGCTCATCTATCACTTCAAGATTGTGGCCGAGGGATTCCATCCGCCGGTCGGCGAGGTTTACCAGGCAATTGAATCTCCGCGCGGCGAGCTGGGGTTTTACATGGTTAGCGACGGGTCGCCTAAACCCTTCCGCTGTCACGTTCGCGCGCCCTCGTTCGCCAATTTGCAGGCTTTGCCCAAGATGATCGAGGGCCGCTTGATCGCGGACGTGGTCGCATGTATCGGCACAATCGATATTATCTTGGGTGAAGTGGACCGGTAAGGCGATTTTGGATTTTGGATTTTAGATTTTGGATTATGGACCTTAGTGTCATGAGTCAGAAGTTCGTTGAATAATTCAGCCCCGACTTGTCGGGGCGAAAGAATGTAGCCCACGGTCCCGCAGGGCGGGATGGGTCAGCGAGCCCTCCCTCACCCCCGCCCCCTCTCCCGCTCGGGCGGGAGAGGGGTGTCCCGCTCTGCGGGACGGGGTGAGGGCCCTCCCCCAGGGCTTGCGCCCTGGGCTATCCCGCCTTGCCGGACCCCTGACGGGGCTGTGGAACGGCCACCCGAAACGGGAAGACTTTGTCAGCTAACTTCTGACTCAGGACCCTAGCAGGTCGCCGAAAGGGATAATTAAGAGGACATCCCGAGGATTGGCGATTTTAGATTTTGGATTTTCGATTCTGGACCTTGCGCCCTTGTTTGTGCCCTCAGGAGGGGATCGATTTCAAGTTTCCATTTTCCAGGTTCCAGTTTCCATTTTCCAGTTTCCAATTTCGAGTTTCTGATTTCTAGTTTCTGATTTCTGGTTTTCTTCTGCCATGCTTTCCGACGCGCTGCTCAAAAAGTTCGATGAAGTGATCTCGCACTACCCGCTGAAGCGATCGGCCATCGTCCCGTGTCTCCTCTTCGCTCAGGATGAGATCGGTTTTATCAGCGACGAGGTCATCGAGGAAGTCGCCCGCCGGGTTGATGTCCGGCCGATCGAGGTGATTGAGGACATCGGTTTCTACTCGATGCTCCATCGCAAGCCGATCGGCAGGTACAACCTCCAGGTGTGCACCAACGTCTCGTGCATGGTTCGGGGTGGAGAGGAAATCCTCGAACACTGCAAGAAACGGCTGGGAATTGGCCATAAGGAGACGACGCCTGACGGACTATTCTCCTTGGAGGAAGTCGAATGCCTTGGCGCTTGTTGTGGCGCGCCGGCCATGCAAGTGAATTACGACTTTTACGAAGACCTCACTGCGGAAAAGGTTGATACGCTTTTAGACAGGCTGCGCACGACAGCAGGGAGTAGGGAAGGTAAAGGGTAAAGGGTAAAGGGTAAAGGGTAAAGGGTAAAGGGTAAAGGGTAAAGGGTAAAGGGTAAAGGGTGAAGGGTAAAGACTAAAGGGTTAAGGGGCAAAAGGGTAAAGCGGACAGGATACGGGTAAGAGCCCCCATCCTCCCTTTGCTGAAGAGGTGAAAACGGGGTTCCTGCCCTCTCCCAGGGGGAGAGGGTGGACCGCGATCCCGATGCACTTCATCGGGACGCGGGCCGGGTGAGGGGTCAGTCGCAGGGCGAGCAGGAAAGGACAGTGCGAGATTCCTCGCTTCGCTCGGAATGACACCTCTCCACTGCCGTACCAGGAACGCATGTCGGATTATCAAAATTACGCCAAAGGATCGCCGCTGGAGGTGAAGGTTCTCACCCAGCGGTTTGGTATCCCCAACTCGACCTCGATTGACGTCTATCTCCAGCACGACGGCTACCAAGCCTTGAAGAAGGCGTTCGAAATGGGACCGGACGCTGTCATCAACGAGATGAAGAACTCCGGCCTCCGAGGGCGCGGTGGGGCCGGCTTCAACACCGGCATGAAGTGGAGTTTCGTACCCAAACAATCCGCCAAGCCCAAGTACGTTATCTGCAACGCGGATGAGAGCGAGCCGGGAACCTGCAAGGACCGGCCATTGTTGGAATACGATCCCCACCAATTGATCGAGGGGGTGAGCATCGCCGGCTTTGCCATCGGGTCCCACCAAGGCTATATCTACATCCGGGGAGAATACCGCTATTTAAAGGACATCGTTGATCGTGCCCTGGAAGAGGCCTATACACGCGGATGGCTGGGAAAGAACATCCTGGGAACGGGTTTTGATTTTGACCTTTACACCCACACGGGTGCGGGCGCCTATGAGTGTGGCGAGGAAACAGCGCTCTTAAATTCGCTCGAAGGACTGCGAGGATACCCACGCATCAAGCCCCCCTTCCCTGCTATCGTGGGACTCTACGAAGGCCCGACAATTATCAATAACGTCGAGACGCTGGCAAACGTCCCACATATCATCCTGAACGGCGCGGAATGGTACGCCAAGCTGGGAACGCCCAAGAACGGCGGCACTCGCCTCTTTTGCCTGAGCGGCCACATTGAAAGGCCGGGAGTCTATGAGCTGCCGATGGGCTTTCCTCTCCGGCGCATGATCGAGGAGGTGGGCGGCGGCGTGCTGGGCGGAAAGAAGTTGAAGGCTGTGATTCCCGGCGGTTCTTCTTGCCCCGTGCTGACGGCTGACGAAATTGACGTTGCCATGGACTTCGACGCCGTGGCCAAAATCGGCTCGATGCTGGGCTCCGGCGGAGTCGTAGTTCTGGACGAAGAAACATGCATGGTGAAAGTCGCCCACCGCATCATGAAGTTCTACGCCCACGAATCTTGCGGTTGGTGCATCCCCTGCCGGGAGGGAACAGCATGGCTGAAGTTGCTGCTCGAACGATTCCACGCCGGCGCCGGACTCCCCGAAGATCCGGACACTGCTCTGGACGTTTCGTACAACATGCTGGGCAAAACGCTCTGTCCACTCGGAGATGCCGCGGCGATGCCCACCATCAGCATCCTGAAGAAGTTCCGGCCTGAATTCGAAGCGCACCTGAAACTGGGCTACTGCCCGTACGAGAAAGAGGCGGTGACCGTAGCATGAAAAACCGGACGCAAGACCCGGGTTTCGAGATCGTGGACCACCCTCTGAAGGAAGAGAACCGTCAAATCCCGGGTCCTTACACTCGTAGTTCGGCTTTGATGCCAAGTCTCATAACCAAGAAGGGAACTGCGCCCGAGCCGGTCAAGTTCACAATCGATGGCAGGGCCGCGACGGTCCCCACCGGCACGTTGCTGATTGAAGCCGCCAAGCAAGTGGGTATCGAGATACCCTCTTACTGCTATTACCCAAACCTGACCTTGCAGGGCGCCTGCCGCATGTGCCTGGTCGCAATCGAGAGGATGCCCAAGCTGCAAACCGCCTGCACTACGGTGGTGACCAATGGGATGGTGGTCCACACCGAGACTGAGGAAGTGAAGAACGCTCGGAAGGCCATGCTCGAGTTCCTGCTGACTAACCACCCCTTGGATTGTCCGGTTTGCGACAAGGGCGGAGAATGTGAGCTCCAGGACGCCGTCTTCCGATACGGGGCGGCTGAGACCCGCTTCATGGAGTCCAAGCTCCATCACGAGGAGAAGAAGTTCTCCAGCCTTGTCTATTATGATTGGCCGCGCTGCATCCTGTGCTACCGATGCGTCCGGGTATGCGATGAGGGAATGGACGTCAACGCCTACGGTATCGGTTTCCGCGGCGCGCATAGCGAGATTATTCCCAATCGCGGAGAGCAACTGGAATGCGAAGAGTGCGGGATGTGCATTGATATATGCCCGGTGGGTGCGCTCACCAGCGGGACTTATCGCTATCACACCCGGCCATGGGAGATGACCTATACGGGGACGATCTGCAATCACTGCGGCGACGGCTGCAAGACGACCCTTTCCGTTCGCAACAATCAGATCATCCGAGCCAACAACCGCGACCATTCCGGGTTCAATGGCGAGTTCCTTTGCGTCAAGGGGCGTTTCGGATGGGACTTCGTCAATAGCCATGAACGGCTGACGGCTCCTCTGATCCGTCGCAACGGTCAGCAGGAAGGTAGTACTTGGGATGAAGCTCTCAGCGTGACGGTCGAGCGGCTCAAGGGCATCTTGGCGGAATATGGACCAGAATCAATCGCGGTCATCGGCTCCAATCGCACCACCAACGAGGAGCACTATCTCCTCGGCCGGTTCACGCGAACCATCCTGGGCACGAACAACCTGGACCACCACCGCACGGCCGATTACTCTTCCCTGGTGCGCGCCTTGACCGAATCGCAGGCTACCGACCGGCACGCGGCCATGGAGGATATCCTGGACGCCCCCAGCATCCTGCTGGTTGGAAACGACCCAAGCCACCAACATCCGCTGACGGCATTCCAGATTCGACAGGCAGTGCAACGGCAAGGAGCGCGGCTCTACGTCATCAACCATCAGGAGATCAAACTCCGTCGCCAGTCGAGCCTCTATCTTACGGTAAAACCTCGAGGTGAAGCAGAAGCGATCCGCGCGCTGGCAGGAGCCGAAGCACCTTCGGCGGATCTTGCCGTGGACGGGGTTGATACTCTTAATTCACTGCGGGAGAAGCTTCAGAAGGAAAGCGATACCATCATTATTTTCGGCGACGAGGTTCAGGGCGCAGCGGTTCGCGACTTGGTCCGTTGGGGACTCTCGCTTCCCGGCCGGACGCAATTCATTGCCCTTGGCGACTACGCTAATTCCCGTGGCGCGGCAGACATGGGCGTTCTTCCCGGGACTCTTCCGGGGTACTCACCCATTACCGATGACGCTGCTCGCGCGAGTTTTGAATCCGCCTGGCAGGCGAAGATCTCCGTAAATCCCGGGCTCAATCTTCCGGAAATCGTTGGGGGTATCAGAACAGGACAAATCAAGGCCTTACTCGTCTTCGGGTCAAATCCTGTCAAGACGTGCAAGATTTCGAAAGAGGTCTTGAGCAAGCTGGCCTTCGTCATGGTCGCTGAAATATTCCCGACGGAGACCACGCAGGTGGCGGACGTGATCCTGCCCGCCACAAGTTTCGCAGAGAAGTCGGGCACCGTCACCAACGCTTGTGGGCAGGTGCAGGGGCTCAAGAAGACCATGCGCAAAGCTGGAACCCGGAGCGATCTCGAAATCCTGCTTGCTTTGGCCCGCCTGTTTGACCAGAAATGGAATTACCAGTCTGCGGATGACGTCATGCGGGAGATTATTGCCAAGGTGCCCGGGTACGCTGTTCCTCTTCCCAGCCTGCTGGTCGGCCGGGCGGTCGCGACACGGCCCCAGGGCATGCCACCCGAGCTGGAGGGTGCAGACCTGATTTTTTCCTCCCGTGATACGCTCTTTACTTCGGGGACAGTGAGTCGTTACAGTTGGGCGCTGAATTCAGTGGACGAAGCCAAGAAACCCTATGGCCATATTTTCTGACACAGGGTTGTTGCTCCTTATCACCCTGACAAAAATTGCGGTGGTTATCGTTGTTTTGTTCACGACTATCGCTTACCTGACCTGGCTCGAGCGAAAAGTGGTGGCGCACATCCAGGCCCGCTGGGGGCCTTACCGGGTGGGGCCACACGGGCTTCTGCAACCTGTCGCTGACGGAATCAAGTTCTTTCTCAAAGAAGACATCGTACCCCTGGAGGCCGACAAGGTCATTTACTGGCTGGCGCCCTTCTTGGGATTCACCCTGGCCTTACTCTCCATCGCCGTGATTCCATTCGGAGAGAGTTTTACGATTTACGGTCACACGATCAGTTTTCAGATTACCGATTTAAACGTCGGCCTGCTCTTTGTCTTCGCCGTAACTTCACTGGGGGTTTATAGCGTCACGCTAGCCGGCTGGTCATCGAATAGCAAGTACCCTCTCCTGGGCGGGCTTCGCTCTTCCGCCCAAATGATTAGTTATGAGCTGTCGCTGGGCCTGGCCGTGGTGGGCGTACTGATGATCGCGGGCACGTTGAGCCTTCGCGGGATCGTGAATGGTCAAGCGGGCTTCTGGCATGTCGGCGGAATCAACACCTTCCTTCCCCACTGGAATGTCTTCGTCCAGCCGGTGGGATTCCTCGTGTACTTTATGGCCGCCATCGCAGAAACCAACCGGGTTCCCTTTGACCTGCCGGAAGGAGAGAATGAGCTAGTGGGTGGATTTCATACCGAGTACAGCAGCATGAAATTCGCCATGTTCTTCATGTCCGAATATGCCAACATGATTACGGTCTCTTGCCTGGCCACCATACTGTTTTTCGGCGGATGGCATGGCCCCCTTTTCGGGCCCTATGCACTTCGGGTGATCCTTCCCGTTTTTTGGTTTTGTGCAAAGCTCTTTTGCTTCCTGTTTTTCTATATCTGGATGCGTGGCACTCTGCCCCGCTTCCGGTACGATCAGTTGATGGCCTTCGGCTGGAAATTCCTGTTGCCGGTGGGTGTGCTTAACATTTTGGCGACCAGCTTCGTGGTTGCCTGGATCAGCTCCTCTTGAAGCCAAAATGGTAGTGCTCTTTTACATTTTCGGTGCCCTGGCTGTGATAGCGGCAATAAGCGTCGTCGCCCAGCGCACGCCTGTGTACAGCGCCCTTTCGCTCATCGTGGTGCTGTGTTCGCTGGCAGTGGTTTATCTGTTGCTGGGCGCAGAATTCATCGCCGTCATCCAGGTGATTGTTTACGCTGGTGCGATTATGGTGTTATTTGTCTTTGTCATCATGGTCCTAAACGCAGGCCGGGAAGTGCCTAGCCACCGCAGTCGAATTGCGCACTGGCTGGGAGCCCCTCTGGTTGCTGCTTTCCTGGTAGAAATCCTGTTTGCAGTCTGGCAGCAATTTCCGGCGGGAAGCACACGCCCTACCGCATCCCTGGACGCCGGGCCTGCCGCCATTGGTCACCTGTTGTTCAGGAATTACGTGCTGCCTTTCGAGGTCACCTCCATCTTGATCCTGGTGGCAATTCTCGGCGCCGTGGTCCTGGCCAAGAAAGAGCTTTGAGGTTTCGAGAATGGTTCCGCTTGCACACGTGTTGGCCCTCAGCGTCACCCTTTTCGTGATTGGCGCCGCAGGCTTTGTTTTTCGGAAAAACATCATCACGGTTTTCATGTGCATCGAGCTGATGCTCAACGCGGTCAACTTGGCTTTCATCGGTTTTTCGCGCTATTTGGGAAACCTGGACGGGCAGTTGTTTGTTTTCTTCGTGATCGTGGTGGCGGCGGCCGAAGCGACCGTGGGCCTGGCCATCATCATCGCACTTTATCGGAACCGAAACACACTCAACATTGAAGATCTCGATTCAATGAAGTTGTAGCCAAAAGTATTTGGAAGTGTCAGCGATTCCCGACAAGTCAAAAGTCGAAGGTCGAGAGTCAAGTGCAAATCAACAGGAAGCGTTGAGGCCTAAGAACTGATAACTGAAGACTGACAACTGACGACTCATAATGGAAATCCTGCTCATACTCATGCTGCTCCCACCCTTGGTGGGGACAACCTTGAACGGCCTATTCGGCCGGCGTTTTTCGCAGGCAGTAGTTTCCCTGGTCGGATGCGGCGCTCCAGGACTCTCCATGATCTTCGCGCTGCTCAGCGCTTGGACGTATTCAAGCTCCACCAGCCAACCTGCGCCTTTCATCCACAGCTACTTCACTTGGATTGAGTCCGGGAATCTTCGCGCTGATTATGCCCTTTACTACGACCGGCTCACGCTGGTCATGACCCTGACGGTCACGGTGGTCGCCTTTCTGATTCACCTCTACTCCAGGGGATACATGGAGCGCGAGGGCGGCTACTATCGCTTTTTCACCTACTTGAACCTCTTCCTATTCATGATGCTGACGCTGGTGACCGCCGCCAACTACCCGCTCATGTTCGTGGGCTGGGAAGGCGTAGGCCTCTGTTCCTATTTGCTCATCGGCTTTTATTTCCGCAAGCAGTCAGCTTCCGACGCTGGGAAGAAGGCGTTCATCGTCACACGCCTCGGTGACGCGGGATTCACCGTGGGCGTGGCGCTGCTCTTCTGGACGTTTGGCTCGCTGAATTTCCAGCAAACTTTCGCCAACATCGGTGCGCTCCATGCCGGCGAAATGCAGGGGACATTGACGGCCATCGGCATACTGTTCTTCCTCGGCGCGGCGGGGAAATCAGCCCAGATTCCACTTTACATTTGGCTTCCGGACGCCATGGAAGGCCCTACGCCGGTCAGCGCGTTGATCCATGCCGCCACCATGGTTACCGCCGGGGTTTACCTTGTGGCGAGGTCGAACCTGATCTATTCACACGCACCCCTCGCTCTGGAAGTTGTGGGCGTCGTTGGGTGTGTGACGGCGTTTTATGCGGCGACGATTGCCCTCACCCAAAACGATCTCAAGAGGATGCTGGCCTACTCCACCATCAGCCAGCTTGGATACATGTTCATCGGCTGTGGGGTTGGGGTGTTCGCCGCCGGAATCTTTCACCTCATGACCCACGCCTTTTTCAAGTCTCTCCTCTTCCTCGCATCCGGGAGCGTGATGCACGCTCTGGACGGCGAACTGGACATGCGCAAGATGGGCGGCCTGCGGCACAAGATGAAGACCACTTTCCTGACCTTCTTCATTGCGACGCTGGCCATTAGTGGAGTTCCGGGGTTATCAGGATTCTTCAGCAAGGATGAAATCTTGGCCGGGGCATACGAAGGACCCCTCGGCGGGCCATGGCTGTACTGGCTTGCCACCCTCACAGCGGGGCTGACGGCCTTTTATATGTTCCGCGGTCTCTTCATGACATTTTTCGGGGCTTCGCGGATGGAGCCTGAAGTCGAACACCACGTGCACGAAAGCAGCTCCAAGATGACGGCGCCGCTGCTCGTGCTGGCACTTTTCTCTATTGTCGCGGGCGACGTGAGCTGGCCCAGGGCTTTTGGGGGAAGCGAAGGCTTTGACCGTTACCTCGAGCCTGTGTTCAAACCCTCGGAGGATTTCCTTCGGGCTTCTGCACATCATGCTGGTCACGGGCTCAGCGGTGGCTCTTTAATGGTGTTCGCGTTGCTCTTCGCAGCGGCTGGCATCCTCGTTGCCTATTGGTTCTATCTGAGATTCACTGGCTGGCCGGCCCGCATGGCGGAGCGCTTCAGCAGGCTCTACGACATACTGATTCACAAATACTATGTGGACGAGTTTTATAACTGGTTGGTCGTCCGCCCACTTCGAGTAGGATCGGAGAAGATTCTCTGGCGGCGCGTAGACGAAGAAGCTATTGATGGTGTCATGGTGAATGGAACTGGTGAGACTGTGGCCGGAGTTGGAAGCCTTCTGCGCCGCGTTCAATCCGGCAATATACGAAGCTACGCCTCATGGGTCCTGCTGGGGGCAACGCTTTGGCTGGTTTACGTCCTCTGGCCGCGGTGAGGGCAGGTGCCGGGTGTCAGGTGTCAGTGAAGGTAGGCAGTAGGCAGTAGGCAGTAGGCAGTAAGCAGTTGGCAGTAAGCGGTAGGCAGTAGGCGGCGGGCGGCAGGCGGTAGACGGTAGACGGTATGCTGAAGGCTGGAGGAGGTTTTTCCCTACCTGCCACCTACTGGATACTGGTCACAACTGACCACGGACAACGGACAACGAACAACTGACTAGCGCAAGTCGGTACATATTTGGCTCAATCTATGCCCTGGTTGGCTGAGCACCTTCTCACGATCGCAGTCTTTCTGCCGCTGGCGGGAGCAGTCCTCATCGCCTTCCTGAGCCGCGCACGCGCCCAACAAATCCGTTGGGTAGCGCTGATGGCTTCGCTGCTGACGTTCATCGTGACCGTCGTGCTTTACGCCGGCTTGCGGGGCGACACCCCCGGCATGCAGTTTACCGAGTTCCGCCCCTGGATCGCCGTACCGGCGATCAACTATCACCTGGGTGTGGATGGCCTGAGCGCGCTGCTCATTCTGCTGGCAGGATTCCTGACGCCCCTTTGCGTGCTTGTGTCCTGGGGCAGCATCACCCAGCGGGTGAAGGAATTCTTCATTTTCCTGCTGGCGCTCGAGACCGGAATGATCGGCGTCTTCGCGTCGCTCGACCTTGTGCTTTTCTTTGTTTTTTGGGAAGTCATGTTGATCCCCATGTATTTCCTGATCGGCATCTGGGGTCACGAGCGGCGGGTCTATGCGGCAGTGAAGTTCATTCTGTACACGATGGTGGGCTCCGCCCTGATGCTCGTGGGCATTCTTTACCTTTACAGCGTCACGGGGACTTTCGACCTGCTACGAATCGTCGGGGCATTCACGAGCAGTCCTTTGTTGTCTCCCTCCGCTGAGCGATGGCTCTTCCTCGCCTTCTTTGTGGCTTTTGCGATCAAGGTGCCATTGTTCCCGTTTCATACCTGGCTGCCCGATGCGCACGTTGAGGCGCCTACGGCGGGCTCCGTGATTCTGGCCGGCGTGCTGCTGAAAATGGGAACCTATGGCATGCTGCGCTTCTGCCTTCCGCTGTTTCCTCACGCCTCGCGCGAGTTCGCCCCGATTGTCATCATCCTTGCCATCATTGGAATCATCTATGGGGCGCTGGTGGCGATGGTCCAGCCTGATTTGAAGAAGCTGGTGGCCTATTCCTCGGTGGCGCATCTTGGGTTCTGCGTGCTGGGGATCTTTGTTCTCAACACCCAAGGAATGGAGGGCGCCATCTACCAAATGTTCAGCCACGGCGTTTCGACCGGCGCTCTTTTCATTCTTGTCGGCCTACTGTACGAGCGCCGTCACACACGACTCATCAGCGAGTTTGGCGGCCTCGCCACTTCTCTACCGGTCTACAGCACGTTTTTCCTGATCGTGACCCTTTCTTCCCTTGGCCTCCCCATGCTGAATGGGTTCGTTGGCGAGTTTCTGATTATCGTTGGCTCCTACCATAGCCGAGCAATATACGCAGCCCTCGCCGCCCTGGGTGTGGTGCTGGCCGCCGTCTATTTGCTCTGGATGTACCAACGCGTTTTTTATGGCGAGATTAGGAATGACAAGAATAGGAATCTTCCGGATTGCAACGCGCTTGAGAAGCTCATCCTAGCCACCGTGGTGATTGTGATTCTTGCCATGGGGATTTATCCCCAGCCTTTCTTGCGACGCATGGACCGTAGCGTGGCCGCAGTCATGCAACGGATTGATTCCAATAGCTTGATGATGACCGCCCGAGTTCATAGCACACGTCCGGGGGTCGCGCCATGATCAGCTTCCAGCCCACAGATCTGTTGAGGATTCTTCCGGAAATCATCCTCTGTGGATTTGGAATCCTGGTCATGGTCCTCGACCCTTTCGTAGCTCCCGGGAAAAGGTCCTGGCTCGGGTGGCTTGCTTTGGTAGGAGTGCTGGCTGCGGCGGGCGGCACTCTGCGGACCTCCGATAGTCCGGGGCTAGCCTTCGGCAGGTCCATCGCTGCTGACCATTTCAGTTTCTACTTCTTCTACCTTTTCTTGCTGGTCGCGGCGCTGGCGTTGCTGGGTTCCATCAACTACCTCGAGCGAGACAATATTCAACACGGAGAGTTCTACGCGCTGATCCTGTTGGGCACGGCAGGAATGTGCTTCATGGCCTCATCCACCGACCTCATCATGGTGTTTATCGGCCTCGAGATTTCTTCAATCTCCACCTACATTCTGGTGGGCTTTAAACGAAAAGATGCTCTCTCCAACGAGGCATCGCTCAAATACTTCCTGCTTGGCTCGTTTGCCACAGCCTTCTTCCTTTACGGGATTGCCTTTGTTTACGGATTGACGGGCACCACCAACCTGCTGGAGTTGAGCGGACGGCTTGCCCACCCGGCGCAGTGGACAATGCTGGCGCGCGTTGCCCTTCTCTTGATGTTCGTGGGCTTGGCGTTCAAGCTCTCGACTGCCCCGTTTCAAATCTGGACGCCGGATGTTTATCAGGGAGCGCCCGCGCCGGTGACTGCGTTCCTTTCGGTTGGCCCCAAAGCGGCGGCCTTTGCGGTTCTTCTGCGGATTTTCCAGGGTGGCCTGTCCTCCCCAGGTTCCACTAGCTTTTGGGTAATCTGGGTCTCAGCGATTCTGACCATGTGCCTGGGCAATCTTGCGGCCCTCTGGCAAACGAACATCAAGAGGCTCCTGGCATACTCGGCGATTGCCCACGCCGGTTACGTTTTGGTCGGTGTGGCTGCGGGAAGCCATGAGGGCACATCCGCGGTGCTCTTTTACCTCACGGCTTATGCATTGATGAATGTGGGGGCATTTGTATTGATCGCCCACTTGGCCGGAAATGGCGAGCGCTCGACGCAAATTGATGATTACACCGGGTTGGCTTACGTCCGGCCTGGCACCGCCGCTTGCTTGACCGTGTTCCTGATTTCTCTGGCCGGTTTCCCAACCACGGCAGGGTTCTTCGGAAAGTTCTTCCTTTTTCGCGCCGCCATTCACTCGCACTTGATTGGTCTCACCATCATCGCCTTGTTGAATAGCGTCGTCTCCGTGTACTACTACTTTCGGATCGTTGTGGCTATGTACATGCGGGAAGGCAAAACCGAGGCCTCAACAGCCTCCTTACCCATGGCGCTCCGGACTGCCTTGGCGGTGAGCGTAGTCGGTATCTTCTATCTGGGCCTCTTTCCCAACCTGTTTCTGACCTTTTCAAACATCGCAGGGATCCCGCTTCCGTAACGCAAGCATGTAGCGCTGACCCCGCAGGCGCGGGGTCAGCACCATCACGATGCCAGGGCGAGACCTAGTAGCGCGGACCTCCGCTTTTGAGGTCCGCGGTTCTGAAGCAAGCCCTTCTTTGCACTATGCTTGTCGTGGGTAGATCGCACAACAAAAGCCGCGGACCTTGAGAAACAGGTTCGTGTTACCTGCCTTCTGACAGAACAAAAAAGGGGGAGGCCGAAGCCTCCCCTCTTTTCACCGAACCGGCACAGAATCCCCATCGTATCAGATCGTCACCTTGGCGAAGATGATAGCAAAAGTGTACAAGGCCATCGACTCAATCAATACCAGTGCCAGAATCAGGGCAAACTGAATGCCGGGCCGGGCGCCCGGATTGCGCGCTAAGCCTTCGCAAGCTGCTGCGGTGGCCTTCGACTGGGCATAGCCACAAACGGCGGAAGCAATCGCCATAGCAAATCCGGCGGTGATAATCACCCACTTGGTATTTTCTGCGCTGCCGCCACCGCTCGCCGTCCCCTGGGCGAATGCCGGCGCCGCAACTAGAAAGGCTCCCAACAGTGTCACAAACATCGCAACATAACGTTTCACTTTCTTCCTCCTCTGGACTCTCCCCCACCTTGGGGCGAGTTCCCTATGAATTTCCGCCAGTGGGTGGTTTCCCGGCGACCCTCAAACCAGCGGGACTCACACTCGCGGTCTTGGTAGGGGCGGCCTCAGGCCGCCCACAACAAAATTAGTGCTCCTCTGAAACCGCCATGCTGATATAAACGGCAGGCAAGAGCATGAAAATGTACGCCTGCAAGAGCGAGACAAAAACGTGCAGCGCCATAAACACCGCAGGTGCCACAATAGGGACCAGGGCGCCAAAAACCGCTTCGAGCAGATCACCCACCATCATGTTGGCGTAAAGACGCACACTGAGTGAAAGCAGCCGGCCCAGGTTCCCAATGATTTCAATCGGAAACATGATGATTGCAATGGCCAGCATCGGCCCGCAAAGGTGCTTGAGATAGCCAATCACCCCATGCTGGCGGACCCCTTGAAAATTGTAATAAAGGAACGCTGCCACTGCACAGCCTAGCGTCACCTGAATGTGACCCGTTGGCGTTTGCAAGGTCGGAATGAGCCCCAGCAAATTACACAGAGCGATGAATATCCCGAGAGTCCCAAGCATCGCCACGTAACGGCTGCTCCCGTGGCCGATGATCTCTTCGCACATACCTTGTATGAATTGCACTACGACTTCCACCAAATGTTGAAACTTGCCGGGGTTTTCAACCGACAAGCTCCTCCGCAGCAAAACGACTCCCGCCATCATCAGGAGGATGACAAAGACTTCCATCGCCACGTAATTCGGAATCGGATGAGCGGGATCGGAAGGCGCTTGTCCAACCTTGGCCAGTAAAGGCGTTACCACGCCCCCCAATAGTTTATTCAAGATTGCCGTAAACCAAAGTTGATGTTCCATGTCTCTTCTTAAAGAATCGCACCGTCCTTAGCAGGATGCTGAAAAACATTTGTGAACCCTGTCATTCCGAGCGAAGCGAGGAATCTCGCTCCGAAAACGAGCGACTTGCGAGATTCCTCGTCGCCTCCGGCTCCTCGGAATGACAGCCTTGACGGGCTTTTCAGCATCCTAGTACTTAGTTGCTTAAGTAAGCGTATTTATGCTTGGGTTCAACCGACCGCACCTCACGCTTGGTCCACTCAAAAGGGAGGGCCCGCGGGTTGTAGACGGCGATGAACGCATTAATGGCCTCGCG
>JBEKHR010000071.1:0-20465 GCA_050012175.1 Terriglobia bacterium | reverse complement strand
GAGGAATGCCTCGCGCGGATTGAAGAGGGAAACATCTTCACCCCCTAATCCCTTACTCCCCCATCTTGCCAGAGGGCGACTGGCAGACCGTATGCCGACGCGCCACCTGGGTTCGCCGGACGGATACTGATCATCTGATTTGGCCCCACCTAAGTTATTGATTCTGTGTGTTGTCTTCTCCCGTCCCCCCCGCCTTTAACACCACCAAACTTTCCACATAGGTGCCTTCGTCATAGCCCCGCTCGCGGTGCTTGATATGCACAGGTCCGTGGATCGCAGCCGGCAGGCCCAGCGACCGAAAGGCCCGCCCCACCCGCGGCACTCCCCCCAGCGCCGTCAGCTCTTCCCCTAACGGCTTGGGGTCAATCTCAAAAAGCCTCGGCGATTCCGTGGGTGAGTGTCTTCTGGGTTTCTCCACGCTGCGAGTGTGACGGCATTCCACACCTGCGGGGTGAGATTTTCTTACTCCCTGCAAAATCTTTCCGGACTTCTAACTCCGCCTCTGCCAACGCATTCAGCGCCTCCGACACTACCTTCCCCCTCCGGACCCCGTCTGTTATCGGCGAATTAGGGTGGTCCTCTCAATCGAGGCGTACAGCATCAAGAGAAATCCCTTTATCTGGTTTTGGCCCAACGGTCAGAAGAGCTGCGGGATCCTGACCCGCGATGCGGAAGAATCAGCAAGAGTTGACTTTGGCCCCCCGCTCATGCCCATTGATGAATCCTCGGGTATCGAATCATCATCCCAGTTGAATCCCGAGAAACGATATTCCATTTGCCGTTGCGTGCCGTTGCCAAGGAACCCGATCTGATATACCTTAGACCCGTTATTGGGGGACACGCCACCGGCGCATGTAGCCGACGTGGCGTGACCCCGCAGTCAGGCCCCGATCTGCAATGAGGCCATGGCCTCCGGAGGATTCGTACAAATGTCGGCTCCATCACTTGGCCCTTCCGTCCCGCCTCCGGGACAAAACCCGGCCCCTCGACTCGGAGCCACGTCCATTGCAGATTATGCAGCGAGAATGAGCTCGCCCAGGAACGTGCTTCTCTTGTTTCTTGTTATAGTGTCCCTGTTCGTATTCTGGACGCCGCTGAAGACACTGCTGGATTACTCCCTGCGGACGGGCCATCATGAGTATGATAGGGACTCGCATACCTTGCTGATCCCCTTCATTAGCATGGCACTGATGTTTTTGCAAAGGAAAAGAATCTTCGCGAGGGTCCAATACGGTTTTTCGATTGGCGGCATTCTGCTTCTCATGGGACTGACATTGAATTGTTGCACGGGGCGGGCACTGAATCAACTCGGAGCGGAAAACTCCCTCTCGACAGAGATACTGGGGCTGATTATATTCTGGATGGGTGGATTCATCTTTTGTTACGGGACAGGGGCCTTTCGGGCGGGAGCTTTTCCGCTCCTGTTACTCCTCCTGACAGTACCTATCCCTGACTCCTTGCTCGACGCCCCCCTTTGGGCTGTGCGGCTCGGATCAACCGAGGTGTGCTCTGCGATATTCACCTTGGCCAATGTGCCGGTTCTGCGGAATGGTTTCGAGCTCACCCTGCCCGGCAACAGCATCCAAGTAGCGAAGGAGTGCAGTGGGATTCATTCAACCTTAGCCATCTTCATCACTAGTCTCATCGCCGGGCACCTTTTTCTTGCCTCCGTCTGGAAGAAGGCCGTGCTGGTTCTTTTCGCATTGCCCATTGTGTGCGTTACTAATGGCATGCGAATTGCCCTGCTGACGCTGCTCGCGGAGTACGTCGACGCAAGCTTTTTGCACGGTAGTCTTCATCATAAAGGGGGCATGGGTTTCTTCCTGCTGGCCCTGCTACTCTTATTCGCAATTCTTCAGGTCCTAAGAAGGGGGGAAGGCCGCATGAGCCTAAGGGTGAAGTCTCCGCAGAACGGAGGTCAATCGAGCGCCTCCTTTGTCAAGTGACAGTCCGCCCTTGTCTGGGGGGAACCCACGACCTGTGCGTTCACGCAACAATTTTCTTGCGGATTTTCCCGCTCACCCTCTCGATGGAATCTGGAATCTGCACACGATCGAACCCATGATTGTAGGTTGTCAGAATAAGTGAAAGCACGACTATTGATACGAAAGGGCTTACAGAGCTGGTTGCCACAATTCGTGACAATTTGTGACACGATTCCTGGCAAGATCCTACTTTTTTGTCACAATTATTGGCATAAACCTACAAGCCAGAGGGGCTACGCTGCGGACCGGCTTCCGGCGGGGCACTCTTGGCTTCTTAATGCCCGCTCCATCCAGAACTCCGCTCGAATGTAAGGCAAAGAAAGGGAAAAAGATAGAGTCGCCGACGCGCAGGCAGCCTATATTTGATCCCGCGTAAAGCCACACCTGCGCGCCGGAGTAGGATTTTGCCATGAATTGCGGCGAGTTTTGTCATTAATGCTGGCAAGATTTGTCACGAATTCTGACAACCTACAATGATCCAACCACGCTGAGAGCTTATTTTCGAAGGAAGAGAAACAAGATGTTCGGCCAAATGCAAGTCACTCGGATGTTTCAATTGAGCAAGCTGGAAACGGTGGACGAAGCCGTTGCCAAGCTGTTGGAGTTCGCCGAGTACCCTCATTGTTTCACCACCAACATGTATTAGCGGTCCCGTCCACCTGACTTCAGCGAGGAGAGAATGCCAATGCTCCGTCTCAAGGTGCCCACCACTGTGGTGGCACATTCATAGCGCCCTACTTCCCGACTTAGCGTCGGCTGAAATCAGCTTGTTGGATGCCTTGGAACAGCCAAACCTGCCATCTAGTACTAGTACCTTGGTATTGTGCCTGCTAGTACCTATGGACCGTTGTATGAATTAGCTGGTGTGCCGTAAGCTGAGATGAGCTGAAGTGCAGATTTCTATTCATTGGCTGCACGGCGGCGATTTTGGAGGAGTCGGTACGCGATGGAGTGGAATGAAGGAACAAAAGACGGCTAACGGCATTGCCAACGCGTCCAACGATGATCTTCGAACTTTGGCCGCCAACATTCTGGAGTACCGCATTGTTGCCGGGCCGGGATTGCCCACCAGACGCCCTGAGACGCTGGCCTAGGAGCGAGTCTTCATGCCTTCTGTGAGGCTCCGGCCCACGGCGCTGCCGATGGGTAGAACGAGACCCTGATGCTTCGCAAAGACCAATTGTTCCTTCGGGAGGGCACCTCAAAGTGCAGGACAACGCTGGAAAAGTGAGATTTACAAAGTGGATGACACCTGAATTGGTAATACTTATTTTGTCTTCCATGCTTGTCGCGAGCCCCGCTAAAGCCGACAGTTACAACATCGAGCAGTTAGGGGCACCCGACTTCTCTGGGGACTTCACGCAGTCATTTGGTGCCAGTGGTGACTCTTTTGCTGACCTCGAATCCTACATCTCTGGGAAGGACATCTATTGGGGTACGATTCAACCCTCAGGATTTGGCTCAAGTTGGACTTTGGAGCCCAAGGGATACATGTACAATTGGGAATCGTCCCCAGCCAACCTTAGCCATACCCCGAGTTTTTCAACTAACGGTCTCTTTCTTATGAAATCTTGTATTACCTGTGAAGGGACAATAGGTCTTAGGGCTTGGGACTGTCAAGGAGGACCGGCGTTCACGCGGCGGCCTGTTTGGGAACCTCCCTGGTTCCCCGGGGCGCCTAAACACCGGCGTGGGAGCGATCCACCCGTCCCTGTTCCGGAACCACCGGCAATCACACTCCTTGGGACCGGTTTGCTCGCCATTGCTGGGCTGGCGGGTTGGAAGTTGAGAAAGCGTTTCCCGAAAGCGGAACCGAAGGCCCGAGACGTCTCGCGCACGGATTGGCTGGGTCAAGGGTGAAAGTACGACTATAAGATTCTTCTATAAGGCGCTATCTGGCCAAGGAATTAGGAATGGAAATGCATCGTCAAAGCCAATGGCCAGCGCTTCGCTGAGACCTTCTTCGCCTCCTCATTAGAACCCTCTTAGAGGAAGACCAGACGGCACCAATGTAATACCTCTGCATCCCGGATTGACGCCCAGGGCCCTGGCAAGCACCCTCGCAGCAGCCCTGTCCTGAAGGCCTTTGGCCGACGTCCACAGGACGCGACAGGAATAGCGGCCACCCGCCGTGCCGCTCTCCATTGGTCGGGAAGCAACTCGGCGAGGCGGTTTCGGGGATGAGTGCTGATTTGTTTGAAGATGGCCCACCGGTAGGCTAGTTCCTCAAAGCTGACGGTCCGGCTGTTGCGTTCGGATGGGCAATCGTAGGTGAGTCGTGATGGACCGGAAGGCAGCGCAGCGCCCTTGTTTTGAGCCGGCATGAAGGGCCCAGTAATGGCAGTTTCGAGGTCTTACCTTAGTACCATTGAATACTCGTATCTTCATGGGTAGAATCCAGGCTACTCCTTGCGGAAGATCGGGAGGCTCGCGCGGTCAGTGCCCATCACGGCAAAGGGAGGAGCAAACGGCCTGGATTGATTTGGTAGTCATCGGTTCAGTCTTCTTACTAGCAGGAGTCATCATCGGAGCGAGCCGACAACGGGAGCCTTAGTTTAAACAAACTTGACCTTCAAGCGCGGAAGATGGGTTCGCTGAGCGTCACGGCGGATGATGCGGAACGTGATCAGCAACCGCTGGAAGAGGCGGATCTGGGAGTGGCAACGAAAATAATGTTATCCACCGGGCTCCCGCACCTTCAGCCAGTGCCGGCACCGGTTCGAGCAGATGAAGCCGCTGTTGGGCCTGCCCCCCACCTTCGGTTTCTTAGTTGAAGCCGATTGCCCCTATCCGAGAGGCCATTCTCGGCGGGTTTCCTGGCCGGCAATCCAGATCGCAAGGCAGGCGGGATTATCCCCGGCAGAAATCGAAGAAATCCGTCTGGCGGGCCTCGTTCACGATATCGGTAAGGTCGACCTGCCTTTGCACGTGCTCAACAAGCCCGCGCTGCTGACGGCGGAAGAGTTCGAGATCGTCAAGAGCAATGGGGTCACGGGCGAGAAGATGTTGGAACCTTTGAAAATGAAAGCCGTTGGGCGCATCGTGCGTCACCACCACGAGCGCTACGACGGCAAGGGTTACCCAGACGGGCTGGCTGGGGACGAGATTCCGCTGGGAGCGCGAATCGTGGCTGTAACTGAGTGTTTCGAAGATATGGTTTCCGACCTGCCTTACAAGAGTGCCCGCACTTTCGAGGATGCCCTTGACGAATTACGCCGTTGCTCCGGCACGCAGTTCGATCCCAAGGTCGTAATGGCCTTCCTCGACTGGCTCCAGATCTACGGTGAACCACGCGAGCATCAGTGACAGGGAGAAGGTGGAGTTTTCGGTGAAATCAAGAAGGGTTGGCGATGTGTTATTACAAAGCCTTGTTTAAGATACTTACGAGCCGAACGCCAGGCTTCTCAGGCTGAACCTCCTCGGCTGGAGCTGCCGCATGTTACCGTTCAACCGACTTGCCCGTGAGGGGAGTGTAACAAGCTTTGAGTCTCCATCAGATTGATCCGCTTCAAGACCCTCGTTGGGGGCAATTCTTAGCGCGGCACCCAAGTGCGTCAGTGTTTCACACGTCGGCTTGGTTGGGGGCGTTACAGTTGACTTATGGATATCAGCCGTTTGTCTTGACCACGTGTCCGCCAGGACGTGAGTTGACCAACGGTGTCGTTGCTTGCTGCGTCAATAGTCAGCTCACGGGTCGTCGGCTCGTCTCCCTGCCATTCTCCGACCATTGCGAGCCACTGGTTGACCGCCCCGAAGAATTCCGCTGCATTGGGGGGGCGCTGCGTGACGGTTGGAAAGGCAATGGATGGAAGTACGTCGAGATGAGGCCAGTCAATGTAGATCTTAGCAGTCTCCCAGGCCTGAGCAAGTCCGAGAGCTTCTGCCTGCACCGGCTGGACCTGCAACCCAGCTTGGAGGATCTTTTCCGGGGATTCCACAAAGACTGCGTTCGCAGGAAGATTAGGCGCGCTGAGCGGGAAGGCTTGTCCTACGAAGAGGGTCGATCTGAGCCACTGCTGGAGAAGTTCTACCGCCTTCTGGTGCTTACCCGCCGGAGGCAATTGTCGATGCCACCACCACTCGCTTGGTTCCGCAACTTGATTGCGTGCATGGGTGACATGCTGACGATTCGCCTGGCTTCCAAGAACGGTCAGCCCGTGGCAAGCATCCTCACGCTTAGCTACAAAACCACGCTCGTTTACAAGTATGGCTGCTCCGACCGGCGCTTCAGCAATTTAGGGGGCACGCAGTTGTTGTTCTGGAATGCTATCCAGGAAGCCAAGCTTAATGGATTTCGGGAATTAGATATGGGGCGATCCGATTGGGGTGCCCTCGGCCTCATCAAGTTCAAGAACCGCTGGGGTGCAGCACCGTCCACCTTGACGTACTGGAGATACGGCCAACTTGCGGGCGAGTGGGCACGCCTCGGTCGGAACACTCAAATTGTGCGACGCATTTTCGGGCGCATGCCTGTTGGTTTAGTAGCCAAGGCCGGAACCCTTTTGTACAGGCATGCCGGCTGAAGAACCCTGACTGCCGACGTCGTTACCACATCAACTGAGAGACTCCCGATGTTCCGAAGCATCCTTAAGGCTGGCACAGCAGGGAGCAGACACGAGCCGCCACACGTGTTTTGGTGCCCCAACCCACAGAAGCCCTAGGAGCGGCGGCTGTGCTACTTGAATCCACCGTAAGAGAGCCCATTTTAGCTCAGGTGATGGCCCGAAGCTTCGCAACCTTGGTGAGGATGTGGTGGGCCAAGTTTTCAATCTGGGGTGTTTTATGAAGCCGAGGGACCGGTCGATTGTGAGGCCGAACGAGTGCGCCCAGAAGCAGAAAGAGCTTGTGACGAAGCGTTCGAGGTTCCACGCTTTCGAGGCCGAAATCGTGTTTTCGCATTTAGGGAGACGCGGAAAGTAAGGGTCGTGGTAATCGACGCGGGCTCCTCTGGCCTGAAGTAGTTCCATGATTTTCAGACTGGGGGACTCGCGCGGGTCGTCAATGTCCTTTTTGTAGGCTATCCCAAGGACGAGCACCCTGGCATCCTGCAGACATTGTTTGCGCTGGTTCAGGGCGTCCACCAATGAAACCATTACGTGTTCGGGCATGGACGCGTTGATTTCCCCGGCCAATTCAATGAAGCGCGTCGGAAATTCGTATTCGCGCGCTTTCCAAGTCAAATAGAACGGGTCGATTGGAATGCAGTGTCCGCCCAAGCCCGGACCCGGATAGAAGGCGGTAAAACCGAAGGGTTTCGTCTTGGCAGCCTCGATCACTTCCCAGATGTCGATACGCATCCGCAGGCACAGCAGTTTCAGTTCGTTGACGAGCGCTATGTTTACGGCCCGATAAGTGTTTTCCAGAATTTTGGTCATCTCCGCAGCGCGCGTGGAACTAACCAGGTGTGTTTGTTCGAAGGCCCGCGAATAAAGCGCCTGTGCCCCTCGCGCACTGGAGGCATTGACTCCTCCGATGATCTTCGGGACCTGGTGGGTTTGGAATTGCTGATTGCCCGGATCCTCACGCTCGGGAGAGAAGGCCAAAAGGAAGTCAGCTTCCCGCTCTTCACTAGCCGTGACGTCGCGCCCATCCGTAACGTAAGGGCTTATCGGACATTGCATGCCGGATTTCTCCAGAATCGGCAGCACAACTTCCTCGGTGGTGCCAGGATAAGTGGTGCTCTCCAGCACCACCAGTTGGCCGCGCCGCAAATGCGGAGTCAGGACCTCCACCGTGTTGCGCACAAACGAGAGATCAGGCTCGCGGTGGGGATCTAATGGAGTGGGGACGCAAATGAGGATGGCATCCATTTCGCGAAGGTGGGAAAAATCCGTCGTGGCTTGGAAGCGTTTATTTTGTATATGCTCCGCGATGACGGTTTCGGAAATGTGGCGAATGTAACTCTCACCACGCTGGAGCATTGTCACCTTGCTGGGATCAAGGTCAAAGCCTGACACCGCAAATCCGTTGCGAGCGAACAAGAGTGCAGGGTGTAGGGGAGTATGTACAGTAAGACGCGGGGCCCTAAGGGGCAAAAGCATGCAGGATCTCACTTCTAGGGCGCGCGCCCATGGCAAGCGGAGCGGCGGTGGCCGTGACGCTGCCGCCGGCGGAGCAGGGCGACGGCGAAACGGTGAAGGAGACGCTGGCGAAGGCGGGAGAAAAAGTGGCCGCAGAGGCGAACCAAAGTGGGCAAGCGTTGGAAGCGGTTACTGTGACAGCGCCGGGAGAAGCTCGCGCCCAGCTTCGTACACCCGTTGAGACGGGTGGCATACAACGGGTGCGTCGGCGGCACCCGAACATCCTCGATCATCTGCTGGTGCACCTGCTCCCGTTTAACTTGGGCTTGGGGATCAGGAAAGTACCCGGCAGGGGAACACCACGGGGGCTGCAAGGAAGCCCGTCGACTTGGCTGTGATCCTCTTGTGCCTGCGAAGGAGGCCTGGGCCTTGAACCTACCCTCCATAACGTGCCCAAGGCGCTCGGATGGTCTACATGCCTTTCCGAGACTTCAATGTTCTCTCCCTCGACAACTTCCCCAATCGCTATTTTTGCTACCACCTGATAGGCGATGCATTCCAGCCTGGGTGGATGTCGTGTGGCTGGATGGAATGCCGCCCTGGCAAACCGATAGGTGCCGGGTTTTCTCTGACTTACGCCGCCCAAAGTTGCCGATGCCCTGGCCGATCTGGTTTTGTGGGCAGAAATCTTGGGGCTGGAGGTTTACCGCGTTGCGCAGTGACTTTTATCCCTTTCGGCAATTTAGTCACTCCTTCTCTTTTCGCGTCACCCGGAAAACCAGAAAAGGAAGGACGTCTGACATTGTCGAACGCCAATTGAGAACAGAAGGCCTAGCCTTCCCTTTTGGGACAGAGGGTTAGTTGATGTAAGCGAATATGAAGGGCAAGAACCCGACCTGGAATTGGTAACGCCCGTGTATAGAAGGCAACTCCCATGGAAACCAGAGCAGTGCAACGACAACGTGCGAACGCAGTGATTCTCTCCACGGCCTGCATCGCACTTGCCTTAAGCATCACGGACAATGTGCCCGTGGCAGCCCGCAGGCGCCGATCCTTTTCCTGAGAGGCACGCCCACGGTCAGCCTTTCACCCACCAGCCTTGCCTTCGGCAACCAACCCGTCGAGATGACCAGTACGGCTCAGGCCGTCACCCTGAGCAACACCGGCAACGCCGCCTTGAGCATTACCAGCCTCGCGTTGAGGGTAGCAATGCCAGCGACTTTGACGAGTCCAACACGTGCGGCAGCTCGCTGGCCGCCGGCACCAACTGCACGATTGCCGTGATGTTCACGCCTTCCGTCGTCGGGACCGAGGCGGCCTCGCTAAGCATCGCGGACAATTCCAGCGGCAGCCCGCAGACGGTAGCCCTATCTGGCGCGGGAACGCACGACGTGATTCTAACCTGGACCGCCAGCACGACTCCCGGCGTAGTTGGGTACAATGTTTACCGTGGCACAACATCGGGAGGGGAGAGCACTACGCCGCTCAACAGCTCTCCTGTGGCCGCAGGTTGCACGAGCACAACGGCCTGCACCTACACTGACGCAACGGTGGTTGCTGGGACGACTTATTACTACACCGTCACAGCCGTGGCGTCGAATGATGTCACCCAGAGTGCGGACTCGAATCAAGTTACAGCGACCGTGCCATGACCCTAATAGTACAATGCGGTGGCCGCTCTGAATGGCCTCGAGATCCTTTCCAGTCATGGCCGCTGTTGTGAGTTTTGGTTGCAACGCCGGGTCTCCGGCTGGGACGCGCAGGGCCAAGCGGTCGAGCCCATCCCGTACTACCCTCGGGCGGTGGGCGGCCAGCTCATCCGTAGCCCGATCCAGCCCTTCCCGGCCATCGAGTGGCTTCATCCCGGCGAAGCGGAGGACAGGGCGGGCCTCCGCCTCCTCACCAGGCTGCCCGACCTTTACGGCAGCCGTTTCTTTGACATCCTTCAGCTCGACGCCCTTTACGCTCAAGCGCCGCTCTTCAAGCTGGCCCAGCAGGTCGGCTGGGATGGGGTGATTACCTTGAAACAAGAGAACCGCGATCTCTAGCAAGATGCCATGGGCTTGTTTCAGGCGCGCCAGTCCGATCAGACCTTCCGCGAACGCCAAGAGGGCAATGCCTACGAAGTGCGTCTCTGGGAGGAGCAGGGATTGCCTTTTACCCAAGATCATCCTCAACCGGTGCGGGTGATCCGCACCCAAGAGCAGGTGACCCAAACTCATTACCGACACGGCCGGCCCCACGCGCCGACCACCTCCCAGGAATGGCTTTGCATCACCACCTTGCCTGCCCCAGCCTTTTCCGCTCCCCAGGTTCATGGCCTGGGCCATGCCCGTTGGAAAGTGGAAAACAACGGCGGGAACGATCTCACCCCAAATTGGGCCTTGGAAAATGGATTCCTGCGTGCTTGTAAACATCGTCCCCGGCGGCCCTCGGCTGCCGGCCCTCCCCAGGCTGTCCCCAACCGAGGCTTGGCGGCCGTCATCCTGGTGCTGTGCTCGGCCTTCGTCCTCTCCTCGGCCTTCACCCTCCGGCATTCCAAAATTGTCCGTAGTTATCAGGTGACGCGGGAGGAGGTCTCCCGTCAACTCTATCGCTCCCTTTGGCGATGGCAACCTCCCATTCCTGCCCCCGACTAAAACCCCCTTCACTCACCGGGCTGGGCTTACTGCGCCCACTCTCCCTATTGGAGCCGTCACTTTCGGGCTACCCGGGTAGCCCTGTCCTCCGGTTCCTCATTTCTTCGCCTTCCGGCCGAGCTTCCTGCCTGTTCCAGGCCCAAGATCCCTCCACCATCCTCCTCCACCGCAGAAACCAAACTCCCTCCGCCACTTGACCAAAGGCGCATAAGCGAGATCCAGAGCAGCCCGTCCGCCGTGCTCAGTTGAGCACGCCCGCGCTGCGACCTTCGCAGCACATTGATCTGGTGGCGCAGCGCGGCGGAGCCACAACCAAACGACCAAGCTGTTCTTATTCTCGTAATACCTCAAATGGCACAACATTCTTGCTAAAAAACAAGAATTTACGAGATTGCAATGCAGAGCGAGGATCTCCAATTGCAAAGCCGCCCGAGTCCGGAAGGAGGGACAGAGGGTGGTAAAAACGGAAACAAACAGACTGGACAATGGAATGAGAGCTTAGCAGCGGAGCCGCGCCAACATCAATTGATTCAATCTGGACGAGGTTTTCGGTAACCACAGGAGGCCGATCGTTCACTTGGAGCGTCGGATGCTCCACGGCGGGCGCGAAGAGCAACGGAGGCGCGTCTTTGTCCGCTTCGGAGCCCCACTGGGCCGATCGTTCCAGCTAAGAGCTCTCCTTTTCGGTAAGCTTCACCTTTGCGCGCCTTTTCAGAAAGGGCATTGCCGTTTTCCCTCAACCGGTGGCATACGAGTAACCCTACACAGCAACCTTTTCTATTACAGCGTTAGATGATATGCGGCACGTCAGTACCGAAGTACTGTAGACAGTCGTGTGGGATAGCGGTAATTAAGGTGGTGCCGGGTGATGCCCTGCTCCGGATGATCTGAAGCGACTTGTGGGAAAGGGAAAATGGAAGACGCACCAGCTCTCTCTGCCGCTCAACATTGCGCACGCCGCATCAATACTGCGCGGGAGGCGGTGCGCCTTTACGGGGCGGACCACGAGCGCATCGCGATCGCGGCCCTTTTGAGGAGCACCTGGGAGGGTCGCCGCTCGGCTTTGAGGGCGGCGGAGAAGGATGATTGCTCCTGCGTGTGTCTAGTACGCAAGTACTGCCCGACGGCATACCTCTCCAGAAGCCGCCCACAAACCGCAGCTTTGCGCCGAGGGTCCACTTCTGGCTTGCTGCTGATCGGATATTTCAAGGGGGTCGACTCGGAGCGTGGGATCGCCTGGTGGGCCAACGATTTGCTGGCCCTGCGGCAGTTTCTGCGCATCGGGCTCGAGGAGTCAGGGTCGGATCATTCCACGATCGCGCGCGCGGTGCGGATCGACGCCGCGACGCTGGAGGCCAATGCGGCGCCGCGTTCTATTGTGCGGTGGAATATCAAGAAAGGTTATATGAAGGGCAAAAACTCGACCCGGAATTAGTAACGCGCGTGCGCGCGAGGTATCTCCCCATGGAAACCAGAGCAGTGCAACGACAACGTGCGAACGCAGTGATTCTCTCCACGGCCTGCATCGCACTTCTTGCCTTAAGCATCACGGACAATGCCCTTGGCAGCCCGCAGTCGATGTTCTTTGGGAGAGGCTCGCCCGCGGTCAGCCTTTCACCCACCAGCCTTGCCTTCGGCAACCAGTCCGTAGGTAAGACCAGCACGGCGCACACCGTCAACCTCAGCAACACCGGCAACGCCGCCTTGAGCATTACCAGCCTCGCCCTGACGGGTACCAATGGCAGCAACTTTGCGGAGACCAACACCTGCGGCAAGTCGCTGGCGGCCGGCGCCCGCTGCACGATCAGCGTGACGTTCACACCTTCGGCCAGTGGCAGCCGCAAAGCCTCGCTAAGCATCACGGACAATGCCCGGGGCAGCCCGCAGACAGTGAGCCTCTCCGGCACGGGCACGGCTGCCGTGGTTAGCCTTTCACCCACCAGCCTTGTCTTCGGCAGCCAAGCCGTAGGTAAGACCAGTACGGCGCACACCGTCAACCTCAGCAACACCGGCAACGCCGCCTTGAGCATTACCACCCTCGCCTTGACAGGTACCAATGCCAGCGACTTTGCTCAGACCAACACCTGCAGGAGTTCGGTGGCGGCCGGCGCCCACTGCACAATCAGCGTGACGTTCACGCCTTCGGGCAGTGGCAGCCGCACGGCCTCGGTGAGCATCACGGACAACGCCGCTGGCAGCCCGCAGTCAGTGAGCCTAACTGGCACAGGCAACAATCCGCAGCCGAGTCTCACCAGCCTATCGCCGGCCTCGGGGATCGTGGGGGCGGCGGCGCAGACCCTGACCCTGAATGGGACGAACTTCCTGGCCAGCTCGACGGTGACTTACAACGGGGTGGGGCACACGGCGACGTTCGTGAGCTCGATGCAGTTGACGATTTCTCTGAGCGCGACGGACCAGGCGACGGCGGGGAGTTACGCGGTGGTGGTGACGAACCCTGCGCCGGGCGGGGGAGCCTCGAGCCCGCTGAACTTTGCGGTGGGTAACCCGCAGCCGAGTCTCAGCAGCCTATCGCCGGCCTCGGCGGTCGTGAGCGCGGCGGCGCAGACCCTGACCCTGAATGGGACGAACTTCCTCGCCAGCTCGACGGTGACTTACAACGGGGTGGGGCACACGGCGACGTTCGTGAGTTCGACGCAGTTGACGATTTCTCTGAGCGCGACGGACCAGGCGACGGCGGGGAGTTACGCGGTGGTGGTAACGAATCCAGCGCCAGGGGGTGGAGCCTCGAGCCCGCTGAACTTCACGGTTGCGAGCCCCATCGTCAGTCTCTCACCCACCAGCCTTGGCTTCGGCAACCAAGCCATCGATATGACCAGTGCGACGAAGACCGTCACCTTGAGCAACACGGGCAACGCCGCCTTGAGCATTACCAGCCTCGCGCTGACGGGTACCAATGCCAGCGACTTTGCTCAGGCCAACACGTGTGGCAGTTCGCTGGCGGTCGGCGCCAACTGCACGATTGTCGTGATGTTCACGCCTTCCGTCACCGGGACCGAGGCGTCCTCGCTAAGCATCGCGGACAATTCCAGCGGCAGCCCGCAGACGGTGAGCCTCTCTGGCGCGGGAACGCACGACGTGATTCTATCCTGGACCGCCAGCACGACTCCCGGCGTAGTTGGGTACAATGTTTACCGTGGCACTACCTCGGGTGGGCCGTACCCGACGGAACTGAATTCCGCGCCTATTAACGGAACCACGTATACCGATGAGACTGTGCAGGCAGGGCGGACGTACTACTATGTGGTTACAGCCGTGGCGTCGAATGATGTCACCCAGAGTGCGAACTCGAATCAAGTTTCAGCGGCCGTGCCATCACCCTAATACTACAATGTGAAGTAATTGTCCTGATTAGCCTTGACCGCGTAGGGAGCAGCGACACGTGGGGATGGCCTGTCCCCTAGCCCGATTATCTCACCAGACTATTGCATAAGTGCGGGAGCAGTGGGAGTTTGGCTGCTCAGCAGAATCTGTGGGTGCATTCTGGCTCAGGGAGCGCGCCCAGGCTGTAATAGAGCGCGAGTTCCGCAGCGCGGAAGGTCCGAAATCTGTACGCCTTTCTCAGGGCTAACTTCAGCCGATTATTCAAACCCTCGGTGGGGCCACTGGAGATCGTCCCGCGGGCTCAAAAGCAGTTGAGCAGGAGTCCCTGATGGCGCGGAATCAAACGCGCTACCTTCTTCACCGGCTCGAGGCGGGAGCGCAGGGCGCGCCTCCACCAGCGTTTCAGAAACTCGCGCGCCGCCCCCCCACCTCGAGTTTCAAACACGGCCGACCCGCTCGGGACGGCCACCAGACCTGCCCGTACATAAAGTCCTTGTAATTTTCGACCCGATTCAGAATACTCTAGACGTGCTTCCTGTCCTCTCCTGCGGGATTTGTGCTACCTCGCGCCATTCCTTACAGGATTCGAACAGGATGCGCAAGCTTATCCTCTGGCCCTTACCAGGCTCTTTCGCTTTTTTCTTATCCGCGGATTCTGCGGAAGAGCCCACAAGGGGTTGTCCCATCATGAACCCGTACGCAGCGAGAGCGGAAAGAAGGAAGCTTCCAAGAAGCAGGGCCCTTGTTTTGGCCCTGTCAGTGATTCTCGCCGCTGCATGGCAGGTTGCCTGCGGCGGAGGCGGAAGCACCGGAGCAGCCATCACGCCCCCGGCTCCTGTGGCGAGCATTGCCCCCGGCAGTCTCGCTTTTGGGAACCAAACGATCAACACCACCAGTGCGACCCAAACCGTGACGCTCACCAACACCGGCAACGCAGCATTGAGTATCGCCGGCATCACGGTCATAGGGACCAATGCTGGCGACTTTGCCCAAACGAACGCCTGTGGCAGCTCAGTGGCAGCGGGTGCCAATTGTACGATCACCGTGACCTTCACATCGACGGCGACAGGAGCCCGCGCGGGCACGCTGATCGTTACCGACAACAACAACGGCACGGCAGGCAGTACGCAAACCGTGAGTTTGTCGGGAACGGGGACCAGTGTCCCTGCTCCGGTGGTCAGTCTCTCGGTCCTGAGCCTGGCTTTTGGGAACCAGACGGTTAACACGAACAGCACGGCCCAGACCGTGACGCTCACCAACACCGGCAACGCAGCATTGAGTATCGCCGGCATCACGGTCACGGGTACCAATGCCAGCGACTTTACTCAGAGCAACACGTGCGGCAGTTCAGTGGCGGCCGCCGCCAACTGCACCATTAGCGTGACCTTCACGCCTGTGGCCAGTGGCAGCCGCACGGCCTCGGTGAGCATCACGGACAATGCCAGTGGCAGCCCGCAGACGGCGAGCCTCTCCGGCACGGGCACGGCTGCCCTGGTCAGCCTTTCAGCCACCAGCCTTGCCTTCGGCACCCAGCCTGTAGGTACGCCCAGTACAGCTCAGACCCTCACCCTGAGCAACACCGGCAGCACCGCCTTGAGCATTACCAGCGTCGCCCTGACGGGTACCAATGCCAGCGACTTTGCCCAGACCAACACGTGCGGCAGTTCGGTGGCGGCCGCCGCCAACTGCACCATTAGCGTGACCTTCACGCCTGTGGCCAGTGGCAGCCGCACGGCCTCGGTGAGCATCACGGACAATGCCAGTGGCAGCCCGCAGACGGCGAGCCTCTCCGGCACGGGCACGGCTGCCCTGGTCAGCGTTTCACCCACCAGCCTTGCCTTCGGCAACCAACCCGTCGAGATGACCAGTACGGCTCAGGCCGTCACCCTGAGCAACACCGGCAACGCCGCCTTGAGCATTACCAGCCTCGCGTTGACGGGTACCAATGCCAGCGACTTTGAGCAGAGCAACACGTGCGGCAGCTCGCTGGCAGCCGGCGCCAACTGCACGATTGCCGTGATGTTCACGCCTGTGGCCAGTGGCAGCCGCACGGCCTCGATGAGCATCACGGACAACGCCAGTGGTAGCCCGCAGACGGTGGGCCTGTCCGGCACGGGCACGGCTGCCGTGGCCAGCCTTTCACCCACCAGCTTGGCCTTCGGCAACCAAGCCATCGATATGACCAGTGCGACGCAGACCGTCACCCTGAGCAACACGGGCAACGCCGCCTTGAGCATTACCAGCCTCGCGTTGACGGGTACCAATGCCAGCGACTTTGACGAGTCCAACACGTGCGGCAGCTCGCTGGCAGCCGGCGCCAACTGCACGATTGCTGTGTGGTTTATGCCTTCCGTCGCGGGGCCCGAGGCGGCCTCGCTAAGCATCGCGGATAATTCCAGCGGCAGCCCGCAGACGGTGGGCCTGTCCGGCGCGGGAACGCACGACGTGATTCTAACCTGGACCGCCAGCACGACTTCCGGCGTAGTTGGGTACGATGTTTACCGTGGCACTACCTCGGGTGGGCCCTACCCGACGCAACTGAATTCCACGCCTATTAACGGAACCACGTACACTGACGAGACTGTGCAAGCAGGACAGACGTACTACTATGTGGTTACAGCCGTGGCGTCGGATGGTATCAAGAGTGCATACTCGAATCAAGTTTCAGCGACCGTGCCATGACCCTAATGCTGGAACCTGAAGTAATTGTGCGCAGTATTTCCGGAAGTACGACGTCTTGTATTCAGCGGTAGTGTCCTGCCATTTAGAAAGTCCTTCCTCCATAGAGTTGGGTAGGGGGGGCGAGCTTCAGCTTCGACATGACCGGCCCGCAATCATGTGTGGGCTTCAACCCCTGAAGCTTCAGGGGCTAAGGCTTCGGTGAGAGGCGCCCCCTCAACTACATCCGTGGGATGCCCAAATATGTGCTCTCGCTCAGATGACACCGAATGAAAATGGCTCACCGCTTTATCCTCCGGCGATGAGCCAACTTTCAACAAGAGATGTCCTGAAATAAGTGATTACGATTATACACTGAATTACACCCCTGTCGAGGAGATTTCTGAAGCCGCCGGAATGCTCATGGACGCGCTTCTTGAATTCCACACCGGTCCATCACCATTTGACAGGAAACTCCTCACGTATTACACGCTCGCCACCTAACGAAAAGTAATCAATCGGGAATGCCGCAAGCACCTTGATTCGCTCGACGCGAGGCAAGTTGCTGAGGACCCGCTGAGGCCGTTAACCGGGAGGTCACTGGGCGGTGCTGAAGGTGAGCGAACGGCGCACGGCGGAACTGCAGGCGCCTCGCGTATCTGTGAACGCCTGTCAGTTGGGTGTTGGGTTCGCATTGTTATCCTCGGTTGTAGTAAGCTTGTCCCCAGAGTTGGCGGAGGTCAGGAATGGGGATCAAAGAGCTTCTCGAGTCGAGGCGGAATGAAATCCTGGACCTTGCGGGCATGTACGGCGCGAAGAACATTCGCGTCTTTGGTTCGGCGGCCAGGGCGAAGGCGGGGCTGCGAGCGATGTAGACTTTCTGGTGGATATGGCGAATTGACCCTGTTCGGTACGTGGAAAAGGGCGAAGACCTTCACATTGAAGTGGGCGCGGGGCCACATCATTGTGCATGCTGAGTAACCTCTCGCTACGAGAGCCCACATGTCACACTGAGACAAGTTGTCAGTCTATGGTCTGTCGAAAAGAACGTAGGGAGCAGGACTAATCCTTGTTGATCCACCCATGATCAATGGCGAAAAGTACGAGTTCCAAGCGGTTAGAGACTCCCAGCTTGTCAAAAATGTTAGTAAGGTGATGCTTGGCAGTCTGCAGACTGATGCCTAGCTTCGCCGCTAGATCCTTGTTCGTATAGCCTGCAACGACGTGTGTTACGACCTGCATCTCACGGGAGGAAATTCCGAAGTCTCGAACGGCCTCTGACGCGCGTCCGTCAGGCATCATCCGGCGAAGTGCCTGGATGAGGTCTGAAACACTTTCACGGCCGACCCAATACTGACCATGGCTCACGCAACGAATACTCTTGAGAAGGAGCTGTAGTGCCGAGTGTTTCAAAACGATGCCGTGAACCCCCAATTGAAGCAGCTCAATGACCTGTGCCTTTCCGATGGTTGTAGTCACTACGATGGTACGTGTTTGAGTCTTCAGCTTGCCCAGCTCTCGAAGGGTTTCGATGCCGGTCACCTCGGGCATCGAGAGATCCAGCAGGAGGACCTTCGGCTTGAGTTTGCGAACGACCTTTACAGTTTCTTCACCATCAGCGGCTTCACCGACAATGCGCAACCCCGGCTCAGCTTCCAGCAGCTTCCGCAAACCCTCCCGAAATATGGGGTAGGGATCCGAAATGACAATGTCAATAGTGGACGGAGACTCTTCCATTGGCCTTCAACGGTGCCAAAATCTCTAATCGTGAAGCAAATGCCTCAACTGTGATTCTATCATGAGTTCGCCGCCCCACCAATATGTCCGTGTAAGCTGTTCAAAAAGCTCCACCTTGGCTCTCCTGTCTACCGCGCCTCCTGTTCCCCCTGAGCGAAACAGAACAGTCCGGTTAGGTTTTCCAGGGGTGGGCCAATTCGGACCATCAAATTGGGCCAATTCAGAGTGGCGAAATCAGTTTGTGTTGGCGACATCCTGGGAAGACGTGAGCAGAAGTTCGCTCAACATCGTTGGCAATGTTAATCGAGACATCAAAACCAGCCCTATTTCGCCCGGCAGCCATTATGAGTTCAACGTCGGGCACAGAAGTCGAAAAATTGTTATTGATTTCGTCACTTCAGTCGCTTGATTCTATAAGGGACGAACGTCAAGGAGGACAGTCGGGAGTTGTTATTCGGGTAGGACGTGGCACGGCCCGTTTGCAGAGAACCGATCTTCCGGCTGTTGAAAAGTCGGAAACGACTAAAGAGTTGAGGTGTTCCCATGACGGACAGTGAGCTCCAGGAGCGTATGGATGAAGCTATTCAACTGATCCAAGAAGCAATCGAAGAGCGGGGCGGCTTATTGGAGATGGAAAAGAAACCTGATTTCCATTGGGCAGGTGTGGCCCGGCTTCCCGCCGGCAAGTTAATGCTGAGTACTCATAAGACGGGAAAACGAGCCATGCCGGGGGATACGAAATCGGTGATCGAAGCGTCGGCTGACTTGATCATCGAGGGCCGCCTGATCGCGCGCATCTTGTTCCACTCAACAAAGACGGAGGTGGAACTCCCCGGTGGCGCCCACAAGCCCTTCGGCCACGCCGGAATTACCAGGGCCTTCGAGGGGCTTTAGGAGTTCCCTGGGGCGCCATCGGCGCGTGGCAACGGGGTTTCCACTTGGATTTCAGCAAGGATGACCGTAATGTTGTCGGGGCCACCATTTCCATTGGCCTTCATCACAAGGTTCCTGGCTTTTTGACTCGCGCTCGCAGCCTGCTCGAGGCAATCCACCATCTCGCCTGACCATCAGGGCACATTGTCCCCAGCTAAGGAATCATTCAGCATGGAAGCGAGAGCGCTTCAACGTCATGGTGGGAGCGTAGGGATTCTCGCCACGGCTTGCATCGCCATCGCAATGTGGTCGACATCGTGTGGGGGTGGGGCGACCGAAGCCATTCCCGTCTCAACCAACAATCCCGTGCCGGCGATCACGAGCCTATCGCCGAGTTCGGCCACGGCGGGGGCAGGGCTACAGACGCTGACCATCAATGGGATAAACTTCCTTTCCACCTCGGCGGTGAGCTACAACGGGGTAGGGCACGCGGCGACGTTTGTGAACTCGGGGCAGTTGACGATCCAGCTGAGCGCCAGCGACCAAGCGACGGCGGGGACGTGCGCGGTAGTGGTGACGAATCCGGCGCCGGGCGGGGGAGCTTCGAACTCTGTGGAGTTCTCGGTGACAGCCAACAATCCCGTGCCGGCGATCACGAGCCTATCGCCGAGTTCGGCCACGGCGGGGGCAGGGCTATAGACGCTGACCATCAATGGGATAAACTTCCTTTCCACCTCGGCGGTGAGCTACAACGGGGTAGGGCACGCGGCGACGTTTGTGAACTCGGGGCAGTTGACGATCCAGCTGAGCGCCAGCGACCAAGCGACGGCGGGGACGTACGCGGTAGTGGTGACGAATCCGGCACAGGGTGGGGAAGCTTCGAACTCGGTGAATTTCACGGTCAACAATCCCGTGCCGGCGATCACGAGCCTATCGCCGAGTTCGGCCACGGCGGGGGCAGGGCTACAGACCCTGACCCTGAATGGGAGCAACTTCCTCGCCAGCTCGACGGTGACTTACAACGGGGTGGGGCACACGGCGACGTTCGTGAGCTCGACGCAGTTGACGATTTCTCTGAGCGCGGCGGACCAGGCGACGGCAGGGAGTTACGCGGTGGTGGTGACGAACCCAGCGCCGGGCGGGGGAGCCTCGAGCCCGCTGAATTTTGCGGTGGGTAACCCGCAGCCGAGTCTCAGCAGCCTATCGCCGGC
>JBEKHR010000070.1:0-21358 GCA_050012175.1 Terriglobia bacterium | reverse complement strand
CTGCCATCAAGGAATATTTGGACAATCACAACCAGAATCCTCGTGTCTTTGTATGGACCGCCTCGGTCGAACGAATCATGTCCAAAGTCGCCAAATGTAAAGAAGCGTTGGGGACACTACACTAGCCACTTTCTCTTGCACCTGGAACCGATGTCCAGCCTTTCTTCCCCACCTACCACATACCACCTACCACATACCGACTACCACCTACCAACTACCCTTATTTTCAACAACATTCCCGCCTTAAGCTCGTAAGTGTCTTTGTTTTCTATAACATTCCCGGTTTGCACCGGGCTGTGGAAACCCGGCCATTTGTTTTCATAGACATTCCCGCTTCGTTCCTTCGTTTTTAAAGAATCCTTTTGTTTCTTTGCCTCGCTGCAACCGACATCTTGTCCAAATTGTGAATTTGCCTCCCCAAGCCCCCAGCCGCCTTCACTTACACCTGAAACCCAGGTCCGGCCTTTCTTCCCCCACCTACCACCTACCACATACCAACTACCTTCTTACAACCGAGGGGATGAATTGAGGTGTCGGAGCAGCATGGAGAAGGAGGGTTCCCATAAAGCAGCGCGGACCTGCGCACCCGCAATTTACCATTCTAGCCTACCAATTTCCCAGTGTCAAGAGACAGCAAGCCCGCTTGTACCGGCTGTTCCGACCTCGCCGACGGCGGAAGCAAGTTCGTTGGTGGCTCACAGGTCCCCCGCCTTGGCGGACCTTGCGGAAAGGCCCCGAAGTTGTAGTAGAATTGCGCAAAACCTTCGTGGCGCGCAAAGATTTTCGCTCCGCGGGATGATCACAGGCGAAAAGTGAAAGCGCTTCCCTAGAACTAAACGTACATTGGGAAGGGAATGTAACCACGGGCGGCTGATCTCAAGTTCCATCTTGAAAGGCTCGTCCAGCAAGCGGACTTGTTTCATTCGCAATCCCCTTTCTGCAGGGCCTAGTGTACAGCCTGGCGACTGACGGCCAGGGTGCAATCCTTCACGGCCTTCTGGGCTTCGTCATCACCCGGCTCCAGGGCCAGAATCTGGTTGGCGTACGAAAGCGCCGCCTGCCAATCGGATTTCTGTAACGCGGCGCGCATCTGCTGGCGGTTTTGCTTCAGCGCGCAGTCTGCGAAGGCCTTCTTGACTTCGGCATCGTCGGGCGCCACGGCAAGAATCTTGTTGCCGTAAGGAGTAGCGCCGTCGCAATCCGAGTTCTGCATGGCGGCGCGGAACTGCTCGCGATAATAGAACGCGATTCCGAAATTGCTCTGGGCCTCGCTGAAGTCGGGATCGATCTCCATCGCCTTCTGCAAGTGCGTCATCCCCTCGGCGAGGTTTCCTTGCCACTCCAGCGCGACCCCGAGGTTGTTGTGGGCCTTGGCATTGTGAGGACCCGCTTTCACGGCAATGACCCGAGAAGGTGCGACCTGGGGGGCCGTACGCGGCTACAACCCTTCCAAGGCCGTGCCTTCTGTTGTCACCCCCGTCCCGCCTTGCGGGCTGATCTTTGCCCATATCTTTTGCTGGACACAGAGGGCGACTGAACTGGATGAGCGATGAGTTTGCACATGGCGGTTCCCTTGCGGCCAAACTTGAGACCCGTCCACCGTGCCCTGCAAGGGCACCATATAGTAGCCGGGGGGCAACGCCCCCGGAAGACTAACCCGGAAACCGACCGACTCTGAAGGGGTCGTATAGACCCGGCTAGAGGCCCCGCGTACGGTCGCGACATCACCCGCATTCGACCCTTTCAGGGTCGGGCCTGGTGGGGTCGCCCGTTTCCGGGGGCGTTGCCCCCGGCTACTTTATCAATCCCCTTCGGGGATTCCCGGAATATCCATACCCCCTGTGTCCAGTAGAAAATGTGGGACATGCTCGGCCTTGCGGGAGGGGTCCAGCGGCGACCTGGATTCCTCCCGCCACGGCGGGACGGGAATGACGACGATCGCGCGGGGCTTGAATGCGGTGCCGAGCACATGGTCACGGAAATCGAGTGGGTAGAGGCCCGCCGTTCTTGCGGGCCAGCAGCATACTCGGCTTTCCTGTGATCGCGGAAGACATGCAGCTCAGGGCTGAGAGTCAATCCAGACCGTCATCTTCGCGAGGCCGCGATTACCCCAGAGGCAATATGGAAGTGCCGTGATGGGGGTTGGGGTGAGGAGCCCGGGAGAATCCGCCATGGGCTTGTACAGAACGTCATGCCAATCCACAGACTGCTTCTGCATCGCCTGCCCGTTCAGCACGACCGTTCCACCCAGGAGATTTGCTTCAAACTTGGGTTCGAACTTCGTTTCAGTTGGAATGACCATTTGATCGACCGGCGCAGCCATGTCGGGCTGTTCCAGGCAATAAATCAGGGGACCACGCTTCAGGGCGATCTTGCCGCGATCTTCAAGGACCTTCGGGTTGGCACGCAGTTTCTGAACCTGCATGGGAAGCGAGAGCTCGAGGGTGTCCCGATTTGACCAAGCGCGGTGGATCTCCGCATATCCTTTTGACATGACGGGGTGAACTACGGCGCCATTCACTGTCACAGACGCTTGGGTGCACCAATCAGGGATTCGCAAATGGAGAGTGAACTCTTCCGGACCGGGGTCATTGACCGATAACTTTACGTTTCCATCCCACGGATAATTCGATGCCTGTTGAAGCTGGACATCCTTGTTACCTATTCGGGTATGTATCGTACTTGAAATATAGAGATTCACCCATAACCCGTCCGATGACTGATTGTAAATGTACTTCCCCAGGGAAGGGAGGAACCTGACGATGGTCGTGGGGCAGCAGGGAACTCCAAACCAAGGCTGTCGCGCCATGTCCCCTTGGTTGGCCAGCGGAGTCACATAGCAGAACGTGTTTCCGCTCAAGGAGACTCCGGCGGCGAGCGCATTATAAAGAGATAGTTCCATAACATTGGAGTATCGGCTGTCGCCCGTCAGCTTCAGCATACGGTAATTCCACAGAATCATGCCTTGCGAAGCGCAGGTTTCCTGGTAAGCATTGTCGTTGGGAAGGTCGTAATCTGCGGTAAAACCTTCATTATGCTCGGAGGGGCCAATTCCTCCCGTGACATACATTCGCCGCAGGGTGACGCTGTCGTGCAGGCTTTGGAGGGCTTGAAGCAAGCTGATATCGCCCGTTTCGTAAGCCAGATCCGCCATCGCCGAGTAGAGGTACATGGCGCGCACGGCATGCCCGACGGCTTCCCGTTGTTGTCGAACCGGCAGGTAGTCTTGCGAGTACCTGGTGTCGAAGACCGACGGGTCGTGGAGGAAGAACCTCTTGTAGAAACCCTTGATGTCCATTTGGTGTCCCAGGAGTTCCACGGCTCTGGGCGAAGGCAATAGCCGGTATTGCTCCTCGAAGACCGAGGGCTTGGAACCGCGCTTGTTCACGAAGTATTCCGCCAGACGGAGGTAGCGCGGTTGGTGGGTCAGACGATAAAGCTTAACCAAAGCCAGTTCCACCTCTTCGTGGCCGGGAATGCCATCGTGCTTTCCCTCCCCAAAGTAGGAATCGACGTAGTCAGCATATTTGATTGCCACATCGAGCAAGGACCGCTTTCCTGTGGCTTCGTAGTGGGCTACGGCGGCTTCAAAAAGCGAACCCGCACAGAAAAGCTCGTGAAAGAAGGCGAGGTTTCTCCAGCGCATATCGGGTTCAACAACCAGGATAAACGTGTCGATGTATCCGTCCTTTTGTTGCGCTGCGGCAATCTTCTGGATCAGACTCTCAACCTTCGCCTCGAGTTCGGGATCGGGATGCTTGGCGAGGCTGTAGCTGGCTCCCTCGAGCCACTTATAGACGTCCGAATCGCTCCACCAGGGGCCTCCAAACTTGCCGCTGGCTTTGCCCGACGCAATATCAAAATTCCGAATCGACCCCGTCTGCTCGAGTTCGCGGTAGACGTGCTCGAGGGTTATCGTCCGATTAACCTCAATGCGCGGCGACCAGAAACCGTCATGGATCTCGACGGATTTGAGTGGGATGTCGACCAGTCTTACCTGTCCCGTACTTGATTCCCCGGCTGGGGTGTTGCTCGTCATCTGGGGATTGGCCCGAGAGGGAAATACTGAAAGTATCAGGAAAAAGCTTATGAAATGGAAATGATTGATATCTCTCATTGGAAAGCTCCTAAGTACGCCTTCGCTCTACTATGCTGCGCAAAACGAATTCGCGCCACGCAAGCAGGAGGTGAAAGCGGATTTTGCCACGGTCGCACGCGCACAAGCCGCAGAGCCTCTGGAAGGCGAGACTCTACGCTACCTGCTTCGGGACAATGGCCAGCAGGGCATCATGGAATCCCCCTCCTCTGGGGATTTCGGCCGCCCTCTTCTTCAACCAGCTTGAAGCGGTTCCGCGCCTCTTCTTGCTGTCGTAACCCTGCGGTGGCCTCCGCCAGCCTTTGCACGAGCTGCGGCAATTCCGTCAGATCACCTTTCTTCCGGAGGCAGACGATCAGGTGGTAAAGGGCGGACTGATCGTTGGGATCGGACTTCAACGCAAGACGTGAGGTTCTCTCCGCAAGACTCGTCTTTCCTGAACGCAGGTAAAGCTCGGTGAGGACATCTTCGGCAAGGGCAAAATCCGGCTTGCTGCGCACGGCACGCTGGGCGGCAGCCTCTGCCTCCTGAAAGGAGGGGGTGCCGGGTTGGACGCCCTTGCGGATGAGGAGTTCAGCGAGAAGATAGTTGAGGATGGGATCGTCGGGCGCCTTCGCGAGACGCTGCTTCACAACCTGCACGGACTCGTCCAGTTTGTTTTCCTGGAGGAGCGAGATGCCCAGCGCCACGGAGCTGTCATTCTGGAGGGGGTTCAAGGCTGCGGCTTTGCGGAAATCGGCGTCCGCCTCGTCGTAGTGGTCCATCTGCACCTCGAGGACGCCGCGCTCAAGATAGAGAGGGGCGGAATCGGGCAGGGCGTGCAATCTGGCGCTGACCACATCGACGCCCACCTTGAAGGACCCATGATCCAAGCTGAGGGTGGCCAAGTCAAGATAATTATCAATGTCGCCTGGGGCAAGCTTGATAGCCTTCTGCAAGGCCGCGACCGCCAGGGGCGTCTGCTGATCGGCTTCGTAGACCGCCGCGATCAGATTCAAGGCCGCCGCCCTTTGCCTTTCCGGACCATCCTCCGTGAGGGGCAGCAGGGTGCGAATGGCATCCTCGTAGCGGTGGGCGCCGTACTGGGCGAGCCCGAGGTCATAAAGCGGCTCCGGATCCTGGGGTTGAAGTTCAGCAATCCGCTGAAAGACCGGAAGCGCGTCCGCAGCGCGATCCAAATGAACCAAACAGGCGCCGTATTGCGAGAGAGCCGGAACATTATTCGCCACCACCTGAGGACTCTTTTGGTAGTGCGCAACGGTGGTGGTGCAGTCCTTTCGTTTGAAGGCGAGTGCCGCCATCATTGCGTGGGACGTCTGGTCCTGGGGGTTCAAGCGAAGCAGCTTCTCCAGGAAAGGCAGCGCCTTGGGACTGCCGGCTTGGAATTCAAGCTGTGCGGCGGCCTCCAGCGCGGCGCGGTTGTTCGGATCGATTTTGGAGCGCGTGCTCAAAGGCTCGCAGGCTCTCCTGGGGCCGGTCCAGGCCCTGGAGGGCCATCCCTTGTAATGTCCAGGCGCGCGGGTCGGTGGGATGGGCGCGAGCCAAATCCTGGGCCAGGCGCAGAGCCCGCGCATTGTCGTGGGACTCGAGCGCCTGCACGACGGATTGCGGAGTGGGAGGGGGGCTGGTTTTCGCGCGAGTGAGCGCGGCAAGCGAGAACCAAAAGGCGACGGAAAGAAACCCAGCGAAAACCCTCGATCGCATGCGGGGACAGACTTCGGCCCGGGCAGTCACGCGCTTCCGCCGCAGAGATAGAAGGGGCTCGCGTGCTGAAACATGGGCTTCAAGTGGTTCCGCTCTGGCTTGCACTGCCACCTCGGCCGGAGCCGTGCCGGCCACCGGCAACGCCAAGTATACTCCTTTTCGCGACCCGGCGGTGTCAGGGTGGGGCGGGAACTAGCGTCATGGCCAGGCTTTGAGCTAATTGCGCTGTCTGGAAGTATTATCTCCGTCCAGGGGGGGGGTGCCTGCACGGCTCAAGCTCCCCCTGGACGGCGTGTAGCTCGGGTCTTAATCCTTCAACCTGAGCTACGGTTCTTCCCTAACGATTTGCTAAAACGTCACCTTGGCGCCGATCTGCCACCATCGCGGGAGCTGTTGTGAGGTTGACTTCCCGAAGTTCACATCCGGCGGGTTCGCATCCACGAAGCCAAGGTTTGGCCGGTTGAAGAGGTTGAAGAATTCAAAGCGAAGCTGCAGATTGATGCTTTCCTTGATTCGGTTGTTCTTATAGAAAGCAGCGTCCGTCTCCGCGAAGTTGGGTTCGCGGAAGCCGTTCTGCTTCTCGTTGCCTTCCGATCCCAGGGCGGGCTGAGTAATTTGACCAGGGGTGAAGATCCCGGTGTTGAGGAAAGCCTGACGAGTCGACCCTTGTACATAGCTGGCAACGTTCGGGTAAGCCAAGGCGTCTCCATCCGCGTTATAGTCACCGCTATTTGCGGCGAGTCCGGTAATCGGATTGCCAACCGAGGGGCAACCGGTACTTCCGTTCTTACATACGGGAATGAACGAGTTGGTATTCACGACGGTGAACGGGTAGCCGGTCTGGTAGATGCTCGTGCCGCTAACTCCCCAGCCGCCGGTCAGATGACCGACCAATCCATTCCCGTGATTCAGGCCGGGAAGCGAATAGTTGAGGGTCAGCGAGAAGCGGTTCGGAGCATCCCAGGGAGAGGGGCCATAATACTGCGCCGGGTCGAGACCTGCGGCGACCTGCCCTGGGGCTATGGGGTAATTGCCCGCATCATCCTTGGACTGCGAGTGCGTGTAGGAAGCGTCAAAGAACCCGCGCTTAAACCGGCCCTTGAAATCAAAGAACACGCCGTTGTAATTGCCATGGCGATTGGGCTGCGAGTAAATGATCTCCCCGAAGCTGGAGTTGTAGCGGGTCGGGATCAAGCTGTTGTGGATGATCAGATCCTTGGGCATGGCGTTGACGTCGACTCCGTATTGGACCAGGCCCGCAGCGTTGCCATTACTCAAGAGATTGTTACTCTTGGACGCACTATATCCGACGCTGGCCGTATACCTGGACCCGATCTTGCGCTCCAGAGTCCCTGCAAAAATGTAGGCCACGGGGGACTTCAAATTCGGGTTTATGCCTCCGATAGGGAAGTCAAGCCCCGTAATGCCGCCCACACTGTTGAGCCCCGCCGTGAAGGCCGGATACGTAAACCCGTACGGGGGCTTGTTGGAGTTTCCAAGAGCGAATATAGGAGGCCCAGCGGTCGCTGTTCCGCCGGCAAAAAAAGTCGGCTGCACAGGCCCCGGGGGATTGCCTCGAAATTCTTCTTGGACGTTGGCTTGCGTCAGCGAATTGTTGTAGATGCCGAATCCGCCCCGGAGAACCCAAGAGCCGCTCCGCGTTGGATCCCACGCAAATCCAATGGTGGGACTAAGGAGATCGCTCACAGAATGATTGAGGGCGTTGTACGTCGATTTAGCAAAGCCATTCGCGACCGTGTTCTCGTACGGGGTGAAACTGGAATTGGGAGATGTGGACGGACCAAGATAGTAATTCCCAAACACCGTGCTGGAACTACGGGTGTAAGGGTTGCCCGAGTCATCCCATCGCAGGCCCAGTGTCAAGGTCAGGTTCTTCTTCACCTTCCAAACATCCTGGGCAAAGAGTCCCCAGGTGCTGGATGCCGCGTTCCATGACCACAACACCGGTTTGCCCGTCGTCGGGTCGTACATGGCAAAGCCTTCCGTCCGCGGCTGGTCCTGGACCAGAGTCGTTAAATCTGTGAAACTGAAGTGCGGATCGGAGTACGGCCCTTGAAAGGGCTCCACGTCATCGCCAAACCACCCCTGGTAGCCGAACTTCAGCGTGTGCGCTCCCCGGACGTGGGTTAGGACGTCTTGCCAGTGATAGTTGTGTTGAATGAAATCACCTTGAGCGAAGCCCACACCAAAGGCGTCACCTCCATCAGCATTGATCCCCGTGACGTCGATAAGAGGCACAGTGTAATCAGGGGCGCCACTGCCGAGCGTTCCCTCCACGCGACTACCACCGAAATTCACTTCGTTTAACGTGGTGGGAGAGAAGGTGTGGGTCCAGTTCCCCTGAAAGGCGCGTTCCCAGTTCTGGTTGCTGGCGGGAGAGAACTGGGGTACGGCTTCCGGCTGACCGTAACTCAAAGTCGTGCGGTAAAAGCTGCCGTAAATTCGGTCGTTTTTGAAATACTTGTCGATGCGGGCGAACCACTGGGTCCCATTCCGAACTGCCGTGGAATTAAACGCACCGCTGTCGATCATGTCCAGCGAGCACGGGATGGAAACCGTACCGGTGACGGGTATCGTTGTTTGACCGGACGGGCACGCCCCCCCCAATAGATCCTGAGCCGCTGTCTTGGCGACAGTGACGTTGCTCATATGAGCAGGCACGTATTTGCCCAACAAACCCGTGCCCACCGTGTTCGGGAAATTCGCCTGCGCCCACGAGGTGAACGCCGAATCGGCGAACGTTTGACCACCGCTGCTCGCGGCCCGAGACGAGCGCAAGGGCTCGATGTCAAAGAAGAAGAAAAACTGTTTGTGCGGGATCACGGGACCGCCAATTCCGAGGGAGATATTGTTGCTGTGAAACCCCGCATACGTGGGGGGACCTAAATCCCCACGGGCGAACATACCCTGGTAATTGAAATAGTCATCGGCGAAACCATGGAATTTGTCGGTCCCGGATTTCGTCGTCATGGACGCTTGGATTCCGTCCGACCGACCAGATTCAGCCGTAAACGTATTGACCTGGATGGTGGTTTCCTGAATCGAGTCGGGGTTGGGGGTCAGATTTAAAACCCCTTGGCGGATTCCGCTGGTGACGTCGAGTCCGTCGACAATCCACAAATTCGACATCTGGCCTTCTCCGTTGGCGCTGGCGTCAAGCTGCGTCTCCGTCGAGTAATTGTCCACGCCGGACCCTGGCGTCCCGGCCGCTCCGGGTACACCGTTGCCCACGCTTCCCAATCCGGTGACGCCCGGCGCCATGTTGGCTAACGTAACTAACTAGCGGCCGGCGACGGGCAACTCGGCAACAGTCTGATTCTCGATTGTCATCTGGTTGCGGGTCTCTGCCGTGTTCAAGACGGGCGCCGTCCCGGTTACTTCGAGAGTCTGGGTTACTGCCTTTAGCGTGAGGGTAATAGGCACGTTCAAAGTTTGGTTGGTTTCCAAGGTGACCTTGACCACTTCTCTGATGAAGCTCGCAGTGTCAACTGTAACCTGATACGCGCCTGGCGCCAGACTCACAAATTCGTAATTCCCCGAAGCGTCTGACGTGGCGGTGCTGGAAACCCCAGTGGCGGTGTTCAAGAGCCCCACTTTTGCGCTGGGCAGGGCAGCGCCGCTCGGATCTTGAACCACGCCTTTAATGCTGCCGCTGAACTGAGCAAGAGCTGTGCCAGCCCAAAGAAGCGTTAGCAGTAAAATTGTACTTGCACGCGCCAGTGCGCGTGCGCCCCCATGATGGATCTTCATTATTATCCCTCCTGAAAAGGAAAATCCCGCACACCCCCCTCCGCAACACCGGATGCTCACTGGCGAGGTCAGATGAGGCTGTGCGCCTTTTGCTGTCCTTTGCTTTCGAGGTTTGACCAGACCCGACGAAGTCGAACAAGAAGCTCTTGAGTTGACCGCTTGGTGAGATCTAGGTACTCCGAGCTTCTGAGAAAAGTGTAACCGCTTACAAACAGCTTAGTTTTAAACCAAGAAGGGTGCCTTGTCAAGAGAAAAATGGTGTCCTTTTTCGTATACGATATTTCCTTTACTACCTTTGTCGTAGGATTCTGCCATTTTGTGGCAGGATATTTTGAGCCAATGGCGTTTTGGCCTGTTTTTATGAGGCTTAGAAGGATATTTTGAAAGCGTCCAACTCTCCTGTTTGGTTCCGGCTATGCCGGGTTAGGTGGCGCCTAGAAATGCATTACGTCCAGGACGGCAACGCACCGTATGAACCTACTGGAGCTTGCCTCTAATGGGGACGGTATGCTGGCACACCCTGGGGCTGCTACTTGCAAGCGTTTTCAGCGGTTTCCGGTTCGTTCCAGGTGCACAGCGCGCTTGCTTCGGCGCCATCAGGAACTCCTGCTCAACTGGTTTCGAGCCCGGCGGACGATCTCCAGTGGCCCCACCGAGGATTTGAATGACCGGCTGAAGTTAACTCTGAGAAAGGCATAAGGATTTCGGACCTTCCACGCTGCCGAAGTCGCGCTCTATCACAGCCTGGGCGCGCTCCCTGAACCACAATGCACCCACAGATTCTGCTGAGGAGCCGAAATTGAAATTTGGGTTGCGGCCGCAGGCCGCGCTGCGAAACAATCGACTGCTTTCACCACCCAGGCACCCAGAGACGGAGAAGCCGCGCATTCTTTTCAGTTCTCTGCGCCTCCGTGTCCGTATGCTGAGAAAGTCCTTTAAAAATTCTCCCACAACTTCTGAGGCGGGCTGGTTCCGCGTGTGGCGCGCATGAGGGAGGGGCGGGTCTGCGCCACTCGCGGACGGCGACGTTGTTACGAGCTGCCATTTTTCGGCAACCTGCCAGAGGGCCGTAGTGCAGACAGTACAGAGGGCAGATCAAAAAAGCGCCCTCCCGCATAGTACTTTTGGTTAGTTTCTCAAATGAAACTTTTCTAATACATTAAAAAGCGGATGACATGATGATTCAGGAGATTTGAGAAACGGTACCTTCTCAACTGTAAAGGTGCACCCATGGCTGATTCCACAAATGCGTGGCAAGTGGAAACACAAGGTATCGCAGGTCGCGCAATCGGCAGGCTTGCGATCGCGTTACCCATTACGCTGAGCGGAAAAGACGCAAATGGCGTTGAATTCACGGAGAAGACCAGGACCATCGTTATCGACAAGTTCGGCGGAAAGATTGCCACCAAGTGCGTCCTGAGTCTGGGCTCCGAAATGACCCTCCATAACCCGATCGTGGGGCAAACAGTGGGGATTAGGGTCGTCTGGGTGGGTGAGAAACCGGCGGCCGAAGAACCGTATGAAATCGGCGTCCAATTGGTGGGGTCGCACGACATTTGGGGCATCGCGTTTCCTCCCTATGACCGGCAGGAAAGTACACTCCCAGCACCCCGCCTGAAGATTCACAGTCCACGGATGCCGGCGGGGGCCGCCTCTTCTCCAGGGCACCCTACCGCACTGAAATTCGCCGTCCCTTACGCCAGCTCCTCGCTGAAACCTGCCGAAACCGGCAGAACTGGTCCGTTCCTCGCCCCACCGACCATGCAAACACCTCAACCGTCGCCACTGCCTGTTGCTGTGGAGACCCCCGCGCTGCCGGTAGAGGAATCGAATGGGCCAATCGAGGCCACCCTGACCCGCCTCACTCAGCCGATCGAAGCCGCCGGCGAAAATGAGGTGCGACTGTTTCAGGAAAAACCGGAAGAGTTAAGTCGTCCCATTGGCCTGCTAACGCAAACCAATCTGCAGGACACCGCAGAGAACTTCGATGAGCGTGAGAGTTCTGTTGAGGAACACGTGAAGACGCTGGAAGGCGATCTGCAAGCGTGCCGTACGGAGACGCGGCAACTCGTTGCAGAGCTCGAAGAACTGAAGCAAGCGGTACAGGATGAGATGGGAAAGACCTTGAGAGAGATTCAGGAAAACAGGCCGAAGATTGTTGAGCTTGCGATGGCCGACCTGGAGATGAAGGTCAGAGAGGAGATCGACTCCGTGACAGACGAGTCGATCGCCCTGACCCAAAGACGCGTGCAAGAAGAAGTCGCAGCGGCTTTGGAACCCTTAATTCAGGGAGCTCTAAAGCGGGTGTACTCCGTGACTGAAGAACAGTCAGCAAGAGCAGGAGAGGGTATTCAGGGTCAACTCAGCCGCTTGATTGAAGAAGGGCAAGCGCAACTCGGCCGTATGCTTCAATCCACCACTTCGGAATTCCGAAAAGAGAGCCACCACATCTCTGGAACCACCCTCGCGTCTGCCCAGGCGGAAATCGCCACGGCGTGGTCCAAATCCGCTGTCGAGTTTGAGGCCCAACTCCAGAAAACCGCTGACGAGGTAGCGGAGGCCGCGGCTAGACAACTGCAAAAGCAGGCCGAGGACACGCTCTTACTGTTGGGCGAAGAACTCAAGACTTCCGGCAAGAATGTGACGGCAGAAACCGAAGAACGACTCTCAAGCGCCGGTCGCTCAGCCCTCGATGCAGTTTCCAGCGCCACCGATTACGCTCTGGGAGAATATCAAGTACGGCTTGGCGAACGCGCTGAGACATGCGGCGACAACTGCATCAAGAGACTTGAGGAATCACTCGCGAACGCTGAAGGCGAGCAACAGAAGTCGGCGCCAAGCAGTTTTCGGAAAGCTCTCGAACAGGAATGTGCAGAGGCCCTGGCCAGGATGAAGAGCGACCTTGCTCAGGCCCTGCAAACTGCCAGCGAACAAGCTGCACGGCAGGCGAGCGAGCTAAATGATCTTCGCAAGGCGGACGAGGAAAAGTCTTTACAGACTCTCGCCAACGTGAAGGGTGCTGCCACCCAGACCATCGGAGAAATCTCGGGCCAGATAGAACGGCAGGCGAACGCGTTGAAGGATCTTCGTGAAGAAGTGCAGGAGGAATCCGCCAAGACCCTCGCCAAAGCGAAGAGTGACGCCAACCAGGCCATCCGTGGGGTTTCCGAACAAGTGGGGCGGGACATGGAGGCGCTAAACGGCTTGCGAAAGTCGCTCGCGGAAGAATCCGCCCAGGCCCTTCCCAAGTTCCAGGAGGACCTCGGGCAGGTGATCGGAGAGGTTACCGACCTGGTGCAACAGCAGGTGAACATGTTGTGCAGCCTCCTGAACTTGATCGAAAAGGAGTCGGCGCAGATTTCCTGTAAGGTCAAGAACGACGTTGCCGAAGCTCTGGCGGAAAGTTCGCTTCTTGCAGAACAGCATATGAAGTCCACCCAAGCTGCGCTCAGTGATTGGGAGACGCGAATGGGCTCGCGCGTTGAATTACAACTCCAGCAACTCGAAGGGAAGACCCGGGCTTCCCTGGAGACTTTGCAAGAACAGTCAGAGGAGTTGCTGAAGAGCACATTGGAGAAACTGCGCAGCGAATCTCGGGCCTTGCCGGAGCAAATCGAGGCTAGCCTCAAGAAAGCTGCGGGCAATATCGAACAGAATTGGCTTGAGACGATTCAGGGAAAACAGCAGCAGGTGGCGGATGAGATCATGGAAGCCTCCGCCGCCCAGCTCGGCAAGCAGTTGGAAGATAGTCTGGACCTCTTCGGCGAGGAGTTGAAACTTAAACAAGAACAGGCCGCGAGCGGTGTTGCTGAAGCCTTCCGATGCATGATGGTCGAGATGCTCTCTGTTTTTCAGTCTGCGCCCGGAAGTAATCCTCCGCCTGGGCAGCCCCCATCCCCAAACGCGCCGAGCCTTTGAGCCTTGAGGTCCTGAGTGACGAGTGACCCGCCGTGGCGGGACGAGCAGGAGTCAGAAGAAAAGCCCACCGCCCGAGCCAGCGTCGCGCAGGTCCACTCTCGGGGCTTGCCGCGGTTCAAAAATAAACTGAAGCCACCAGTCCGCATAGACCTCGCGCTCATCTTGCTGGGTGGAAGATGATTCGAGCATAGCCAAGACGGCCGGCACAAAGCCCAGGTTGTGGGTCATCCCGGCATGCCAGAGAGCCGCACAGCTCATCTGCGGTGTGTGGTCAGGAATGATCACTCCCTTAAGAGCGTTGCGCTTCAGGATTGACAGGACGCGAATCATGTCCACGTCGCCTTCGTCGATGAAGGTTTCCCGATAATGGGGCGCCTTTCCAATCACGTTCCGGAGATGGATGTAAGCGATCCTGCAATTTCGTTCCGCAGGCAGCAAAAAACCACTGAGGATCGCGAAACATGGCGACACGTAGACTGGGCGAGACAGCAATCCGGCCTTCAATGCGAAACGGGCGCCAGCTCACTGCTGCGCTGCCGGCAAGGTGAGGCGGCCCACAGCTTCTATAGTGATGTCAACCTTGTTGCCGACGCGGAGGAACAAGGTACTGGGATTCTTCAGACCCTATTCCACGTAAGGAATCACAAAATGCGTGCTGGCGGTCAACCGATCTCCGCCCATGCGCACCGTGGTGGCAAGCGTGAGTTCATGTTCGTTGCCGTGCAGCTTGAAAATGCCACTCACTTGAACCGGCGACTCTCCCTGCGCCTCGACGCGACCAGTGACTCGGACGGGTGTGAAAGTCGCTTCCGGGTACTTCCAACTCTCCAGAATATCCTTGTGCATTTTGTGGTCGCGGCTGCCGCTGCCGCTGTTGCCACTGGTGACGTCGACCACCACCAAGCCGCTGGCCTTGCCTGTTGTGGGGTCGAAGCGGATGGTCCCGCTCTTCAGTTTGAAGGTCCCATGCACAGTGTGAAGAACGTCGGCCAGGGTGAATTCAATGTGCGTCTGCGCCGGGTCGAGCTCCAGCACAGCCTCCTGCGCGTGCAAGGAGGGAAGTACGGCCAACGCAAAGACAACCGCAGCCCAGGTGAGCGTGTTTCGTAATCTCAAATTTGACCCATTACGACCAACGCAGCAATACCAACTCCGAACAGAAACCCGGCCCCATCGCCCCCAGCAGGCTGAGCGTCCCCGGCGCCGGGCGACGGCGATTCATCACTTCTTCGAGCACCAGGAGGACCGATACGGAGGAGATATTGCCCACTTGGCGAAGGCATTCCCAGGAGGCATCCAGCGCCCCCTCAGGAAGATTGAGCGTGGCCGCCATCGCCTCGAGCACCTTGGGGCCACCGGAGTGCAGAATCCAGCTCCCGATATCATTTCGGGTCAGATGCATGTCCCCCAGAAACTCGTCCACGTCACCGGCCCAGTGACGTTCCACCATGGCGGGCACCTCGGGCGACAATACGATGCGAAAGCCCTTTTCAGAAATGTCCCAACCCATGACGTGCTCCGTTTGCGGATAGAACACCGAGCGCGTGGCCAGGATTTCCGGCCCTTCCGCGTGCCTCTCCGAGCCGCTGACCAGGACCGCCGCCGCCCCATCTCCAAACAAGCCGGCGGAAATCAGGTTTGCCAGAGAGAGGTCGTCCCGTTGTATGGTAAGCGAGCACAGCTCGACGGCAAGCAGCGCCGCCACCTGGCCGGGCTAGGCGCGTACGTAGTCGGCAGCACGGGCAATGCCCGCAGCTCCCGCCACGCACCCCAGGCCGAAAATCGGCACGCGCTTGATATTCGGCGAAAGACCCATGCAGTTGATCAACCGGGCGTCCAAAGAGGGGCTCGCAATGCCGGTTACCGACACCACAAAAAGAGCATCAATCTCGCCTGCACCCAGCCCGGCGCGCGCCAGCGCGCGGCAGAGGGACTGCTGGCCCAACACCGGAGCGGTCTCGATAAAGGCCTTATTCGCCTCGCCCCATGACGCGATCTCGTAGTAAGCGCTCAGGGGTAGAGTGAGATAACGCCCCTCCACGCCCAGGTGGGAATAGATGCGTTCCAGGCGCTGCGGATTGGGGAGCTTTTCGCCAAAATACTTCTGCAGCGCTCCAACCAGAACTTCTTGCTTGTAGTGATGCTTCGGAAATGCACTTGCCACGGCCGCGATTTTCATGGTTACCACCCAAAACCGACTGCCCGCTTGTCGACTGCTCCTGCACCTGGCAGGACGCAAAAAAACCCGTCTAGCCTGTCATTCCGAGGAGTCCCGCCCTGCGGGACGACGAGGAATCTCGCCCCGATCAGATCGGGGTTTCCAGAGCGAGATTCCTCTCCCGCAGGGCGGGATCGGAACGACAACGTTCACAAACGGTTTTCAGCATCCTGCTAGTGGAGGCGCTCGAGTTCTCTTTGATACAGCCTGTTATTGGGAAATTCCCGCGCCAACCCGGCGAGCAGATCCCTTGCCTGATTCCGGTTCTTATCCCTCAATGCAGCGACCGCCAGCAAAAGTTGCGCGAACGGGACCAGGTAGTGTCCTTTCTCCGCGGCAAGCCTGAGTTTTTCGATTCCCAGGTCCTTATCGGTCCGCGCGCCGTACATCCTCAACAGCCAGCGCACGGGGGCGGGTTTCAAACCCAGGATGTAGTTCTCCACTCCGACTGCCAGGTAGGCTTCGTAATAAGACGGGTTAATGGCCAGCAGCTTCTCGGCCAGAATCCCGGCGCTCTTCATGTATGCCAGCGAGGCCAAATATCTCTTTTCGATCAAAGCCAGGTAATCCGAGCGCAGCCCGAGGTTCATGATCTTGGCCAAGAGGGCGTTCTCATCCTGCGGTGAGCGCGCCAGAACGCCCTCCGCCACCTGCTCGCTCTTCGTCAGCGCTTTATCGAAGGCTTGCCTTGTTGCCGGGTCGGGTGCCAGCTTCCGGCTCTGCCTGAATTTCTCGTCGTCTACAAACAATTCCGCTTGCAGTACGCCGAGCCGGTCGAGTTCCGAAAAGAGATATGCTGCTGCGTCCGAAGTAGGTCCCATCGGATCATCAGGATGCAATTGCTCCCACGCGCTGAAGGTTCTGTGCGCCTCCTCAAACTGCAGGTTATACATTTGGCGGAATCCGGAATCGAGAGGAGCCGAAGAGGAAAGTATGGCCCCGGCCAGGCAGGGAGAAGCAGACCCGAGAACCACGCACAGCGCACAAAGGCGTAAGAAAGCCATCGAGCAAAGCCGATTCAAGACTGCCCGGCGTATACGCCACGAGCTTCGATTCATCACCATGAAGCCACCGAAATAGTAATATTCAGATATTGATCGCGCGCCGGGCGAGGCCCAGCGCTTCAGACCAGAAAGCAGACGACGAGTGAATCAGCTCTATCCTTTTTCGACATTCTCTGAAGGCCCTGTGAACGTTCATAAGATGCGGCATCGGGGCGGGAGGTTGGGTGGCGAAGGCATGCACGCCGAATACTCCGGGGGGCTGCACAGGTTTCATTCTCCTGAGTGTACTCGGGATGTCTGGCTTGATGAGACTAATAATACCCATCCTGAAATTGCGCGAGCGGTTGCACACTGCCAAGATAGCCGTGCTACGCAGGCTACGGTTCGAAGTACGCTGTATGCCATCGCGCAGGGTGGCGCGGGATCCGGAGGCTCACACACCGCCCAACCCGCGCCACTTTGGGTGGTTGACTCTCCGAGGGGAGAACCGCCCAACCCGTGCCACTTTGGGTGGTTGACACCCCGAGGGGAAATTTGAGATTTGAGATTTCAGATTTCAGAACCATGCACCCACAGCCATCAAGTTTCGGTCTTCCAGTTTCCAATATCCAGTCTCCATTTTCCAATTCCAGTTTGGGTTTTCCAGTTTCCAGTTTCCAGTTCCCAGTTTCCATGTTCCAGTTTCCATTCGCCGGCTTCATTGACGCCGCGCAACCATTGCGATAGAATGTGGAGTCAGAAATAAGGAAATACCGAGAGAGCGGCTTTGAAGTCCGTACACTTCAATCTCCATTTCCGCACGCGCCTTGCCCTGGTGATGTTTCTCACCATGACCTGCACCGGCGCTATTCTGACCTGGAACTATGTCAAGCATCGGCGCGAGATCCTGAATTATGTGGCTGGGGAGACATCGCGGTTATTAACCTTCAGCCAGCTTGCGCAGACTCAGATTCCCCCCAAAACCAGCGTGGATGACGCGCTGAAGATCTACCAGAAGAAACTGGAGGATCTGGGGCTCGCCAGTGTTTCCACTACCTCCACTGAAGGCAAGGTTGTGGCGAGCACGAATCCCGGGCAGATCGGGAAGAAGATCCCCATTAAGAAGAGGCGCCTTGAAACGAGGAAGGACCCGGTGCGTCTTCCCGCAGAGTTTCCGGAGCTCGATCCGTACCCCGCGATTGACCAAACCGCCTTTGTAATTCAATACCCTCTGGTGCTCGGCGATAAAGTGATCGGGTACGCCGTAATTAAAGGTGAAAGCGACCGGGTAACAACCTTATCCCGCTTGTGGTACAAGCAGCGGCTCTACTGGATTCTGGGAACGATGCTGGCGGCGTTGTGCGTGGTGCTTTACCTGGCCTTCCTTTTCACCAAGCCGATTGAGCAACTGGTGGCAGGCGCGCGGCAGGTGGCCGCAGGGAACCTTTATATCTCGCTACCTTCCAGGGGTTCAGACGAGATGGGCCGCCTGGCTCAGACGTTCAACCAGATGGTCGAGCGGTTGCGGGAAAACCGGGCGCTCCAGGAACGGTTAAATGAGGCGGAAAAACTCTCCCTGCTGGGCCGGTTCGCGGCTACGGTGGCGCACGAGGTTCGCAACTCGCTGAATTTCATCAACCTCACCATCGATCAGATCCGCGCTAAGCATTTGACCGGCGACGACCGCGCGGCGCGTGACCTGCAGCGGAACCTTGCCAACATCAAGGACGAAATCAGCCGCCTGAATCACCTTGTGAACGACGTGCTGACAGCAGGGCGTCAGGCTCCCCCCACCCTGCTCCCTTGTGACCTCAGGGCCACCCTCACCGAAGCACTGGCCCTGGTCGAGAAGCAAGCGGGCAACCAGAATATCAAGATCGAACTGGACCTCGCGCAGGAGCTGCCGATTTTCCGGTTGGACCCAGCTCAGATAAAAACCTGTTTCTTGAACATTCTTACCAATGCCATCCAGGCTATGCCTCTGGGAGGCCAGGTCCGCATTTTTGCGGTTATCACCAAGGCGCTCAACGGCGAGGAGTCCCTCGATCTGCATTTTGCCGACACCGGGCCCGGCATTCCCCCCGCCGAACGGGATAAGGTTTTTGCGCCTTTTTACTCGACCAAAGCTACCGGCTTCGGCCTGGGGCTGGCCATCGCCAAGAAAATCATTGAGGACCACGCGGGGCGGGTCTTCGTCGACAACGGCGATACGCCCGGCACAGACCTCGTGGTCCAACTTCCATTTCCTCAACCTTCGCGGCCCGAGCACGCAGCACTCGCTGCCTCCCCCGCCGCGTGAGGACAATCCACGATGCCTTCCGGAAGTATCCTGGTAGTCGATGACGAGCAGCGCCAACGCGAAATCTATCGCGACATCCTGCAGGATGAGGGCTACGCCACCGACACCGCTCCCAGCGGCGAAGCGGCTCTCCACTTGCTCAATCATCACCGCTTCGATCTGGTCATTACCGATTTGAACCTCACCGGCATGACGGGAATTCAGTTGCTGAGTGAGATCGTGGCAGAGGACCCGACCGTCGCCGTAATCCTCATCACCGGTTACCCTTCCATCCAGTCGGCGGTGGAAGCAACCCGCCGGGGCGTTTACCAGTATCTCGAGAAACCCGTTGACCGGGCGGAACTGCTGAGCGTGGTGGACGAGGTTTTCGAACGCCAGGCGACACTCAAGCGCACCATCCTGGGTGACTCACCGGCGACTAAGGCCATGATGCGCATGATTCTGAAGGTCGCTCCCACGGCTCACACGGTCCTGATCCTCGGGGAGAGCGGTACGGGCAAGGAACTGGTGGCGCGCGAGATTCACCGCAACAGCCCGCGGGCCGAACGCCCATTCCTGGCCATCAACTGCGCCGCACTCACCGAAACCCTTTTGGGAAGCGAACTCTTCGGACACGAGAAAGGCTCCTTCACGGACGCCCATCAGCAAAAAAAAGGCTTGTTCGAAAGAGCTCACCAATCCACTTTGTTCTTGGACGAAATCGGAGACACCAGCCTGGGCATGCAGACCAACATACTTCGCGTGCTTCAGGAACATGAGTTCATGCGCGTGGGCGGCACCGAAGCCATCAAAACGGATGTGCGCATCATCGCGGCCACAAACAAGAACCTCGAACAAGGCGTCAAAGAAGGCAAATTCCGCGAGGACCTGTACTACCGATTGAACGTCATCCCCATCCACTGCCCGCCCCTGCGGGAGCGTGGGGCAGACATCGATACGCTGGCTTTTCATTTTATGAGGAAGGCAGCCTTCGTCTCCGGGCGCAGGGTGGAGAAGATCTCGCCGGAAGCGATGCAGGCTTTAAGGAATTACTCCTGGCCCGGAAACATTCGACAGCTTGAATGGGCCATGGAGCGCGCCGTGGTCCTGGGGGAGACAGAAGGTGTCGAACTACGGGACCTCCCCCCGGAAGTCCTTCAACGTGCCCCGGTTATGGCTGCCGCCCCGGCCCAACCTGCCGACGAAGCACTCCGTCCGATCATCCCCGAGGGCTCCTGGGAAGAACACGAGAAGGCCAAGATCCTGGAGGCACTCCAGCGCTCTAACTGGAACATCACCCGCGCCGCCCAACTGCTGGGCATGACCTTCCGCACGCTCCAATATCGCCTGGAAAAATTCGGCATCAAACGCCCGAGTGTGTAAACCGGAATCACCCAAATGCCTGCTCCTCCGCCCGAAGGTTGACATTGAGAAGGAAGACGCGGTCCGAAAGACGCCAGCGGTGAACGTGAGACACGCCCGGAGAGGAGCACCAACTCCGAAACGCTCCAACAACTGCAAGAACCCACGGTCAGAAATACACTGACCCTGGCTACCCGCTACCTGCTGCCATGGGAGAGACCCCACGTTTCGGAAAGGACGCGAAACGTGGGCACGTCAGCCGGTTTCTTGGCCGATGCACTCTCGGCCAGTGGGTTGGCCGCCCTCCATAATCCGCCTGAACGGGTTGCCAGGTCCGTCGGAATAGAAACCCCCACCCCGTCTCCCCAACGGCGGGAGAGACAGGGGTGCGGCAACCTCAAAAAATAGGATGGGTGCGGAAGGGCAGCCCACCCACCCGCCCGCCCAAGCCAAGCTAATTAAGGTAAAACACATGTTGTGTCCCGTTGGCCATGGCGAAGCTGCTCAGCGCGCTTCCGGCGGCAGCCAACGCGCCGTTCGTGAAGCCCGTCAGGTCCTCGTCGAGCCACTTCATGTTGTTGTAATAGAGTTGGTGGACATGCTGGTTGCTGGCCACGAAATAGACACGTTGTGTCCCGTCGGCCATGGCGAAGCTGCTCAGCGCGCTTCCGGCGGCAGCCAACGCGCCGTTCGTGAAGCCCGTCAGGTCCTCGTCGAGCCACTTCTTGTAGTTGTAATAGAGCTGGTGGACATGCTGGTTGCTGGCCACGAAATAGACATGTGGCGTCCCGTTGGCCATGGCGAAGCCGCTCAGCGCGCTTCCTGCTGCAGCCAACGCGCCGTTCGTGAAGCCCGTCAGGTCCGCGTCGAGCCACTTCGTGTTGTTGTAATAGAGTTGGTGGAGTTGGTTGTCGGTCACGAAATAGACATGTTGTGTCCCGTTGGCCATGGCGAAGCTGCTCAGCGCGCTTCCGGCGGCAGCCAACGCGCCGTTCGTGAAGCCCGTCAGGTCCTCGTCGAGCCACTTC
>JBEKHR010000069.1:0-21626 GCA_050012175.1 Terriglobia bacterium | reverse complement strand
GATTCTAAGGGGGCGCCATCGCTCGGCGCCCCTCTTGTTTTATGTGGCGGACCCGAAAAACAACACAATTCAAATGAGGCGCTTCGTGAAACATGACAACATAACCGATATCCCAACATATTTGCGTGCCCATGCCCAAGAGCTAGGGAACCGAATCCTTGAATCCTACCCGCCTCTGCATGCTATCGACGACCCACCGTCGCCGATGATTGGTAAGCTCCTTCGGAAACCTTATCCGGCTCAGACGCTCGCCATCATGGGCCTGGTCCGGCGCTGGCAGAAGGCCCGAGCGGGTGCTGTGATAGCGGAGTGCGGTACTGGCAAGACGCTAATCTCGCTGGCTGCCGTTCAAACCCACGCTGAGGACCGACCCTTCACGGCGATCGCGATGGTCCCGCCTCAATTGGTGGAGAAGTGGTGTCGAGAAGCAATCCTCACGCTGCCGCGTGTTCGTGTGTTCATCATTGACGGTCTGCGGACGTCTACCAACTCCAACAGTCACCACGGCGTGAACGAAGTCAAGCTACGAAACAAACGCATCGTACGCGAGGGATTAAGGACCAGCTTGAGCGAGCTACGCCTGCGCAGAACCTCACCTTCGGCCCGCAAGCGCTGGGATTCGCTTTGCCCTTCTCCGGCACTATTCGTGGTCGGACGAGACCGTGCCAAGCTGGGGTACTTCTGGCGGCACGCCTACCAGATCGCCCGCTGCGGGCGTTATCAGGGCAGCGTGATTAATCCGGACAGTGGGTGCCCAGTCTACCTCGGCACTGAGGGCGAGCGCCTGCTGGCGATGGACTTCAAGAAGGTGAAGCTCAGCGAAGTGCTGGGTCAAAGTGAGGGAACCAATCACGCCCGCCGGGCCCTCTATAGCGCCCTTTGGCAGGCAGATGGGAAGAAGATTCGACGATTTGCCCCGGTTGACTTCATCGGCCGTTATATGAGTGATGGCTTCTTCGACTATGCCATCGCTGACGAAGTTCACGAGCTGAAGGGAGGGGATACGGCCCAGGGTAACGCTCTGGGCACACTGGCTGCGTCCGCCCGCCACATTGCCGTCCTCACCGGCACACTGCTCGGCGGCTACGCAGATGAACTCTTCAACATTCTGTTTCGCCTTGAGCCTTCGAGGATGTTGGAAGAGGGCTTTGAGTACGGTGAAGCCGGTGTTCGGGCTTTCACCGAAACCTACGGGTTGTTGGAGAAGATCACGGTGATTGAGCCAGCCGATAACGCCTGTTCTGAGGCGCGCGTCACCACCCGGCTCCGCCATCGGCCAGGAGCCTCACCCCTGCTCTTCGGCCGCTTCCTGATGAGTCTGGGTGCCTTCGTGTCGCTGGAGGATATCTCCGACGCTCTACCTCCTTACCGGGAGGAAGTTGTCAGCGTGGAGATGGACCAGCCTTTGCAGAAGGCTTACGAGGACCTGGAACAGGACATCAAGAAGGCCCTGCGCGAGCATCGAGGCAACCAGTCGGTCGCGAGCGTCGCCTTGAATGCTCTCCTCGCTTACCCTGACCGGCCTTTCGGTTTCGGGGACCTGATAGGGCGTGAGTTCAATCCCGAAACCCAGCGTCGTGAGCCGTTCCTGATCGCGGCTACGCGTGACCTCGATGAGGACTTTGTCTATGCCAAGGAGCGGCGGCTAGTGGAGGAAGTCAAATCTTCGCTTGAGCGCGGCAGGAAAGTACAGGTCTACGCGGTCTATACGCAGAAGCGAGACGTGACGAGGCGCCTGGAGAAGATCCTGGCCAAAGAAGGGATCAGGGTCGCGGTGCTGACCACGGAGATTGCCCCGGAGCAGCGGGAGTCCTGGTACGAGCGGCAACTGCGGGCTGGCGTTCAGGTCGTGATCGCGCACCCGCGTTTGGTTCAGACGGGACTCGACCTTTGGTCTTTCCCGGACATCTACTTCTATGAGACCGGCTATTCGATTTACACCCTGCGACAGGCCAGCCGGCGCTCCTGGAGGATTGGACAGTGGTCGAACGTCAACGTCAAGTTCTTCTACTACGCCGGTACCATGCAGGAAGCGTGTTTGAGGCTGATGGGGAAGAAGCTGTTAGTTTCGCTGGCGATGGAAGGGAAGTTCGCAACTGACGGCCTGCAGGCGATCAACGAAGGCGATGACGTCCTGATGGCGATGGCGCGGGAGCTGGTGACGGAGAAAGGCATCGGCGAATCCGCCGATGCTGTGTGGAAGCAGTTGCAAAGGCAGCAGGCGGAAGTATTCGGAGTTCGCAATGTGGAGACATCACCATCGGAAATGGAGGCAGAACCTCCGGAGAGGAATGTAACAGAAGTCATCATTCCGCCGTCAGCACCGATCCCGGCAGTGGTGACGCAACTCCTGATGTTCGGTATGTCGCACGAGGCGGTACAGCGGCGCAAGGCTTCACATAGGCCATCGAGTCCCGTCACAGCCTCGGATCAGCTCGGATTGTTCCCGACCTGAGAGTGAGGCAAGCTGTGGCCGGCGGGGGCCTCTTTATTAAGATGCTATCGTGCAGCTTCGGAAGCGGTTCTATCTGGCGCAAATGAGAGGGACGTCGCTCAGCCTTATTGGCCACATCTCTGAGGGGAAGTAAGCGTCCAGCCTTGATACTTGGGCTGTTTCGCCTGCGGTCAGGCGGCCACGCGACAGACATGATCCTTTCCAGGAAGCCGACTTTTCAGGCCAAATCTCTTGGGGCGGCTGAACCTCCTGACAGGCAGGAACTTGCAGTATGACGCGCGGATGGATTCTTCTACGGCCACTTGAGAGTATGTTCCGACTGCGCGACGACAAGTCCATTGAACGAGATCGACGCTTGCGCACGCCGGTTCCAGGCCTGCATCGTCCATCGGGTGTAAAATGCGGAGTGGTGAGTTCGAGTGAAATACTTGGGAGGGTCGCGGAGTTGACACCCATTGGTCTGCGGTGCAATTCTTGCGTGGGAGGCCGGGAGTGATCAAGGCAAATTCGGACACCGGTGATCCCCCTCTAACAGTCAGTGCTACTGTCTGCGGCTTGGCAATTTACCTCGACAACTTTGCCATGATCAGTCTGGCAAAGGGTGACGCCCAACGCCGAAATCGGTTAGTTAGCGCGCTCCACACCGGCCGGGCGGACCTTCTGTTTTCAATCACAAACGCCGCGGAGCTTACCGGACCGCAAGGTCGATCGCTCATTGCCATAAGAACATTCCTGGATGAAGTTGGGCCGCATTGGTTTCCTGTGGAACTTGACCCGCGTGAGGTCGCAAAGCGCGAGTTGGAGGGTGCAGGCACGACCGATAGTTTCGTATCAAGAGACCTTATCACGGAGTATTACACTTTTAGGACGAGGAACCGCGCGACCAATGCTGGAAAAGTCACTGACCACTCCGATGATTTCCTGGGTTTGGGTGGGGTTTTGGACTGGCTCGGCCCTCGGCGTGATTCGATTCGCAAGCTCGCTGCGGACCTCGATGCCGCACTCATTAAGAAGATCAGCGAACATCGAGCCGAATTCGACCGGGATCGGCTATGGCTAGACCATAGGGTCCCAGCCTTGCCCTTCAATCCAACCAAGCCAGCGGCTTTCACGTACATCAACTTGCTGAGAACCCTAATCGTCGAGGCGAAATCCCACCCGTTGAAAAAAGGGGACGGAGTGGACTTTTGCCACGTAGTGATAGCCAGCGCGTTCGCAAGTGTTGCGGCCTTGGATAAGCACTGGAAGCGCCGAGTCGAGGCCCTCCCTAAACCGAACGGGCTTGCCCGCATCTACTATCAGCAAGAACTCGACGAAATGGTGACGTACATCGAGTCGTCGATAGCATAGGGCAGAGGCCCAATTGGACCCTTCGGCTCCAACTTGGAGGATTGGCACAGCGTATCCTTTTCCAAAGCGGGCGAAAGGAGGATGTCTTGGATGACTGAGGAGGAAAATGGCGCGAAACTGCCCGTCACGTTGGCGGAGCGCGTTGCACGGTACCGAATCGAGGTCGAACGGATAGTCGGGCTCGGCATCGAGCACCCCCAGTTTGAATTGAAGCGCTCCGTCACGATACGCAAAGAGGATATCGCTGACCGGCTCGACTTCATCAAGCTCATTCAGGGATTGGCCAACGCACACGCGGCACAAGAGCGCTTCATCGTCATCGGTGCGGATCAAAAAGCAAAGGGGTTCTGCAATGTAACCAACCCGCAAGAATTTGATCCGGCGACGCCCCATCAAATCATCTCGAAATACCTATATCCGGTTCCCGCCATTGAAGTCTTTAATTCCTTGTATACCCAAAACGGCGAAGCATATGTGCTTATCGTTTTTGCCCCCGATCAACCACGCCCAATCATCGCCGTGACGGAGGGCGTTGCCGGGACAAAAAGGCACTTCAACGTCGGCGATATGTGGATCAAGGAGGGCACGACTCTTCGTCCCGCAGAGAAAGCCGATCTCGACAAAATGTATGAGAAAAAGATCGATGACGAGGCAGAAAATAGGGCGCGACGACGCTTTGAGCACTATCGAGAACAGTTCGGCCAAATGGGCTGGACACAGTCGGTGGGGCCAACGCTGGCCCGGACATTGCTCGTCGGTGCGAAGGAACAGTTGAGGCTGTTCGCCGAAGACGTCATTGCCTCCGCGAGTCCACCGCGGTTCAAGATGTTGCTCGAAATGGCAAGGGAGAAATTGATCGACTCTTGGAATAGGCTCCAGTTCAGCGGCCATGAGATGCCGCAAGACCCGAAAGAGTGGGTAGGGGAGGTCCGCGGGGTCTATCTAGACGAGTTCACGCCAGCGCTGAATTCTGTTGTGGTCCTGGCGCTTGAACTCGTGAGGTACGAAGCTCCGCCGGAGTGGATGAACTGGATTTTGGACGTGCTTATCGAGGTTTTTGAATACTCCCGAACATTTGATCGATTGAAATATCGCCCGTTCAGCGACCTTCCGAACGCCATGCTCTTCGCACAGCCTGCATATGATGTCTATGTTGGCGTCAGGGCGATCGCGACGTACGGGATGATGCGTAAGGGGTTTCAACCCATCGGTAAAATCCTTCACAGATTCGTGCGAGCATTCACTCTGGACAACCAACTGGATACCTATGTGCCCTTGATATTCTGGCCCTTCTCTGGAATCGCTGGCTTCCCGGACATGCGTAATGGACGCAATGAAGCTCTTTGGGATGCGCGAATCGCCAGTGCATGGGGGGATTACTTCGGGTCGTCGGAGAAATTCCTGAGCGGAGCATCCCAGCTTGAATTTGTATTGGAGTTGAATTCGTATGTTCTCGAATCCACCGACGACCCAGGCGTCGCGGCCTTGAGGCAGAAGCTTGGCAACAACGGTGTCGTAAGCAGCTTCGGCAGCGGCGTCTTGAAGAAATGGGTCGGCAGCAATGGTGGCGGCATAGACAGCCTTCTTGGCGAAGTGGGAGGCGGTATCACGGGAGGGCAAGTCAGCAAGTAACCTTGCGCCGATAGCGGCGTGTCGTACCTGTTCCAATGTCGCCTTTCCTTGCGCCCAGGCCCGAGTGGCCTCAAGCGCCTCGTAATGGGATGGATTCTTTGGGTACCTTTTCTCGAAGACGCCCAACGCTATCTCCGCGCACTCGCAGGCGACGAGAACAATCTGTTGACGCGTCGGCCAACCTACGTTACCTATCATCCTCTCGCACAGCCACAGCATCCAGTCCGCTCGTTCACACTCCTCCCAGGCCTGGTCTAGCGGCTTGCCTCTAGCCCATTCCACCATTTCCTGCGGGGCCGCAAGTTTGACCAACAAGTCGGATAATTCCGCTGCGTTCATTGCTCATCCTCGAACTGCAAATTGAGAGAATCAGAAACTCCCCATCAACTAGCCCGAAGCTGTCATGTGCAACACATTCCGCAAAAGCTTTCTCCGACGAGATAACCCGTAGACGAAATCTCTCGCATACCAGACAAACGCTGCGAATAATATCGCCACTATGAAGGCATGTCCAGTGGGTAGCCATCTCTGAAGTCGCGATGCCTTGTCAACCCATGTTTTAAGGAAGCGCCCCAGACTTGTCTGACCTGCAGTTTCCCAGTTGATCATCCGCGAGAACATGGGGCACTGCTCAGCGAGGCGCGCCAGCGAGGGCTGACGCCATGAGTTCAGTGGCCGCTCGCAGCTTCGGGCAATCAGCCTTCGTCATTCGGCCAACGTCCCCGTACTTGAATGCGCCACCACTTGCCCACTGCACAACTTCACCGATCGCTTGCTTCTTGGTCGTGGCAACACGGCGTGCCGCTGTCAGGAACTCGTTGCGAAGCTGATTAAATCCCGAACTTGCTGCCGACCCGTTGCCATTGTTGGGCGCAGGCAAAGAGGCGGTCTCACTGCCGCGTGGTTTACCAAACCCATTCCCACCAGAAACCCTGTTACCGTTCCCAGGCGGCGGAGTCTCACCTAGCGAGTTCGACGGAGCGTTGCCAAGAGTTGTGTCCGTAGGAGAACCAGCCTCTGTTGGTTCGGTGGAAGATGATCCATTTAGCGACGATGGATAAAACTCAGCCGCGACCTCTGGCGCCTGCTCTAGCTCGTCCTCCACTACCTCCAAGACCTTGCCACCCGAACCAAGCAGCTTTCGAGTCTCGGCGAACAGCCGCGCGTTCTCTGTCAGGTTAGCGATAAGTTTCCGCATGTCGTCGCCTTCGACCTCCAGACTCAACGCCCAGATGGATGAAGTCTTCTTCCTCTTCTCCTTGCGGTCGAAGTACGTGGCCTCCTCCGGGCGAACCGTCAGCTTAGCTGTGATCCCGGCCAAGCGACCACCTGTGAAAGTCTGGATCTCCTGCAAGGCGGAGTGGATCTGGCGAATGGATCGGTAAGAGCACGTGTGGATGCGGCAGACACTCCCCAACCGGGGGAAATCCGCCAACACGAAGCGTAGGTCTCCAGCCGGTTTGCACTGCCCACTAGCAAGCTCCGGGCATCCGCTGCCGCAGGTGGTCCAAGGCTGTCCGCCAGGCTTATCAGCCGTGCGCCGGGTAGCAGTGACACCGTCACCCCAACACTTCCTTTCAGTGGCCGTCCACCAGGCATAGGAACTGGGGAAGACGTTCTCGATGTCGTCGTCGATCAGCATGATGTGGAGTTCACGGCACTGCTCGCCATAATGCCGGGTCAGCTCCGGATCGGCTTCCCACTCAACCCGGTTGGCCGACTTCTTCTTGCGCAGGAAGAGGAAGTGGTCGAGCTTGGTGGGATGGTTGCGATCTCCATTGGGTGGTAGCCCAATGGAGACCTTGGTGGATACTGACAGCCGCTGGACGACACGGCCGTCTTGGTCATGCGGGACGCCAATTATCATGGGGATTCCTCCTTCGTAAGCATAGTCGCCAAAGGGCACTGGACCTGCCGACTTCAGCGGGAGTAAGACAGTAAGGTAAGCTTTGTTTAGCGATAGCTCTTGCCCTGGCTCACCTCACGGCTCCAACCCGCGCTTTCAAGATCACCCACGCCGTTTGACTTGTCGCCATCGCGGATGGTGTTGACTTGCCCACGAGTGGGGCGTAGGATGGCGGAAAATGGAGGGGTCACTTCGGTGGTCGGCAAGACCATTTCCCATTACCGCATTCTAGAGAAGCTCGGTGGCGGGGGCATGGGCGTGGTGTACAAGGCCGAGGACACCAGGTTAGGTCGCTTTGTCGCACTCAAGTTCCTGCCCGAGGAGCTTTCTAAAGACCGGCAGGCACTGGAGCGCTTTCAGCGCGAAGCCCGCGCTGCCTCTGCGCTGAATCATCCCAACATATGCACCATTTATGAGATTGATGAGCATGAAGGTCACCCCTTTATAGCCATGGAATTGCTGAAGGGCGCCACCCTCAAGCACCGGATTACGGGAAAGCCACTAAGCACGGATGAGCTCCTGGAAGTCGCGATTCAAATTGCCGATGCGCTCGACGCCGCCCACGCCGAGGGGATCGTTCACCGGGACATCAAGCCGGCGAATATCTTTCTGACTAGCCGCGGGCAGGCAAAGATCCTCGACTTCGGCTTGGCGAAAGTGGGGGCATCGCCGCGAGTAGCTGCGGAGGGAGTTGGGGCTTCATCCCTGGCGACGGCAACAGGCGGGGAAGAACTCCTGACCAGCCCGGGCACGGCGGTAGGGACAGTGGCCTACATGTCGCCGGAGCAAGCGCTGGGCCGGGACCTCGATGCGCGGACGGATCTGTTCAGCTTCGGTGTGGTGTTGTATGAGATGGCAACGGGACGCCAGGCTTTCTCGGGCACCACTTCGGCGGCCATCTTTGATGGTATTTTGCACCATGCGCCGACCTCACCGGTACGTCTGAATCCGGCGTGCCCTGCCGAGTTGGAACACATCATCAACAAGGCGCTGGAGAAGGAGCGCGACCTGCGGTATCACAGCGCTGGCGATTTGCGCGCGGACCTGAAGCGCCTGAAACGCGACACCAGCTCGGGCCGGCAAACGGCAGTGAGTGGCCCAACTTCAGCCGCCTTGGGGACTGTCAGCGAGCTGCCAGCCGGCCTGCCTTCAAGCGGAGCCATACTTCTCAGCGAAGCCAAGCGGCACAAGCTTACACTGGGCTTGCTTATGGCAGGCATGGTGCTCCTGCTGGGCGGGCTGGGTCTCTCAATCTACAAGCTGAGCGTACGCAAGAGCGAACTGAACCTTCAGAACATGAAGATCGTCCGGCTCACGCAGAGTGGCAAGGCGATGGATGTGGCAATTTCTCCCGACGGGCAATACGTGGTCTACGTACTCCGGGAAGGCGAAAAGCAGAGTCTGAACGTGCGTCAGGTGGCCACTGGCAGCGACGTTCAAATCCTTCCTCCGGACGTCGTCAATTTCGCGGGGTTGACTTTCTCGCCGGACGGAAACTACATCTACTTCGTCCGCTCCGATAAGAGCACCCTTCTGTACAACTACCTCTTCCAGATGCCCGTGCTGGGGGGTACACCACGCCAACTGGTCCGCGATATTGATGCCCCAATCAGCTTCTCTCCCGACGGCAGGCAATTCGCTTTTGTTAGGGGAATTCCTGAGAGGAATGAAGCCAACCTCCTAGTGGCCCAGGTGGACGGCAGCGGAGAACGGCTGCTGGCCAAACTCCCGGCGGTTGTCGTGACCGCGTACTTTTTCGGGCCCGCCTGGTCACCGGACGGAAGAACTATTGCTATCACGACCACGGAGGTCACAAAGGGGATACGGACCGTGGTCTCGGCCGTAGCGATCTCCGACGGAATGCGGCGCGAAATCTATTCGAGCCTGAACCGAGTGGGGCAGACTCGCTGGCTGGCGGATGGGAGTGGCCTGCTGGCGGTGATATCAGACCCCTCCCAAGGATTTCGTGGGCAGCTTTGGTACATCTCCTTTCCCGGCGGGGAAGCCCGCCGTTTCACGAACGATTTGATGGACTACCAAAATTACTCTCTTGACCTGACCCGGGATCGCAAGACCCTCGTCGCCATCGAGGGCAGGAGGGATTCCGACCTCTGGGTGGCGCCCGCAGGTGATGCCTCTCGCGCGCGCCAGATCACTTCGGGGGGCGCGGCAGTGTCCAGACTCTCCTGGATGCCCAACACTGGTATCGTTTATCAGAATTCGAACGGAGAACTGCTCGTTGTGCGGGCGGATGGCAGTAACCAAATGTTGTTGACCCCGAACGAACGCAGCAATTACTGGCCCGAAGCCTGCGGGGACGGGCGCTTCGTTGTCTTCGCGTCCTACCGGAATGAGAAAGTGAACGTGTGGAGAATGGACGCGGACGGTTCCAATCCGACGCAGTTGACGAACGAAGGATTTGCTAGTCTTCCGACATGTTCTCCAGATGGCAAATGGGTCGTGTATGCCCGGCTCAATGACATGAGCGTGTGGCGAATACCTATTCAGGGTGGCACGCCAACGCAGTTGAGAATCCAAAATCGGAGCAGCCCCCTAGCCCAAGTCTCCCCGGACGGCAAGCTTCTCGCTTGTACGGCCTGGGGAGCCACGATTTCGAGCCCCGCTGTCCTCACTGTTGTTCCTTTCGATGGTGGCGAGCCTCTCTACAGGTTCGACCTTCCCGCTGCTGCGGCATGGTTTCGATGGGCACCAGAGGGGAAAGCAATGGACTATTCCCTGACCCGCGGTGGCGCTTCTAACATCTGGCGTCAGCCGCTTGCGGGAGGCCCGCCAAAGCAGATCACCAATTTCAAATCAGAGCAGATCTTCTCCTTTGACTGGTCGCGCGATGGTAAGCAGCTCGCCCTCGCCCGCGGCACCACTTCCAGCGACGTCATCCTAATCAGTAATTCTCAGTAGCCTTCCAAGGCCTTTTACAGCCAGCGGCAAACAGAAGGATGAAGGGCGGCATAAGTTTCTCCGACGTAGTACGCGAATCATTCGCCCTCACGTGCATCGAGTCGGCCAACAGCCTTTGACAGCTGTTACGCTTCTCTACACCTTCCTTCTCCAACCAGCAGCACTCTTGAGCCTGAAGAGTGTGCTCCTGGATACCTCGGGATCGCCTCCCGCCAGGCTTTCTGAGTACATAAGCAGGCCAGCTTCTGATCGACTGGGGTGAAACCGCACAAACACTCCCGCCCGAATTGCTCCGCTCTCATTGACCGTCAAAGCTCTCACTTCGGCGATCTGACCCGTCAGCACGTCACGATGCTCCCAAATCCACCGCCGCTGCTCACTGGTCAACTGGAAGGAACCAATCTCGCTCTCTACACCGGTCGGCCCTTCCACAACCATGGCTCCCAGGCTGCCCGCGAACTTCCCCGCGCCTTCAATGCAACGTACGACTCTTACATCGAGGGTGTCATTGGCCTTCACCTTGAACCATAGGTCTGGGGAGTCCTGGTGCTTGACGACTACACCTTCACTCCAGGGCAGGCCGCGGGGATCGTGGACGATGGCGCGATAGAACTCCACAGGGTCACTGCCCTCGGGCATGGCGGGGACAACGTGGAGATGCCTGTTGAACAGCCGGATCTCCGCGATCACGGCTTCATAGAGTTCACGCCGGCGTCCATAGGGCATCTGGCTGACGTCCCTGCCCTTGAACTTTGCGATGTCCCAGACGTAGAACTCAACCGGACCTCTCTCTCGCTGGATTTGGATGGACTTCTCAGGCAGGGCATTCAGGATTCCGCCCACTCGGGCGGCTCCGTCGGGATGGTGAAGCTCGCCCCGCAAAACGGTTCCTTCCTGCTCGGGGCCCGGGAAGAACCTGCGGGCCAGCCATACGGGAGAGTGATTGCTCACGTCTTCTATGGCCGGGAGCTTGTCGTAGTAACACTCTCCTTCCGGCCGATGGCTACGATAGAAAGCGCGTAGGTCGTGGATCGCTACGTTCGCGAGACTGCCGTCGTCTTTCCATTCGACGCTTACCGGGCGATCGGACTGGCGGATGGTCTTGAGGAACTCTGGCGGCTTCAGGTGAATATCGGGCTTCGCCACCAGAACAGAATTGTCCTTCAGGCGGACAACCAGATACCGGTTCTCCTCGAAGGCCTGCCGGAAGGCATAGCGTCCCTTGAGGACACTGTTTGGAATGTTGACCTCGAAGGATTTCGTATGCGGGTCGATCCCTTCAGCAACGAAGTCGTAATGGAAGCCTGCCCTCTCGGCGTCGTGCGCATGAACATTGATCTTCCCAAGCTGGCGGCTTCCGCCGACCTTGATGACGCCCGTGCCAGAGTAGATAAGCCTCTTTTCGCCCTTTCCGTAGCCTTCCTTGATGACTCCGTCGAAGTCATCCACGGAGTGAGGCACATTCTCAACCGCCAAGGTTCTGGGCCGCTGGTCGGTGGGCAGACCTTTCTTCAGTGTGAACTTGGCGTATTCCTTGCCGGTCCGCGGACCGGCCAGCAGAGCGCCGTCCACCGCCTTCTTTTGGAGGGCACGAGTCAACGCCAGGTGCCGGGTTCCGAGCTGCTGGGGCGTACCCAGAAGTTCCTTCGCCCAATTCCAAACAGCAGCCTTCCACTTTCATGAACGAGTGTTTCTCCCACGCTGAGAGCTAGGTTCACCAGACGATTCATCTTTGACCTCGTTCGGTGTGGGGAGTGGAAATCTACGCCGCTTGAGTAGGCGTACCATTACAAGGAAGAATCGATTGGAAAGAAAGGAGCGAGGCAGCCGCGAGACACCGCGAGAACACAGCACCGTGGGCCGGATCACCAGTCAAGCCGCAGGCCTCAAAGACGGAGGTCTGGCGCTATTCCTAAAGGAGAACCGAGGACCCCAAGAACGGGTGTCCGCGCTCAACGGTTTGTCGAGGGTGTATAATATCCTGTTGTTGTTGAGGGGACTGCCAACGGAACCCATCAAACACCCTCGGACAGCGCGATTGCGGAGCCTCAAGATGTACCGGGAGGACCTTGACCAGTTGCTTGAGTTGTTTCAAGGGAAGTGCGCTCGCGTGACAATTTCCGACGAACGGTATCGCTATGAGTCATTTGACGACATGAGGAAGCACAGCGGGTCTAGGATAGACAAGCTTGATATTCAAGGTGCGCAACCGGGTTTGCATTTCCTGGTGAACCAGTCCGCACAGGTGAAAGTCACCGACCACACGCCGTCGACAGCGATTACATTTAATGAGTTGAGGGCAGAAGAAGCTACCGAAGAGGCTGATGCACTGTTCTTCAGAATTAAAGACTTTCTTAGCGCCCATCAAGAGCCGCAGGTTCGAATGCGATTTCTTGTTCTTGCGATTGTTCTTGCAATTGTGGCTTTCGGCGGCTTGTTATTGTTTGTGAGCCGCAAGGAAGCAATTGGACCGGGAGACCATGTTCCATGGTCGCTGGTAGTTGGGACTTTCGGCCTGGTGATATCCATAGTCCCCCTAAGTGTGGCTTTCAATATCGGCAATTATTTGACTTTGGAAACCAAATTCAACTCCCCTTCGTTTTGGGCTAAACATCAAGACGCGTTTGCGGCACACGCGGTCACGGCGACAATCAGTGCGGTTGTCGGTGGTGTTGTCGTCTGGCTTGTTGGTCACTTCCTGAAATAGGTCTGCCTTCCTCTTTTCTGCAATTCCGCCAAATCTTTCTAATCCTCTTCGCCTTGTCAGATTCCTCCAATCTTCTACGCTTAGAGGTAGCACATTATTGTAATAGACGCCGCCAAACTCTATCCGCGCTGGTGGCGGTAGAGTAGGAGAGGAGGCGATGCAGAAAGCACGCGGGCCTCTCCCCTCGTCGAACCGGACGTGCACGTTTCCGGCATCCGGCTCTCGCAGAGACCTTCGCCTCAAGCATGCGCAGGCCGAACCCACGCAAGGTAACAACGAAGTCAAGCCCAGGCGCTTCATTTGGGCAAAGACGGTCATGCCGTGGGGAGGCCGGAAGGGCCGCTGGCTGCGACGCCTCAGATGTCTCCAGAGGCACCATTGCACGTAGCCGTTGATCTGGCTGAAAGCCACGGTCACTGCTCTCGTGGGCTCTTCCCTTGATGGCGAACCCACGCCCAATTGTCGCGGAGGCGATTGAATTGGCCGTCACCACCACCCCAGCCGGAATGAAGGAGGCCTGCAGCCATGGCCACAAATCGTGAAGAGCAAGCGTAGCGCGGACCTCCGTCTTGGAGGTCCGCGGTTCTTCCTCAGATTTGTGCTTTCGAATCCAAGGGCAAACTGGTAATCGTTAACCCGCAGCGGCGCATGGGTTGCGGCGCGCTCATGCCGCAATACTCGTTCACGCCGCACCATTGCCAGTCCGTGGACTGAGAACCGGCGGGTACCTGTACTCATCGGTTCCTTACGCAGCCTTTGCCAGCTTGTTTCTCTCACGCCTGTCTATCCGGGCCACGACCTGGCCGCTCAACAGGTCCACGGCGAACACACCCAGCACGGCGACAGCTTCGAAGACCACCCCGGCCAGATGAGTGATGGCCAAGATGGAAGCGAAGGCCGCGCTGACCTGGATGACCTTGTTCCGGAACGGGCTGGTCAGCCAGATCACCACGTACATGAGAAGCAGAGCTGGGGTGTAGATGACCATGAGCACCACCAGCCCAGTATCGATGACGGCCTTGCCGAGTCTCCAGAGCCGGGACTTGCGGGGATAGCTCCGGGAGTTCTTCCAAAACGCCAAGCCCAAGAGGGCTGCCACCAAGGCAGCCCAGAAGAGCCGGTAACGGGTTACGAGTGACATGCAGCCTCTCCTTTGACATCCGTGAGAGTTGCGGCAACCAGCATCAGCGGGACAGTCTGCTAGGCCGCTTGTTCGGTTGTTGCTTCAGGAGTCGTGCCAGCTTCCCGGGCAGCAGTAAGTTCGGTGTGAAGCAGGTTCTTCGCCAGGCTTTGGACGTACTTCCTGGGTGGTGTGAAGCCAAGATCCCGGCCACTGAAGTAGCGGAGACCGAAGTAATAGGCGACCACGGCACAAGCCGCAGAGAGAACGATGATGAGGGTCTTCATGATTGGATTGCCTCCTTGAGATTGAGGGGATGGTTTCTTATCGGGGACAGAGATCGGGGACGATCAATGACTTTCCAGGTTCGACAGCCGGCACCAGATCGGCACGATGAACGTGACCATGAGCAAGTTCACCAAGGTTCCGCCCAGCGCGAAGGTAACGCCCAGCGGACTAGTTATACCGTGGACCGAGTAATTCACGACCTCGGTCGCGGTGAGCGTGATGACTTTGTGAGAGTTTATCCACCGCGAGGCTGATTCCCTCGGCTTGGACCGCTTGAAGCCGACGAACCTGGCGAGTTCGTTCAGCTTACCAAGCCCAGCCCACACCATGGACCAGAACACCGCACCCGCGGTGAAGCTGCCCGTTGAACTAGGAGTGAATACCATGTTCTTCCTTCCACCTCCTGTACTGTTCCTCCTGGTAGGCTTGCATCTCTCCTCCCCAGTTGAGTGCCCAGACAACTGCGCAGAGACCGAGAATCCACAGACCACCAGGTAAGATCAACATCAGCACTACGAATGACAGCTTCTTCCAGTACAGCTTGAGAAGCCTCCAGAAGAGCCCCTTCTTCTGTATCGGGCAGGTCTCAAGGCTGACCAGCAGCTCTCCCATTTCACCGGGTTGCATGGGCGTACATCTCCTTCTTCCTCTGTCGCGCCCACAGGGCTATGGCCGCGTTTTGGAGCGCGGCAGAGATCCACCTGGCGCCGTATACGGCAGCCCATGCGACAGCGGCTGCCGCAATGAAGGCGACCATATACGCCAGCGTGTTGAGGAAAAATATCAGGCAGAGATTCAGAAATGTTTTGATCACCAGGGTCTTCCTCCTTTCTTCCTTAGAGCCTCACGCATCGGGGAATGCGCCAAAGCTAATCCACGAACCACTTGACGGAAAGCCCCGTATTGCACGAGCTTCCGAATCAGGTTCACGAGTCGGTCGGCAAGCTGCAACCGCAGGCGATCTTGCTTGGTAACAGGTCGACCGACTTTGCCACGTAGAACCTTGTCAAACGGGGACGGTCTGTTGTTGCGCTGGCGGAAGAAGTTGACCTTGGCATTCAAGACTTTGTTCCTCCAGCTCGCTAGAAAGCCGATTGCACTACCGGTCTCAACGAGAGCGAACAGCTCCAATATTCCGGTCACGCTTCGCCTCCTTATGCGAACAGGTGCGCGATCCAATGGGCCATGCCAGTTCCAAGACCGATCAGCGCACCCATTCCGAGCGATCCAAGAAGCGCGGCGATGAGGATGCCGAACGTCAGCCGAGCCTTGTTCCGAGGCACAGTGGGAGCGGGACAGGCCAGCCGCTCCAGAGCGCACAGCGCGGGCAGCCGGGCCTTGAGGGTGTCAAGAGGATCGCCGGACTCAGTGGAATACTCCTGAACCTTGCGGACGACCTCGTTAAAGAGTGTTTTGAATTCCCTCGAACCTGGCGGCAGGCCATTGGCTTCGTGGCCTTGCGCGGCTTCGGACGCGGCCACAACGGCCCACCTCAGCCGGCGCCAGTGCCAGCCGAGCTTGAGGGACTTGTAGAGACTGGCTCCCGGCCATGAACGGCCAGGGATGCTCGTACATTCCAAGCTTGTGCGTTTCTCAGCGTTCGGTTCGTCCATAGGCGATTCTCCTTTTCTGGTCTCTTGGGATCTGCGTGGGCTTGTTTCCGGTCACCCTCACCTCAAGACACACAGGCGGAAAAGCAACAGCGCCGGAGAGTTGAGGTGGCTTGTGTTGAGAGAGGCCGGAGGGTATTGGGCCGGTATTACCTACATTCGCGGACTCATCGTGCATTGGCTAAGGATGCTTCGGAACCACGGGCGATTCAATTGCCAGAACTGGGTGCCGTGCCTGACTCATTTACAACAACTATTCACCCTCAGACTTTCTAGCCGTAGGTCCTTTTGCACTGCTGCACGCGAGCAAGAAAGTTCAAAAGCCTGGTTCCCCTCCGACACTTTGTACATGCCTCTTCTGCTCCATTTCGTGTGCGGGATATACGAGTTCGTGTATGACGATTGAATTGGGTCCCGCGTCATCTAGCGCCGGCTTGTACCCGGTACTCATAACTTCTGGTATTCGAGTTGTTTGGCGCTATCCAGTGTAATTGCGGAAAAGTGGCCCACGCCTTGCCTGAAGCAGAAGAGAAAGAAATTCATAAGGAGGTCCAGACCTAGCATGAAGAAACTCTTGATATTGCTGTTCACGTTCGCGGTTGCGTTCGCGCTGGCTATGCCGGCGTTCGCACAGGAGACTCAGACGACGAAGACTGAGACGACCACCACCACCACCACCACGAAGCTGATGCCGCTTCATGGCACCGTAAGCGACGACGGGAAAACGTTCACCAATGACAAGGACCAGAAGGCTTGGACGGTCCAGAATCCGGAAGCGCTCAAGGGTCACGAAGGTCATCACGTCAGCATAAAGGCCCGGGTCCATGCGGACAAGGGTGAGATCCACGTCGTGTCGGTGAGAATGATAAAAGCGTCACAGACGACCACGACGAAGACTGAGACGAAAACTGAAACCACTCCTGCGCCCCCGCAGTAACCTTCGCTCCCAGTTTAGCCAGTCTGGATAAGATTTGAGACTGGAATTCTCAAGCCCCCGTACTTACCTACGGGGGCTTTGCTTTTGGTTTTGCCCTTGCCAGGGAATCCCCGCCAAGGAATGATCCAATTGCAATTCGCGATCAAGAGTGGAGACAACGCTTCACGCGTCTAAACGGGTCGACAGTTCATCCACCGGGGGCGAAACTATGTTGTTGCGTATCTTGGCAAATCAAAGGCGACTGGGGCTCTTGTCAGGTGAATCGAAGGAATTGCGGGGTGCTCTTGAGCAGGAGTCGTTTTAGGAACTTGCTCCTCGGGAATGCCTGCGAAGAAGCAGCACTTCTCGCAGAGTCTGCCCCGCTTGGGCGGCGGGGCCTGGCCGAGATCACCCGGCTCAAGTTGGGCGGAGGTGCAATCCGTACTGAAGTCCAGAATTCCTTCTCCCGGGAGATAGTGATAGCGGGGGCAGTACTTCCGAATTTCCTTGCGGGCTGCGAACACCATAGAGTGGAACTGTACTTCGATCAAGCGTTTCAACTCGCCCTCTGGCGTCTCGTGGAGTAAAAGCGAAAAGGAATCGATCTTTCCCGCGAGCTTCACCAAATGGCTCGATCCGTTCCCTAGAATCTCAGGAAGTTTAACCACTGCAATCGTCTTTGGCATACGCACATCCTTTCCTGGGTCATAGCCCGGAGCCGAAAGTTGAGATTTGACAACGGAGGGTTGGTCAACCCTTCGACGTGACCGAAGTACTTCATGGAAGCAGGCTGATTGCGCCGTAGATTCGATCGGACTGTCGTACAAAGCCCCATGGCTCGCGAAGGAGCTTCTGGGCCCACGAGTGAACGCGCAAGCTTCAAGCTCAATCTTCGGTAGTGTCCTAAAAGTGTGTTGCTACCTGTTAACTAAGGTTAGAACAATAGAAGGGATAGAAGCCGGAATCACGGACATGTGTGGGACATCGCTGAGCTTGTCAGGAGTATTGAAGTGCCAGTACTGGAGTACCATTACTTCGCTCCTAACTTGCAGATAAACTCGCTAAACGCAATATCTTGCTCTCGTCGAGATGAGAGAGCGAAGGAGTTTGCAATGTCTGATTCTCTTGTGAGTATTTTCGCCCGGTTGCACCGGGAAGAGGAAGGCCAAGGCATGGTGGAGTATGTGTTGATTATCGCGCTGGTTGCTCTCGCTGTCACCGCGGGAATGAGGACCTTTGCAACCGCCGTCAACAGTGCTTTCACCAAGATTGGGTCGCTCCTCAGCTCGTACGTTTAGTGGCTCCTTTCGTCTGGACGGCTCAATTGCACCTGCAGGTTCCCAGGGTCAGTCGGTTCGCCCGCCGGGAGCGGCAGGTATGATACTTGCTCGTTGGTCGGGCCGTCTGGCGGCTCGTAAACCCCAATAAGATGCGCTAACATTCCGTCTTGCAGAGGCGGCAACGCACAGCTCCTCCAGTTTTAACGGCGCCACCTTGTGGGGACCCGGCTTGAAGAGGGCTGGCTGGCCACGCTCGAGGCGGTGTTGCCAACGCTGGAAGCTCGCATACGACAGCCCAAGGGACGCACAGAGGCGTGGGTACGGCCAGCGTACTTGTCGCTTCAGTTGGGTCAGCGTGGTGACGATCATTTCGGCCACCTCATGCTTTTTTTTATCCGGCTGCTCCAGCCGCTGACGGATCTGCTCCGTTTGCTCCAGGACTTCGAGCTTCGCCTGCAGCTCCTGGGTCTGGCGTTGGAGGGCCTCCTTCTCCGGGTCGATCGGCAGCGGCGGGCGCCCCGGTTCCCGATTGCCCAGCGCCTCGACCATCGCCGCCAAGGCCCGCCGCTCCCACTTGTAATAGGTCTTGCGGGAGATCCCCAGTTGCCGGGCTGCTTCTTGGGCACTCAACAACCCGCTCCGCACCTGCATGATCAGTTGCGCCCGCTGCCGGGCTAAGGCTTGCTGGTGAGCGCTGGTTTTCGGATCGTTCACCGCGGCATCCTCCCACCACGCGGGCCTGGTCTACTTGGTCGGCGGCGGCGCTTTCGGCTCTTGCAGCTTGACCAGTCGCTTCTCCAGTTTGGCCATCCGTCCCTTCTGCTGCAAGGCTTGGCGTGCCAGCAACCGCTCCAGTTTCGGACTCAGCGCCGGTCCCGGTTCCAGACGCGTCTGCGACTCCAGCGCCTTGAGCATCGCCGCTAGCGCCCGCTTCTCCCAAGCGGACAGCACGGCGGCACTGATCGCCAGTTCCTGACAGACCTCCCCTGGCCGCCGACGCTCGCTCCAGATCGACAGCACCGCTTGGGCTCGCTGCTGGGCATTGTAAGGCAGTGGTTCCTTCTTGGCTTTGACTTCGGTGCTCATGAACTCCTCCTTCCAGGTCGTAGATGACCTCTTGATGAGATCGCGGTTCCTCGCCATCAACGAGCATCTTCACTTGCCCCTTCTCGGCACGAATGACCACGGATTGCTCGCCCATCCGCCCCACCATGTAGAAGGGACTGCACGGTTGCCCCCGCAACGCCAGTTCGAGCACGTTCTCCTGAATGCCGCGCTCGATGACCTGGCGCAATTCCTGGGCAATGGCAAAGAAGCGATCGGCCGGACACAAACCCTCCAGGGACTGATGGGGCCGCCGGTGGTTGTAGTGTTTCACCCACAGCCGCACCCGCTCGCAGGCGGACTCGAAGCTGTCGAACTGAGCGCGCACCAGGAACTCCTCCCAGATCGTCTTCCAGAAGCGTTCGATCTTACCCAGGGTCATAGGATGATGGGGCCGGCTTTTGATGTGGTGAACCCGATCCTTGCGCAACTCCGCCTCGAAGCGGGTGGTGCCGCGCCAACTGGAGTACTGACGGCCTTGGTCGGAGAGCATCTCTTTCGGCACGCCGTACTCTGCCACCGCCCGCCGGTACACCTCTAACACGTGCTCCGCCGTCTGGCTGCGAAACACGTCCAGCCCTACCACGTAGCGGGAGTGATCGTCGATAAAGCCGATGAGGTAGGCGTTCTTGCCTCCCAGACGGAAGGTAAAGATATCGGTCTGCCACATCTGGTTGGGAGTGGAGCGTTCGAAGAAGCGCGGCTGGGGTGGATTGCGCTGGGGCTTGCGCCTGGGTTTTTTGAGCAACTGCTGCTCATGTAACGTCCGGCGAACCGTCTCTCGGCTCACCGCCAGAAACAACACCCGCCGCAGAAACTGGCTGATCTTCTTAATGCCCAAGTCGGGATGACGACGCTTGAGTTCGACGACTTCTGTCTTCACCGCCAGGGCCACTTTCGGCCGCTGGCGGTTCCGACGTACCGGCTTCGACTGCAAGCCCGCTTCGCCCTGGTCGCGGTACAGCCTCACCCACTTGGATAAAGTGCTCTGGCCCACACCCATTTCGTGGGCTACCCGCTGCACGGGGAAGCTTTCCTCCAAACATAACTGCACCGCTTTACGCCGCACCTCAAACGGATGAGAATGAGGGTGCGGACGAATTGTCCGTCGCGCCGCCCCCCTCGGGGGGCGGGTCTCCTTCCTCTTCCCTTGAACCTCGCTTATACCTTCCATAGGTAACACTCCTTTCGGTTCCTCCTGGGAACCACGGCTCTGGAGTGTTACCCCTTTTCCTCAAGAATTTCTCCTCATGATCTGGTCGTTAGCCCAAGCATTGGCTGCATCGCCCAAAGGTATTAGACCGGTCCGAATCATAGCACAGGGTCTCCAGCGAATCGTGTTACCTCCGCTTACGAGACCGCTGGTTAAGCCGACCGAGGAGCCCACTGAGGCGCTGGTGGATTGGGGTGTTCGGTATTACGTTTACTCGCTCGTCGCGCATGTCAGGTTTATCCTTGAAGGCATAGTTCAAGTTTCGGATGCCGGGAACGTGTCGGCAGCTTTCGTCTTAGGTCGGCACGTCTTCGAGTGGGCGGCGCATGCGTGTTTCGTAACTGAAAAACTCCATCAGCATTACCAGAAGAACCTCTGGCGTGAAGCCTGGCAGCTCCAGTCGGCTGTTGCCACAGGCAGTTTATGGATAAAGCGGTACGGCGCTAAGTACGCCGACCCGGGCGCAAAAGTTACCTTCCTCGACGACACACCCAATCCAATCCACATCCGAGAGGCCGTTTCGGCTTACGACAAATACCTGAAGCAAAACGGAAGGGCGTTGGATGGAGTGGACACATACAGTTTTCTAAGCGAGCACTCGCACCCGAACGCTGCATGCTTGCTGCCATACCATCAGTATCAGGGGCGAGACGTGCACTTCGATGACCCGGACCCAAGGTCCTCGCCACTGCCTGCCGTGACCTGGTGCTTAATCGACCTCCTCGGGTTCCTCCGCCAACTGCTCGTTATGAGCCACGAAGCTAGCGTGCACCGAGGCGTGGTTGCGGTTTTGCGGGAAGTCGCTAACCTGATGCCCAAGAAGGGAAACTCGAAATGAAGACTCCTCTACCCGGAATCCCTGAATCAAAAACACGATCTTTCGGTTTCAAAGAGTCCTAGTGTGCTGTCCCGGAAATACGATTACATAGTCTTTCGATCTTGGCCAGAATCGAGTCGGCCGTGGCTGTCCAAACAAAGGGATGGGCTTGGGCGTTGGAAGAGCGCACGAATTGATCGATTTTCGCCACGAGTTCCTTGACGCTCTGGAAGGTCCCACGTCGGATCGCCTGTTGGGTGATACGATTAAACCAGATTTCCACTTGGTTCAGCCAGGAAGCATAAGTCG
>JBEKHR010000068.1:0-22017 GCA_050012175.1 Terriglobia bacterium | reverse complement strand
GCCATGGAAGTCACCGTGGACGCGGTGCAGGTCTTTGGCGGCTACGGCTACATGCACGACTACCCGGTTGAGAAGTACATGCGCGACGCCAAGATCACGCAGATCTACGAAGGCACCAACCAGATCCAGCGCGACGAGATCTCCAAGGTGCTGGTCGGCGGCTTCCACTCGAGACGGCCCGCCAGCGCTTCCCGCGCCGCGTAAGCCAGTAGGCAGAAATCAGAAAGTAGAAATCAGAAAGTAGAAATTAGAAACTGGAAACTGGTAAGCTTGTTTTCTAGTTTCTGATTTCTACTTTCTGATTTCAGGTCTCATTCACGGTCATGGCTTCGAAATCGCACACAACGCTGCCGCTCCCGGCGACAGCCCTCGCTTTCCGGCCCGAGTATCTCGATTTCCGCCGCGGCATCCATGTGGGGAATCTCGAGGACAACGAGCGGATCACGCGCATTCTGAAGCTAGCGCTCGAATCCCGCTACGCCCAGCCCTTCGTGACCGAGCGCTGGGGACGCGGCGTTTACTGGCAATGGATCGGCTACCTGCCTCGGGCCAATCGCGAAGCCATGCCGCTCTCCTCGCGTGTCAGTTTCGGCTGCTCGAAGTTTTTCATCAGCGTGGATACGGAAGAGAAACTCTTCAAGTGTGGCCTGCAGGTGGAGCGCGGCTACATGAAAGCGCCGCGCGCTAACCGCGAGTGCCAGTTGCAGTCCGACTGGGACTGGCACCGCCTGCTTCGTTCACTCCAGCCGCGCAGCCCCATGGAGCGCGAGCTCGAGCGTCTGGTGCGCCGCGAAGGCTTCATGCTTCACGGCGGCAGTTGGGAAACCGCGCCGGCCTGCTTCTCCCGCGACAGTTTCCCGTCGATGCAGAAGCTCCGACGCCTTCTGGGGGCCGCTCCCGCCGCCCACTGGGCTGGATTCCAGCTCTACTACCCCATGAGCGAAGACGAGGTGCACGCCTCGACCGGGCTCGACCTCGTCGAGTCGATGCTTGCCGTCTTCCGCGAAGTCACCCCCGCCATGAACCTCTGTATGCAGATCCGACTTACCGAGCGGTAGTCAGTTTCTTTTGACCTAGACTTGTGCAGCAGCACTGAGTGTTTCAAATACCCTTGGCAAGCCCTCACTTGCGGAGCCTGTACACAAGGCCTATAGAGTATTCAATGTCATGCGCCGGCCCACCGACCGGAAAGTAGGCGGCGGAGGTCGAGGTAGCCGCCTGGGGCAAACCGTAGGTGGGGGAGCCGAACGTGTGATAGCGCGCGTCGAGCCGCAGGTCGACCTTCGATGCCACTTTGTAATCGATCCCGGCACCGGCGTTAAAGCCCGCCTTGCCTTGGGACGCCAATGTGGCGCTGGGCGCGAGGGCGAACCCTTCCGTCTTAGCCAAGGTTTTAGCGGAACTGGTGGGGGAGAAGAGGTCATACTCCACACCCACCACGCCGTAAGCGCGGATGCCCCTCCAGACGCCCGGAACGTGCCCGACAATGTCCCCGCTGAACCTGTTATTCCTCACGCCGTATGCCAATACTGTCGCGGGATTATAATTGAAGTTGGTTATTTCAAGGTTGTTTGGGCCGAAGCCGTACGAACCTTCTATTCCAAAGATCTTGTAAAATGGTACTTCGACTCCCGCGATCCCCTTGCCGCCGCCCGCATATCTCGAGCCGTAGGGAATGGTACTGGAACCGTTGGGACCTTCCCGGAACGTCCTCTTGTCGGTGAGCGGTGAATCCGCTCCCATGATGAACAACCTATAGCCTTGTGCACGCACTGAAGTCGTACTTAGGCACAGAGCCGCCGTCACGATCAAACCTCGCACGACCTTCGTAGCAGTCATATTCGAATCTACCTCGCAGGTGTCATGAAATATGCTTTAACTCTGCAGCGCCGTCGCTTTGCCAGCCCAGGAAAGCTGCACGCTCCCGTTCTCGAGCAGCACTGAGTGTTTCAAATACCCTTGGCAAGCCCTCACTTGCCGAACCTGTACACAAGGCCTATAGAGTATTCGATGTCGTGCGCCGACCCACTGATCGGAAAGTAGGCGGCGGAGGGCGTGGAGAACGTCGAGGGCAAACCATAAGTGGGGGAGCCGAACGTGTGATAGCGCGCGTCGAGCCGCAGGTCGACCTTCGAAGCCACTTTGTAATCGAGCCCGCCACCGACGTTAAAGCCCCCCTTGCCTTGGGACGCCAATTTGGCGCTGGCCGCGAAGGCGAACCCTTGTGACTGAGCCAAGCGTTGAGCGGCACTGGTGGGAGAGAAGAGGTCATATTCCACACCCGCCACGCCGTAAGCGCGGATGCCCCTCCAGACGCCAGGAACGTGCCCGACAATGTCCCCGCTGAACCTGCTATTCCTCACGCTGTACCCTTTTACTGTATAGGGATTTGTACTTTGGTTGGTTATTTCAAGGTTGTTTTGGCCGAAGCCGTACGAACCTTCTATTCCAAAGATCTTGTAAAACGGTACTTCGAGTCCCGCGATCGCCTTGGCGCCGCCCGCATAGGCCGAGCTGTAGTTCTTATAAGCTTCAGTGAACGTCCGCTTGTCGGTGAGCGGCGAATCCGCTCCCATGATGAACAACCTATAGCCTTGAGCACGCACCGAAGTCGTACTTAGGCACAGAGCCGCCGTCACGATCAAACCTTGCACAACCCTCTTAGCAGTCATATTCGAATCTACCTCCCAGGTGTCATGAAATAGGGTTTAACTCTGCAGCGCCGCCGCTTTGCCAGCTCAGGAAAGTTGCGCGCGTATGCTTTGAAGCACGCTGATTCTCTCACGCGCCGCGAAAAGTCAGTGGCACGCATTCATCCTGCTGCCAGGTCAGATTTCCCAACTTGAACGACGTACCAGGCTCCGGTCCCGCGCGGCCCGGCTGCTTTCGCAAATCGGCGCGTGTGCAGTTGGGGAGGGTGCGCCTTATTCGCTCCGTCCGTCGCACGATAGCGGACGGCTTCTTGCCAACACTTCTTCGATGCACGGTGCCTTTCCGAGAGTTGGTTCGGTCGCGCAATGGCGCCTGAAAAGCTTGTAAAGATATTGTTAACTGTAGGAGTGGCCCACATGGGCGCCCGTGGTGGCTGGCCATAAGGACCCAAGCGGCAAGCAGTAGGCAGTACGCAGTCGGCAGCGAGCAGAAAAAGGAGCATCTTGTCCGTAGTCCATTGTAACATGGCGCGGAGCAAGCGGTTCCTCATTCGCGGTCCGGCCACGGCGGGCCGCTTATTACAAAGCGCGCCGCGGAGGGATTGGTGTCTCCCAACTGACCCACCGCGGCGGGACCACGGACCGCTTGTCTCCTTTGCCGCCGCCGTGTAACATTTCCTTCTGTGTTGCAATAGGGCACGGCGCGGCCGGGTAATGCGGGGCGGGCCGGCACCTTATCACCCTGGGGGCTTGGATGGCTGATACGACGCCTGCAAACCTTTCCTCAATTGCGCCGCTGACGGCGCTCACAGAAGAAGAACGGATGTTCCAGACGGCGGCGCGCGAATTCGCCCAAAAGGAAATCCGCCCGCACGTCGAGCACATGGACCGCGAGGGCGTTTTCCATCGCGAGTTGATTGATAAGTTTTTCGACCAAGGTTTCATGGGTCTGGAAGTTCCGGAGACGTATGGGGGCAGCGGTGGAACGTTTTTCATGGCCATCCTTGCCATCGAAGAGTTCTCGCGGGTTGATGCTTCGGCGGCCGTGGTGATCGACGTCCAGAATACCCTGGTGAACAATGCCCTCGAGCGCTGGGGCAGCGAAGCGCAGAAGCAGAAGTTCCTCCCCCGCCTGGTGAGAGACACCCTGGGAGCTTATGCCCTTTCCGAACCGAGTGCCGGCAGCGACGCCTTTTCTCTCGCCGCGCGCGCCCGCCCGGACGGCGACCACTTCATCCTGAACGGCCGTAAGCTCTGGATCACGAACGCCAAGGAAGCCGGTTTGTTTATCGTCTTCGCGACCGTCGATCCCGAACTCGGCTACAAGGGGATCACAGCGTTCCTGATCGAGCGCGACGCTCCGGGCTTCAGCGTGGGCAAGAAGGAGGACAAGCTGGGGATTCGCGCCTCCTCCACGTGTGAACTGATTCTGGAAGATTGCCGCGTTCCCCGGGCGAACGTGCTGGGGGAAGTGGGCAAGGGTTACAAGGTGGCGATGGAAACGTTGAACGAGGGACGCATCGGCATCGGCGCCCAGATGCTCGGCCTCGCGCGCGGCGCGCTCGAACACGCCATCAGTTATGCCAAAGAACGCAAGCAATTCGGCGAGCCCATCGCCGAGTTTCAAGCTATCCAGTTTCAGCTTGCCCGGCTGGCGACCGACGTCGAGGCCGCGCGGCTGATGACTTACAACGCCGCCCGCCTGAAAGACGCCCGCCAGCCGTTCCTGAAAGAAGCCGCCATGGCCAAGTACTTCTGCTCGCAGGTCGCCGAGCGCGTGGCCTCCGAGTGCCTGGAGGTTTACGGCGGCTACGGCTTCACCAAGGACTATCCCGCCGAGAAGTATCTCCGCGACTCGAAAATCGGAAAAATCTACGAAGGCACATCCTTCATGCAACTCCAAACCATCGCCAAGTTGATTCTGGCGTGAGACGTCCATGCGGGGCATCGCCAGGATGACCTGCACACTCAGAGAAACCAGAAAGCAGAAACTAGAAACGGGCAGACTTCTCTTCCCGTTTGCTGTGTTTTCCGCTTGACCCGAGGGGTCGAATTCGAGCCCCTAGCACCTGCCCTTTTTCTCCTGACTCCTGAATCCTGGTCTTCTGACTCCTGCCCTTCAGCCCCCAGTCCCTGGCGCCTGCTCTTTTTTCTCCTGACTCCTGACTCCTGAATCCTGAATCCTGCTCTTCCTAGTCTGTCCAGTCCATGATCACCTTTCCGGCCTGGCCGGAGAGCATGACGTCGAACGCCTGCTGAAATTGCGTGTAAGGGAAACGGTGGGTAATGACCGGCTTGATATCGAGACCGGACTGTAGCATCACCGTCATCTTGTACCACGTCTCGTACATCTCGCGGCCGTAAATGCCCTTCAAAGTGATCATGTTGAAGATGACCGTATTCCAGTCGATGAGAATCTCTTCGGCAGGAATGCCCAGCAACGCGATGCGGCCCCCATGCGCCATGTTCGCCAGCATGTCTCGGAAGGCCGATCCGTTGCCAGACATCTCAAGGCCCACATCGAATCCTTCCTTCATGCCCAGTTGGTTCTGAACATCTTTCAGCTCGGTTTCGCGCGGATTCACCGCCATCGTGACTCCCATTTTGCGCGCCAGTTCCAGCCGCCACGGGTTGACATCCGTTTCCACCACAAAGCGCGCGCCGGCGTGCCGCACCACCGCTGCCGCCATCAGACCGATGGGTCCCGCGCCCGTGATCAGCACATCCTCGCCCAAGACGGGAAAGGCCAGCGCGGTATGTACGGCATTGCCAAAAGGGTCGAAGATGCAGGCCACGTCGAGGTCAATATCAGGGTGGTGCACCCAGACGTTGCCCATCGGCACCGAGATGTACTCCGCAAAACAGCCCGGGCGGTGCACGCCCAGCCCTTTGCTGTGCGCGCACAGGTGGCGCCTGCCCGCCAGGCAATTGCGGCAACGCCCGCAGACCACGTGTCCCTCTGCGCCTACGAGCTGACCGGGGAAGAAATCGGCAACGTTTGACCCGACCATCGCCACTTCGCCCACAAACTCGTGCCCTACCACCATCGGTACCGGGATGGTTTTGCTGGCCCACGCGTCCCATTTCAGGATGTGCAGGTCGGTGCCGCAGATGGACGCCCGGTGCACCCGGATCAGCACATCATTGATGCCGATCTCCGGCGTCGGCACTTCCTCCAGCCACAGCCCCGGCTCCGGCCGGCTCTTCACCAGGGCTTTCATTTTGTTGGGAATGGCTTCGCTCATTCGTACCCTCCGAAAGGACAGCCTGAGCCTCGCACTATAGCAGGTCGAGACGACGATTCCAATCGCCCGCGGCACTGTCGCCCCTTGATCCCCGGAGGGGATCAATAGAGTAGCCGGGGGCAACGCCCCCGGAAAACGCGCCCCCAACCAGGCCCGACCCTGAAAGGGTCGAATCCGGGTGACGTCACCCCGGTCTTGCGGCCCGCGGCCCAAGCGAATACGACCCCTCCAGGGTCGGGGAACGAGCGTGGCGCTTTCCGGGGGCGTTGCCCCCGGCTACTATCTTGTGCCCTTGCAGGGCAGGAAAAACCTGCCCTTCGGTCTTAGCCCGCGGCACCCCATTTCTGACATCACGGATAGCCGCTTTCGGCTATCCATGCTCAGAATGACACACGGTGGGGTTATCCTCTACGAATGACGGACGGCGCGTATTAGGTGTAGGTTATCGGTCGGGCCGGAGGTCGGCTAAGTAGAATCTATCCTCGATCGGAGCCGCGACATGAAGATGCAAAGGTTTATTCTCGCCGCCTGCCTTTGGACGGGCGGACTCGGCATTGCTTCCGCCCAAACGCTGGAGATCGTTCCCAATCGAGTGCTGGTGGATGAATCCGCCGTCATCCGCGCCAGGGGACTCGAGCCGAACGAGCGCATTTCCATCCAGGCCGAATTGGTCGATGGAGCGGACGAGCCCTGGTCCTCGCAGGCGGAGTTCATCGCGGACGCACAAGGCGTCGTCGATACCTCCCAGCAAGCCCCCGTGAAAGGCTCTTACGAGGGAGTTTCGGCGATGGGTCTGATCTGGTCCATGAAGCCGGCGGCGAAACATGTGCCGTCGTATCACACTCCGCGGGATCTGGGCTCGCAGATTATCAAATTTCAGTTGATGAGAAATGGACAGCAGGTGACGAGCGCCCAGATGGAACAACTCGGGGTCGCCGAGGGGGTGCAGCGGATCAAAGTCGAAGGGCAACTTCACGGCGTGCTTCTCCTGCCCAACACCAAAGAGCGCCGTCCGGGCGTGCTGGTAGTGGGAGGATCCGAAGGAGGCATGCCACTCGGCAAAGCTGCCTGGTTGGCTTCCCGGGGCTATGCGGCGTTGGCGCTCGCCTACTTCCGCTATGACGACCTGCCGCCTCTGCTGGAAGGCATCCCGCTGGAGTACTTCGGGAGTGCGCTCGCCTGGATGATGCAGCGGTCGGAAATCCTCGCCGATCGCATCGCCGTTATGGGAACCTCTCGCGGCGGCGAACTGGCGCTACAGTTGGGGTCCATGTTTCCGCAGATCAAGGCGGTGGTGGCTTACGTGCCGGCCAACGTGCGTTATCCGGCCTGTTGTGGCAACACCCGGGTCCCCTACGCCTGGACTTGGCGGGGGCAGGCACTGGCGTTTGAGTTCCCGCGGGGCCGGGGGCGGAATCGGGGGGCGGCGCTGGGAGCCGCGATCGCCGTCGAGCGCACGCACGGCCCCATTTTGCTCATCTCGGGAGAGGATGATGGAGTGTGGGACTCGACGGGTATGGCGAACGCTATCGTCGGCCGCCTGAAACAATCTCACTTCGCGTATCCCTACGAACATTTGAAATGCCCTCATGCCGGGCACCGGGCGGGCCGGCCCGAAATCGTTCCCACGTGGCACGGCAGCGTCAGGAATCCCACCTCGGGAAGAGAGGAAAACTTGGGTGGGAGGCCACAAGGGGACGCTCAATCCTCACTCGACGCCATTCCCAAAGTGCTGGAGTTTTTGCGCGAGAGTTTGCCGGACCATAATTCCGAGAAGTGAGTATGAAAGCGGATAGCCACCGTGTCGCCGCGGCTGGAAGTCCGCCGATCTTAATGTCGGACGACCCTTCTTGCCCGTCGCTTCCCCTGCTGTCTGCCGGATTGTGATTTCCTCGGTCACGTGTTTTCCCCTTTTCTGCCCCATTTCCCGCGTGGCATCCCGCCGAGCGAAACGAGAGGGTTCTGCTTCGCCACTTCCCAGCACACCACGACAGGAACCCGGCGGGCACGTTTTTGGTAGGGGAGCGCTCCGCGCTCCCGCCCTCCCGATATGTGAGTGTAGTAGCGGACCCTGGACACGCCATGCTCAACACCGGGACTACCAAAGCAGCGTCTGGGTGGGGGGAGCGCTCCGCGCTCCCGCAGTCGGTGCGTGGACGTACCAAGGGACGGCTTGGCGGCCCCACGCACGATGGCAAAGCGGGAGCCCAGAGGGCTCCCCTACCAAAGCGGCGTCTGGGTAGTGTACGATCACACGGTCAGGGGGCTCGATGTACGATACCAAAACGGGAGCCCAGAGGGCTCCCCCGTACCAAAGCGGCGTCTGGGCAGTGTACGATCACACGGTCAGGGGGCTCGATGTACGATACCAAAGCGGGAGCCCGGAGGGCTCCCCTACCAAAGCGGAAATGCATTCGTCTTCCGCGCGAGGCGTATGCCAATCCCGCCAGCACCTTCAACATCACGATTGACGCATTGGAACGACGCAGATATTTCGCCGTGCGAACCTTCAACGACGAGGTGGTCGCAATCCGCCGCCGGTTAGCTGTGATGTACGGGACTCCTATCAAAATCTACTGTCTGATGCCGACGCACTTGCACATGTTGATTAATCCGGGCGTAAGGTCGCTTATCGACGTCATCGCAGAGTTCAAGAAAGAAACTGGGGATTTGGCGCGCGAAACGCGCCGCATCGAGGACCTGTGGCAGCGCAGCTTCTTTGATCACCGTTTGAGATCGAATGAGAGCCTGGCGGAACAATACGAGCACATTCGCATGAATCCCGTCCGTGCGGGGCTGGTAAAGCATCCGGACGATTGGCCATGGACAGGAAGCGTGGAGATTGGGTAGGGGAGCGCTCTGCGCTCCCGGTGTTGTTCGGTGCATATGCAACGGCACGCTCTGGCGACCCCATGCACGATACTTTTTGGTAGGGGAGCGCTCTGCGCTCCCGCCTCCCCCACGGATGTGAGTGTAATAGCGGACCCTGGACACGCCACGCTCAACACCGGGACGGGAGCCCGGAGGGCACGTTTTTGGTAGCGGAGCGCTCTGCGCTCCCGGTGTTGTTCGGTGCATATACGACGGCACGGCGGGAGCCCGGAGGGCTCCCGTACCAGAGCCTTCAATGGACAAAGATTCGCAGCGAATCGCCCTATGATCTCCTGGTGCCTTGGTGTCTTGGTGGTGAACTGGCGCTGAACTCGTCCCAGGCCACGGTTTTGAGTCTACGTTTTGGAGGAAGAACTCGTGATAGGCAGCAAGTTGAAAGTTGTGCTCGCAATGGTCATTGTCCTCCTGTCCGGTCTGGCGGTCACAGGCTGCAAGAATGAGAACAACAACTTACAGCGCCAGGCATTCGAGAAGCATGAGAACAAACGATACAACTTGCGGGGTCAAGTGGTCGCGAAGGATGTAGCCGCGAATGAGATCAACGTCCAGCACGACGAAATTCCAGGTTTCATGGCTGCAATGACCATGCCCTACAAAGTTAAAGACCCAGCCACCGTACGAGAAGTAGAACCAGGTGACAAAATCGCGGCGGAAGTTGTCGTCGTAAACGATGGAAGCGATTACTGGCTCGAAGATGTCCGAATCACAGAGGAGAGCGGTCGGAAAAGCGCAAGCGCAGCGCCCTCGGTCCATCGGCTCAATGTAGGTGAACATGTGCCCGATCTTCCGCTCGTAAATCAGGACGGAAGGACAATCCACTTGGACGACTTCAAGGGTAAGGCCGTGCTCGTGACATTTATCTACACCCGGTGTCCCCTCCCCAACTTCTGTCCACGTTTAAGCAGTCAGTTCGCGAAGATTCATGACGACCTTGCGAAGACACCGGACGACTACCGAAAGACGCATTTGTTGACGATCACTTTTGATCCCAAATACGACACGGCTCCCGTCCTCCGTAAATACGGGCTGGCTTACCTCGACGACGATCCCTCAGGTTTTGGGTATTGGGACTTCGCGTTCACCACGCCCGGCGACTTACGAAAGCTCGCTGACGCATTCGGCCTGATGTACTTTGAACAGGATAACCAAATCTCGCACTCGATGAATATCGTGCTGATCGCGCCCGACGGTACCGTGGCCAAGTACTGGTCTCAGGATTGGACAACCTCAGAACTGGAGGACGCCTTGCGCCAGCAGGCGGGAACTGCGGCGGCCGCAGCTCCTGCAAGAGCGAGTCGGGGGCGAACTCCATGACCCGCCTTCTCAGAATCGCTTGTATCGCTCTCTGGCTCGCGGGCCTGGCGATGCCGATGGCTTGCTCGCACAAAGGAAGGGCTTACCTTAGTGAGGATGAGATGCAAGGCCAGACGCTTTTTGAGCTTCACTGCGCGCCCTGCCATCAAGACACCCACCCTGACCTGCGAAAACAGCCTCCCAAGTTGGAGAGACTTTTCCAGTCGAAATCGTTACCCAGCGGCGCCCCGGCAACCGATGCGCAAGTCCGCAAGACCATCATCGAAGGCCGAGGCACTATGCCCGCTTTTGACCAGCGCTTGAGTGAAGAGGATGTCGATGACCTGTTGAAGTACCTCCACACCCTGAAATGAGACGATTCATGCGGTGCCATGGGAGGTGAGGAGAAGCAATGGTGGCTGTTAAGGGCAAAGCGGTGTACCAGATTAAAATCACGCTCGAGAACGTCCAGCCTTCCATTTGGCGGAGGGTACAGGTTCTGAGTGACTGCACCCTGGCGCAACTGCATCGGGTGATCCAGGCAGTCATGGGCTGGGAGGACTATCACCTTCACCAATTCACGATCAAGCGAAGGGTCTACAGCGTTCCCGACCCGGAAGATGCCGATTATGAACGGAAGGTGATCGATGAACGCCGGGTGCGATTGAGCAAGGTCGTATCACAGGTCGGCACTCGCTTTGACTATCATTACGATTTCGGCGACAACTGGCACCACGATCTCCTGCTGGAATCCGTCCTGTTGCCCGACCCGAGCATTCAATACCCGGTGTGCGTAGCTGGGGCGCGAAACTCTCCGCCAGAAGATTGTGGAGGCCCTTTCGGGTACGCGAAATTCCTGGAAGCCATCCGGGATCCGCGACACAAAGAACATGAGGGTCTCCTCGAATGGATCGGAGGACACTTCGACTCTGAGCTTTTCGATTTGAATCGGGCAAACGAAGCGCTGCGGGAACGCGTACGCCCCAGGAAATTGAGCCAATGATTCGATGATCCAATGAATCATTGAGTCAATTGAAGAAGTCCTGGGCTAGGTCCGTCAGCTGACGGATGAACACAATGTCTCTTGACAATGCCCCGCCACTGTAGTAGCCTACTATCGTGAAAAGCCCCGCCCCCGAGGAAGTCCTTTCCTCGTTGACCCCATGCCCCGCCCCAGGAGGAGCCATGTCATTACGCAAATCACCCCAACGTACGCCGAAGTTGCTCGCCGCCACGCGCCGGAATGCGCAGCATTCCACCGGACCGCGCACCGCAGCCAGCAAGCAGAACTCGAAGCTCAATGCCTTGAACTTAGACGCATTTGAGGGGAGCCCCAGTTGGGGGAGTCTTCGACCGTGTCGCAGTCATGGACAATATGTCTCCTCCGACGGCAAGAGAAGAACCCATAGTGATTCTAAAAAGTGAACGAACTGAGCGGGAATGTCTATGAAAACAAAGGGCCGCTATTGAAAACGTGGACGCAAAGCGGGAATGTTATTGAAAACACATGTAGTTACACGTTGAAAGCGGGAATGTTGTTGAAAAGAAAGGGAGTTAGCGCATCAGCGACGCCCTCATCCGCGCGGCGCGCTGCCCGGGCGCAGGGCATTGCGGCTGATCACTTCTTCGCAGGCGGCAAGTCGCGTAGGTGTTTCCGGACCTCGCCTGCATCAGGCGCCGCAGGGGAGAGCTGCAAGTAGGCTTCGTACTCCTGCCGGGCGCGAGCCTTCTGGCCGGTGGCTTCGAGGGCGACGGCGAGGTTGTAATGGGTGATGGGCTCAGTGGGCTGGCGGTGGATGGCTTGCTCGTACTCTTGGATGGCAGCGTCAAAGTTCCGTGTTCTTAGCAAGCTGTTAGCGAGGTTGACTCGCGTGACAGCGTCCTGGGGGCGCAGCCGCAGGTAATCGCGGTAATTGCCGATGGCATCCTCGAGGTGGCCTGATTGCCGCAGCGCGTCCGCGAGCGCCAGGCGCGCATCCGCGTAATCGGGCTTGGCGCGCAGGGCTTCCTGAAATTCCTTGACCGCGTCATCCACTTTACCAGTTACCATCAAAGTGCTACCGAGAGCGAAGTGGGCCTCCGGGAGATTGGGGGTGAGTTGCAGGGCCGCTTGCGCTTCCGCCGCGGCGCCTGCCGTGTCGTTCATTTGGCTGAGAGCGATGGAAAGGTTCAGGTGTGCCTCTGACCAGTTGGGCCGCACCTTGAGCGCTTCACGGAAGGCGTCCGAGGCGCTCCGCCAGTCCGCCATTTGCTCGAGGGCCAGCCCCAGGTTCTCCTGGGTCTGAGCATCGTTGCGGCGTACAAGGCTAGCCCGGAAAGCCTCCACCGCGCCCTTGTAGTCTCCTTTGTTGTAAAGGGCGTTACCCAAATCACGCTGATAGCCGGCGAAGCTGGGATCGAGCCGCGCCGCCTCCTGACTCTCCGTCGCCGCGCCTTGCATGTCCCCGTTTTCGCGCAGGGCGCCAGCAAGCCGGGAGTGCAGCGTGGGATCGTCGGGCCTGAGGCGGAGGGCGTCGCGGTAAGTGGGAATTGCCACGTCATAGTTCTTCTCGACCGCGAGCATATCGCCGAGCGCAACCAGGGCCTCGGGATAGTCGGCCCGCAACTCGACGGCACGGTTCAATTCCGCCTTCGCATCTTGCATTCGCCCGGCAGCCTTCAGTGCCAGGGCGTAGGTGTAGTGTAATTCGGGACTGTTCGGTCGCATCTCCAGAGCCACGCGGTACTCACTGAGAGAGTTCTCCCAATCGCCTGCTGCCTGATAAGCGTTGGCCAAATGCAGATGGGCATCGGGATCATCGGGCCGCAGGCGAACCTCCTCGCGGTATTCCTGGACAAACCCGGGGATGTCTCCCGACGACTGGTAGGCCTCCCCAAGGTTGCGGTGGTAATCGGCGTTGTCCTTGGCCAGCTCCACAGCTCGCTGAAGCTCCCGGAGGGCATCGGGCAGGTCCCCGGTTTTCCGCAGCACCAGGCCGAGGTTTTCGTGGAGCGCGGGGTCCTGGGGCTTCAGGCGGAGGGCCTCGCGATACTCGGCCTCAGCGGCGGGATGATCGGCGACGGAAAGGTACGAGGCGGCCAATTCCGTGTGGGCATTCGCGTTTCCCGGTTGCTGGCGAATCACCCGTCGGAACTCGGTGATGGCCCCGCCGTAGTCGCCGGCCTCCCGCAACACCAGCGCCAATGCAAACCGGTAGTCGACCTGGTCGGGACGCAATTGAACCGCCTGGCGATATTCCTCGATGGCGTGAATCAGGTCCTCGCTGGCCCGCAGGGCGTTGGCGAGGGTCATGTGGAGGTCAGGGTCGTTGGGGCGCAGGCGGACCGCAGCCCGGAATTCGGCCAGGCCCTGGTCGAATTTACCGGCCTGTGTGAGCGCCATTGCAAGCCCTGCGTGGGCGTCGGCGTTATCGGGAGTCAGCTCGAGGACTTTCTGATACTCAGCACTGGCGCCCGTCACGTCTCCCGACTGGAGCAGCGAGCTCGCAAACGCCATGTGGATCTCGCTGTCCTGCGGCTGGAGCTCTAGCGCCTTACGGAACTCGGCCACGGCTTCGTTGAACTGCCGGCCGGCCGCCAGCGCGTTCGCTAAGTTGACGTGGGCCTCTGGGTTCGAGGGGTGCAGGCGGAGTTCGGACCGGTACTCCGCCACGGCCTCTGGAATGTGTCCCTGCGATTCCTCCACGGCGCCGAGATTCATATGAACGCCCGGAAAGTCCGGCCGCAGCCGTAGCGTCTCCTGGTATTCCCGGATGGCGTCGGCGGTGCGTTGTTGAGCCAGGTAGGCATTGCCCAAGTTGTAGTGCGCTTGGGGGTAATCGGATTTTAAGCTGATGGCTTTGCGGTACGCCTCCTCAGCTTCTTTCCACTTATTGAGCCGGGCATATTCATTGCCCTTCTTCAGGAAGTCCTCGGCAGTGGCGGGTGCAGCCTGTTCCTGGTTTGGGGCATTACCGGCGCCTGCACTTCCAGCCTGCTGCAAGCCTCCGCTTCCCTCGCCGGGACGTCCGCCGCCTGCAAAGAGGCCTGCGCTGGCTAAAAGGAAAACACCGACAATCAAGGCCGGCCACGGTCGCGAGTTTCGTCGTGCTGGCCGTGCACTCAGCGCATCTCGCACAACGCCGAAAACATCATAGACTTTTTCCCGCACAATGCTAGGATACACCCAACTCCACAGCGCGCGCTTCAAAGAGGTTTGACATGAATCGCGACCTTCCGTTATTCTCGCCTGCCAAGACATGAGCCAGCAAATCAAACCGCCAGCAGTCTCCAGAATCGAACCCTTTCTTCGCTTCTTCCGCCAACGCCCCACCATCCGCGCGGCCACCCTCCTCTCCGGCAGCTTGGTTTGGCTGGTCGGCTTCTTTCTTCTCCCGCTGGCTTATCTTCTGGCGGTCAGCTTCGCCCGGCGCTCGCCTTACGGCACTATCGAATGGACCCTGGGATTTTCGAATTACTGGCGCGCTTTCCAGCCTCTCTATCTTGGAGTTTACTGGCGCTCCTTCTGGATGGCACTGCTCACCACGGCGCTTTGCATGCTGCTCGGCTATCCCGTGGCTTACACCCTGGCCCTTAAAGTCTCCGGCCGGTGGAAATCCGCGCTGTTGATGCTGGTGGTGATTCCTTTCTGGACGAGTTTCCTGATACGGACTTACGCCTGGATGGTCATCCTGCGCACGGAAGGCGTTGTGAACACAGCTCTCCTGGCCCTTCACCTTACGCACGAGCCCCTGCGGTTGCTGTACACGCCGCTGGCGGTTTTTATTGGCTTGGTTTACGGCGAGCTTCCCTTCATGATTTTGCCTCTGTACGCGGTGCTTCAAAAACTCGACCCCATCCTCCTCGAAGCCGCTCAGGATTTGGGCGCCAACCGATGGCAAACTTTCCGCAGGATTACTCTGCCCATCTCTCTGCCGGGACTCAGCGCGGGAGGGGTGTTGGTCTTCATCGCCTCGATCGGCGCCTTCATCACTCCGGACCTGCTGGGCGGGGCGCGGACGATCATGGTGGGCAACCTTATTCAGAACCAGTTCGCCTCCGTGCGCGACCAGCCTTTTGGCTCGGCCGTGGCCTTTCTGTTGACCTTTGTGGTCCTGGTGCTGCTCTGGACGGGCGCGCGCCGCGCCGAACGCGTCACGCGGGAGATTCTCTAATGCCCCGTCCACGCCGCCAGGGTTTGGGGCTCGCTTCGGCAACCACACTGGTTTACCTCTTTCTCTATGCGCCGGTCATCGTCCTGATGTTCTTTTCCTTCAACCGCTCGCGCCTTTCCGCGCATTGGATGGGCTTCACCGATGAATGGTACGTGCTACTCTGGCGCGACCAACAAATCATCCAGTCGATGCTGAACAGCCTCCTGGTGGCCGGCGCTGCCACCCTGGCGTGCGTGGTGTTCGGGACCATGGGGGCGCTGGTCTTCCCGCGCCTTCGCCGGCGCGCCAAGACCATCCTGGATGGAATCGTCTACCTTCCTCTCGTCATTCCCGAAATCGTCATGGCGGTGGCGATTGTCATCTTCTTGAGCCTGCTGCGCATGCAGTTGAGCCTCTCCACCGTCATCATTGCTCATATCACCTTTTGCATTTCTTACGTGATCATTGTGGTGGGGGCGCGTCTGGCGGGCATGGACCGCTCGATTGAAGAGGCCGCGCTCGACTTGGGGGCGAACGAATGGACCACATTTTTCCGCATCACCCTCCCCATTGCAGCGCCGGCTATCCTCTCTGCGGCCTTGCTGGTTTTTACCACTTCGTTTGACGATTACCTGATCACTTCCTTTGTGGCGGGGGTTCGCTCCACGACCTTACCACTGGAAATTTATTCGCGGCTGAAACGCGGGGTCACGCCGGAAATCAACGCCATTTCCACGGTGATCCTGGCGGCGACCATTCCCCTGGTCTACATCGCGCAACGTCTCGAACGTGGAGCCATGAAAGTCCGAACCGCGGTGTTGAGCACCAGCGCAGTTTTCCTGCTCATGCTGGCTCCGGTCGTCGCCCGCACCTGGCCCTCCGGCCAAAACCTCCCGCAACTGAACATTTACATCTGGTCCTCGTACATCTCCCCGCGGCTGGTTCAGGGGTTTGAACGCGAGTTCCACTGCAAGGTCAACTACGACCTCTACGACTCGAACGAAGCCTTGCTGGCAAAACTCCAGGGGGGCAACGTCAGCTATGACCTGGTGGTCCCCAGCGATTACATGGTCGAGGTTCTCATCCGGCAGGGATTGCTGGCCCCGCTCGACAAACCCGAGCTGCCCAACGCCTGGGCCAACATCGACAGCCGCTTCCTGGGACTTCCCTTCGATCCCCACAACAATTATTCGGTGCCGTACGCTTGGGGGACCACGGGCCTCGCCTACCGCGCCGACCTGGTCAAGGAGAATGTGGAGAGCTGGTCGGTGTTGTTCGATTCTCGTTACGCCGGCCACATCCTTCTGCTCGACGACACGCGCGAAGTCTTTGGCATGGCCCTCAAGAAGCTTGGCTATTCGCTCAATTCCACCAACCCCGATGAAATCCGGCGGGCCCGCGATCTGCTTCTCGGCGAGAAACCTCTCGTGAAGGGGTATAACAGCTCCAACTTCCAAGAGGACCTCGCCGCCGGGGATGCCTGGATCGCGCAAGCTTACAACGGCAACATGACCTTCGTGATGCGCGATGAGCCGAACCTCCGGTACATTATTCCCAAAGAAGGCTGCACGATTTCCGTCGATTGCGCCTGCATCCCGCGCAAGGCTCTGCACAAGGAGCTAGCGGAAGCGTTCATCAACTATTTCCACCGTCCCGAGGTCGCCGCGCTCTTCGTGAACGATTCGGGTTTTAACACTCCCAATCGATACGATCAGAAAGATATCGAACCCTGGCTCCTCCGTAATCCCGCCGTCTTTCCCAACGCCGCGTCCCTGGTCCATTGCGAGTTCATGCGTGATATCGGCTCCGTCGCGCAGCTTTACGATCGGTACTGGACAGAAATCAAAGCGCGATAACACGCCAACTCGTGCTGAAGGGAGTCAGATAAACAGCGGCGCGGGTAGAACCCGCAGCATTGCTGCGAGTTCCTTGAACCCGAATTCCGAATTTGGCGTCGTCTGTCATCCTGAGCCCCGACTTGTCGGGGCGAAGGATCTCTGCAGTTGTCTTTTGCGCTCAGCATGCACCGACAAGCTGCAGGGATGCTTCGCGGAGTTTACCCTGAGCGAACTGCAGAGATCCTTCGCTTCGCTCAGGATGACAGCGAACGGGCTCAGCATGACATCACTCAGGCTCAGCGTCTGGCGCGGAATCGGTGCCCACCCAGGCGGGTGCTGCCGGCCTGCACTCTTCTGTTCATCCTCGGTTGGTGTTTAACTGCGTTCAAGCAAAGGATTGGAACACAGGTGTCGGTCTCAAATTCGGAATCGGGGTTGAAGAATCTTCCAAGAATGATGTTAATCCGGTTCGTTATAGTGCGAAGGATAATAAGGAGCGATACCATCCAGGATCAATGGGCTTAGTTTGCTTTTAGTTTAGTGTTGGTGTATTGGGTTAGATAGATTGCTGACAATTATGAGCGGGGGTGAGGGGAGGGCAATAATGAGGCACTTGGCCCGGTATCATTTGCTGATTGCAGCAGACGAGCACGAGGCCAGCAGCCGCGGCTCGCCAGAATAGGAGCCTTTGGATCAGTTCGTGACCGTAGCCTCCACATGTACGCTAGTCATCCAGGGCATTCGATTCAGCGTTACTCGTGGCGAAGAACACAATGCACCTTTGGCAGGAAGAAGGCGAAAAATAGTGAATCTTAGGGTGACGGTATGGACACTGGGGGCTTGAGTGAAAAACGGTAGCGTGCTAAGTTCTTTCTGTAGCATGTGCGGGGGTGGCGGAACTGGTAGACGCAAGGGACTTAAAATCCCTTGTCCCTCACGGGACGTGCCGGTTCGATTCCGGCCCTCCGCACCAACCTTTCGTTAAAAGAGACATGTTCCACGTGAAACAACTACGCCGCACCCCCTTGCGCAGTCCCTGCAAAACCTTTAGAATCGGCTGGAGATGCTGGACGAGGCCACTGTCCGCCAGTTGCTCGAACCGTTCGGACTCAACCTTAGTAGCGATCAAATCAGCCAATTGATCGCTTATCTCGAATTGCTCCTGCGATGGAACAAGAAGATTAACTTGACGGGCATTCGTGATTGGGAAAGTTGCGTTACCCGGCATTTTGGGGAAAGTCTCTATTTGGGCCGTTGGGTGGGGTTGAAGGGCAGGCTATTGGATATCGGAAGCGGGGCGGGGTTTCCTGGCTTGAGCTTGAAGATTATCTTCCCGGACTTGTCGGTGACACTTCTGGAACCGGTCGCCAAGAAGCGGGCGTTCCTCAAAGAGGTGGCCCGAGTTTGTGGAATGAATTTCGTTGAAGTGCGCAGAGAACGCCTGGAGGATTTTGCTTGCGGCCAGTCAGCGCCGGTTTATGACGCGGCAACGGCGCGAGCGGTGGGGCATCTGGAGGAACTTCTGCCACTTGCCTGGCCCTGCCTGAAATCCGGGGGAGAGATCTTCCTCTGGCTCGGCCACCAGCAGGCTTGTGAAGTGGGCCATATTCACGGCGGGATCAAAGAGGTGGGGAGAATCAGTTTGCCCAGCGGTGGGCAAGGGGAAATCTGGTGGGGGAAGAAAACGTTTTGAGGATGTCATCTTGGGTGAAAGAGGCGATGCCCGGGGGCCGGTCAAATCGGGTGTGTTCCACGTGAAACACAAGGCCAGGGTCGCGGCAGAGCCGCTTTGGGATGTTACCTTTCGGGGACTTTGAGGCGGCCCTGAACACAAGGCGCGTTTCACTTGCATAACTTCCCGGCCTTTGATAGATTTGCCTTGACTTTCTTCGGGTTGGAAACTTTGGGACGAGTCATCGCAATTGCCAATCAAAAGGGCGGTGTCGGAAAGACGACTACTGCCATCAACCTGGGGGCCGCTCTTGCGAGCCGCGACATGTGGACTTTGATCGTGGATTGCGACCCCCAGGCCAACACCACCGGAGGCCTGGGCTTCCCCAAGGATCCGTCGCGCAGGACCCTATACCATGCGCTTATGCTCGATGTGCCTCTTAGGGAACTCGTCCTGAAGAGCGAGCTTGAGGGACTCCACCTCATCCCGTCAGACAAAAACCTGGTTGGAGCGACGATCGAGCTTGTGGACCGCCCTGATCGCGAAAAAACCTTGTGCAAAAGGATGGAGAGGTTCCGCGACGAGTTTAACTACATCCTCCTTGACTGTCCTCCAGCCCTTGACCTGCTCACCCTGAACGCGCTCGTAGCGGCGGATTCCGTTATCGTGCCGGTGCAGTGCGAGTACTTCGCGCTGGAGGGGGTCTCCGAGCTTCTCGACACGCTGGTTCGCATTCGGCGCTTCCACAACCGGAACCTGGCGGTGGAGGGAATCCTCCTCACCATGTTCGACGAGCGCACCAACCTCTCGCACCAAGTCCGCGACGATTTGAGGGATTTCTTCGGTGGCCAGGTTTTCTCCACGGTGATACCTCGCAATGTTCGCTTGGCCGAGGCGCCAAGTTTCGGCAAACCAATTTTCCTCTATGACCCCGATTGTAGGGGAGCCGCCAGTTATCGTGACCTGGCACAGGAGGTCATCGACCATGACCAGAAAGGCGTTGGGTCGAGGGCTGAACGCCCTGCTGCAGACAGTTGAGTCGGCCACATCCGGCCTCGAGCAGGTACGGCTTGAGCGCATCGATCCCAACCCGTTTCAGCCGCGCCACGCCTTCCCCGAAGACTCCCTGAAAGAGCTTGCGGATTCCATCCGCGCCAGCGGGGTAGTCCAACCCATTCTTTTGCGCCTCAGCGCCCTGGCCGAGGGCCGCTACCAGCTCGTGGTGGGTGAACGTCGATGGCGCGCGGCCCGCCTTGCCGGCCTCGAAACCGTTCCCGCCATTATCCGCGAGCTTACGGATCAGGACACCCTTGAACTTGCTCTGACCGAGAACCTGCTCCGTCAGGACTTGAACCCGCTCGATGTGGCCCGCGCTTATCAGGCGCTCCAGGAAAAATACCAACTCAGCCACGAGCAGGTTGCAGAGCGGCTGGGCATCAATCGTTCTTCAGTCACTAACACCTTGCGTTTGTTGCGGCTGCCGCCGGCCGTCCAGGAGATGCTCTCTAACGATGAAATCACTTACGGCCACGCGCGGGCGCTCCTGGGTCTGGATTCTGAAGCCGCCCAAGTGCAGCTTGCCTCGATGATTGCCAAGCGGGGCCTCTCTGTGCGGCAGGTTGAAAACATGGTGGCGTCGCGGGGAATGAAACCGGCTGCGCTGAAAACCGTGTCCAAGCCTCCAGTGGATCCCAATGTTCGCGCTGCCGCACTGGAGCTTGAACGAACGCTGGGGACGCGCGTCAAGATCCTTGGCGACGGGCGCCGGGGGAGAATAGAAATCAGCTATTTTTCAGCGCAAGATTTGAACAGGATTTACGACTTGATCGTCAGGCAGTAACACTGCCCTATGTACATTTAACTATTTCTGTTATACCTTGTCCTTATATTATGAACAACCGGGGTAACCAACGATCCCGGCGGGAGGCAACAATGCCATTCGGCTTTGGAAAGTCCAAACGGCGGCACCTGGCTGATCTCCCTGATGACTGGGTCGGGTGGCTTGAGCCTGGTGTGGAGGTTGAGGGGAAGATGAAGGTCGCGTCCGGCCTGATCCGCATCAACACGCACTTCAGGGGCGAGATTAGATGCGAAGGCACGGTGGTGGTCCACGATCAAGGCGAAGTGGATGGGGAAATCCACACCCGCATTATCAGCGTCACGGGGAAATTAAAGGGAAACATCCACGCCTCCGAGTTGCTGGAGATCAAAGAACACGGCGTGGTCCTCGGCGCAATTTACACGCCCTGCCTCGTCGTTGATCCCGGAGGCTTCTTCGACGGCGAGTGCCACATGCCAACACCCGAACCCACCGCCCAAGCCACCAATGGTGTGGGTGCCAAGAGCAATCCCTAGCAGTTTGTCGGAGACAGATTCCAAGGCGCCTAGGATCAACAACTTAGCGACTTGCTCAGGTCTGTAAATAAAGCCCAAGAGTTCTCAAAGGACAGCAAGTACCCGCCACATGATAGGCTCTGTGCGTGGCCTACACTCTTCCGAAAGGGAAGAGATCCGGTGTGCCCCCGGCAGGCGTTCCGAACCCAGCGTCGGCGCGTGAGTGCTTTGCTTTGAGCGGGTCGACTACGCTGCCCAGCGTGACGTCCATGCACTCGTCTGCCATCCTGCCAATCTGAGCATTCATAGTCGAAAACGGCTATCCGTGATGTCAGAAACGGGGTACCGCGGGGTAAGACCCAAGGGCAGGTTTTTCGTGCCCTGCAAGGGCACAAGGTAGTAGCCGGGGGCAACGCCCCCGGAATGCGCCGCGCTCGTTCCCCGACCCTGGAGGGGTCGTATTCCCTTGGGCCAGGGGCCGCAAGGCCGGGGTGACGTTACCCGAATTCGACCCTTTCAGGGTCGGACCTTGTGGGGGGCGCGTTTTCCGGGGGCGTTGCCCCCGGCTACTGTATGGATCCCCTCCGGGGATCAAGGGTCGACAGTGCCGAGGAGGTTCCGGGTGCGCCAAAAGCAGCTAAAACGCCTTCCGGCCCGCGGTGGCTTGAGAGATTGCCGATTGGTGATTGCCGATTGCTGATTGAAAAATGGGTGTGGCGAATTGCTCCGCTGTCAATCGTCAATCGAAATGGCATAGCCCTGGTACATCGTATCCCCCCTGTGGGATTGAAGTGTGTGAGTGAGTGGAGGAGGAGAGAGATGGCTGCCTTGGTGGGGGGGACCAAGGCAGCCGCCGGTGGGGGTAAAATCAGCGCCCTATGCCGGCTCCCGTCCCCTACTTCGATGTGGTCCGTCACATGAAGAACGCTTTTAATTATCGCCTCCAACTGGTCACCTACG
>JBEKHR010000067.1:0-22021 GCA_050012175.1 Terriglobia bacterium | reverse complement strand
TGGACCACGCCGCCAAGGTGGTCCGTTCCTCGGCCGACAGAATAATCGGAGCTGCGACTCGGCTCATGTCCTCAAGCATATCGGCCTTATCTGTATAAGTCAAGGTAATTATGGGACACTACACTAGTTGGGAACTCATCGGGTAACTGCCTGGAGCGAAGAAAAGAATTCCGTGAGCGGCCACCGCTGCTGTCCTCGCCGCGAGGATCGCCGTTGTATCGTTGGTGGTCCCATTCCCTACCGCGCCGTAGGCCTTGACGTTGAAAACCTGGCTGCCGCGATCAGTGACCCACTTGGCGTTGACGTTGTAGGTGGGAGTGCCAGCGGGGATCTGAGCTCTGAGCAAGCCGGAGAGCAATAGGCAGCAGAGTGGCAGCGCCGGGGCCAGCTCGAGGAACGATCTACGAAGGCGCGCAATTTGAAATTTGAAATTGGAGACCCTGAATCCTGAATCTCCGATTACTGGAGTCCGATGGTCCGATCTTGATCGGACCCGAAATCGGACCTGAATCCCGAATCCTGTTTTTTTCACCAAACGATCACCCTTCCCGTGACTCCCGCGTCGGAAGCCACTAGATAGAGATTCGTGCCGTCGTAGCTAACCGGCGTCTGGAACCAGATGGCGCCGCCGCTGGTCATTTGAATGACTGCACAGACGGGGACACGGCCGAGCAGGTGAGCAACTGTGCAATTGCCCGGCGCGCTGGAAACCACGCTAACCCCGCCAAAGATGGGCGTCGCCTGCTGGACTGCGATAACCGCTGAGGTGTTGGTGGTGACCACACCGACCAGGGCGTCGCCGGCCGTCGCGCCCACGGCGCCCGATTGGTAATAGAAGCCGCTCACGGAGTTGTAGAACAGGTAACTTGTTTGGCTGGCCGGCGCCGGCGGGAGCGTAGGTGCAGTCGCAGCCGTGTAACCCGCGCCCTGCGCGTAAAGGATACCGGCCGTGATCCCAGGGACCAAAGTGCTGGAAGGGGAGAGGACGAAGCCGGAAATTAATCCATCGAATCCGAGTTCCAGGAATGGCGTAAGTGGCAGATCACTCATGAAGGCGACATTGGCATCCAACAGCGCCCAGTTTTGGTCCTGGTCAACCTCGTAGCTGGTCAGGCCGTGTTGCGACTGGATTAGACCCTTGCGGGGAAGAACTGTTCTAGTTACAGCCATCGTTGCTCCGCGTTCAAAGAATGGTAAATGGTAAATAGTGAATGGCGTATTCGAAGACAGCCGTCGAAATCCTCAATCTACTATTCACCATTCACTATTCCCTCTCAGTTCGCACTGCTCAAGCTCAGGCGCAGGCAGACAGCATAAACCTTGAGGATACCGTCGTTGTTCACAACCTCACTTCCATTCTGCCAGTAGGTTGTCCGCAAAGTCACGACGCCGGTCGCATCGTTGATGTCCCAGCCGCCCGGAAAGTTATAGAGCGAGCCTGGCTGCGAGGATGACTGGCCGGGCGGACTTGCCTGGCCGGGAACGAATCCCGGCGCTGGCGCGCGGTTGCTGTAGATCATCCAGACGAACTGGCACTCCGCGCGCGAATAGGCGTAGCCATCGTCAGGATCGATTGGAGTAGGCACTGTGTTGCCGTTCGCATAGAAGCCCATGAAAACCAGCTTGCTGCGCACCGCGCCAAACTTGGCGTTGTGAGAGATCTTGAGCATGGAGTCATCGGTGAGCGGCTGGCCGGCGGCGATGGCGCTGTCGTCGAGATCGAAAAAGCCAGGAATGGCAGAAAGGATCAACTGACTCATTTTGCTCCTTTAGGACGATTCACAATTCCAGATTGCGGTCTCCAAAGTCACTATTCACCGTTCAGAAAATCGTCGGCCAGCCCAGCGACGAACCCGAAGCGGGCGGCGTGGGCGAAGGCGGAGGCGTAACCGGCGGCGGCGTCCAGCCAACCGGCAAGGCTACGAGCAAGGCGATGTCCACTCCTCCCGAGTTCTGGGTCATGTCGAATCTTATCTTTTGCGGCCCCGGATTGGCCGCTTTGTCGACGGTCAGGAGGGCCACGATCGGATTCAAAGCTACGTTTTTGAGAGATTCACTCTGTTCCTGCGTCCATCCGGTGCTGCCGGCGTCCACGGTGAGGACCGGCAGGAGCGCGTAGTCCATCGCAAACCCAAAGAGTAAATCAACGGTTGTGGTGATCAGGTTCATGCTCATTGTCGGTTGCGCGAGACCGGAGGTGAAAGTGCTCGTATCGAGCACGCCGAATCCTCCTGAGTACTCGAATACGCTGACGGCCAGAATGATCGTCGTCCCATCGGTGTCCACGGTTTCCGTGACCGTGACGGTGTTTGGTCCGCCGGCGCAACTCTGAACGTACCAGGCCTGGAGGAGGTTTCTCTGCCCCGCGTTCAGGACCCCGCAGCCTCCTAAAGGCAGGTAAGAATTCTTCTGCGAGTCCGAGATTTGGAAATTCGGGTTCGTGTAGGGTATCCCCGACATGAAGTAAACCACCACGATCAAGCCGTTCCCCTTCACATTGGGTTCGAGAAACTCGACCGGCAGCCCGTCTAACGGCCACTGCGCGGCTATATAGCTCGCAAAATTGTTCTGGACGGACAGCATTATGACCCCGGAGAAATGAACATGTATTGCGCCTGTTGCTGAGGCGTCGCGTTGTACCAAGTGGGGACATTATCCGCGGCCGCTGCAATCTGATACGGCACAGAAAGGTTGATGAACCGCGTATCGAGCAGGGTGAAATCGACTGTTCCCTGACTGTAATTGGGCTGCTTGTCGATCACCTCGCAGACCACATTGCTCAGCCCCAGCTTGCCGACTGTGAGATCGAGGACTTTTGAGTGGGTCAGCCACACGTAGTCGCCCAGCTCTGCCTGCAAGGTGGCGAGCTGGGCAGTGAACTTGTAGGCGGGCGGCTCGAAGGCGTGGCGGCGAAAGATACGGTCGGCAAGCAAACGGGAGAGCATCATGCCCCCGCGTGCCACGCGCAGCCCGGTGGACTGGATTTGCTGCTCGTACACCTGCCGATAAGTTTTGAGCGAAGTTTGTTGCTGATAGCTCACCTGGTGACCATAGCTGCGCGCCGCCGTGGTGATGCCGCCTTGCTGCACATCCAGTTGGAGAGTAACCAGGTTGATGATGTTCTGCCGCAGGGTCTGGGGGATTCCCATGATGTTCTTGGAGCTGAAGGCGAACACGGGCGTCTGCTCGACGGGCGGCTTCATGGTCTTGAGTGAGAGCTGGCCATTGGCGCGCACGATCGTATAAAGCCCCAATGGCTTCAAGATTTGCTCCTCGAGGAACTGCTTGCCATCGATGGGCCGCGTAATCACAAAATCAAACCAGACGCCGGAAAATTCGCCGTCCCGCAAGGCCAGGAAGCCGGGAATGTCGATGTAGGGATTGGGATTGATCAGCGTCGAGTCCTGGCCGGGCTCATAGATAGCCCAACCTTCTGGTGGCGGCAAGGGTTCGTAGTCCTGTTGCGACTGGTAGATTGGTGCGAGGCTTTGCATCACGTAATTCGAGGTCAGGAGGGCCGGGTCCTGGCCCACGCCCAGCTCGTTCTGGAGCACCGCCAGGATGATGTCGATGGGGTTGCCTGCCACGTAGCGCGGGTTTTGGTCGCTCACCTGATAGCCGTTTTCAAGCCACGAAGCGCCGACGGGTTGTTGCGCCATGGGACCGCCTGGTGTCCACCAGAGCGGGCCGCCACGCAGCCAAATCTGCATTCCCTGGATAAAACGCTGCACATCCGCGCACTGAATAGTGATGCGGCCGTCCGTGTCCTGGCCCACCTGAGTGATCTGCATGGTTTGCAGAATGGTGAAATCGCCCAAGGCAAGCCCCGGAAAGCCCTGCTTGAGCTGCACCATCCTGCCAATCAGCACATCCTGAGCCGCGAGGCCCTTGAGCGTGCCATTCGGATCGATGCAGGTGATGGTCATGCTGCCCAGTGAGGATTGCCCCTCGAGCTCGTTCACGGACTGGCTGGCTCCCTGCGGAATTTGCAGGTAGGGGATAATAGTCGGAGTATTGCCGAGAGAAAGCAGCAGGCCGGGATTTGTCGAGACCAGATAAAACCACGCTGTTGCCGTGAAGGCTGGCCACACTTCAAATTCGTAAGGCAAATCGCGCGAGGCCAAGGAATACGAAAGCAACGAGCCATCACCTGTAGTGGAGCGCACGGTGCGCTGGCTGGTGATGAGCGTGGTGAGATAGGCATCGAGGCTGCCATACACGCTAGCAAAGTAATCCGCAACCCCTGAGATATTGTAGAGATCGAGCAGCGCCAGGAGCATGCTCCAGCTCTGTTCCTGCGAGATGCTGAGAGGAGAGCCTGAATAGCCGCCGGCAGAGTCATTGAAAAACTTGAAGCCGTTGAAGGGAGTGAGCTGCTGATAAGTTTCGTTGTAGGAGTTCGTCGCGGCAGATAGCCAAATCTGCTGATTCTGAAGCAGGAAATTCTGGTCTACGAACTCCAGGCATTGCAGCGCGAGGTCATCGCGTCCGATGGCATGGCAGAAAAGCGCCGCCCAGGTGCCAGCGGCATCACAAGCCTGGCTGGTATCAAGTCCGGCAGGCGGTGTCGCTTCGGAGCCTGCGCCCTGGGCAAAGTGGCCGGGCACGCCGCCGCTCGGGGCGATATAGAGATTGGCAACGACCTTCGTGGCAACAACATCCGCCACGGTCTGCAATTGCGCGGCAGTGGCGTTCAGCGAGGCAGCCTGCGTGGAGGTGATTAAATTGGTTTTTTGAAGCTGAACAGCCGCAGTGGGCAGAGTTGCGGCGGCGCGCATGAAAGCAAAATACAGGTCGATCTGGTGTTCGGTCGAAACCCGCTGCATGAGACCGGGCACGAATTGATAGCCCGGATTTCCGTACGTTCCCCAGCCGAGGTAAAACAGCCCGTTCGTGAGGTCGGAGGCGGTGGATTGCAAGGTGAGCAGGAAGTTAATCATGCGCTGGAGGTAGAGCGAAGGGCTGAAGTCCTGGGTGATCTGCATGTAGATGCAGTAGGCGTAACACACCCAGGCCATGGCCCCGGCGCGGATGTAAGCTTGGTCCACGAGGCCATAGTAAGTATCGTAGCTGAAGGCAAGTGAATTCGCGGGCTGAGTGTTCCCCGCCGAGAAGTTGTCAAAGTAAAGGTCTCCGGTCCCGCTCTGCGGGATAAGAGTGACCACGAATCCGGTGATGGAGCTGAGCGTGTCGCCCGCGAGCCTCGAGATGAGCTGAGCGAGGTTGATGAGGTGGAAACGATAAAGGCCGTTGCCCGGTCCGACCGCGATGGTGATGATCCCGCTTAGCGGGACCAGCGATGCCGGCGCGACTGCTGCCGAGGTTACCTGTACGCTTGTGACTTTGCCGCCTGCCGTGGTGACCCCGATGGCGAAATTGAACCCCACCGCCTCCACTTCCTTGTGCTCAAATTGGACCTGCGCATCGGTGGTGTCCGGGAAGCCGCTGCCAGAATAGGTGAAGGTATCGTTTGCGGCAATGGCGTGGAAATCGACCACCAGACCGGTGCCATAAGGTGGCTCTGTGGGGTCATTGACATCGGTTACGGAGTCAGCAGAGTTGCTCTTTGTCCATCGGCTCGCCGATTCCCCATCTTCCCCGTTTTCGAAAATAATGGAAGCAAGGTAGCCGGGACTGTCGAGAATCGCGTCGAGCTGCTTGATGATCCGGGCGGCGGCGACGAAGTTGCCCGACCCCGCAAAAGCGATAATCGCCAGCGCGCAGTCGTAGATGTAGCTGCGGTTTTGCAGCGCAGCCCCCTCTGTCAGAGTGGGATCCGGGAAATAAAGCGGGTCGGAAGTGGGCACGATAAAAGAAAGTGGCAGTGATGGAAAAGCCCAATCAGCCGCCAGCGATGTGCAAACCTGCGTGGGACCCTTCACCGGGTCCACGTACATCACGTGCACGGTGGGTGTGCCTGTATGCAGGACCAGGCTCGAGCCGCAGCGCGCATGGAAATCATCCTGCACGATGATGGGGATGTTGTCTTCCTGCAAATATTCGACGTCCGTCTTGGCGTAAATGCGCGCAAAATAATCCGTCAGTTTGTAGCCCACGCCGGTATTCGAGTGGCAAATCCAACCTGCTGGCAAAACGCTGAACGATGAGCCCACGGCTGGCTGCGCCACGCTCGTCGGGTAGAGCACCGCTATCACTATACCTGGGAAGGGCACCTGCGCGCCCCAGTAGCCGTACAAGCCTTGCTGAACGAGCAGCGACTGGAACTGTGACGGCGAAGGATACTGGCCTTTCATCGGCCCGCTGGTGTAAGCCCCTGTCCCCACCGCGCTGCCTTGGTAATAGAAGAGGTCGGTCTTGCTGAAAAGATCGATGCGGTAATTGAGCATGCTCTGTTGGGGATTGAAGAGATAACCGTAGATCGTCAGGCCCGCCAGCACGGGATAAGTCACCCCGTTGATTACGGAGCCACTGGGATTGGCGTTGTACATCTGCTGGTAGTAAGCGCTGATCTGCGCGCTGGTAACTGGCAGGACAGGAGGAAAAAGGTACCCGAAAGGAAGGCCGATCGGCGAGAGGTCTATGGGGCAGCCGTCCGGGCCAAGCTGGTCATCCATTCCCAGCATCAATATGCCGGGTGGCACCATGCAGATGCTCTCGCAAGCAGTCTGAGCAATCTGGCTGAGGTCATTCTGCGAAACGATGCCACACTCAATGAAGGGCGGTGTGGTCGGTACGCATGGCGCCCCGGGCAGCGAGGTCACCGGGAAGCCCGTCTCGCGAGCGTTCGCTTCCCAGCCATTCACGAGCTTCAGTTGGCGCGAATAGAGCCAGGCCAGCGACTGGGCGGCGTCGCCGTAGAAATCTCCCGGATAGTACTGCGAGACAGTGGGCATAAATTCAGAAATTCATGAAAGTGTAAAGTGTAAAGTGTAAATTATGAATTCATCCTTCATCCTTTACCCTTTTTACGTCCCGTACAGACCAACGCCGTAGAGTATGACGCCGTAGCCGCTGAGCATTGTCGCTGCCTGAGCTGAGGCGGTAAAGCTCGCGATGGCGATGGCAAAGTCCGGGATCTCGACCGTATAGTACGCCTGCTTCTGCGGCTGCGCCAGCGCCAGTTGCCAGGTTTGATTACCCTGAATCACAAAAAGCTCTCAGCTATCAGCTTTCAGCTCTCAGCGGAATAATGCATAGTAAATAGTAAATGGGGCATTCATCAGAGCCGTTCTTAATTCACTATTCACCATTCACTATTCACCATTCGCTTTTCAGCTCACCACTTGTCGAAACTTGAGCTTAAACGTGTACTGCCCGACGCTCTTGTAGGCCGCCGTCCAGTTGGAGTCCTCCAGCCAGCAGTTGGTGAAGGCCGGCTGCGAGGCGTCCGGATAGTAGCCGAACTGCCCACCGCCGAGCGCAAATTGCATGAACTGATTCCATGCCTGCACGTCCGCGCCGATCGCCACCCAGTCCATCTCGAGCTCGAGGAAAGTCTCGATGCGCTCGAGCACAGCCTCGCGCACACCGGCGCTGGAAATGTTGTCGTGCCGGACTGCGTTGTAATCATAAGCTGGCACCTTGCGTGGCGGGCGCAGAAACGTCAGAGTCGTTGGGCCAGTTCCTGGATCGTAAACTATCTTCGGGTTACTCATCGTGTTTGGCTCGAAAGTGTAAAGGCTAAAGTGTAAAGACTGAACTGCTCTCACTTTATCCTTTATCCTTCACACTTCACACTTCCCGCCTAGCCGGCGGCGTACGGCGACTTCTGCACCGTCGTGGCATTCAGCGGCACGCCGCGCTGTACGGCAGTGTTGAGCGTGGTCGCAAGCCACTGCCCCGCCTGCGCCTCGCCCACCACCATCACCGTGAGCTGCCCGCTGGGTGGATTCAGCGCGCTGGCTGCGCCAGGTGCGAGACCGTAACCGCCCAGTTGTGGAGCTCCGCCGCCGTAACCTCCCTTGCCGTATCCCGCGCCCGCTCCGCGACCAGCGCTTGTACCTTTGGCGCCGCCGCCAGGAATCGCTGCTGCCGCCGCGCCCGCCACACCAGCAATCGCGCCCCATTCCGCCGCAGCTTCAAAATCGGTCGCCGCAGCGATCGCAGCATCCGGGTCTCCGAAAAAAATGGCTTGCGCCAGAAACCACAGGCCTTGTGCCAGGGCGTTCAGTGCGTTTACCCCCGCCTGTTCCGCAATTGACGCGAGGGCGGCTTTTGCGGCCTTCTCCATGGATTGGCCGACGTTTTCGCCGTAGATCGCTGCCGCGATCCCGGCCGCCGTCATGGCGTCGCCTGTCTCCATGAAGGCAGCGCCGGCTACCACCTGAAAGGTTTGTAGGGCGGTTTGAACCGCACTGATCGACTGGGTCGTCTCGCGCGCCCAGGTCTGGATGCTGGGCGTCAGCTCATTGACCATATCCTTCGATACCAGCCGGGCGATGCTGTCGAACTCCTGGAGCGGGGCGATGAGTTCCCGGTTAAGGTCGCCCGTCATGCTCGGCGCTGCCGGTGTGGACTTGGAGGTCTTGGTGGCCATTGCGAAGATAACTCCTGGAGTACGGTCAGCCGTTTTAGTTTTCAGTGCTTAGTTTTCAGTTATCAGCAAAAGCTCCTCACTGAGAACTGATAACTGCCAACAGACGACTTCCTTCACCAGTAAATGTGTCTTGCCGTACTTTCATCTGCGTAATCTGTGTCTTCTGTGGACAACAACGCCGCCGTTGCGGCGGCGTCAATGCGCCAAAGCGCCACCGCGCGACATAACATCTCGCTCGGCGTTTTCGCGTACCATCGCGCCATCTGCGCCGCTGCCCTCAGGATGTCCTTGTTCGCTTGCACGAAAGGCGTCCAGGTCCTGGCCGTTTGCCAGAACCTGGCCTCGCAGGTACTTCAGAATGAATTCAGCGTCCTCTTTCGGGAGCCAGTTGGGATCGAACTGCGTCAGCCCCGGATTAAGGCAAGGCTTAGGGTCAACGAAAGCCTCATTGACCATCTGCTGGTCTTCGCGGACCAGTAGCAGCGTTTCGTCAGCAGTCAGCTCCGGCCTCACACCCACGGCGACCAGATCCAGTTTTTCCCGTAGCTCGCACGGCCACCCGGTGCGGCGGAGCGCCCAATAAAATTTCGTGGGCCGCCGCAGCACCACCCCGTAGCCGCTCTTGGGAAGGACCACGCGCGCCGGCTCCTCGAACGCGGAAGCCTCCGCCAGCTTGCGGAAATCCGCAGCAGTTGCGATGCTGTTTGACTTGGACATAGAAAACCTTCAGCCCTCAGCTCTCAGCTATCAGCGGTCAGCAAACAGTTTTGAGCTGAAAGCTGAAAGCTGAGAGCTGACGGCTGACAGCTTGTTTTACACCTGCCGCCACACCATCCCCACTTGGTCCCCAGTCGGGCGCGTGGAATCCGCGACGCCCTTGAACTTCACCCCATACGTTGTCTCCTTGCCACGCTGGAAGGGCAGCTTAATGGCCTCTGCCTGGTAGGCTTGGTAGAGATGCGAGACCACGAACTTTCCCGTCACGTCCCGACGCGGAGAGATCACGGCGACGCCGATCTTCGGCACAGGAACAATGCCCCCGAAGGTGATCTGCTCGTACGACTGCGCGCCGGAGGGCTGATTGGTGTCCGTGCCCGTGGTGAAGGTGCCCGGCGGAAAGAAGTTGGTCAAGTTGGCAAGGTTCGACTGCTTGATCGTGACGTCGATCTCGTAGGCGTCGGCAGTCATCACCACATCGATGGGAGAGGAGACCTGGTCGGCTCCAATCTCTTCGTACTTCGGCGTCAAGGTGGAAGTGATCGCGCCTTCCGTAGCGCCGGCGCAATAGGCTCCGTACGCGCCCACAAACACCCATGCGGCAGTGCCATCCGCGATGGGCGGGCCAGGGGCGTTGAGCCACGCCGGCGCCGTTGAGCCGGAGGTCCCCGCGGCGAGGCACAATTCCGCGTTGTTGCTGGAGTCTTTGATCATCTGGCCGACCGTGTAAGCGGTCGTCGCTGACCACGCCGCGAGCCCGGCCGGCTCTACCGGTGAGCCGTCTGGCCCGATGACCAGGCGGTTGCCGTGGGCAGGCTCGGGCACGTAGAGCCACAAGCGGCCCGGACCTTGGTGGATGCTTGAAGCTGATACTGCTGGTGGCATATATTCTCCGTCTTAATTGTGAAGTGTGAAGTGTGAAGGAATGGTAAAGTGTGAAGGTTAAAGGATGGATCAAAGACCTTATTGATCCTGCGCTCATACGTCATCGTTTATCCTTTACCCTTCACCCTTTACCCTTTACCCTTCACTATTCACCATTTCTTTACACTTCCTCTAACTCCACCATGATCGACATCGTCGCTGCCATGGCAAAGCCGCTCTGAGGTCTGCGGCGAATTTCTTCAAACGTGTGACCTTCAGCGAAAATCTTCATAAGCTTCCCGCTCGCGAGTCCCGGCGAGAGCGCACCGTTCGGAAAGGGCGGCGAAGGTAACGGAAGATTCGTGAGCAGGAAATCGCCCGGCGTCGATTCCCAAAGGGTGTCGAGCACCGCCCGCACGGCTCGCGCGTAATCCTGGGTCATCTCCGCCAGGGTGTTGCGGTCCTGATGCGTGACCGCGATTACGCAGGAAAGCCGCATCGTCTGGTGCAGCGTACAGTTTGCCTCTTCGTCGAAGGTCACCGTATCGGGGGTCAGCAGAATTGCCGGGAACTGCTGCACCGGGAGAAGCGCCAAATCGTATTCGGCGAAGGGCGCGTAGGAGCCGGGGACGCCGGAGACGAAATCCAGCGCCGCCTGAATATCGCGATTCATCACAGCGAGTAGTTGCCGAACTACCTGCTTCGACAGGCCAGCGTTGTAGTAGGAAATCCAAGCCATCGCTAAAAGTCCAGAGGTCGAGAGTCGAAGGTCGAGGAGTTCAGAGCTTTTGCCTTTCGACCTTCGACTTTTGACTTTCGACCGCCCTTGCGGGACCAGCCCGAAATGCGGCTTCCCAATTCGCTATGCACCATTCACTAGTCCTTTTCCTATCTGAATAGCGAATAGTGATTCGCAGGCCCAGGATTCCAGCCGCAAATTCGGCTTTTCAATTTACTATTCACCATTTACCATTCACCATTCAAAAGACCTGATTCTTCGAAAAAGCCTTATCCTCGCCTCGATCGAAGGCGGTGGAGCGGTCTGTCTCGCCGCCGGCGATGCCACCCAAAAGGGGTTCGATTTCGACGTGGCGCGCCAGGCCGCTAAACAACGCGTCGTAGAGGCCTTCCTTGATTTCGTTGATCTGCCGCTCGAAACTTTGCCGGTGCGAGCCTGCCAGCGAATACTCGCCTGGCTGGAGCGTGACGTCCCCCTGGAGCGCGTCACCGAGGTCGGCGATCGCGCCATCGCGGTTGAGCGCGCGCAGAAAATTCCCGGCGTCCACCGTAAGTGCGAGGGTGTCCGGGTCGATCAGCCGCGCCAGGAATGCGCCCCGTATCCTCGCCTTGCGGTCGTCGATCCAGTCCTGGATCTGCGTGTCCTGAATCGAATTGGCCGCATTCCGCACGAAGCGCGGAAAGGCGGTACAAACATCATCTACCGTGCAGTAAGACATAAAAGTTTAAAGGGTGAAGGGTAAAGGATAAAGGCTGAAGCCGTGATCCTTCATCCTTTACACTTCACAATTCACCCTTCCCTCAGTATTCGACGTGCACCAGCACGCTGGTCACGCCGGCTGGCGTGAAAATGTAAATGTTCGTGGCATCAAAGCCGGCCGCCACGCTCGAGGTGTCCAAACTGCAAGCTGCAGCATTGGCTCCGCTCGCTATCCCCGTAAACCACACCCGCCTGGGGATGCGTGGCAAACCGTGCGGCACGGTGTTCGTCGCCGCTGCCGTCATGCCGGTCACATCCAGGGTGGCGAGTGCAGGCAAATAGCCACGGTTGTCCACAACCAAATCTTGGTTCGCCGTACTCACTGCAATTGACATGGGTCCTCCGAAAAAAAGCATTGAGCCTTCCCGCCGCGGCGGGCCAGCTATCAGCAAGCCGTCTTTGGCTGAAAGCTGATAGCTGATAGCTGCACTTCTACGCCGTCGCGTTCACCCACAGGTACGCTGCGTTGGCTGCAATCACCTGCTGCGCGTAGTACTTCTTCACGCGGATGAAGTCCGACTCGAGCGAGAGCTCGCGCCATCTCAGCACTCCCGAGCGCTTTGCCCAGAAGAATGTGTAGCCGAAGCTGGGCACGCGGAGGCCAGGTCGTGGCGGGCGGTAGAACAGCATAGCGTTCTTGCCCATGATGTACCCCAGGCTGTCCGCCTCACCTTCATTCGAGGTCTGATAGAGTGCCGCGGCGACCAGTACCTTCTCGACCTTGAACACCCGCGCCAGGTCCTGCTCGTCAAGCTGGTTGCGGGCGCCGTTGGCCGTGTATTTCACGCGGTCCAGGATGCGGGGATGGTTGGCCAGTGCATCCAGCACCGGCTGCGAGACCAGCAGGTGGTTAGGGAAATCGCCGATCTGCTGCTGTAAGGTGCGACGTTGTTTCAGGACTTCGGAGACCGGGTCGGAGTTGATGTAATCGGACCACTGCGAAGTTGGAGTGCTGGCGAGGTTGCTGTTCTGGGTGATATTCGCAGTGGTGATGATGTTCGTAAAGAGGTTGATCTCCTCGTTCAGCGCGATGATATTGGTGAGCTTCTCGGTCTTCTCCACTTCGAGCTGAGCGCCGGGATCGGCCTGGTCGCGCTCGTCGTCGGTGATCGAGTCCTCCAGCGCGTGGCCATCGGCCATGTAGAAACCGCGCGCGTCCAGATCGACTTCGATCTGCTGGGCGCGCTGCCCGGCCGCGTAGGCGTCTTTGTAAGAACGGAAGTGCTGTTTCGAGAATTTGAAGAACACATCGTTCTTCTTCATCACAGGCACTACCGGCAGCACTTCCTCCGCTACAAACGCCTGGTTGCGGTAGGCAATGCTGATCTGGGTGAGTGCCTCGTCAACGTGTAGTTGGTTAAGGCTGGGCATCTGTTTCTCCTTTTTGTTACGAGGATTCAGGATTCAGGATTCAGGGGATGTCCTCGCGCGTGCTTCCCTGAATCCCGAATCCTGAATCCTGGATCCTGTTCTTCCCGGCCCAGCGTTATCTAGCGCAACACGGCGGGCGTGTTGATCGGCGGACGAGCGCGCTAGCGGTCGCCCGAAAACAAGCCATCAGCGGTCAGCCGTCAGCTTTCAGGGAGAAAACGGTTCGCTGAGAGCTGATAGCTGCGAGCTGACAGCCGATGACTGACAGCAGTCGCGGCCGCTACCCCTTGTACGAGTACGGCATCACCAGCACGCGAATCACGTCGCCGGCATTCGAGGCTGCGTCGATGGCGATTCCGACGACGTTAATCATCGTGCCAGACTCGCTCACCGCCTTGATCTGCCCCTGGGCGTTGGCGATGTTCACGTAGGCGCCGCGTGTGATAGCGCCCGACGCCACCACCCGCGAGATCCCAAACAGGCGCGTGCGGATGTTGCGCCCCAGCCCGCTCGCCGGAATGACGCCCGTGGGCCAGGCAGTGCCGCTCACCAGGTTGTACAGCCCGCCCGAATAGTCAGCCGCGGCGTCAGGCAGAATCGATTCCTGGGCTACCCCGAGGAATTGCCCGTTGGCCCCACTCGGCACGTTGCACCCGTCGGCGGACACCGAAGTGTCCGGCGCCAGGCAAGTGAATTTCCCGATCTCGATGTTGTAATTGAGATGGTAACTTTGGTCGATCGCAGTAATGTCGCTCATTCGATTTCTCCTCCTGGAAAAACAGTCAAGGGTCGAGAGTCAAAGGTCGAGAGTCTAACTTCTCGACCCCTCGACTCCTCGACGTCTTCTTCTGCTGCTTCCGAGACTGTACTAGGCCGTCGCTACCGAAGTCCCCGTGGTACCGGATTGATTCACCGGAGGCCTGCCGGTCGCCATATTCGCCAGCACAGCGCTGATTGCAGCGGTCACGCTTTGCGTGATTTTGGCAAGATCGTCAGCGCTGATTGCAGAAACGCTGGCCTGTTCTTCCCATTGATCGGCGGCGGCCAACTCCGCGTGTCGGAGTCCTTGCTGTGCGGCAGCATGAGCTACCCCGACCGCGTTGAGAAGAGCAAGGTTGGCGGCATTCTGTGCGTCGGTAAGGACCTTCGTCTGCGTTGCCAGTGCCGTATCGAACAACAGCTTTAGATTCGCCGGCCAAGCCCCTCCGAGGCAAGCCTCGGGCGGCGCCGACGGTGTGCTTACAGTTCCATCTGCCATAGTTTCTTCTCCTTTTCCGCGCTTGAGGGGCGCGGACCCTGTGATCAAATCAGAAACTCGAAATCAGAATCTAGAAACTGGCCAAGGGTGCGAGCTTCCCATAACAGTCGAAGGTCGAGAGTCAAAGGTCGAGGGTTAAAAGCCTTTTCTTTCAACTTTTCGACCCTCGACTCCTCGACTACTCGACTTCTTCTTCCGCAGCCTGCGAGACGGCCACGATCTCTTCCGAATACTCGCGCCACAGGTCCGGCTTGCGCTTGGTGACTTCCGAGAGCGCCACGCTCACCGAGCATTTGTTCTCTTTGGCGTAGGCATTCACTTCCGCCATCAGCGCCTGCTGTGCGGTGGGCTGCTCGCCGCCGCCCGCGTGGCCGTACCTTCGTAGATCCACCACAGGCCGGGCTTGCTCGACCAACGCGCTGAAACCCGTTGCATCTGAAAGCGCCAGTTTCAGAGCGTGGGCGCGGTTTTTCGGCAGCACCTTGCCCGCCTTCACCGCCGCGTTCACTTTACGCTCCGCTTCCTGCGCTTGTAGGATGGTGGAGAATCTTACGCGCCCGGCATCCGCCAGCTTGCCGGCTTCCACCAGGTTGATCTTGCCATCGTGGATGCTTTCCGACAGGGCGGTGAAGCCGTCGCCGTCGCCATCCTTGGGTTCCCAACCCTCGGGACCGTCAGCAATGCCGATCAACTCCTCACCGTCGAACACCCCGATCTTGCCCCTCTGCTCGGCAGGCAAATGGTGTACTTCGAGGTGCGCGTCGGTGAGGCACTTCAACTTCAGACTCTTAGCCATTGTCGTCTCCTTTGCAGACAAGGATCCAGGATTCAGGATTTGGGATTCAGGTCCTGACCCCTTACTCCTGCCCGCTGAATCCATTCCTGGTTGCTGGTAAGCAACCGAAACTTGATTTACTGGACCTGGTACATGCAACTGTTGCAGGCTCACGAAAACCCGGTCTGGCGCTTCCCCTGAATCCTGAATCCTCCCGCCGCGGCGGGCTGAATCCTGCATTTCGCAAAGATGGATCTCGGGCAGTTCCTCGAGAAAGGGCTTATTAACCAGCGCTACGGAGGTCAGTACCGTCCCTGCCGTCTTGCCGGTCACTTTATCCTTCGCTCCCCAACGGATGGCCGGCGAAATATAGCGGTACTCCCGATTGGCAATGAGCTGCCGTGCGCGCTCCGTGGGCTCGTACCAGCCCCAAAGGATAAAGCGGGAATTGGGAGTAGGGAGTTGGGAATTGGGTGTTTCCCTATTCCCCATTCCCAATTCCCTATTCCCGTTTGAAAATCGTTCGGGCTCGTCCAGTTTGGTGATACGCCCGGCTGACAGCACGGGTCCTCCCGTGCCAAAGGGAACTTCCGAGGCATGCTCGTAATCCACATTGATTTCGCCCGTAGGCTTTTGGGCGAAGTTCTCCCGGATTTGTTCGAGATCCTCGAGCTCGATGGAGAACTTCTTTTCCGCTCCGCCCCAGGTCCCCGTGACAGCGATCGGAATCCGAATCAGGCCCGTCCCCGGCACATCGGCGAGCAGCGCGACAAAACGTGGAAAGGCTGAAGTGTGAAGGATAAAGTCTGAGTTCTCCGTTCTCACGTTATCCTTCATGCTTTCCACTTCAGAATTTATTTCCGGCCACTCCATGCCCTCCGACTTATAGAGCGCGCGCAATCTCCGCTTGGCCTCTTCCTTGCCCGGGCCGTCGTAGGCATTGCCGCGATAATTCTTGTAAAGCGCAGCAAAAGCCGCGCCCATCAAGCCATGGTCGGGCTTCCCATGCCGCTTCACCTGAAGGTGAAACGTGGTTGCCTTCTCCGGGTCCTCGACCACAAGAAAATCGCTTGGCGGATAACCTTCCTTCGTTGCGCTCATCGAAGCCCTCGGCTTTCAGCTCTCAGCTCTCAGCTCTCAGCTATCAGCCTTTATCCTTTACCCTTCAAACTTTAGAATTCAGCTTTACTCCACGATTTCCAGCGTAACGTCCCCCTGGTACTGTTCGCCGATGCTGGAGACGATCTGCGCCGCGATGGTGTGTCTCTCTCCCGCCACGCCGCCAGTCACCGTGAAGACCACGCCTGTACCGGAAATCGCAGGTGCTGGATTCGAAGCGATGACCTCTTCAGTCGAATCCAGCCTGGTCAGATCGCTTGTAGCCGTCACCGCCGTGATGCTGGCGATGCTGTTGCCCTTGCCAATATCAGCGGCAAAATCGAGCGAAACCGCGAATTGTTCGTAAGGTGCTTTGTAAATCGTCATGTCCAACAGCTCTCAGCTCTCAGCTATCAGCCATCAGGTTTCGGCTCTGCGCTTGCTGAAAGCTGAGAGCTGACTGCTGATAGCTTCTTTTCAATGCACCGGCGCCGTGCCGCTTTTCACCCGCCCTGCTTCGGCGCCTGTTTTCGCTTGGCCTGGCACGGCTCCGTTTTTGGCCTGCCCCGGCACGGCTCCGCTTTTGGCCTGCCCTGGCACGGCAAACTCATGCCTCGGCACGACGGTCAGACTGTAGTTCCGCAAACCAACGATTGCATCGCTGAAGACCAGTGTTTCCATATCGCCGCGCAGCGCAGCGAAAACCCGGCTCAGACTATCAGAAGTGGAAAGTGCCTCGGTATCGCGACGCGAGGCAGCGAGGACACGCCTCAGATCATCGCTCGCGCTGAGCGCCTCAGTGTTGCCCCGCCCGAAACTTGCTGCCCGCGTCAGTAAATCAGACGTCGTGTTGTTCTCGCTCTCGCCCCGGATCGAAACCGCCCGCCTCACCAGACTGTCCGAAACGCTGAGGGTTTCGGCGTCGCCCCGGCTCAGACCCTGCGAGCGCGCAATCGAATCCGCGACAGTGTTGGTTTCGCTATCGCCCCGCCCGAAAACTCCCGAGCGCGCAATCACGTCGGACGCTGTGTTGGTCTCACTATCACCCCGGCCAAAAATCCCCGAACGCGCAATGGCATCCGAGGCCGTGTTGTTCTCGCTCTCGCTCCGCTTCAGGATCTGCGCGACTGCAATCGCGTCCGAGCTTATGTTCGTCTCGTACAGGGCTGCGCTGTACGTGCCAGGCACGGTCTCAAGGCTTGTGACGGTATCGGAGGCTATGTTGGTTTCGCTGGGGGTACGGCCGAAGGAGGCCAACCGCGCCAGCGAATCGGAGGCTGTGTTGCTTTCGCTCTCGCCCCGGCTCAAGTTGGCCAGCCGCGCGATGGCATCTGAGGCGGTGTTGCTCTCGCTGTCGGTGCGGGTCAAGACGGCCGCACGCGCGATCGCATCTGAGGCGCTGTTGCTCTCGCTGTCCGCACGGCCAAGGCCGGCCAAGCGCGCGATCGCGTCCATCGCTATATTGCTCTCGCTTTCGCCGCGGCTGAAGACCCCCAAACGCGCAATCGAGTCGGAAGCCGTGTTACTCTCGCTGTCCCGGCGCCCAAACGCCACTTGGCGCGCGATCGCATCCGAGGCTGTATTGCTCTCACTGTCGGCACGGCCGAAGCCGGCCAAGCGCCGGATCGCGTCCGTCGCTGTATTGCTCTCGCTTTCGCCGCGGCTGAAAACCCCCAAACGCGCAATCGCATCCGAAGCCGTGTTAGTCTCGCTGTCGCCGCGCCCAAAGCTCACTTTGCGCGCAATGGCGTCGGAGGCTGTGTTGCTCTCGCTATCCGCGCGAGCAAACCGCGCCAGACGGCTAATCGCGTCCGAGGCGGGGTTCGATTCGCTTGCGTTCCTTGTGTAGCTGTTGCCCCCAGCCTTAAATGTGGCGATGGCGACGCGGTTTTTGCCGCCGTTGGAATTTGTCCCGGAGTAAGTTACCGAAGACGTACTTGATACAACATCATCCGCATAGGCGCCGTTCGCGCCGCTGCACGCATTGTTGAACTGGCCTCGCTGAGTGAGTGCTCCGGTCGAAGTAAAGCTGCTGGCGCAATTATTGCCTACGTCTACCACCACCCCGGTAACCACTTCATTAGCTTGGGAAAGCGTTCCAGAGGCTCTGCTAAACGGCGAACCTTGCTCACTCCCAAAAGCCACCGTCACATCCAGCGGAGTGCTCGTGGCAAGGCCCGTGTAATGTGTGGCACAGAATCCGCTTTGATAGTAGAGATTTCCGGTCCCTACAGCTAGGGTAACGACGGTTATACCCGAGGCTACATTGTAGGCATAGTAGAAGTCGGCATAATTGGAGCCATACGCCAAGTAACTGATCTGGTGGTATGTCGAGGAGCCCCCAGAAGCATTGTCTGTGATCCCTCCATCCGCTGCCCCGTTGCTTCCGACCCCAACCCCAACAGTAATTAGCTCGCCAGTTGTCGTCGCCGTGCCAAACGTAACTTGCACCGGAGATTGGGCGGTTTCACAGACCGTCTCAACGCGGGTAATCGTCGCCCAAGCGGATGAAGCCGCCAGCGCGAAAACCAGACCGAGAATGATCCTGCTGAATTTGTTCATTGTGTCATTGTGTCATCGGATCATTGAAGGGCTGCTTTTCAATGACCCGATGTCCCGATAATTCAATGACCCGATCTAAAAAGTTATCGTCCAAGTCACCGTCAACGTGTCGCCGCTGGCCAGCGAGGCCTGGGTGAATGTGTTTTCAAAACACATTGTCCCCGAAGAGGACGCATTGAGAATGGCCGCAGCCTGAGCCGCCTGCGTCCCAGTGGCAGTGAAAGTGTTCGCCAACGTGAAGCTCGTCGCATTTGAAGTGTGCGTGAGAGTACCCAAGGCGCGCGCGAGCCCGTTCGTGGTAATTTCTCCACTCAGGGAGGTATCGGTCGCGGCTGGAGTGATCGCAGTATTGGTCAGCGCAATGTAAGTGCAGACAGCAGCGGTGCCCCCCGCCATCTGACCATACTGCCAGTTGATCCCCGCATTCGTCCGCAGATTGTGCCCCGTCACATCCAGGAAGACCGTGCCGTCCGGGTGGCGCGCCACGACGTGGACCCAGTGCGGCAGATCGGATCTTCCCTCGCGTAGGGGCGGTTCGTTCATCCCGATCTGATCGGGACGGGCCGCCCCTACAAACGTCTTCTCGTACATCTGCTGGATAAAATCCTTCAGCGACAAGCCATCAGGCCCGAAATCCACCGGCTTCCAGACATGCTTCCCCTTCCACACATTCTCGGCATAGACCGCCGAGGTCGTCGGGATGGTGTCAATGTTGGTTAGATTGTTGAGACTGTGGTAGCCGAAGTAGCTCAGGTTCCCACCGTTCAGGATCATCGCCAGGCCAGCGAACGCCGCGACCACGGCAATCGAAAGAAGTGTCTCAAACCTTTTGTTCAGGAATTTCCTCATTCTCATTCTCCTTCTGTGGAACCTGCGCAATCTGCGCATTTCACCGATAAATCACGGAAACCGTCACCGGCGCGCTCGTTCCATAACCACCCGAGCACGCGAACGTAAATTTAGTGGCCTGGCCAAAGCCCAGCGCCGCCGTCGAGCTTACTGCGGAGGTGGTCACTGAACCCGCCCCCACCTCTTCCAAGATCGTCCAGGCATTGACGGCGCCCGTGGTCACCGTGAGCGACACAGCACTGCCCAAGGTGAGCCAAGTCGAGCCATCGTAGCTGGTCTTGGCCTGCGCCGTGCAAGTCGTGTAAGTTCCCGTCACTGTGCCAAACGTCCACTGAATTTGCGCCTCATGGGCTGTTGTTGTGGGCGTGCTCGCAGTGTCCGCCGTCGCAGACGCGATCGTGATGGCAGGTGTATCCGTCACTACGCCGGTCGGTCGTTGCTGAACATTCCTCCCTGCCGCGTGAACCGGTGGCAAGCAGCGCGGATTCAGAAAAAGCGCATAGAGCGCCGCAAGCAAAAGCACTAGCCACCACTTGAATCCCGATTCCTGGCTTCCCAATCCCGCTCTCATTTCCCAGCTCCTTAATTCAGAATTCATAATTCCCTATTCACCACTCACTATTCCGCATTCATCTTTGGGGCGATCATCCGATTGCGCCTCCCGGTCGTAAGAGCCAGTCCCGCCAGGGCGGGATCGAAAGTCGAAGGTCGAATCCGCAGATTTCGCAGATTCTGCCAACACGGTCTCTGAAGCCCGCGCTGCACCCCCGTTCGTAGGTGCGGTTCGCGAACCGCCCCTAGTCTGCGAAATCTGCGTAATCTGCGGATGCCCTTCCTCTTGGGGCTTCGTCCCCGGCTCGGCAGGAAACTCTCCTTCCTCTTTCTCTTGCAGGCGCGTCTGGATGGGCGCCCAGCGAGGGCGCGACGTTTTCGACTTGAGCGGCATGCCGCACTTTTTGCGGATCCAATTCTCCGTGTCATTGTCCGGTTGGAGCAGGTCCACGTCGAATTTGCCCACGTCCTTCGCCACCTCGAGCAGCTCGAGAGGATTAATCACGATGATGTTCGAGGTTACGAGGCGCGGGTAAGGCAGTTTCTTACCGGGCTGCGGCGTGTAGTTGTAATTCACCAGGCGCCGGATGGAGGTGTTGGAAATGGTTTCGTCAATCTTTTGCGAGACCGCTTCGAGCGAGAGATAGAAGAAATCGCGCATCGAGCCGCCCAAGGCGCGCGACCCGGTTTGCGTAGTGCCGAGCGAGAGGAAGTTTGCCAGCACCGAGCGCATGATCATTTCGCTGTGGTGCTGGATGGAAGCCTGCGGGTCGCGGACCCGCCCGGAGACCCCGGTCAGCACGAACTCCCAGCCACTGGGAAGTGAAAGGCCCGTACTTTCGTGCGCGGCGAGCATCTGTACCCACTGCTGCGCTGCCTTGCGGTCTTCGGCGGAAACGTTAGGGCCTTGCTTGATGGTCGGCACGCCCAGGCCATTGCGCTCGATGCTGATGGCGTCGATGCGGTAAATCTGGCTCTTCATGTACCAGTGCTGATAAGCCGCCCGCAACACTGACCGCCCGTAGAAATACGCGCCTTCCATGTCGTTTACGAAATAGGCGAGCTTCTCTGCCGGCACCAGCACGTTAACGAAATTGTTGCCTCGGTATCCGTACTGCTCGAGGTAGAGCAGTGATTCGCCGTCGTCATCAACGTGGAAGCGGTAGAAGGTGTAGGGCAGGCGCGGCGCGAGCTTGCGCAGCCGGACTTTGTCGCCGTCGATATGCCACAAATCCTCGTGCGCGGCGCAGCCAAAATCCAGGCAGAGCAGCGCGTTTTCTTTCACCGTCTCGAAGTTCTGTGTCACCCAGCAGCCCGTACTGGTGGGCGATTCGAGGCCACCCAAAAGGTTTTCTCGGACCTCGTCCGCAATCTGTTTTGCCAGGTCAAACCCCGGTTCGTTTTCCTTGAGGCCGGGCACGATCTGATAGTCAGCCGCCCGGATGGGCAGCTTACACGCGAGCAACGCTGCGCGCACGTCCGCATCGGAGCGCCGCATCTTTTCGTAAACCAGGAAGCTGCTGCGGCCTTCGAGGATGGGGTTGTATTCGCCCAGATCGCGGATGAATCCGGCAAAGTTCGCGGTACCCACGGCGCCGCGCAGAAACGTATCAACATCCCTGGTAGGGGCACGGCGCGCCGTGCCCCTACCACCATCTGTAACCTGCGGTTCCGGAACGGCGCCGCCGCCCGGCATGGCGCCAGGTGTCAGGCCCACATCGTTGCCGATCGGCCCGCCGGGAAATAAGCGGACCATGGGATACGAGATCGCCGGTGTTAACGCGCTGCGAACTGTTTCAAGAAGTGACATAAGTCGTCAGTCGTAAGTTTTCAGTTCTCAGTTCTTGCTTTTACTAGTGTAGTGTCCCATAATTACCTTGACTTATACAGATAAGGCCAGTATGCTTGAGTACATGAGCCGAGTCGCAGCTCCGATTATTCTGTCGGCCGAGGAACGGACCGCCTTGGCGGCGTGGTCCA
>JBEKHR010000066.1:0-22162 GCA_050012175.1 Terriglobia bacterium | reverse complement strand
TTGACCACAGCCGCCGAAGGTGGTTTGGAACCTGCTCCTGTAAGCCGGTTCCGAGGGGCCTGCCCTCATCAGTTAAGCAGTTGCGCACTTCGAGGCCCTTGCGGCCCTCTCCGCGCTCGTGGCGCACAATCGTCCGCATACCGGGCGAAGCGGTGACCACGTCGCTCCAGCTCCCGGTCGAATTCGTCCAAGACGAGGTTGCTGAGCAAGGGCGAGAGAGGCCCGCCTTGCGGCGTCCCCTCATCCACCGGACTCACCAGCCCGCCTTCCAGCACCCCGGCTCGCAGAAACGCGCGGATCAGCTTCAATAAACGCTTGTCGCTCACCCGCTCCGCGGCTTTCGCCATCAGTTTGTCGTGGCAAACTCGGTCGAAAAATTTCTCCAGGTCCAAGTCCACCACCCAGCGGTAGCCCGCGGCGATGTGTTGCTGCGCCGCCTCCACCGCCTGATGCGCCGAGCGCCCGGGTCGAAACCCGTAGCTGTGCTCGGAAAACGTCCGGTCCCAGCACTTTTGCAGAACCTGCAACACCGCCTGCTGGATAAATCGATCCAGCACCGTCGGGATGCCCAACTTTCTCACCCCTCCATCCGGCTTGGGGATTTCCACCCGCTTCACCGGTGGCGGCTGATAGGTCCCACGCAGCAACTGTTCACGGATGGCTGGCCAGTGCTGTTGTAGAAATCCCGGCAATTGCTGGACCGTCATGCCGTCCACGCCAGGACTCCCCTTGTTCGCCTTGACTCGTTTCAGCGCCTGCTTACAGTTTTCCCGCTCGCAGACTTCTTCCATCAACGATTCGCTAATGGCCGGGCTTTCGGTCTCGCGCTTCGCCACCGACGATTCGGTCCCTGGCGGGATGAGCTTCGGAGCTTCACCCTTCACCTCTTCCCCCCAGGCCAACTCGAGTTGGTTTTTCTGCCGCCTGTCGTCCATGAGTCGCGCCGCCTACTCGCCGCTCCCTTTACCCTCCTTGCGGAGGACCGTTAGAGCCTTCGTCCCCATACGCCGGGACTACTTTGCTCGCTGCTGACTTCTGCCGCCCGGTCAGGATCGATCACTCGACCCTCAGTCCCGATTCCGAGACAAACGGCAGATCTCCCGAGGTAAGTTCGACCGCCTTCCGCGCGCAACCGGCGGATTTACAACCAGTGCCTTTGATGGATAGGGGCTTTGCGGTTGAGCGCCCGCTCGCCCGGCACCGTATGCCTCACATCCGCTTCTTGTTCATCGGCTCGCGCGTTTGCTCCACGCTTCCTCCCGACCCCGCCTCGCGACGACGCCGTTGCGCTTCGCTATCACTTCACCTCCATCAGGTTGTGAAGAGGACTTTCACCTCCAAGCTGTCGAACATGCTCGGCACACGCCCCGGAGGCTCCGTCGACCGGAGCCCCCGAGGGTAGGTTGCTTTGTTGTAGGCGAGCTGGGCGAAGTTTGTTACTCAGTCCACCTTTTTTCTTCGCGGAACAAAGGGGCGTTGTTGTGTGCCGGGAAAGATGACCTTCCCGTCGCGCACCTCGCTCCTCCCTGGTTCGATAGAGAACGGGTGAACCCTGTCGACCATTACCGGGTTTCCGCCTCCGTCGCGGTCCATAAACACCTCGCCTTTGTGCGTCACTTGCATGTGGAAGATGCGGCGTTCATGAACACTGCCGTCGCCGTTCGGGAAAGCAGCAACCAAAAAAACACGCCCTTCGGCGTCGATCTCTACTTCACCATCACAGAGTTCGGGAACCGATACCGTGATTGGCCGGCCGCCGGTCCGTTCCACGATTTTGTTGACGATTTCTTGCGGAAAGGCGTAGAACACGATGGATCCCGTGCCCTGCCGATCTTTGTTCTGGCACGCCGCAGCAGTCTTGCAGGCAAGAGCGTGCAATGCGGCGAGGTATGCCAAGCGATTCCCATTCTTTTGCTCGGCCCATTTGCGGACCATGTGGATCAGGTTTTTGATGTCCTGGCGGCTTCGCTCCTCGAAAAAGTGCAGTGCCGCCTGGGCCTGGTTACGCTTGAAGTTCGCCTCTTTCCGAGTTGCGGGGTCAGATCTTTTGGCCTGGAACTCGGCTTCAGCTTCCTCCAGCGCCTTTTCGAGCTTCTTGCGCCGCTCCACCACTAGTCCGATGTTGACGGCGTAGAAAGTCGAGACTATGCCGCACTCCCGGTAAATCTCGCGGGTGAAGGGTTCGCCTGCAATCAGCCCGCGAAAGTCACTGAGCGGTGCGGTCTCCGAGAAGAACCGATTGAGGTGCTGACGGAGAAACACGTACATCTTCCCGATCTTGTCGGTTTCAGAGACATTGAGGTGTTCCGGCAAGTCGGAAATACACCGTTTGTTCTTGAGCTTCAGCCAAGGTGCGGGTGTGACTTGTTTGCGCACCTCGCTGATCAGCTTATGGTCGGGCTCCGTTCCCCACTTCAACTGGTCGATGGCGTTTTGAAGCTGGTCAACGAGTTGGTTCGCGAAGTCCGTCTTGCCAGCGGCCAGACACGAGGTCTTGAGATCGGTGATAGAACCGATGCGATTGCCTCGCGCCATCATCGCCACCTGGGGTAGGTTCCACCAAGGGCTTTGTTTCTTTTGGAGTTTATTCTTGGGATTGAACTTCTGCTCCCGATAAGCAAAGCGGTCATGGACGAACCGTGGAAAGCGGTCACCCTCGACCACGCAGACCTGGTCGAAGTCGTAATCGCCTCCATTTCTCTTGGCAGTTTCCGAATGCTGGGTGAAGGTCCCCTTCAAACGAAGTTGCTGGTCGAAAAGGTCGAGGACCTGGGGCTCTGTCAGCGTACAACCGCTATTCTTCAAGTCCGCACCCAGCAGGCTAATCGCCTCTTGAGCCGAGAGATTCTCGAAGGGAAGCAAGTCTTCTTTCATCCGGATTGGATAGCGCACTAGTAGGCCTTGTCGGCAGCGCAGTGATGTAATGGCCCGGTCCGGTGGAATCCAATCCGAACCCGAATAGATTTCCCCTTCGTGGAGAAGGAGGAAACCATCATCCGCGAGCGTGAATCCGGGCAACAGGAAGCCTCCCGAGGTACACAGCTTGAACGCCCACTTCGCTAACAGCCGCTGCAACTGGCGGTTGATGAATGGGTGTCGCACGATGTACCCGGTCGGGTCCGCCTTGAGCACAGCCTCGACGATCGTGTTCTCTACGCTTGTGTACTCCGGGGCGGTCCCTTCTTCGGAATCGATCGAACGCTGGGCTTCCTCGGTTCCAAGGATACGGAAGAGCTCCGTGAAGTCCCCTTCTTTCACCGCTGCCTCCAGCTTTTCGATCTCCTGTAAGGCAAAAGTTTTGACCTCCAGCTCAATCGAGTCTGTGGGTGCGTGTTCCACAAGCGTGTAACTCGACCTGAACTGAAGATCGCGGGAGACGTCACGAATGCCGAGAACGATGGGACCGCGGTAAGCGTGCGCCTGCCGATCGCCCAGCAGCGACCGAAAAGAACGCACCAGACCACCTCGGTAATCGGGCTTGACCGCGGACTTGGGCAAGATGATGTCAGTTTCCAACTTCTGCGCCACATCATCACCCATCACCTTGAACGATCCTTTGGCCTGGGTTTTGTCAAAGGCCAAACGAAACTGGTAGAAACGGTGGGCAGGCAGATTGAGCTTGAGAAAGAGTGATTGGGAAATCCACCCTCGGCAATCGTTCGTGCCCAACCCGTGGTCCTCGACCACCAAGACCCGGCAATCCGGCTCCTCGATGCGTACTTTGCACGAAGAGACGAGAATGCCAAAGTAAGTCATGGCCGCCTGGGGCGAGCAGTGGAAGCGCTCAGCTATCTTCTTTTCGTGTGCAGTGTCCACGGCGTAGAACTTGCCGTTTTTCGCAGAGCCCGTCGCGCCGACCAGGCTGTAGCGCACGCCATCGAACTCGATCCTGACGAGTGCCTGCTCGACGAGAGCCTGTTCGAACGAGTCGAGTGGCTCCCGTGGCACATCAACCGTTGCCACACGTATTCCCGGATATAGCGACTGCAACAAGGTGTTCTCGAGTGTGGCTTGGCGATCCAGTTCCATAAGCTTCCTTGACAAACAGCCCCCTTTGTTGATTTCGAGCGCGACAACCGGCATCGCGCTGTTGTCTCTTGTCTTTGACATGGCTTTTCTCCTTTTCTCTCAGGCACAGGCAGAAAAGGAGGCCGACGGTGCCGGTCTCTTCGCTGTCCTGTGCCGCAAACGAGGTTTACGGCCGGACTCGAAGAGCCGGCCTATTCAGTTGTTAGCGACCTGCGCGGTTCGACAAAGCACGCAGAACCAAAGCGACAAGTCGCATCTGGATCGGTTGACGACAAGCTAAAACAGCAAACTGCTTGGCATCACCCTGAAGCCTCACTTTCTGTCCGCAGGTGCAGAACAGAAGAGAGGTTGCTGGAAAGGGTGCTTTCGCTTCCCACAGGCTGGAAGATAATTTCCCAGTCAGTTTCAACGACCGGACCAAACCCAGCACTGAACCGCAATAAAGCTCGCGGAAGGCTTTGACGGATCTAACTTCTCTTTATATGAAGCCATATTAGAAAAATGCCACCCCTTATCTCTTAACAGGCTCACTCCTGACTTGGGGATTCTTCCCCGCAAAGTCAGCCGTGGCGCGCCACTCAATGATGCTGTAATAATTCAAACCGGTCTTGAGCGACTCGATTTTAGCTTCCCCCTCGGTCGCAATCTCCCTGTCGAGCGACGGGATTGTGCCATTGGCGCCCCCCTTGGCCAGGAAGAACCGGATGCTCCCTGCCGGGCCCTGCTCCTGCGGGGTCGAACGCCGACGGGGACTCCGAGCCACAGGCTGAGGGCCCTTCGAGTCCTCAACCGCACTGCCTGTTGCCATACTCAAACCTCCCTCCTGGCGGCTCGCTCTTGCGAGCGAGCCGCCGGTTTTCTTGCACGCCAGATAACCCCTGGCGGGCTGCTGCCCCAATGGCAGCCTCTACTTGTCGGATCCCTCGGACCCGAGCGTGCTGTTTTGCAACAGCCCGTTTTCACGGTCGCCGACCATCTGTTGCTCGGAGTATTGAGCCACCAACAGGCCGCTGGGATTTAGTTCTGACCGTCGTTCCTCCACCAGGCGCACGTTATAGCGCGCCACGATTCGGTCGCTACTCTCGGTCCCGTTGCGAACCCTGTGAACTTCCTTTACTCCGAAGGCCACATATGCCCATGCAGTCCCTTTTACCAGCTCAATCGTGCGGATGCGAAAGTCGGAGATGATGTGCTCATCCTTGATCTTTCCAACCGTATCGTCGTCACGGAGCCGGTTCAGTGTGTACTCCCGCAGATTGGCGGTCATCATGTTGAGCGACTCGGCCAAGTTCCGGTCCACGGAATCGGGTGTGTAAGACAGGTAGTGATCGAGAAACCGCCGCACAGTCGCTCTGCCTTCGAGGTCCGTGGGAGCAGCTTCAGCCGCTGCCTCCGCCGACAAGCCAAAAGAAAACCCTGCCTTCGCTGGAGGGTGAGCTGCAGCGCCTACGACTGTGGCGTTGCCATCCTTGTCGACCCGGATCACCGTCGGCGGCTGCAAACGGACATAGATGGCGAAACCAAAAGACACCAGGGCCAGCACGCCAAAAACCATCGCCAGCACCATGGAGCGATTGGCATAGGCGCGGAGCATGCCGTCGTGCTCGTAGTACTTCGTGTAGCACGCTGTCTCCGCCCCATTTCCGTGAATGTTGCCCTTCATCCGTCACATCCTCCACTCTCAAAGGCATAGGCCCACAGCGGCGCGGGTCTAACGAATGTCCTGGGCCAAGCGCCGCCCGGCCCTCCAGTGAGCCCGTGGCTGCGCGGGTCTAACCGCCACTACCGCCGCCTCCCCCGCCCCCACCCCCGCTTCCACCATAGGTCTTCGCGGCCAACTTAGCCGCGGTCACGACCGTGCCTACCATTACCAGCATTGTGCTGCCCACCTCTCCTCGCACAATCCGGCTGGCGATAAACGGAATGAAGGCTATGGAGATCGAGAACACGATGCTCGCGAGAGCAAGGAGAATTACTTGGCCCGAGCCCAAAAAGCTGTTCAGAATGCCGTTCGCGTTCAATACGGTATTGACAGTGCCCATGTTCACGGCGGTCATGAGGGCCTGAATAATCGCATAGATCAAACCCCATGCCCCGAAGACCATAAGATTCAGAAGATAGGTCCGCGCAAGCTGGCCAAAGCCACGCGCCGGCAGCAGCGCCAGCACAAAGGGACCAACCACGTAAAGAATCGTCCCGTAAAGCGCGTAGAAGAGCGTGAAAAGGGTGTAAGACAACGGAAAGATGACAAAGGCAACGAGGATCAGCAGCGCTCCCAGCAGTCCCGAGATGCCGCCCGCAATAAGTCCCCACAAGCTGGACCAACCATTCAGGTTGAAGTAAGTGCTTAAGTCGTTCAGCCAGTTATTGAAAAGATCTCCGACTCCCACGCTGCTGTAAATGAAATCCGCCACCGAGTTGAACATTGCGAGAACGTCACGGAACACCCTGCCATAGTTGACGAACACGAGCCCGAGAATGAAATACGCTATGCCCCCGATGGCCAACATCCGCACGTCCCCGCCCATACTGAAAGCCTGGTAAACGCTGTACAGGAAGCTGAGCAGCAGGATCGTACCGGCCACTCCCAGCACCGTGGCGGTGATGTTGTAGCCGTCAATCCCCTGCAGCGCAGTCCCGAGAAGCTGTTCAAAATAGAACTGGCCCATTCACTGCCTCTTTAGAAGGTTGATTAGCTGCTGTCCCAGGTTCGAGGTATTCGTAGCTCCGGATTTGATGTTGGCGCCCGCGTCCGCAAGGTCAATCGCCCGCACCCGCATCAAGTCGGCGATGGCAGCTTGCGTATAGGCATTGGCGCGCACGAGCCACGCGTCGGCCTGTGCCTCAATAATCGGGGCGCTGCCCGGCGCCGCAGTCTGGAGGCTTTGGTTAATCTGGTTGGCGGCCTGAATCTCCAGGTTTGCAAGGTTGTCGATGGCGATGGCCCGTTTCATCGCTGCCTGGGCCGCGGCGTCGGCCATGTCGATCCTGTTGCGGACGTCCTGGGAAGCCGCCGTAGCGTCCGGCACCGGACCGTACACGACCGAGTAACTCGTGCTGGTCCGGCTGATTTGGTTCGCGTCGGCTGATAACAGGATTTGTTCTAGTTGTTGGGGCCCGGGCAGTGTCGCGCTGTTTACGGGTATCCGCGTGACATTCTGGATAGTGGTGAAAGTTCCCTGCGTGCTACCAACCAGGGACTGCGCTTGGCTGATTTGTTGTTGTGGCCAGACGACTGTCTGTTCGAAGTTCTGGATTGCCCGGTCCACGGTGAGGATACTGGTCAGCCCGCCGCCGATCACATTGTTCATGGTGCTTGAAATCGTGGTGAGTCCCGCCACGAGTATGGCACAACAGGGATCCAAGAGCTGGCTTTTGACCTGCCGTGGCGCGAGCATCACAAGGACAAGGATCAATACTGCCACCCGCAGCTTGTGTCCCCAAGCCCAGCGGAGACCGCACCTCCACCTTTCAAAACCCATGGTCATAACGTTTTTCACGTTTTTCCCTCCTTCAGCGCTCAGTTGCGCTTTAGAAGATTGATAATCTGGTTGCCTACCTGGCCAGTGTAGGTTGCGCTCCGCTTGCGGAGAGCGCTCTCGTGCGCCAGACGGGCCGCCTCCTGCCGAAGCTCGGCAGCAAGCATCTTCTGCGTCACGGCTTGGCTCTGGATGCTGGCCACAACCGCACTGGCGGTCAGGAAGGGCGACGAGCCCGGCGCCGCCTGGCCGGCTCCGCTCTCCAGTTGGTCCCCAGCCTGCAACGTCAGGGTTCCGGCTTCATCGGTCTTCTTCAGGGTCTTCAGGGTGTCGAGGGCCAGGGCATCATCCATATCCGTCATGGCGCGATCCGGGGGGCTCGCCGCGGTCACGACCGGTATCGGGCCGTAGGCATTCCCATAGTCCGTCGTCAGAACGGCAAAGTCGTTCGTTTGCTGGTTTCTCATGACCTGCTCCAACTGCTGGGTTGCGGGAAGCGTCGCGCTCGACGGGTTGATTCTAAAGATCCCCCACATCAGGTTCCGATACTGCGCAATCATCTGCGTAACCTGTGCTCGAGCCAGGTTAATTAGCTGAACCGGCCAGATGACGTTCCGGTAGAAATTGTTGTTAGCGGTCCTGACCGAATTGATGGAACTAAGTCCCGAATGGATGACTCCATTGATAACGTTGAGGACCGCCTGGATAGCCCCCACCAAGCTGCTCTGCGCCTGAACGCGTGGCGGAGCGACAAGCACTGCCGCCGTCGTCCCCGCGAGCGCCAACGCAAGCAACTGCCGCCGCGTTTTGGCCTTGACCACAAACCACGAAAAGACTACGAAGAACAAAAACGTCATAGGATCTCCTCCAATACGCACGATGCTTACCTTGTACTCTCTCGAAAGGCTGTATTGACTTCCCCGGACAGCTCCTCGGCGAGAGGTTTCACATCCGCCAAGCCTTGGGGAAACTTCTGGCCCAGCTCCCGATAAGAGTCCAGCAACGGCTGATGCTCGCGAGTCTTTAGGAACCAGGTGCGATAGCGACGCTCCCTGGGGAAGGTTGTGCAGATCCAGTAGTCAAGCGGGGTGGGCACGATCCGTATCGTTTGTGTGGTGTCAGCCTTATCGCCGAGGACCAGAAGGACTTCAGCATATTGCCCTTTGCGCGGCGCGTTGAACAGCTTGATCTCATTAAGCGCCACCGGGTTCAATGAGAGGTGAGTCGCGAGTGGACCAACGTCGCCCGGCTGTTGCCCCACGATCTTGGTGGTCGCGTTCTTCAGGATGCCAGGCCCGTGCTCGCGAGGCTGGAACTCGGTACCCACAAAATCCTCTACTGTCTGCGAAATGCCCCAGACGCTGGAGTTCCGCTTGCGAGCGGTTCGAAACAGTTGCACGACTTCCGGCGCCAGGGAGGGTGAATCGAGCAACGACCAGCACTCGTCAAGCACGGTGATGCTGGGTTGTCCCCTCCTTCCCGCCGCCCTGGTCGCCATCACATTGGCGATCAACATGCTCATGGCTGTTTCCAACCTTGGGTCGGAGCTCAATCCCTCCACGTCGAAGAACAGCCAATTGCTGTCGATCTTCAGCGATGTCGGGGCGTCGAACAACTTGGCATAAATACCTTTTTCTCCTGTCCACGAACGTAGCTTGATTGCTGCCAGCTTAGCCTCATCAATGGTGCGCTGCATCCGCTCCTCATCCCGCCATTGCGCCAGCTCTTCCCGCAAGTCATTGAACGTGGGGATCGGATTGGAATACCGAATCGCGCAGCGTTTATACGTGCGTGCGATGGCATCGCTGATCAGGTTGTCAAGAAGGGACGTGTCCGAACCGGGACTGTCACCCAGCATGTGCCGGGTCAGGTTCTTCAGGAAGGCGATCTTGTCTTTGCCGGGAGAGGTTTCGCCCGGCGGCAAGTCCCAGGGATTTAGGGTTTCGCTACCTTCAAGGTCTACCTCGATCACCCGGCCACCCATCAGTTCCACCAGCGGGCGGTAGGAATCGCCACGCTCCAAAATCGAAATAAGAGGGTTGGCGCGCGCCATCATGAGCAGGAAAAGCTGGGCCATGAATGTCTTTCCACCCCCGCTTTTCGCCATGATGAGCATGTTGGCATCGCCCAAGCTCGTATCGAACGGCGAAAATGGGATCAACTGGTGATGAGGAGTCTCAAAAAGCATAAGAGGCGAGTTCGGTGTCCCCTCCCATGGCATCTCGACAGGTAACAGGTCCGCCGCGTGGAGAGTGAGCACGTCAAGCTCTCTTTTGTTTTCCCCTGCCATCGCCGGAAGCCCTCCAAAAAACAGCCTCTTCTGCGCCAAAGACTCCGGAATTCCCCGGCTCCCGTTCATGCGAGCAATTGCATGGAGCACCCGCTGCCGGCGGTCTGCCAGGGTCCGCTCGGCCTCGTCGCGTTCTAACCGATTGCCCGGCGGCCTGGATGTCCGTACCGCAACAAGCAGGCTCATCTGACAGCTCTTGAGCGAGCTTGAGATCAGGTCCTGCAGGACCTTCATCAACTGGTTCTCCGCCACCTGGGCGTCAACATTGATTCGGAAGCCACCGTGAAAATCCCTCTGTGCCGCTGACATCTTCCGCAGCCGGCTCTTGTAGTGCTTCACCATCTTTGCCTGGTCGGGAAGATTCACCTCGGCGTTCACGACAAGAGGGAAATCCATCAACATGAGTTCACGTAGAATGCCCGGGAAGGTGGCATCGGGCAGATCCTTCAGGCTGATCCAGGCGTAGAGTAAGCCGCCGATTTTCAGATGGTCGTCCGTCTCGTCCTCGATGTTAACGTTGGCCATCTGTCTCCGGGCACTCTCGTAAACGAGCGATGTTTCAGGAGAGCGGTATGGAACCGCATCGTCTCCTAGCGGATAAAGAGCCCGTTTCACCTCGCGGAAGATAGTGTCGTGCGTCATTCGACGTATCACCATGCCGGTCGCCTGAAGTGTTGCTTCGACGCCAGCCATCAAACTGTTGAACTCCGCGAGGAGGTCCCCGTGCTCGCGACGCGTCCGCTCGATGCACTTGGTAGCCGAAAGGCTGGCGCTTGTCCGCCGCATCTTTTTCTTCCACTCGAAATCCGGCGACTGGTGGTGGATTCTTGGGTTCCAGATGAAATAGGCGTGCAGAAAGTGACGGAGGTACAACCCGTCGCTTTCCCTCCTTCGCCAGAGGTCGGCATGTACCCGGTCAACCGCTTGCAACACCGGGCTTTCGTTACGCTGCTCCCGGTTGTAGCGGCTGACCAAGTCGCCATAGCCTTCGCTAATCTCAAATCGCACCTGCATACGCATGGAGCGCTCCGGCAGCGACCGAACCAAGGCTTCGAGCCCGTTCTTGTCCCGATTCCTCATCTCGTCGCTCGCATAATAGGAGTGCACCCCGCTCAGCTCATAGCCGGCGACGAACGAACCATCAATTTGAATGGCGACGTTATCCAGCAGGTCGCGGATGCGCAACTGCTCACAGAGTGGGGGCGCGGACAGCGACTTCTCATATTGTTGAAGTGTTACCGGCATGGCTCGACCTCGGGCTGGATATATTCGCGCGTCAATTGCGAGTCTCGTTCAAGTGCTGAATACACGTGGGGCCTGGAGTGGAACATCACCCAGTCGAGCAGATACCCTCGTGCCTTTCCGTACTTGAACAACATCAAGGCGGGGATGCTCAGCAACGGGACCAAGTACTGCATGATCATGTTCATGGGTAAGCCAAACATCTCGCGTTTCAGGAAGCGACCCAGTATGTTGCTGACCACGGCCAGCGCCAGGATGGCGAAAAGGTCCTCGGCCTCGAGTCCGAGGAACGTTACTCGAGTTCGCAAGTTGCGATAGACTGGTGTCACGTCAAGCACCACGATTTCCTCCGATTAAGTTACTCCCCCCGTTCCTCGGGTTACGAAGAACTCGCCGAGCCGAAGCAGTCCCGACACTAGCAGGCACAATCCCGCGGCGGCGAAGTGCCGCATCCATGAGATCGGCTGGAACCGGTTGGTTACCCCGGCCAGTTGTAGTCCACCGGCTGCCACCTGCAATGCCGCGTAGATCGGCAGGAGCACGTTCGAGATCCAGTCCACCAAGCTGGCTAGCGCTGCCCAAAACAGGTTGGGGTCGTTCCATCTTCGCTGCGAAGCGAAAGTCTCGAAGGCGCGCAACAGTCCCGAAGCCATAAGACACATGAACCCGCCGTACATCGCGTGCGCGTAGTCCTTACCTTTGGAGAACTGGATGATAGCGATGGCAATAAACAGACCCGCCAGCGTGGGCAGGATCACGTTGCCGCCCCAGTTGGTTAGGTTGAGAATACCGTTGTAGAAGGACATATCCGCTCCACTTCTAAGCCACCATGGCCAGCACCAACTTCCAGATCGCCGAAACCGAGAGCAAACCTAGGGCTACACCGGCCAAACGAAGCGCCGGCCGTCGCGTAGCCACGTTAATGATTGCTCCAATAATGGCAAGGCCCGCCGCGATCGGCATGATGGTACCGACGAGGTAGGTCCAAAGGCTGTCCAGTACATCCGCCGTCGCGTACTGCGTACCGGAGTTGTAACTCTGAAGAAGGTTGCACGTCGTCTGGATGCCGAGCAGGAACATGGCGGTCAGGATCGACGGCAGGGGTTGCCCGCCCGCGGCGGAATCCAAAATCGCCCGCAGCACGAAGTACGCCGCGAGCGTCGTTGCCAGCCGCCCGACCACAAAGTTGGTCACAAAGCTCCCCACACTCGACTGGAAAGTCGAAAGCCAGGAACTCGCTATTCCACCCCCTGACAACGGCACTCTGACCCCGAAAGAACTAAACCAACTGAGCAGCGGCTGGAGAGTCAGGAACACGACTGCCCAGAACATCCACTTTGTAAAACCCCCACCAATCAGGAAGGTAGTTCCGCCGCCCTCGCGGCGCAGGCTGATGCCCGCGAGTACCAGGCACAGTAAAGCAGCCGAAGGCGCTAGCAGTAATAAAGTGTTTACGATGTCGTTCAAAAGTTGTGGCACGGCCATGGTTTTAACTCTTCGCTGAAAAGATGAATTCAATTGCTGGATTTGTGGCAGGCAACCCGCTCTTCGACATGCAGGGTTGCCTGCCCTTTCACTTTGGGGATTCCCGCTTTTTTTCTAGGTAACACCTCCTGTTCCGTTCGTGATCCAGAACTCGATCAATCGCGTAACACCCGAGACCGCGAGCAACGCTGCGGCCGCAAACAGCCATCGGCCGAAGCCCCGGCCTGTGAGCCAAGCCACTATGGCCCCCAGCACCGCGCCACCCGCGCCCACCGGCGCAATTACGTTGCCTACCCAGTTAATGAAGTTGAGGAATGCGCCTTCAGGTTGCGATCCCGTCTGGCCTTGAACAGCTACGTTAAATTGTGGGTTCTGGCCTAAGTTCTGAGCCAGGACATACTGCGCAGCTAGCACGAAGCAGATCGCGCCCACCGCGAGTGGCTTTTTGAGTGCCCTGTCCCACTTCATGCGCATGAATAGGTACCCTCCTTTCCCACCTGCCGTTGTTCCGCCTTTGAAAACTGCTGAACAACGGTAGGCACTTGCGAAAGGTAATCAGAGATTTTTTTTGCGTCAAATGAGGTATGAGAAGCGGGCGAAGGAAAAAAAGGCCAGCAGACAGAGGGTTCGGTCAAGCTATCATTTGTCACGTGGTTTTCTTTCGCCGCGCGCTCGCCGCCACGCTTCGCATCCTCTCAAGCCATTTCGTCCGATAAAGGCGAGCCACACAACTGACGTAGCAATAAACATTCGGTGAAGAGAATTCGAGTCTCCTCGCGAAGATCGGGCGCTCGCCTTGCGAGCACCGTCCACCTCAATCGCGACGAAGCAGGAAAGGCTAACGGACTTTTCGGCGATTTAAGCCAACTTCCAAGATTATTTTTGCGGGTCGGCAACTGTGAGAACCAGTGCGGAATCGGTCGCCTCTTGAACGACAGGCGATACGATCCGACCGTGCGCCCTTGGAACAGGATGCGGCGTGCTAGCTTTTTTCACGGGTCGACAGATGTGAGAGCCAGTTCGCTTGGCAGGAGCTTCGGCAAACACACTGCCACTTGGCGTGCGCGCTCTGGGGCTTTGGCCTGAAAACGCGTTCCTAAACCCTTGGCGACGACTCGTTAGTGATGCCAAGACCGATGGGAGTCTGGCCCGTTGTCAAAGTGCAGTCGTCCCACTTTCCGGGTAGGGCGTTTCACAGGCACAATCTGGCAGAGGTGGTCGGAAGGGCTGTTCTCCCTTGTGGTAATGTATGCCAGTCGATTCCGCAACTCCGTATGTAAGGAACGGAATCGCATCGGAGACACACGCAAGAAGGGGGGAGCCAAGAGTCGCGGTCGAGTCCTTAAGGCCGTTTTGGGTCCACTTGCTGCCCAATACCCTTTTTTCGTCCTAGCGTGCTATTCTGACCCGTCGCTGATAGACCCGCCTGGCACACCGAGTGAAAGGGGGCAGAACCGAATTCATGCGAAGACTCAACCTGAAGCATTGCCTGGCTGTCCTGGCGCTGTTCCTGCTGGCGCCCATGGCGCGCGCGCAGACTGACGACGTAACCCGGCAACTAGCGCACGACACCTTCAAGCAACTGATTGAGATCAACACTACCAATTCGGTAGGCAGCACGACCGTCGCCGCCGAAGCCATGGCGCAGCGCCTGCGTGACGCTGGGTTCCCGGCGGCCGACGTCGTGGTCCTGGGCCCCAACGACCGCAAGGGGAACATGGTGGCCCGGCTTCACGGCACCGGCGTCCACAAGCCCGTGCTGCTGATCGGCCACCTCGACGTAGTGGAAGCGCGGCGAGAGGACTGGACCACCGATCCTTTCCAGTTTGTAGAGCAGGATGGCTACTACTACGGGCGCGGCACGCAGGACATGAAGAGCGGCGACGCCATTTGGGTCACCACGCTGATCCGCTTCAAGCGCGAGGGATACCAGCCCGATCGCGACCTCATCCTGGCTCTCACGGCGGACGAGGAGGGCGGCCAATCGAACGGCGTAGACTGGCTGCTGAAGAACCATCGCGATCTCATCGACGCCGAGTTCGTTCTCAATGCCGATGGCGGCGGCGTGGATACGGTGAAGGGTAAGCCGTTGATCGTCGAAATGGACGCCACCGAAAAGCTCTACGCCGATTACCAGCTCACGGTGACCAATCCCGGAGGGCACAGCTCGCTCCCGGTGCCCGACAACGCGATCTATCATCTGGCCGACGGGCTGGCGCGCCTCGAGCGCTATCAGTTTCCCTTGGAGCTGAACGCGGTCACGCGCGCCTTCTTCGATCGTACGGCCGACGTGGAAAGCGGCCAGACAGCGGCCGACATGCGCGAAATCGTCAAGAGCCCGCCCGATGGAGCGGCCATCGCGCGCCTCTCCGCCGACCCGCTGTGGAATGCGACCATGCGCACCACCTGCGTGGCCACCCGGCTCGATGCCGGCCACGCCAACAACGCCCTGCCACAGACGGCGCGCGCCAACGTCAACTGCCGCATCCTCCCCGGACACTCGCGCGAAGAAGTACGGCAGACGCTCATCAAGGTCCTTACCGATCCCAAGATCGAAGTCAGCTACGTCACTACCAGCGGCCGGATCTTGGACAGCGAGGCCAACGCTAAGGCGCTACCCCCGGTTTCGCTGCGGCCCGACGTGATGCAGACGCTTGATCGCGTCGCCGCCGAGATGTGGCCGGGAGCGCCCGTGGTCCCCACCATGTCCACCGGCGCGTCCGACGGTGTCTACACCAGCGCGGCGGGTATGCCGACCTACGGAATCTCCGGCTTGGCGATCGATACGGATGACGTCCGCGCGCACGGGAAGGACGAGCGCCTAAGAGTGGAATCTTACTACCGAGGGGTCGAGTTCTATTACCATTACCTCAAGGCGCTCACCTCGCCCAAGTGAATGCGGCGCGTGGGCGGCGCGCTCGCTCTGCGGGGCCGAAAAAGGAAGGAGAACATGTGGGCCAAACTTATCTTCGCATTGGCCACCGCAGCGTGGTGCGGCATCGGGTTTGCCACCGCCAAGGAGCCCGTCATTCGCCATTAAACCGGGAAAGAAGGGGCCAGTCAGTGCTGGTCATCTCAGGGGGATTTCCGATACCGTCACCAATGGCTTCAGCAAGAAATTGTCGAACCTGAAGGCCCAGGTTGCGCTACACTTTGCCCATTACAATTTCGTGAGAATTCACAGCGCGATCCGCGTCCCTCCCGCGATGGAAGCAGGGATCACAGATCACGTTTGGACAATGAAAGAGATGCTTGATGGAGTGGGAGTCTAAACCAATCAGGAAGGAGCCTCTTCCCCATGCCGAATCCACCCCAACAGTCCATGACTTTTGAACACATAGCCATGGGGAACACAGCTACGCTTGCCGCACTCATAAGCTTTTTGAGAGCAAAGCGCCTCATATCTCCTAACGAATTGCGGCAGATTTCCGGGTTCGCAAAGAGTTGGATCGAGGTGAATCTTTCTGCCGATGATGCCTCGCTTGCTCAAGGCGCTTGCAGGTCCGTAGATGCTCTCTTAGGTCCCTTAGAAGGTGAGCCAAGAGTCCGCAGCCGCCGGAAAGAATCCAATAGGTTTTAGATTCCAGACGAACGGTGGGGAACGCCAAGTGAACTTGCATCGGCCGCACGCGTGTGTTACCCCCGGCTTGCGCCCTAAAGTTCTGAGAGGCCCCGGCGGGAACCGGGGCTTTTCCTTTTCTGGTATCCTACCAGACTGGAGGCGGACAATGAGCCAGCAGCATAAGCGGGAAACGGTTACGGCAGAACAGATGACTTACTCCAACATGCTCACCGTTAACGCCCTGGTCGAGCTGCTGGATGAGCGCGGCATAATACCGAAGAGAGACGTGCTCGAACGCATCAAGGCGTTGCAGGCCAGCGTTCAAAGCAGCCGCAAGATTCAGTGAACTTCATCAAGGGAAAAACGGACACGAGTGAAGCGTGGTTCAATTGGGTCGTTTGCGATGGAGATGCCTTCCTTCCCCCTCTCGCGGCGGGAGAGGGGGCCCGCCCACCGATCCAGGGGTGAGGGCCGCCTCCGCATTATTTGGGTTGAGGGCGCGCCCCGTCATGAACCTTGCCGGGGGCTCTTACCTTGTCCGCTTTCAGTTGGATTGCCTGCCGGAGCTTTATCCGCGCCAGGGCGAGGTTCGGGTCTAGTTGCAGGGCCTCGCGATATTCCGCAATCGCCCCGTCCACGTCGCCCTTGTCACGGAGGGCGTCTCCCAGATTGGCGTGCGCCTCGGCAAAGTCTGGCTTCAAGCGCAGGGCCGCGCGATATTCCGCAAGCGCCCCGTCCGGGTCGCCCTTCTCATGGAGTGCAACGCCCAGGTTGATGTGCGCCTCGGCGAGGCCCGGCTTCAGCCGCAGGGCCTTGCGATATTCGGCCATCGCCCCGTCCAGGTCGTGCTTGTCACGGAGGATGTTCCCCAGGTTGATGTGCGCCTCGGCGTAGTCCGGCTTCAGGCGCAGGGCCTCGCGATATTCCGCAAGCGCCCCGTCCGGGTCGCCCTTCTCATGGAGTGCAACGCCCAGGTTGATGTGCGCCTCGGCGTAGTCCGGCTTCAGGCGCAGGGCCTCGCGATCCTCGGACATCGCCCCGTCCAGGTCGTGCTTTTCACGGAAGGCGTTCCCCAGGTTGTTGTGCGCCTCGGCGAGGCCCGGCTTCAAGCGCAATGCCTCACGCCACTCGGCCATCGCCCCGTTCTGGTCGTGCTTGTCACGGAGGACGTTCCCCAGGTTGTTGTGCGCCTCGGCGTAGTCCGGCTCCAGCCGCAGGGCTTCGCGATATTCCGCCATCGCCCCGTCCAGGTCGTGCTTGTCACGGAGGAGAAGGCCCAGGTTGTAGTGCGCCTCGGCGTCGTCCGGCTTCAGGCGCAGGGCCTCGCGATCCTCGGACATCGCCCCGTCCAGGTCGTGCTTGTCACGGAGGACAACGCCCAGGTTGTCGTGCGCCTCGGCGTAGTCCGGCTTCAGGCGCAGGGCCTCGCGATATTCGGCCATCGCCCCGTCCAGGTCGTGCTTCTCACTAAGGGCGTTTCCCAGGTTGTTGTGCGCGTCGGCGAGGTCCGGCTTCAAGCGCAAGGCCTCACGCCACTCGGCAACCGCCCCGTTCTGGTCGCCCTTCTCGTGGAGTGCAATGCCCAGGTTGTTGTGCGCCTCGGCATAGTCCGGCTTCAAGCGCAGGGCCTCGCGATATTCGGCCATCGCCCCGTCCGGGTCGCGCTTGTCACGGAGGGCAAGGCCCAGGTTGTAGTGCGCGTCGGCGTCGTCCGGCTTCAGCCGCAGGGCCTCGCGATATTCGGCCATCGCCCCGTCCAGGTCGCGCTTGTCACGGAGGACGTTCCCCAGGTTGTTGTGCACCTCGGCGGAGTCCGGCTTCAGCCGCAGGGCCTCGCGATATTCGGTAATCGCCCCGTCCAGATCGTGCTTGTCACGGAGGGCGTTCCCCAGGTTGTTGTGCGCCTCGGCGAGGTGCGGCTTCAACCGCAGGGCTTCGCGACATTCGGCCATCGCCCCGTCCAGGTCGTGCTTGTCACGAAGTGCAATGCCCAGGTTGTTGTGCGCGTCGGCGTAGTCCGGCTTCAAGCGCACGGCCTCACGATATTCGGTAATCGCCCCGTCCAGGTCGTGCTTGTCACGAAGTGCAATGCCCAGGTTGTAGTGCGCCTCGGCGTCCTCCGGCTTCAGCCGCAGGGCCTCCCGATATTCCGCAATCGCCCCGTCCAGGTCGTGCTTCTCATCGAGGGCGACGCCTAGGTTGTTGTGCGCCTCGGCGGAGCCCGGCTTGAGGGCGATGGACCTCTTGAACTGGGTGATAGCCTCGTCGTTCTTTCGGAGGAGGTAGAGAGCATTGGCGTAAGTGAGAGTCAAATATGATCGTGATGGGGCAAGCTCAGGCAGGCCCTGAGCAGCCAATACATCCTGGAGTTCCCCTGCGACATGCTCATACGACCCCTGTCGATAAAAGGCGAGAGCCAGCGCGCAGCGGGCTAGCAGGAGGAGGTTGGACGGGAGAGGCAGTTGGTCCAGGTTCGCGAGCTGGGCGCTCTGGAACTTGCCCATAGGCGCTTCCACCGTGGAGAACTCGGGCTGGTCAACCACCGTAATCCAGGGTTCTTGAAAATCTCCAACGACGTTCGGCCTCAGCACGAACGTGGCCCGGAGCCACCGCCCCCATTGGAGAGCCTTCGCCTGTTGCTCCTGGGGATCAGCGGGCAGGGGCCTCTCAAGCATCTTGATCTTAATGACAGCCCCCAACCCCGGAGTCTTCTGGACGAGCGCGCGAACCTCGCGGGCGTAAGCAGCTTGTTGCTGCTGGTTTGTGTCTCCAGGGACTTCTCCGATGAGGATTCCAATCTCGCCTTTTTCGAAGGACGGGGGGAGGCCCCAATAACGGTAACGATAGTAGTAGTAGCCCGGGAAAAATACGACGCCTACGAGGAAGACCACAAGAACCCAGCGGTCCCAGAACAGATCGAGGTCGCGATGACCTTTGTTCCACCGATAACGCAGGAGCCAATATCCCGCGAGAAGAAAAAGCGCGGGTGGCCCCCACACAGGGCCGAGTTCCTTGATCAGTCGTACCCAGGATTCCGGGTCTCCCAAGGCGTCTCCTGTCGGAGTTTCCTATCGGAGGAAAGCTTTGCGAAGTATATCAGCAGTTGTTCGCCTGTTCAATGAGCGTTACAAGCTTTTCATCCCACAGTTTTTGGGGCGGTTCGAACGCGTGGTGCAGACCCGCCCACCATTAAGATCGGCGAACCTTCGGCCGCGGCGGGTCTGCGCCACCCGCGGGCACGCCATGAACCTGCATTTCCGATCACAGGGACCGGCGTCCTGGCTCTTAGGCGACCGCCGTTCAAAACAGCCTCAGCGATTGCGTGCCCTGACTCGGCGTGCCGTCCCACTTCGATGGCTGCTCGCTGAAGGGTCTGTCTGGATCATCGCAGTCGGCCCAGCGCCCAGGATGTAAGTGGGATTGTCGGTTATTGGCCGAGGAAATCCAGGTTGCCAGTGGGACTGGCTTTCGCTTTCTCTTTGCATCGGGCACACTCCCATGGTATCTTTGGAGTGCGCCCAAGAGTTCTACGAGGCCCCGGCTGGCAACCGGGGCTTTTCATTTTTCTGGCAGTCGTTCCCACAGGAGCCACTAAACGTACGAGCTGAGGAGCGACCCAATCGCGGTGAAAGCACTGTTGATGGCGGTTGCCAAGCTACCCATTCCCGCGGTGGCAGCAAGAGCAACCAAGGCGATAATCAACACATACTCCACCATGCCTTGGCCTTCCTCTTCCCGGTGCAACCGGGCGAGAGCACTCACAACTGAATTGGCCACAACTACCCTCCTAACGCGTGTGATGTCGTCCAGAGGAGGACCAGCCGACGAAAATCTGCCGACCGGCAACCCGAACGACCACCCACGGAGCAAGTCGCGGCATAATATGCCCATTATCGTGGAGCGTGCGTCACGCCACAAAATGGACCGCCGTCCTGCAAAGCCATGCCCGGCCACTCGGCGAAGTACCTCCGCCCCGAGCCGCCAGGCGTCCCGACCAACGAGCAAGTATCATACCTGCCGCTCCCGGCGGGCGAACCGACTCACCCTGGGAACCTGCAGGTGTAATTGAGGCGTCCAGACCACAGGAGCCGCTAAACGTACGAACTGAGGAGCGACCCAATCTTGGTGAAAGCACTGTTGATGGCGGTTGCCAAGGTAGTCATTCCCGCGGTGGCAGCGAGAGCGACCAAGGCGATAATCAACACATACTCCACCATGCCTTGGCCTTCCTCTTCCCGGTGGAACTGGGCAAGAATACTTACAAGAGAATCAGCCATTGTAAACTCCTTAGTTTTATCATCTCGACGAGAATAGGGTATTAACTTTAGCACGAAAGTACCCGTTTGTCAAGATATCATACTAGATAATGTATTCGTCGCCAATTCGTCTGCCAAACCAATCTCTTGTAGATTCAAACTGACCCACTAGCAGCACTTTTATACCTGCATGTTTCCTGCCACTGATTTTTCAAACTGAGACACTACCGGACTGTCCGGGGCAGTTCAAGTAGCGGAACAGTTCCCAGGAGTGCTGTCTGCAGCAAAACCTCGCCGTGCTAGGTCGACCGCGAAGTGGTCCCGCCAGCAGAGCAGGACTTCCCTAAAGGTCGCAGTGAAACTTATGGGTGCTGGGCACACAGAATGGATTGGGAATGATAAGTCGGCTACCCATCGACAATCCTGGCGTTTGGCTGGGTTCCGGCGTGGGATGGGCGTTTATCAGGCCCAATCCTGTTTGGGTTGTGCGGAGGCTGCTTTCGCCGTCTACAAGAACAAAATTTGCCGCCTGCCACCCTGGCTCTCCGATGCGGTCGAGAGGCCAAAATCGGAACCGCGACCGGACCCGCTGCGCCTCAATAGGCGAGTACTTTCCGAGTGGGCCGTCGTACGACCGGAATCGCGGCTATACTCGAAGCTTGGGTGTCAAACAGATCCGTCCGAAAGGACGCTCGGAAGAATTGGCTGCACGAGCGATAGATGCGGGTTCCGAAGTGAAGTCCCGCCAAGGTGAGCACTTTTTGAAAGACACGCCGCCGCGGATGCTTTAATCGCTGCCTGGAGTTTAAAGATGGAAACCCTGCCTGCACCGTCAGCCACTCGGGGACCCAATGTGAAAATCCCGATTAAGTTTGGATTCCCAGAATAAAGCTGTCGAATGGTGTGCAATTTTGAACAGACAGGCCAGAGAATGGGATTCTAGAATAGAAGAGAAGGAAATTCATAAGGAGGTCTAGACCTAGCATGAAGAAACTCTTGATATTGCTGTTCACGTTCGCGGTTGCGTTCGCGCTGGCTATGCCGGCGTTCGCACAGGAGACTCAGACGAAGACTGAGACGACCACCACCACCACCACGAAGCTGATACCGCTTCATGGCACCGTAAGCGACGACGGAAAAACGTTCACCAATGACAAGGACCAGAAAGCTTGGACGGTCCAGAATCCGGAAGCGCTCAAGGGTCATGAAGGTCATCACGTCAGCGTAAAGGCCCACGTCTATGCGGACAAGGGTGAGATCCACGTCGTGTCGGTGAGAATGATGAAAGCGTCACAGACGACCACGACGAAGACTGAGACGAAAACTGAAACCACTCCTGCGCCCCCGCAGTAACCTTCGCTCCCAGTTTAGCCAGTCTGGATAAGATTTGAGACTGGAATTCTCAAGCCCCCGTACTTACCTACGGGGGCTTTGCTTTTGGTTTTGCCCTTGCCAGGGAATCCCCGCCAAGGAATTGGTTTGATTCCGTGTCAGTGCAGTAACGCTCGCGTGTGTGGTCACAATCGCTCATTCAGTTTACGAAGGGTGCCTATAGTATGGGACCGATAGGAACTGCGGAGGGTGGAACCTCATGGAAGTGATCTCAACGCGCATGACCGCGAATGTGGTTGCACCGGCCAGTCAAGTACTTGCCAACCCCTCCCGGATGATGGGACACAAAGCCCTAGGGCTCCTAGTGTGCTGTCCCAGAAATACGGTTACATAGTCTTTCAATCTTGGCCAAAATCGAGTCGGCCGTGGCTGTCCAGACAAAGGGTTGGGCTTGGGTGTTGGAGGAGCGCACGAATTGATCGATTTT
>JBEKHR010000065.1:0-22217 GCA_050012175.1 Terriglobia bacterium | reverse complement strand
AGGCCCCACAGGAGGCCGCCCAGGCCCTGCCGAGACTGAAAATGTAGTGCCGACCTGGGAGATCGCTTTGATGAAAAGAAAACACTTACGACTTCAGTATGCCCTCAACTGCGAAAGTTCGGCTAGTGACGGGCTTCCTGGGCGCACCGGAGAGTCGTCGCTGCGAGCCGCTTGCGGGACAAACTTTCGAGTTCCCGTAATCCGGCAATTGAGATCGCCAGCGTCACAGTTACGTTCGACAGGCCAACTTGTCAGGGCTGATTAACTTCAATATCGCTCGCAATTCACGTGCAGGAGCCGGGTCTAGGAGCCGTCGGGAGTGATTACTAGGACAAGCATCGTTGCCCTTCAAAGAGACAGAATGAACCCTCATGCGACGTCGTTCTGACGAAACGCAGGCTAGTCTCTGGAGATTATCAGCTGATCACTATTATCTGGGATACGCGATCTCTCAGGTGAATCGCCTCTGCAATCGAACGGGAACAAAGCTCCGTCAAAATGTGCAGGAAAGCGTGCCGCAACGGGGCATCCGTCGCAATTTCGCTGGGCATGTGTCTCCATGCCGCAGCAAGGGCCGAGGAAAAAGTTGGGGGCAATGCCTCTCTTTCCCAATCACTATCGGCGAAGGAGCTGACGAGCGGGCTGAGTTGCTGAATGCCTTGCGGCAGCAACGCTCGTCCTGACTCCGTACTGAGAAAATTGGCAAACCAAGCCGCGACAGAAGCGTACTTCAACCACTGGTCGCCCCAACGTTTGAACGTCGGCGCCATCTCCTTTACCAAATCTGTGTATTCCTTACGACCAAGCATTTTGACTGCTGGTTCCCGTAATCCCATTAGATCCACGGAGAGGGTTTCGGCTTGATGCCAGATGCCTGGCCTCCTCCCTATCCATGCGGGAAGTGAGAAAGTGTAGTCAACCATGCCCTTCCAGACTTCGGCGAAGAGGGCACGATCGGTAATCCTCGGAAGCGTGGTCGTGATCCACGCCTCTAGGAAATCCTGGGTCCAATACCGAGCGGCAGGACCGCGTCGCAACATGGGTTGATAGAAAGCACGCGCCTGTTCATGCGAATTGATAGTCGCGAGCAGCTCCGCGGTCCGCTGTATCACCCATCTATCGAACTCATAAGGCGTTCCGCGAATTTCCCGACCTTCGTCATCGCCTTCAAGAATAGGTAGGGTCTCCATTTCAAGATCAAAGAGCTGGCGAATGTATCCTTCGGCGCGTCTCCGATCCGATGACTCTTCGGAAGTCAATTCTAGTGACAGAAAACAGAAGCCAGCCTGTATAACCTGATAATCGATATGGGCCATATCGCGGCTGGCTTCCCGGTCGCGCTCCATCTTCTCCAGGGCCTTTCGTTGTTCTTCCCACTGCCTTCTCGCAACCGCCGACGGATCCCTCCGCTCAATCCTTTCGACTAAGCCTGCCCCAAGCTTCGCTGCCGTGCGGAGTGTGACCGGACGTTGCCGAAGTCTGCCATTTAGAAAACGAGCGTAGAGTGTTGTCCTGTATCTGGCCAGAACAGATCTTTGGGGATAGTGCCCCACCTCCCTGGTCGCAGCTCGCCTGAGGGCGGACCAAAGGAGGAGGACATGAATAAGTTCATCGAAGGTTTCGCCGAGCCCGTCTCTGCAGAGATACGCTCGTCCCATCGATAAGAACGTCGAAGCATAGTAGAAGCCCGTGACCCCCTCAAACGCCATGCGTTTGATCCATTCATCCTGTCTTTCTTGAAGCAGAAAGACACCTATTTCTCCCAAGAAGGTCTCGATATTGTTGCCAAGGGTGCCGGATTCTGGTCCCTCAAGCTCATCGCCATCGGTGTCTCGCAGGTTCCTTAGTACTTCGAAACACCACTGCTCGGCGTCCTTATTGTGGGGAAGCCAGCCGCGGTGATAGATGAAGAGCACCGCGAGACCACCGGCAATCGATTGAAGTCGGTACCGCCTCTCCGATTGGTTCAAGTCCGGGTATTCGGACTGCTGGAGGCGCTTGACCTGATGAAAAAACTCCGGCAGTTCATCCTCAGCGAGACACTCCCCGCTGTTGAGTATCCTGCGGGCACGTAATGCCATGCTATGCGAGAGCAGACGAAATTCGGACTCTGCCTGAGAGACCTGCCTCTTTTGTTCCACTTCTTCCGGCAGAACAGGTTTTATCTCGATCACGTCGTCTTGCCGAGGTGTCAGCTCGTAGGTCTCAGGCTTGAACCGGGCAACAAATAACTGAAGTTGCTCTTTCTCCTTTTCAGTCCCTGGTGGCTGGGTCTTTTCCCATTCGGCGGCGCACTCCTTGAGATAGGCTTGGGTGTCAGCGTTCTCAAACAAGAGCCTCGGTACCAGATCACGAAGAAGCACGCGACGATGTGGCATCCGATTCCACGCAATGGCGAGCTGGACTTCCTGTTGCGGTCGTCCGACAAATCCGATGGACCAGCCTTCGACGTTTTCATTCAACGCCGCGCTGGTCTGGCAGTCATAGATGTGGATGTTTCCAAGGAGTGGCCGCAAGCACCCGTGAAACAGCACGGGATGATAAAGGCCAACAGAAACGAGAACACCCGCGAAGGCTAGAGAGGTGGCGTTGTCGAAGATGTATTGGACATAGCTATCGATTTCGTGGCCGGCAGCTACTTCATCGTAAAGCCACTTTTCGAGCGCCATGAGGGCGCAGGCGACTGTGTTCTCCTGCAGGCGGCCATCCCGATGCAAATTGTAGACATTTCCGTCGCCGAACCAAAAAACATTCTTCTCTCCCACCTTGAACTTGAGGGCGTACCGCTCCCGCACTTCCGCACCGAGCCTGCTGATTCCCGTCACCCTCAGCCATTGCTCCGTCACGATATTCGAGAGCTTCACGATTGTTTCCAGGCCAGCCTGCGGTGATCGTTGAAGAAATGTCAGGAAGGGGCCCTTGACGTAGATTGGCGGGTATCCGTTTTGCCACCAGGCAAGCCCAAAAGAATGAAAGATCCCCTCTTGCTCTTCGTGTCCAGGGTCCTCTAGGCAAACTGCCAACAGGATCTCTTTTGCGGCTTGGGGACGATGTGTCATGAGTTCGCTTAGGGCACCCCAGTCCATAACCGCATCGCGGAACCCCTCGGGAATGCGCCTTTGAGGACCGTCCGGAATGGGAGTGCTTCTCCCTGGCCGCGGAGCGTAAAACGCGTCGGGCAGAGCTATGACAGAGACTCTTTGCCGTTCATACTCCTCAGGATGTTCCTTTTTCCACCGTTCTTCGCGTTCTGCGGCCTCGAACTCGGCACGTTCGCGACGCTCGACCGCATGGTCCGGCTCCGCCCTGCGACCAGCAATCTCGAGAGCAACTTGCGCGACGCTATCCGGATATTCACAAGCGCCAGAGAGCATCGCTTCGTAGACAACCTTGCTTTCGCGTCCGGTATAAGGCCACGCCGCCACCTGATCCTGGACTTCCCGGGCCAGAACCAGTGCGAGATGCGCAGCTTGCTGTCTCCCAGGCATCCCTGTCGGCATGTTCCGTAGGTAGAGGGCACATACTTCCGCCCCCTTCTTCAAGGCGACGGTCGCAATATCGCTCGCGTGGGCCGAAAAAACGAAAAGGGCTGGTATCCAATAAACCGGTATCGGAATACGGAACCAGGATTCGGATAGATCCACATCTCCTTCCGGTACTAGGGCGCGAACACGAGGATCTGGGAATGAAGCGACAAGAAGCAATCGATCCATCAGCCGATTGAGGAGCTTGCCTTTGTCGGCAATCAGATTCGGCCATACCGCTTCCAGCAGGGAAACCGAGTTTGCCGCAAATACCAAAGCCTCCAGGAACAGGTCCTTGGCCACTTTCGATTCCGCGTCAGGCGCGTCGAGTTCGGCTATCGCCTTCTGCCAATCAGCAAGATCCTCCTTTCCCTCAACAAGAGACTGAGCATAGAGTCGAACGGCGCGATTCCAGCGGGGGATTTGGATAAGAGACTTAATCTTGGCGATGACACCACTGCCTTGGCCAGCTAGCACTCGAAATCTTGCCCAATCACCGATGAGGTCGTGCGTGAATCGCACTGACGGCAATTCAATTCTGATGAGGTCCTCTCGGGACATATCTTCGAGAAGCTGGAGTTCGGTTTGGTCAACAATATCGACACTTACGGCTCCACTGAGCTTCTCGCCCTCGTGCTCACCGAGTTTGCGGAGTAATCTGTCACGTTCCAACATTCGATTCTTACTGATCCAATGGTCCCAAATTGAGTTAATAAGATCAGTTTCCCCGATACGCCTTCTAGGGTCCTCGGACAACCCTTGGCCCACGTTCGTTCGCAGAACCCAATCCAACTCCATGAGATTGCGCAAAATCGGCTGCAGTTCGGTGCGGAGAAAGAGCGCGCTGATTCCTGGGAGGTCCTGAACGGCACTGTGAATTGCGGCCAGGCTTGGTGGTTCCAGGTCAACCTTCACAAAGTCCGTGACGCCTTGTTCCAGCAAGACACGTTGAGCTTTCTCCCAAGACTGGAGATGACCCGAAATAATCACTTTCCAGCCGGTGAAGTTGCTATCGCGCACAGCGCGGAGCAATTCCCCGATCCGTGATAGGGCTTCGCCTTCGAACTTTTCCAAGGCGTCGATGACCAGAAGCGATGCGCTGCGAGATGATGACGCAATCAAATCGGGTAAAGTGTGCCGCAGTCCATTACTCGTCGAGATCTCGTTTTGACTGGCCTTCGACAGCTGGGCGGAAGTCAGCCAGATGACATGGCCAAATCTGCCAGGTTCCTGTGCCAACTGCGCTACGAGGGCCGATTTCCCGGAACCGGATTCGCCAGCGACAACCGTCACAGCATGCCCTTCTACGTTCTTGAAGATCGATGTGGCTTCAACATTTCTATCCAGATGGATGTTGTCGCCAAGGACTGAGCGGACGTTGGCCAAGTTAGCGGCGGTTAGGGCGTCAAGCTGCCTCCAATCAGCCCTGAAATCTGGATAGTCAACCAGGTCGAAGGTTCCTCGAAGGTGCCGCAGCAGCTTCGGAACGTCAAAATATCCTCCCGTTCCTCGATTATTTGCGGCAAGTTGGCACAGGGCGTTCCACAGCTTTGTGCCCTCCTCGATGGTTCCAGAAGAAACCAAATTGGCGCATTGATTGATATAGCGCCCTTCATCCTTCTTCTCATTGAAGTGTAGTACGTGGAGTCTTCCTGCTAGGCGAACAGTGGCTTCGCGCTGCGCTTGGTCTGGGTGCTCCGCGGGGTAGAGACTCGCAAAGATTCTTCTCTTTTCCGACGAAATCTGTTTCGCACCATCGAGCCGTTGCAGAAACCGCTCGGGTGTCGTACTTGCCGCTTCCTTTCTCAGATCTTCCCAATTCTGTAAAGGGCCGTCACCGACGGTTCCGGTGACCAGCCCAAGCAGATCAGAATCCCGGTCAAAGTTGGCACCCCCTTCGCTCCTCCAATCTGCCCGGACGTCCTGGACGAAGGTAGGGTTGAAACCCTCTCTCGACAGCTGGCGATTGCTCTTCACTGAAATAGACCAGCGGGAAACAATACTCCCGCTCCGAAGCACCAAGTTGAGGTCATCGAGACTTCTTCCTGACTCTTTCGTTTCGAAATGAAGCTCGGAAATGAGGCCGAGCGCCGCTTCCAGAGGAAAGGTCCTGGCGAGCATCTGGACGAGGAATCCGGCGGCAACCTTGTCAGCAAAGGTGTAACCTTTTCCACCAGTGGCGGCCGTGGGCGAGCATTTCCTCGGCATACTTAGATTGCCTCTCTTGAATCTTCCCGTGCTTATTGCACTGATATTATATCGTGTTGCATTGGGAGCGTCGTGGCTTGACGTCTCAAGGCTCTCCTACCTTTGGAGAGAGCCTTACCTATTGAGGTGACGCTGCCTAAAACGACGGTGCTGTCATTGTGCCTGCACTAAGTGGGCACGATGTCTTCTGATTGGAGATAAGAAACGACAAACGCCCATATGTCCATCGATGCGAAAGCCACTCCTGGATGGTTGGTAACTCGGTAGTTGGCCGTTGCCCCGGCCTTGTCGCCCAGCGTTCTCCTGGTCGGGGTCAGTACAAGATTCTGCACTTCATCATGACTGCCGGGATTGTGAACGATCGGCACCAAGGCAACCACCATCAAATCTCTGATCCACTCATCAAAACCCACGGTTAGTGAGAATCTAGAAAGTCTGATTCTGGGTTCTTGAACTTCCAAAACACTTCCCCAACTGAGGAGACAAATGCCATGAACTCCCTTACTGTTGCAGAACCCTCTCTGTCCTCGCGGGCCATGTTGTGTTCGCTTTCGATCAGTATGTGGTCGGCGCGAAAACACGACCCCGAAGCATCCGAAGAAATCGCGCAGCGCCACGGCGCTCAGCCCGATGCTGGCCGTTACCACAAAGTGCTTCTTCCCAAAGCCGCACTCGCTGAGATCCAGAAAATTGTTAGCGAGGCGCGCCAGGAGCACTACTTCATGACCTTGCCCTGGGATGACAACGGTTATCGCGTGCTCCCAGCGGCAGCCTACATGGACCACACAGAGAAAATGCGGGAACTGGCAAATCAGTTCACGCCGGCCGTGGAAGCTTTGGGGCACCAGTTTGGACAGCTCGTGGAGGAGGCCAAGGTAAGACTTGGCGGCCTATTCCGGTCCGAGGACTATCCTGCTCCCCATGAACTCTGCTCCAAGTTTTCCTTCGAGACCAAAGTAATGCCTCTGCCGGACGCGGGCGACTTCCGAGTCACCCTGGGCGACGAGGAGAAAGAGCGAATCAAGCGACAGATTACCGCCGCTGTCGAGGCGTCGCTTCAGGTCGCGAGTCGAGAGCTTTGGCAGCGGCTGTACGAGGCTGTCAGTCACCTGGCCGGCCGCCTCCAGGCCTACAGAGTGACGGGGGAAGGAGTGGAACATCCCTTCCGCGACTCGGTCGTCACCAACCTGGTGAAACTCGTCGATGTTCTGCCCAAACTGAACGTCACGGGAGACCCGGAACTGGAACGCCTGGGTGCCCAGGTGCGCGCCTCACTGCTAGTCGATCCTCAAGAACTGCGGAAATCGGAGTCCATTCGTAGCGAGACTGCGAAAAAAGCGTCAGCGATTTGTGACAGGATGGCCGCCTATATGGCCGGCTATTCATTCCCTGTGCCTAATAATGGAGATGGCGAAGGGAGGGCGGCGTGAAGCCCTCTCACACAACCACGGCACAAAAGATAACTCGCGGCCGCGTTCAGCTCATCTTGAAGCAGCCTTTCTTTGGCACGCTCAGCTTAAGGTTGAAACTGATACCTGGAACTCTTCCAACGATGGCGACTGACGGCTCACGGATCGTCTACAACCCGGCTTTCGTGGATCAACTCAAGCCAGCGGAACTTGAGGGAACACTCGCCCATGAAGTCCTGCACTGCGCACTGGGGCATCAGTGTCGCCGCGGCCAGCGTGATCCGGAGCTTTGGAATGTAGCAGCGGACTTCGCCATCAACCCTATTCTGATCGGAAACGGCTTCGTCCTTCCGGCTGGCGCGCTCATCGATCCTGCCTTCAACAACTTGAGCGCGGAAGAAATCTACGCCCGGTTGCTACAGAGAAGAAGCGATGAACACGGGGCAACAAAGCCGCAGCAGCAGACGAATGCCGGCGGGGGAACCGATACTGGTCCGCAAGGGACAGACGGCACGATGCCCTCCGCTCCGAAGCCAGACCCCTCGCATCAGCCGGTTCCAGATCAATGTGGGCGGACGAAGGGTGAGGCCGCGGGGCCAGCGTCGGTGCGGCCTGGAGGGTTCGGCGAGGTCTGGGACGCGACGGACGAACACGGGCAAACAGCTTCGCCGGCCGAGAACCGTCGCCAGGAGCATGAGTGGGGCATCGCCGCCGAACAGGCGTTGCGGTCGGCCAAGGCGTGGGGACACGAACCCACCGGGATCGAAAGGCCCCTTAGCGACAGCCGCCAATCCCAGCAGGACTGGCGAGCGATCCTGCGTGATTTTGTGGCCGCTACCACGCCGGCGGATTACCGTTGGACGCCTCCCAATCGACGCTACATCGCTTCAGGCCTGTACTTGCCCTCGGTTGAACGCCAGGGAGTGGGTGAGATCGTGATTGCGGTCGACACTTCCGGTTCAATTGGGAAGCTCGAGCTCGAACAATTTGCAGGTGAGATCTCGGCAATTTCCGAGGAGGCGCAGCCGGAAGCCATCCACGTGGTGTACTGCGACGCAGCGGTTCAATGCGCTCAACAGTTTGGCCCCTCAGAGCCAGTGCGACTTGAGCCAAGAGGCGGCGGGGGCACTGATTTCCGCCCGGCATTCAAGTGGGTGAGCGAGAACAATATCGCACCAGTCTGCTTTATCTATCTCACCGACTTGTGCTGCCATTCCTATCCGGAGGCCCCAGAGTACCCCGTCCTTTGGGTGACCGATTCGCGCAGAACGGTTCCTTTCGGCGAAACGCTTCGGATCGGCCTTGAATAAAGGGACGTATCTTGAACGAGCCCGCAGCCATTCTTTTCACTCTGAACTCGTCATCATAGTCATCCTGCCATGCTGACAACAGTACGCGCCTAACTAAGCAATTCCTCAAAGGCCAAGGTGGTACACCGAGCACGGAGCCGCAGGCTTCACGCTGACGGAGAAATGCGGCCTCCGGACGATGGCAGCGAAGCCCAAGGTCGAAAGGCGCTGACCTTTACGGGGCTATTCCAGAGTGACGAAGGTTTCTATGTCAACTCAATCCGTTCCCACTTTTCAGCAACTGAGCAGCTTGACGGCAGTGACCAATCTTAGCCCTCGCTCGCCGGTCCGACCGCGCCGACCCTTGACTCCTCCTATTTTGCGTCCTCGGAGAAGGCACGAACGAAAGGCCCTCCAGAGCAGGGAGAAGCTGTTGGTTGATATGCTTCCCTTGGTAAAGCGCGTGGCTCTGACGATTCGCAAACGCCTGCCAGCCCATGCGGAGCTGGATGACCTGTTCTCCGACGGCGTGCTGGGACTGGTCGATGCGGTCACCAAGTTTGACGCGAGCAAGCGGGTAAGGTTGGAGACCTACGCGCGGCACCGGATTCGCGGAAGTATTTTGGACGGCCTCCGTGTCGCTGATCCGGCCTCCCGGGACTTACGGCGCAAGAACCAAAGAATCCAAAAGCTCCATCACAAACTGGAGGTCAAGCTCGGTCGCCCAGTCACGGACGAGGAGATGGCCGCGGTGCAGGGAATGAATCTGGCGCAATGGCACCGTGAGCTGAACGATATTCAGAGTGCGGGGCTTGACTGTGGTACACGGTTCCTCTCAGCGGGTCCGAGCTCCATCCAGAGGTCCGTTGAGCCAGCGTTCTTGGCAGGTGATGATCCCGATCCTTTTGACCTCTGTTACCGTAACGAACAGCGGGAAATCCTCGCTCGCGCCCTTTCCAGCTTGCGGGAGCGTGACCGGCAAATCGTCACGCTCTACCACAAGCAGGGCCTAACCATGAGACAGGTTGCCGAGCTTATGAGCGTGGATGAATCACGCATCTCGCAACTCCATGCGGCGGCTTTGGTCCGATTGAAGGCGAGTATGCATTCCTTGCTACACCCAGACTAGGCTGAAACCTCAGAAGCCGGCACTCTGTCGATCGCGGCGGGCGCTCAGGCCTAATACACGTTTGTCAATGCACCCCAACGGTGTAGATCGCGAGTAGGCGAAGCCGCCGTCCATGCGCCCCGCCGTCCGTGACCAAACGGGGACATGGCGCTTGCCAAGTTTTTTTCGCCGGTCGACGTTTGTGAGAACCATCTGCCACGCAAGAGATAAACAGGGCAGGGTGCGCCCACGATAGGCAGCTGACACCCGGTACGGGAGCGACGACAAGAGCGGACCGCAGTTAAACCGCTCAAACGAAACCCAATCTGACCCGCAGTGAGGTTGAAAAATAGAGGGGCATTGAGCGCCGGCTCCGGCTCACCCACACGTGCCTGCTCATCTATTCGTGGGCCCGCCCCTAATTGCCGCCGCCCCCAGGCTACTTAAGTGATGAGGCTTCGGGCACTTGCGTGACGCAGCTGTACTGAAGCGGTCCCCATTTGACAGGCGAGAAAGTCTGTTCTATTTATAAACCAGGGATTTCTCGCCACGCGCTCACTCAGTGTCGTACCAGGATAAAAGCCAACAATCATCGGGGTCTTTGCGCTCTAGGACGCTACGTCTGACGCGCGCCAAAAGGCGCTAGCACTGCCGGAGTGGGCGATTGTGTGCGGAACCGAGGTGAAGTGTAGTTATGAGTAGTGGGTCCTATCCATCGTTCGACCAGCAGACCGAGACGCGATTACCACCGCCTTCAAATTCACAAGCCTTCCGCTTCGGAGTCACGGTTGCACTTGAACCTGTCGTCGACAGCGAAGAAGCGGCCAGGTTCCTGAACATCAATCCGAAGACTTTGCAAAAACTGGCGCGCAACAGCGAGGTGCCAGGGTATCGCATCGGTAAGCTCTGGAAATTTCGCCTCTCCGACCTGGACGCATGGCTTCGTTCGAAAGTGATTTCAAAGTGACCGTCGGCCGCTCCTTTGCCGGACCTTGGGGATCGGCCTTTAGACAAAACGCACTCAATGGGACTCTTGTAGCAGCTTCAGGAGGATTCAATGTCAACCCTGCCAACTCCGCTCAGCCCGGCAGAGTCGCAGTGCCCAGCAGTCCGGGAGGCACCTGTCGGTCCGCAAGACGCCGGGCGCTTCCTTAACATGCATACCAAAACGGTGCTTCGCAAGGCCCGCTCCGGCACCCTCCCGGCCCACCCGGTGGGTGGCATTCGGAAGCGCTGGTATTTTTATCTCTCGGAGCTGGACGATTGGCTTCGGTCTCAGAGAAACACGAGTAGCCAGTCGCGTCGCGCACTGGAAGCGGCCACGTTGGCTCATCGAAGGGCGGCTCAATAGTAGCAGTGAGACCCACAAACGAGTGCTAGAGCGGCTGCAGAAAATTCCGTCATGATTGCCGCAGGACGGCTTTCCGACTTGCAGCGGACGGGCGGTCACGGCTCTGCCCTTTGATGGCCCTTGAGGGCGGGAAAATGAAGTTATTTCACCAACTCGACCCCGGGATTGGCAGTATGGTAAATTCGAACCGCGACCGCTGCCAGAATTCAAGGAGCAAATGAATGCTGGCGCGTTACCAGAACGGTTGTCTACAAAAAATAGCCCGGAAGGATGGAGTGGAGAGATGGCAGTTTCGTTGGTTCAGCAAAGGCGCGGACGGAATTTCACGCGAGCGCAAGAAAACCATCGGACCGGTCAAGGACTATCCCGAAAACAGTAAGAAGCTGCAGGATTTGCTGGCTGGACTGCGGCTAAACATCAACACCGATGGCCCGACCGAGTTGACCTCGATCACCATGACAGAAGCCGTGGAGCATTACAAACTCCACGAGCTCGCTGATTGTGGCCGGGACGGCAAGGCATATTCGACGCGTAGCCGGAAGACGCAGGTTCTGAACCGGTGGGTTCTCCCCCATTGGGGAAAACTCGAACTGCGGGCCATCAAAACCGTTGCGGTTGAGCAGTGGCTGAGAACACTTGTCACGGACAGGTCAGGCGAAACCAAACCTCTTGCAGGCGGCACCAAGGAGAAAATCCGCGACGCGATGAGTAGCGTTTTTAATCACGCAATTCGGTGGGACTTCACGGATCGCAATCCCATCACTGGTCCGGTCAAAGGCTCAGGTGTTCGGGTCTCGGCAAAACGCGAACAAACACCTGACATTCTCGAGGTCCAAGAGATGCAGTTACTCCTCACAGCACTCGGAATTCGCGAGAAGGCCATGGTATTTCTCGATATGCCGACTGGTCTGCGCCGCGGTGAGCTGGCCGGGCTGAAATGGGAGGATTTCGATTTCAAAGAGCTTTATGTAAGCGTGACTCGGTCGCTCGTAGACCAGCACGTGGGCGCAGTCAAAACTGAGGCCTCGAGAAAGCTGATGCCCATTGACGAATACGTGGCTCGGGATCTGCTGGCTTGGTACGAGGTAACCCCATACAAAAAACCATCCGACTATGTGTGGGCCACCGATGCCAACCGGGCCGGAGCTAAGCGCGGCAAGCAGCCTGTTTGGCTGAGCACCGTTATGCGCGACCACATCCAACCCGTGGCTCGGGAGTTGGGGATCAACAAGAAGCTGTCATGGCACACCTTTCGCCACACGTTTTCGTCGATCCTCAAGGCTAATGGTGAGGATGTCAAAGTCGTACAGGAGTTGTTGCGTCATGCAACCTCTAGAATGACCCTGGACACCTACACGCAGGCTCTGAGTCCAGACAAGCGGGCCGCCCAGAGTAAGGTTGTGGATATGATCAGGCCGAAACCAACTTGTACCGTCGTTGTACCGCGAGTTTCAGGCGAAACTGGCGTAAGTCGTTGAAAGGATGTGGCGTCCCCGGCGGGATTTGAACCCGCGTTACCGCCGTGAAAGGGCGATGTCCTAGGCCGGGCTAGACGACGGGGACGGGAGCCTCGAAAGAAAGTCAGAAGGCAGAAATCAGAAAGCAAAACGCATGAACCTGTATTATGCCATCAGTGGGGCTTTAAAGCTGTCAATTATTCTTCTGTGCTGCGCGTCGCAAAAAGAAGGTCGGACTGCCTAGGTAGGGCGGCTGATGTTTCCGGGCCGGCAATCTTTTCCAATTCCGGGTAAAACTCCTGCAACGTTTCGGGAACGCGCACGGGCTGGTTCCTGAGCAGACTGACTAACTGCAGCGCGTTGGCGATGGCTTTGCCCTGAAAATGGTTATTGGTGATGACGAAGGTGACTTCAGTGCGCTGGGCAATATTCTGAATGCGCGCCGCCCAAGGTTCCAGCTCAGCTTGGCTGTAGAGGTAGTTGTAACGTTCCTCGGGGTGCTCGTTGGAAGTGAACCAGTGCTCGTAATTGCGCCCGTGCAGGCGGACGTATCCCACCGGGGCCGTAGCGCGCGCGCTGGGAGCAATCGACTGCCCGATCACTGGCTGGTCGATATTGCAGAAGCCCGCTCCCAGCCCGGCGAGCCATTCAAAGACCTCCGGCTTGTTCCATGAATTGTGCCGCACTTCGAGCACCAGCGGGTATTCCATGAACTGCATGACGAGTCCGCTCAAGTACTCATGGTTTTCGGGTGTGTTCCTGAACGACCAGGGAAACTGCAACAGCAACGCGCCAAGCCGTCCCTCGGTCACGAGTGGAGCCATCCCCTGCTTGAACAGCTTCTCGTCCTGGAGGTTGGCGTTGCGTTCGTGCGTGAACCGCTTCCAGAGCTTGGCGGTAAACTTGAAGTTGGGGTTAAAGGCGATTCTTGCTGCCCACGCTTTCACGACCTGCGCCCGTGGGGGAGAATAAAAGGAAGTGTTGATCTCGATAGTGTCAAAGAATTGAGCCAGGTAAGCGGCCTCGTGGAAGCCGCGCGGCTTGTGGCGAGGGTAAACGATTCCCTCCCAGTCGGTGTAAGACCAACCGGCAGGTCCAACCAAGATGGCGGGGTTTGAGGGAGCTCCGTTCATATTCGCCTTTTCTTCGCCTTAAAATTACCTCCAACGAGACGTTTTGTCAAGGGATTTCGCGAGCGGCGCATCAGGCGAACGCGGCACGAATGATTTCCAAGTCTACATCTGCGAATTGGTGCGCGACCCAATCGGCGTGCTGGAGTTCGGCCTGAGGACGACTGTGGACAAGGGCCAGGCATTTCATGCCGGCGGCTTGCGCGGCCACAACGCCGAGGGGCGCGTCCTCGATGGCCAGGCATTCGCCGGCTCCGAGCAGTGGTTCGTGCAGTTGGGGAAGTTCTTGCAGGCGGGTGAGGGCTTTGAGATATATCTCGGGGTCAGGCTTCGAGCGCTCGCAGTCGTCTGCTGTCGCCATAACCGCGAATTCTTCGCGCAGACCCAGCTTTTCCAGAAGATGTTCGATCTCCGCTCGCAGGCTACCGCTGGCGATGGCCAGCGGGAAGTGCCGGGCGGCGCTAAGGATAAACTCCGCCGCGCCGGGGATGGATGGCAGGCCGTCGTGGATGATCTCCTCGTAGGCGTGCGCCTTCCAGGCCAGGAGTTCATCGCGCCGGGCGATGCTGAGGGAGTGCCCGTGCGTGCGGTAGAGGTGCTCGATAACGGCGCGGTCATCGAGAGCGAGATAATCCCGGTAATATTCTTCCTCGGAGAGGGCCCAGCCCTCTCGAGCCGCCATCTCTTGGAAGAGCTTCATGATGAGCGGTTCGCTGTCAACGAGGATCCCGTCAAAATCGAAGATGATGGCGCGTAGCAAAACTTTTGGCCTCCCGGGGAATCCAGCGCCTGCCCGCCTCGAGCCCGCCGCTTGCGGTTCGTGGGGGGTGGCGGAAAGACCGTCCCCAAAAGCGCCCATGGCGAGCACCCGCCTGGACATCAATGATACCGCCAAGGCGCGCCCCATAAAAGGCAGGATTCAGAAGTGCAGGATTCAGGCGTCAGGATTCAGCATTCAGGCGGACGGTCGTCGTGATACACTTGATTAGAAAAAGGCGGCAAGCGACGGAATCGACCGATTGGGGTACAGTTTCCCATAGGCAGTGACGAAGGCCAGCCCGCGCGCATCCATTAAGTTGGGGCTGGATAATATCGTGGGCTGAAACCATGGGCCATGAATTGAGCATCCCGATTGCGTTTGTGGCAGGGGTGGTGTCTTTTCTCTCACCTTGCGTGCTCCCACTTGTGCCGGGCTATATTTCAATGTTATCCGGGGCCACGATTGAGGAATTGAAATTCGGGACGAGCCCGGCGCTGATGGGACGTATTTTGCGCAATTCCGTCTCCTTTGTGGTGGGTTTCTCCATCGTTTTTGTGACCCTCGGCGCTTCGGCGACGGCGGTGGGGAAGTTCCTGCTGGCGGAGCGAGCCACCTTCAACCTTGTTGCAGGCATTGTCGTTATCGTGTTCGGATTGCATCTAACCGGCTTGGTGAAGATTCCGCTGCTTTATCGCCAGGTCCGGGTTGAAACGGGCGCGCCGCGCCGCGGACTTGTGGGCGCTTTTCTGCTGGGGTTTGCGTTCGCATTCGGCTGGACGCCGTGTATTGGTCCCATTCTAACCGCCATCCTGGCGCTGGCCGCGCAGCGGCACACCGTGTTCCAGGGGATGTTCCTGCTGGCCGTTTATTCGGCGGGCCTGGCGATTCCCTTCCTTCTGACCAGCGTCGGTTTGGGCCAGTTCCTGAAGATCTACGGTGGTTTCCGGAGGCACTTGCATGCCGTCGAAGTAGCTTCAGGCGTGCTGCTGATTGCGCTTGGCGTCTTAATGGCGACCAACAAGTTTACAGTGATTTCGAGATATTTTTCGTTTCTGAGCCGTTTCACGCTGTAAGAAAGCTGTCAGCCTTCAGCTCTCAGCTTTCAGCGATAGGTTTTGAGGGCTGATGGCTGATCGCTGACCGCTGACGGCTTATTTTGGAGAGAATTTGCACCCTATTCTATTCACCGCGGGTTCGCTGCGATTCCCCACTTACGGGGCATTGATGGTGCTTGGTGTTTTGAGCGCGATCTGCGTTATCCTCCGGCTAGGGCGGCGGGAAGGATTGGACTCAGGCCAGTTGCTTGACTTCAGCACCTGGTTGCTGCTTGTGGCGCTCCTCGGCGCGAAGGTGCTGATGGTGCTTTCCGATTGGCATTTCTACCGGCAGAATCCGGGAGAAATTTTCAGTCGCGGCACTTTTCTGTCTGGCGGGGTTTTTTACGGTGGCTTTATCGCTGCGCTCCTCTTTGCGGTTTGGTATATTCGGCTTCATCGCCTGCCGTTCTGGAAGGTCGTCGACGTTTACGCTCCGGCCATTTCTCTGGGATTAGGTGTGGGCCGCATCGGTTGTTTTGCCGCAGGATGTGATTACGGGAAGCCTACCACCTCCGCGTGGAGCGTGGTATTCAGAGACCCGTTCAGCCACGAGGTATCCGGAGTGCCGCTGGGAATTCCGTTGTACCCTACCCAGATTTACTTGTCATTGGCCTCGCTCTCGATCTTTGCGTTTCTTTGGTGGAGATATTCGAGGAAGTCCCGCGATGGCGAAATTTTCGTGCTATACCTTGCCCTCTACGCCGTGGCCCGATTCTTCCTGGAATTCCTAAGAGGCGATGAGGACCGCGGGTTCGTCTTTCATCATCTCCTGTCTACATCGCAGTTTATTGCGATTCTGGCCTTCGCGACGGCAGTGTGGATGGCTCTGATCCTACGCCGCAAACCTGCGCGGCAGCAGGCATGGGGTGTCGAGACCACTGAGGGCGGAGGGCGAGGGAATCTCGGGGATAAGAAAGTGCGTGACGAGGTGGCCCCCTCGGCAAGGGTCAAGGCTGCACCAATGCCGCACCCGCCGAAAGGGGCTCGGCATTAAGGGAGATGGGTAGTGTCCCAATTCGACTGTAGGGCTGCCTCTCCCGCAGAGCGGGACGGGACGGCCTGGCCGGTCCCGCCTTGCGGGACCCGGCCCTACCAGGGAGATGATATGGATTTGAATGAACCTGAAGGAGCTGCGGGCGGCGGGAAGACCGAACGACCGGAAGCCGGCGGCAAGGTGAGCAGGTTCGCGAGCCGAGGCAAAGTGCTGATCGGTGCGGTGCTGGCGGTGACCCTGGTGTCGGGTCTCTATCTTGTCAACCGGTACTGGATCGCCCCCGCCCTGCGGACGCAGGCCATGAGCGGCGGGGATCATCCTGGTGCGCCGCCCACTTCACTGACGGACATCGGCGGGAAAAAGCTGGACCTGGCTGACTACAAGGGCAAGGTGGTGGTGCTGGATTTCTGGGCTACCTGGTGCGAGCCGTGCCGGATTGAGATTCCGGGGCTCATAGAAATGCAGGACAAATACGCCAAACAGGGCTTTTCGGTTATCGGCATCTCTCTCGATGATGAGCCCGGCCCTGTAGTGGAATTTTACAAGGAATTCAAGATGAACTATCCGGTGGCGGTCGGCAATCAACGTGTAGGGGAACTCTATGGGGGAATCTTTGGGCTGCCGACGACGTTTCTGATCGGCCGCGACGGACGCATTTACGCCAAGCACACCGGCGCGACAAGTCCCGCAGTAATCGAGGATGAAGTTCAGCAATTGCTGGCCATGAGTCCAACCGCCGAGAACATGGGCTTCAGGCCGGGCATGGCGGCGGGCACTTCAACCAAGATTGAACTTGGCGATCCCGCCGCCATCGATTCGGAAATTCCCGGCCTAAATCTGACCAAGCTGACCGCCACGCAGAAGGAGGCTTTGAAGAAGCAGCTCGGCGAGCTGAAGTGTCCGTGCGGTTGCAATTTGGCGGTGCTGAAATGCCGCCAAGTGGACCGCGCTTGCAGAGTCAGCTTGAAGATGGCGCAGGCGGAGATGGAGAAGGTTCTGAAATCGGGAGTCTGAAGCCCGATGATCCCGGTCGTGAGGGCCTGTCGGGATGTCAAATTCAAAGGGACAATGATGAAGAGGCCAAAGCTGAATATGAAAACGTTTTTTTTCTCTTGTATTTTCGTTTGCCTGGCCGCACCGGTGGCTTGGGCACAGACGCCGGGGCAGGTGGTAAAGGCGAAGGTCGCGATGGCGTCGCCAGTGGCGCGTCCCAATTCCATCGTCAGGGCGGCGGTGGTGGTGGAGGTCGTCCCCGGCTACCACATCAATGACCATCATCCTAGCCTCGAATATCTGATCCCCACGGAAGTCAAACTGGAGCCGAACCAGCAAGTGACGGTGAAGGACATTACTTACCCGAAGGGTGAGCCGAAGAAGTTTGCCTTCTCCGATGCTCCCCTGTCCGTGTACGAAGGGACGGTCCGGGTTGACGTGGTGCTCCAACTTGAGCGCAAAACGCCGCCCGGGAATTACGAGGTCAAGGGGCAACTCGCCTATCAGGCCTGCAACGATCACGCCTGCCTGCCGCCGGCGAGCGTGCCGCTATTATTCTCCTTCAAAGTGGTGCGCCGTGGGGCGCCCGCAAAGGGCTCGCAGTAGAATGCCGCCAGACAAAACGAGCCCGAATGAGCCAGGGCCGGCCAGCCCGCCGGTCTCGTCGCGCGGGGCGGTGATTTATCTTTTTGTCGCGATGGCGGTGCTTGCCGCGTTTGTTTGGGCGTTGAGGCCGAACCGGCCGAACGTCAAGCCCGCCCCACTGCGCCCGCAAGACGCCGCTTGCCCTCAACTTGACGGCGAATTCACGCCCACGAATTTCACGGAACTGCCCGGCCTGGAACTTGATTCCCTCAGCAAAGTGCGTCGGAACCATGTGCTCCTGCGACTCAACATGGAGCCCTGCCCGTGCGGCTGCAACACGAGCATTGCATACTGCCTCCTCAGCCATGCGCGCTGCGAGAAGTGTAAGGAGTTGGCGCAAGAAATCATCGCGGAAGAACGCGACAGGCAGCAGCCATGAGGCCGAGTTGGTGAGAGTCGGTGTGGTCTCGGACACGCACGGTTTCTTTGACGCGCGCCTCGAGGAATGTCGGCCATAGCCATGCGCCGTGCTCGGTCGCGCTGGCCGGCAAGCTGTTCTTCAACCCCGGTAGCGCGGGCAAGCAGCGCTTTTCCCTGCCACGGAGTTGCGGCTTGTTGGAGGTGTCGCCAGAGGGGGTGGAGGCGACAATATTCAGCCTGGAACGGTATAATAGGAAATTGCCTGAGAAAGTGTGGTTACCTGTCGGAGGTTAGCACCGATGTGGAAGTTCCTAAAGTTCTTGAGAAATACGAGGGAAGTCCTCATCACGGCGGGGGCGGTGCTGGCCGCAGCAATCGTCGTGGTCGAGACCTACCAGGCGCTGAGAAAGAAGATTGACGCTGCCGGCAGTTCCTAGTTTTTCGTGACCCAAATCCGCGCAGCAACGCCCCCTGCGTTTGAGGCCCGGAGGGCCGCTCCCGCCCTGCGGGATAGCCCAGGGCGCAAGCTCTGGGAACGGCCGCGCCTTAAAGAGACCCGTAGCCCCATAGGGGCGTGAGAGTCTCCGCTTTCGAACCTTCTTTCGCCCCTTCCGGGGCTAGCTCCCTTGACCCGCTCGCAACCCAGGGCTTGCGCCCTGGGCTAAATTCTGCCGCCCCTGACGGGGCTGAGGCGGCGAAATCCCCGCGACAGCGAATGCTTCTTCTGACGCGAATCTCCGTCAGCAACTACAAGCGGCCTGGCGAGTCTGTGCGCAAATGAGCTGCTGCCCGGTGAAGGCGCTCCACCACGCGCCTTTGCCCCAGAGCGGCCATTACTTCAAACAGGCCCGGGGCCACCGCTTGGCCCGTGAGCGCCACACGCGTGGCATTAATCAGTAGACCTGCCTTGACCCCTTTCTCCTCTGCCAACGCACGCAGGCAAGCTTCCGTTGCGGTGAGGTCGAAGGGTTGGGCACGGGCAAGCCGGGCGCCGAGTTCGTCGAGCAACTCGGGTAATTTTGCATCCTTCCAAAACTTCTTCTGTGCCTCGGGGTCGTATTCGAACTCTTCACTGAAAAAGGCGCGACCGGAACGCGAAAAATCTTTAATGCTCCGCGCGCGAGTTTGGAGCAGGCGGGCGGAAACTTCGAAGCGCTGCTTTTCCTCCTTGCTGAAGGCATCCTGCCAAAGCCCGGCAGCCCTCAATTCCTGTTCAGCCCGCGCCAGAAGGTGCTCCGCGCGGAGATGCCGGAGGTACTCGCTGTTCATCCAGGCGAGCTTTTCCGGGTCGAAGACAGCATTCGATTTGGAAACGGCGGTGAGCTCGAACTCCCGCACCATCTCTTCACGGGTGACGATCTCCTTCTGAGCGGGCGGCGTCCAGCCCAGAAGTACAAGGAAATTCACCAATGCTTCCGGCAGGATGCCCATCTCGCGATAAGCGCCCACGGAAGTCGCGCCATGGCGTTTGCTCAGCCGTTGCTTGTCCGGTCCGAGGATCAATGGCAAATGCGCAAACCGCGGTTCCGGCGCTCCCAGTGCGCGGTACACCAGGATCTGCTTGGGCGTGTTAGAAATGTGATCGGCGCCGCGCACGACGTGGGAAATGCGCATGTCGATGTCGTCGGCCACGACGCCCAAGTGGTAAGTGGGATGACCGTCCGAGCGGAGGAGAACGAAATCTTCAATTTCCTGGTTTTCGAGCTCGAGGTGGCCGAAGACCTGATCGTCAAAACTGGTTTGACCGGTAGCCGGGACACGAAACCGGAGTGCGAATGGACGGCCTGTACTTCGCCGCTGTTTCCGCTCATGCTCAGAAAGATGGCGACAAACGCCGTCATATCTCCAGGGCCTCTTTTGCGCTTCCGCTTGTGCGCGCTTCGCCTGCAGTTCTTCCGGCAGGCAGAAACACGGATAGGCGTGAGCAGAGTTTTCCAGCTCGCTTGCCATCTCGCGGTAGCGCTCGAGGCGCTGGGACTGGTAGAACGGCCCTTCATCCCAGTTGAGTCCCAGCCATTCCATGCTCTCGAGAATTGCGGTGGTGAGTTCAGGCTTGGAACGGTCCGCGTCCGTGTCTTCAATGCGCAGCAGGAACACGCCGCCGTGATGGCGGGCGAAGAGCCAGTTGTAGAGAGCGGTGCGCGCTCCGCCCACGTGCAGATATCCCGTCGGGGAGGGTGCAAAACGGACTCGAATGTTGGACATAGCGGACGCAACCGGCAAGTCCGCGCCAGCCGTCCTACAGGCGCGCGCGAACTCGACCGTGGCAACTCACCATGCTAAGTCATTGGGAGCAAGATGGGAAGTGCGAGTTTGGCTAGGTTGTTGCGATTCAGATTGGTGCGCAAGTCCAGCACTCAATAGGCGCGGCGCTCTCGAAGAATCCAGCTTTAGGGCAGCGTAATCATCTCATGCCAGTCGGCGCCGGGGGATGTGTAGGTCTTCGTGCCCGCGATCACGCCCTGATTGTTCATCCAATGATAGTCGGAATAATTGTCGATCTCGTACTGCTTACCGGTGCTTGGGTCCACCACGTCCACGGTGCCAAGAATCGAGTTTTCTCGTTTGCGGGCGATTTCATCGTAAACTTGTGATCTTGCCTCGTAGCCTTTGACGATCATGTCCGAGGTTTTCTGCTGGTCCTCGGCAATCGCCTGGCGCGCGCGCGCCTGGATTTCCTGCGAACGGGCATTATCCTGCTGCACCGCGTTGCCTGCGATCTGATCCTCCCGTTGTTTCCATTGGGCGTTGATCCCCATGGAATTGAGGACGTGGCGGCTGATATCGTCGGCCTGCTGCTGGCGCTCGACGCCGGCAATGTAACCGTACAGGGCCTCAACATACCAGATGCCGTTGCGGCCCGGAAAGGGGAGAATCGTCGCCGCCGCATAGTAGCCGCGCGCTTCGCGGCCATTCCAGGCGCAAGAGAAGGAGACGCCAGCCGCGGTCACGCGCGGATTCGGCGCACCTTGAGCTTGTGCCTGCTGGGCGGCGGAAGCAGCCAGGTCCTGGCGTTCGCTCTCGGAGAGAACCTGCACATCACCGCAGTCCCGCCTGACCGAAGTTGTGACATATTCGCGTATGAATTGCTGCGCCGTTAGAAAGCTACGAATTTGCAGCTTGGTACCGTCGCCCAAAGACGTATACCCGCCTTCGCGCATACCGGCGCGTGCGTACATGCGATTCGGCATGGTGTAAGTGCCGATGTTCGCGTCGCCTACCGCGATGCGGATCTGGCGGTCGGGCGAGAGCAGAACCAGACTCTTCCGGATATCGGTTGCGCTTTGGCGAAAAGCTCCGCCCGAGACGTTCCATCCCTGCGGCACCGACGCGTTGAAAGCGCCTTCGCGCGGATCGCTCCATTGAACCCATGACACCTGCTCGGCGGCCGCGACGCTTTTCACGGGCGCCCCGCTGTCAGCTTTCGGACCCGGTACGACTTGGAAACTTTTTAGAATGCCGGCGAAGGTGTCCACCGAAGCTGGATAGAGAGAGGACGGGGCGCTTACGCAGAACAGATAAATGGTGGTGCCTTCCGGCGAAGAACTCCATCGCATCAAGGCGGTGCCGCTGGTCTGGCCGCGCGCAAACACACGAGCCGTATTGCCGGCCAACTTTGGCGCCTCCCAAGTCAGCTTGGCGTCCACGCGGCGCGCGAGTTGTTGCACTACCGTTCCGGCTCCGCGGGCGTCCAACTGCTGCTGCGGAATGAACATCGGCCAGATGACGGCCTGCTGGCCTTGTGGACTTTGGATGTTGATTCGTCCTATTGACCTCTGCATAAAGAATGCAATGATTTGTCACAAAAAAGAAGGGAGTTCAGACTGCACGATGCAACCGCGCAATTTCTCAGACGAGGCGCGAATGCCTTCGATGGAGCGGAGGATGTCAC
>JBEKHR010000064.1:0-22229 GCA_050012175.1 Terriglobia bacterium | reverse complement strand
CTGATGACCTCGGCTCCAACGTTCCAGTTGCGCACGTTCGGTATCGTTCAAGGTAATCTCGACGGCTTTTCGGCTCATGCCGAAAAGCATACAATAAGTTCGCTTATTAATTCAAGTAAGTACTAGGACGGATGGGGTGAAAGTAATCCCTCCCCAAGCTGGATGATTGCTTCAATCAGAACGCCGGCAACGGGCACAAACAGCCCGGCCAGAATAGCCATAGGAGGCAACCATCCGGTCTTGATGAAGACAAGCACTAAACCGAATGCGACCGGATATCTTATCAGGAGTTTTGCCACCACCGACTTTGGAATTCGGGACTGGCCGGCCTTCACGAGGGCCTCCACTGCATCGTGAAGCCAATAATAGTTCAAGATTCCCAGTGCAGCCCCTAAGGCAAAACCGACCGCGATTCTATACTGTCCGCACAACAGGATCACAGTGAGTGCCAGGAAACCACAGAGCATCATCCAACGCGGCATGCGCGCTTCAGCCCTTGCCAGTTCCGGCATCTGAATTGTCTCTGTCTGCATCTTTCTCCGCTCGCTTCAGTATCCGCAGAACCTCAAGAAACCCGGCCGCTGCCCCCAGAAAGCCCATCACCACGGTCAGAATCGGCGAGGTGTGCAGCCAGCGATCCAGGTACCAACCGCTTGCACCACCTACAACCGCACCCGCGGGCAAAATAATACCCAGGCTCGAATAGAACCCGACCTGGGCCCAGAGGTTAGCCTGCTTCCCGGTACTCCAGGGCACATGCCCTCCTCTCACATAAAGAAGGGCCGAATGGCCTCAACCGCCATCGAGATGAAAGGCTGGGGGTAGATCCCGATCACCAACGTCATGACCAGCGTAACGGCGAGCGCCAGTTTCACACCCACACCGGTCGCCAAAGGGACCGCCTCCGCCGCCTTTCTCATAAACATTGCAACCACAATCCGGAAATAATAGTACAACGCCACAACCGAATAGGCCACCGCCAGGACGGCCAAGTAATAATGCCCCGTTTCAACCAAGGAAAGGAAGATGAAGTACTTCCCGATGAACCCTGCCGTTGGGGGAATACCCGCCAGCGAAAGCAGGAATATGAGCATGAGGATTGCCATCCCTGGCGCCCGTGCCATCAGGCCGGACAGGTCATCAATCTCGTCGCCGACCAGGTCCTTCCGCCGCATCACAATGATCACCGCGAAAGCCCCGAGGTTCATGAAAGCATAGACCAGGAGATAGATGGCAATGGCCGTCAAGCCGTCCCGGTTTCCGTCGGCTGCGGTAACGAGACCGAGCAGCAGGTAGCCCACGTGAGCGATTGCGGAGTAACCGAAGAACCGTTTGATGTTGGTCTGGGTTATAGCCGCCAGGTTCCCAAGGGTCATGGTGGCGATGGAAACTCCAATCGTCAATACCTGCCACTCGCTTCGCAACGGCCACAACCCGGAGATCAAAATACGAATGAAGAATGCGAATGAAGCCACCTTCGGCGCCACAGAAATAAAGGCCGTGATGGAGGTTGGGGCGCCCTCGTACACGTCCGGTGCCCACTGGTGGAAAGGCACCGCCGCCACTTTGAAATAGATTCCCGCCAGAAGCGTAATCATCGCGATCCAAGCCAGAGGGTCGTGCACAGGGCGATCCGATAGCCGTTGTGCAATCACCATCAGGTTCGTCGAACCCCCAATGCCGTACAGCAGAGACATTCCGTAAAGGAGCAAGCCGGAGGAAAAAGCACCCAGCAGGAAGAACTTCACCGCCGCTTCGTTTGACCGCCGGTTGCCACGCAGAAAGCCCGCCAGGATGTATTCGCAGAGCGCCATGAGCTCGAGGGAAATAAACAGCACGATGAGATCAGTCCCCGAAGCCAAAAACATCATCCCCACGGCCGAGAAGAGGAGCAGGGCGTAGTACTCGCCCAGGTTCGCATTCTCAATCTCGAGATACTTCACGGAGAGCAACACCACGACCGCCGTGGCGATAACGATGATGAGCTTGGCAAAAATCGCGAAAGAGTCGAGCCTGAAGGCGCCGCCGAAGCCGTGGTACGCTTGTCCACCCAGCACGAACCAATACATCCCCAACTTAAGACCCGCCAGGGCCAAGCCCGCTAGCGCGGTCACGGCATTCATGTACTTGTCACGCTTCTCGAGCAGGAAATCGAACAGCAGGATCGCCAGCCCGAACATGGCCAGGAGGATTTCCGGCTTAATCGCCTGATAGTCCGAACTGTGGAAGAAGGGCGTGACCATTAGTGCGCGACTCCTGCAGGTTGGGGCGCCGCAGACAAAGCAGGCTCCTTAGCCTCCCCCGGCTCGACCAGCGCCGGCGGAGAAGCCTGCATGGGAAGCGTTATCGTGATATTGGCTGCCGCAGGTCGATAAAAGTCCGGATTAACCCGCTCGACGATTGCCGCAACGGGTTTATCGAGTACCTTGAAAAACGGCTTAGGGTAAAGCCCGATCCAAAAAGCCCAGATAATCAGTGGAACCAGGGTCATAATCTCCCGGAAGTTCAAGTCCTTGAGCACCTGGTTCTTGGGATTGTCGCAGGCCCCGAACATGGTCCGCTGATAGAGCCAGAGCATGTAAGCCGCACCCAGCACGATTCCTACCACGGCCCACGCGGCCCAATGCCAGTTCGCTTCGAACGCACCCTGGAGGATGGTGAACTCTCCGATAAAGCCGTTCAGCAGAGGCAGCCCGATCGAGGAAAGCATTACAATCATGAACAGGGTGGCATACACGGGCATTACATTGGAGAGCCCGCCTAATTCCTTGATCTCGCGCGTGTGGCGGCGCTCATAGATGAGTCCCACAATCAAGAAGAGCGCGCCAGTCGATATCCCGTGATTGATCTGCTGGATGACGCTACCCTGCAAGCCGTGGGGGTTCAAGGCGAAAATTCCCAGCGTACAAAAGCCCAGGTGACTGACAGAAGAATAAGCGATCAGCTTCTTCATGTCGCGCTGCATCATGGAAACCAACGCGCCGTAAATGATCGCAATGATGGAAAGCACGACCATGACTTTGACGATCGTGGGATTGCGACTGGCTTCCGGCAAAAGGGGCAGCGAAAAGCGAATGAAGCCGTAGGTCCCCATCTTCAGCAGGACGGCGGCAAGGATGACCGAGCCCGCCGTTGGAGCTTCCACATGGGCGTCAGGAAGCCAGGTGTGGAACGGAAACATCGGAACCTTGATGGCAAACCCGATCATGAATGCCCAGAAGACCCAATATTGAAGGTTCAAGGGCCAGGTGTGCTGCATCAGTTGCATGAGGTCGAATGTATAGACGCCGGTATCGGTGTGATAACGGAAGTAGAGAGTCAAAATCCCGAGCAGCATCAAGACGGAACCTGTAAGGGTATATAGGAAGAACTTGATGGCGGCATAAAGCTTCCGCGGCCCGCCCCACACGCCGATGATGAAATACATCGGCACCAGCATGACTTCCCAGAAAACGTAAAAGAGAAAGAAGTCCAGGGACATGAAAACGCCCAGCATGCCCACCTGCAAAAGCAGGAACATGGCGTAGTATTCCTTCGCCCGCTCTTGAATCGCCGTCCATGAGGAAAGGACGGAGAGGAAGCCGAGGACGGTGGTCAACATAATGAGCAAGAAGCTGATGCCGTCAATCCCGAGGTGGTACTGCGCGCCGATGCTGGGTATCCAGTCATGAATTTCCAGGAATTTGAACTGCTGATCCGGCGCCTCCCCCGCAAACCAGAATACCAGCGGGAGCGACACCAGGAAGCTGATGAACATGGCGATGTTACCCCACCAGCGGATGGCTTGCTTGTTCTCGCCGGGTACAAACATGAGAGCAATCAACCCCACAGCCGGCGTAAAGAGGATGAAGCTCAGAATGTGGTCATGAAAGAAAGCCATCGTTGACCTCGGAAAAGCAGTTGACAGTCGACAGTCGAGGGTCGAGGGTCAAGAGTTACGTTCGGCTCTAGCCTCTCGACTTCTCGACTCTCGACTTCTCGACTCTCGACTTCTCGACTCTTTTCAAAAATGCACCAGGTAATACACCATGAAAATCAGCACACCCAAAGTAATCATCCAGGCATAATTCTGCACGAGACCGGTCTGAATGACCCGCGCCGGGTAACTCATGACCTTGACCAGAAACGCCCCCACGTTCACAAGCCCATCAATTACCCAGGTGTCCCAAAAACGCGAGAGTTCCCCGGACATCCGCGCACACCAACCCACACCGTTGACTCCTCCATCCACCACTCCCAAATCGAAGGCGGCGAGGGCGTTGCCGAGATTCTTCGTCCGGTTCACAAAAAGCGCATCGTAGAGTTCGTCGACGTAGTACTTGTTGAGCACAACCCGGTAAATCGGACCAGCCTTGGCAGCCGCGCGGTCGGGGGCTTCCGGATGTCTAACGTACCAGAAATACGCCACCATGAAGCCCGCCACGGCCACAGCCACGGAAAGCAGCATGAGGCCGAATTCGCTACTCCATGCGTATTCGAACCCCGGCATCGCCCTGGGATTCTCAAAGACCGGCTCCAGGAAGCGCTCAAAGTGATTTGAGCCGCCAAGCATCTTCGGCCAGCCAATGTATCCGGCAGCCAGCGCCCCAGCCGCGAGGCAAATGAGAGGAACCGTCATGACCTTTGGCGATTCGTGGATATGGTGTTCGACCTCATGCGGCGCGCGGGATTTGCCGGCGAACGTCAGGAAGAAGAGCCGGAACATGTAAAAGGCCGTGAGGCCTGCCGTGACGAAGCCGACGAACCAAAGCAATTTCCCGCCGTAAGGACTCGAGAAGGCTTTCCAAAGGATTTCATCCTTGCTGAAAAACCCGGAAAAAAGAGGCGCGCCACTGATGGCCAGCGTAGCGACGAGCATGGTTTTGGCGGTGGTGGGAACTCGGTTCCAAAGCCCACCCATCTTGCGCATATCCTGCTCGCCGCTCAAAGCGTGAATCACGCTCCCAGCTCCCAGGAAGAGCAGAGCCTTGAAGAAGGCGTGCGTCATCAGATGGAAGATTCCTGCGCCGAACGCCCCCACACCACATGCCAGAAACATGTACCCGAGCTGGCTGATCGTCGAGTAGGCCAGCACGCGCTTGATGTCGTTTTGGACCAGTCCGATACTTGCCGCCCAAATGGCGGTCGCGGCGCCAATCCCAGCCACCAGCGCCATCGCCGTCGGCGCCAGGATGAAAAGCGCGTTGGAACGCGCCACCATATAAACACCCGCCGTCACCATGGTGGCCGCATGAATCAAAGCGCTCACCGGCGTGGGGCCCTCCATAGCGTCAGGCAGCCAGGTGTATAGAGGAAGCTGTGCGGACTTCCCCGTGGCGCCAACGAAAAGCAGGATGCAGATTGCTACGATCACGCCGCTCCCGACTGGAAAGCGGCCGCTAAGTGCCAGCGCAGTGACCCGTTGGAAATCCAGGCTGCCAAAGGTGACCGCCATCAGCATGACTCCCAACAGAAATCCCGCGTCCCCGATGCGATTTACAATAAATGCTTTCTTGCCGGCGTCCGAAGCAGACTTGCGTTGGAGGTAGAAGCCGATCAGCAGATAAGAACAGAGGCCAACACCCTCCCAGCCGACGAACATCATCAGGTAGTTGTCCGCCAGCACCAAGACAAGCATCGAAAACATGAAGAGATTCATGTATCCAAAAAACCGGTAGTAGCCCCCTTCATGCCCCATATAGCCGATGGAATAAACATGGATCAGAAAGCCGACACCCGTCACCACCAGCATCATGACGGTGGAAAGCGGATCAAGCTGAAATCCCACATGAACGTTCAAATTGCCCAGCGAGCCGTCAGCCAGCCGGTAAGCTCCCGCCGGCAACCATGAATAGATAACTTTGCTGAAGACATGGACATCTCCCGGCAGTTTAAGAAATTCCAGGAAACATCCCAGGGCCCAAAAGAACGAAACGCCCGGCAGCCCGACGGACACGGCCGAGACGCCTTTGTTCGACAATTTGCGTCCCCAAAGGAGCTGGGTCAGCGCTCCAAGCGCGGGCAACAACGGTATGAGCCAGATGTATCTAAGCATGTCAAAACGTTAAAGGCTAAAGGGTAAAGGGTAAAAGGTAGAGGGTAGATTCTCGCAGCGTGTATTCATACGACCGTCTCCAGGATCTGTGCTCGTTCTTCTTCAGCCTTTACCCCTTAACCTCTACACTTCAAGGTTAGTGCTCATTACTTCTTCAGCCTTTACCCTTTACACTTCAAACTTCTGCTCTTGGTGCTGAGGATGATCCCCGTTATTACGGCGAACAATTCTTCAGTTTCTTTCATCAATGGCCTCAAACGCTGCGACGGAACGATCCCGGACTCGGCCAGCAGCCTGAGCCAGTAAAGGCTCTCCCTTGCTTCCTTCTGAGCGATTCCGTACTTGTGGACAAAATCCGGCCGGCTCTCCGCCGACTGTGCCTCTTCCACATTCGCTCCGATCGACGTTGCGGCGCGCAGGTATTGTTTGCCCAGCACCCAACCCGCCCCGTCCTTGCCCTGCTGCAAGGTTTGATAAAGCTTGATTGCTCGCAGCGAGTAGCCATATGAGCGTCTCCGGATGTCTGGAGGATCTTTGCTCATTCCTCTTCAGCCTTCACCTTTACACTTCACCCTTTACGCTTCAAACCTGCTCCAGCATTAATTGCGAAAATCTTGAATTTTGCACATATCAGAGTGATCGATCACGGAGATTGATTCCTATTGTGGGGGAGTGTCTGCTCGTATTTGCGAGCAGGTCGGTAGCCGGTCACCGTCATCAGCCATTGCACCACCCAAGGAAACAGGAAGTGCTGCAGGTAGATCGCTTTCAGCATGAGGGGGATGACGATAAGTCGCTTGTTGCTACGCACACCGGCTACAATCGCCTCTCCCACCTGCTCGGGTTTCAGCACCGGAATCATTTTTCCGATTTTCGGCAACCGTTCCCGGCTGCCGGGGTTGTGCAGCCAATAAGGCGACTCGATTTCGCCACTTTCGTATAAGGACACGCCAATACCGCTATCGTAAAGATCGGCACGCAACGCTTCAGTAAACCCGCGTATCGCCCATCGTGCCGCAGTATAGGCGGTAGCGCCTGGCCAGACGAAGCGCGAAGCAATCGAGCTGATGTTCACTATGTGTCCGCTACCGCGCTGGCGCATGGCTGGCAGGAAAGCCCGGGTGAGCCAGGCAGCGGCAAAATATGGTAGCGCCATCATGTCATGAATTTCCTTTGGAGTCGTGTCTTCCAGAAACTTCCATTGGCCGCTGCCGGCGTTATTGACAAGGATGTCCGGAACGCCAGTTTCATCCAATATGCGATGTGCGATGAGCAACGTTTGATTTGGATCAGATAAGTCAACCGGATAGACACGAGCCTTGCCGCCTGATGCCATGATTCCGGCAGCGACCTTATTCAACGCATTTTCACTGCGGGCCAGCAACAGAACCTCAGCAGCCTCCGCCAGCGCCATTGCCTTGGCTATTGCGGCACCAACGCCACCTGATGCGCCGGTGACGAGAACGATTTTTCCCTGGATATCCATTATGATTTCCTCCGTCGATTCAAAGGTGCCTAATTAACGTCGATCGGTGGCATGCCTTAATAACGTCTGGAGGATCTTTGCTCATTCGCCTTCAGCCTTTACCCTTTACACTTTACACTTCACACTTGACTCACCACTTCAGTAGATCAATCTCGTCCGCGTTCACCGTTTCCTTGTTGCGGAAGAGGGCAATAATCAAACCCAAGCCAACCGCCGCTTCCGCGGCCGCATCTGTAATCACGAAAATCGCGAACACCTGCCCGTCCACGGAGCGGAAGTACTGGGAAAGCGCCACCAGGTTGATGTTGACGGCGTTCAAGATCAGTTCGATGGACATAAGGATTATGAGCACGTTGCGCCGCGTCAACACGCCAATCACCCCAATAGTGAAAAGGCCGCTGCCCAGCAAGATGTAATATGCAGTCGGGATCATTCGAACTTCCTTTTGGCCATGATCACTGCACCTACCATGGCCACAAGTAACAGGAGCGAAGCAATTTCGACAGGCAACATGTAGGTTTGGTAAAGGGCCTGACCTATCGCCTGGGTATTGTGCGCCGGCTCCGGACCGGGAGGCTGGGTCGGCAGGCTCAAACCGGCCCCTATCTTGTAAATCATGTAAGCAAGCTGTGCGAACACTAAGACGGCGGTGAATAATCCAAGCTGCCACTGACGGCTGAACTGAGCCTGCTTCAACGCTACATCAATGTTGACCAGCATGACGACAAACAGGAACAGCACCATGATGCCGCCTACATAAAGAATGATCTGCACCGCAAAAAGGAACTCTGCGTGTTGCAGCAGGAAGATCCCCCCCACCGCGAACAGCGTCACGATCAGCCAAATAACGCTATGGATGGCATTCCGGCGGGTAATCACCATTATGCCGGAGGCCAAAGCAAGCACCGAGAGGATTCCGAATGCAATCAAAGGAAGCATGGGTTTGGACAAATCAGAAATTAGAAATTAGAAATCAGAACCGCCACGCGACTCCTGGCTGATCATTGTCATCGACTGCTCTCTTCTGACTCCTGTCTTCTAGTTTCTGCTTTCTGCTTTCTACTTTCTGCTTTCTACTTTCTGGTTTCTGCCTTCTTACCGTGTATACCGCGTGGGCTGCGGTCCCTCCTCCAGCGCCTGCCGATCCCAAATCATTCCTTCGCGGGAATAGTGGGCTATCTCAAAGTCCTGGGTCAGTTCCAGCGCGTCCACGGGGCAAGCGTCCTCGCATAAGCCACAAAACATGCAGCGCGAAAGGTCATAGGTGAAGGTCGTCAATCGCTTCTTGCGGTCCTCGGTCCGCGCCCATCCCACCACAATCAGGTTCTCCGGGCAAGCCAGCGAGCAGAGGTTGCAGGCGATGCAGAGTGTCTCGCCGGTTTCCGGGTGGTTGTTCAGGCGCGGGGCGCCCCGGTAGCGTTCTGCGACCACCGGGCGCTCCAGCGGATACTGTTCAGTGCAGGTGGCGCTGGGGCGCTGATAGGAAAACGTCAGCCTCAGGCCCTTAACGAGGTCAACCAGGAATACGCGACGAACAAGATCAGTCAATCCCATCGGCGTTATCCGCCCAACCCAGCGGCCGGTGTGCTCGGCGAATGGAAAATCACAAAGTATCGGACCACCGCGGTCACAATGACGTTCCCCAAACCTATCGGAATCATCCAGTGCCAGCCAACGTTCATGAGCTGGTCATAGCGGTATCGCGGGAAGGTCGCGCGATACCAGATGAACGCATAAAGAAGAACCAGGACCTTTGTCGAAAACCAAAAAATCCCCTGAATGGCATTCAACACCACAGGGATTGCCACAATGCCGGCCAGCACCACGCAAGCCGCGGCCAGAGCGACGAAGAAATATCGCTCCAACGGGACCAGACTCTTCAGCCCCAGCCAAAGTATGAACGCTGCCGCGCCGAGAAATGCCACGACAGGCGCAAACCTCAAGAAATCCACCGCCCGAATGTTCACAAACGGTCTCAGCCAGCCCCCCAGGAACATAGTAACGGCGACGCAGGAAACCACAACCATATTGGTGTATTCGGCGAGGAAGTAAAGCGCGAAGCGGAAACCGCTATACTCCGTGTGGAAACCTGCGGTGAGTTCCGACTCCGCCTCCGGCAGATCAAATGGATTGCGATTCGTTTCAGCCACCGAAGCAATCAAATAAATGAAAAATGCCACCGGCTGGAGAAAGATGTTCCACACCCCCATTTGCTGCTGGCGATTCACGATCTCCACCATGCTGAGAGAATTCGAAATCAGCAGCACGCCCACCAACGCCATGCTCGCAGCCACTTCGTAGCTCACCAATTGTGCTCCAGACCGCAGCGCTCCGAGGAGCGGGTAATGGCTGTTCGATGACCAACCGCCCAGGATGATGCCGAAAATCCCCAAGGAGGACACACCCAGGATGAAGAGGAGACCAATATTGATGTCGCTGATGTAAAAGTTTCCGGCAAATGGGATGACGGAGAAGACGGCGAAGGCTGCCGTCACGCTTATCACCGGGGCCAGCAAGAAGACGAACTTGTCCACTCCTGCCGGAATAATATCTTCCTTGAGGAGGAGTTTAATGCCATCGGCAACGGGTTGGAGCAGCCCCCAGGGGCCGACCCGCATGGGGCCCAGCCTCGCCTGCATGAAAGAAAGGACTTTGCGCTCCATGTAGACGAGGTAGGCAACGATCCCCGAAAGCACGAGGAGCACAATCAGGATCTTGATGACCGCCAAGATGAACGGATGGGCTTGGAAAAAGTCAATTGCGTTTTGGGCCATAGCCTTAGTGCAGTGACAAGTGCCGAGTGACAAGCGAGGATTCAGGATTCAGGAGTCAGGAGTCAGGATTCAGAAAAGCAACTGCCGCGTTTCAGATGTCAGGAGTAAGCGGCGCGGGGGCTGCAGATACTCACCCCTATATTCTGACCCCTGAATCCTGAATCCTGACTCCTGAATCCTTCTTCATCACTTGTCACTTGCATTACCGATCTACTTCGCCGAGCACGATATCCAACGTTCCGATCACCGCCACCACGTCCGCGACGAGGTGGCCGCGTATCATGATGTCCAGAGCCTGCAAGTTTACAAAGGACGGCGGCCGAACCCGCACACGGTAGGGGTTCGTACTTCCGTCACTGACCACGAAATATCCAAGTTCGCCCTTCGGCGCTTCGATAGAATGATACACCTCACCGACCGGCGGCTTAATCACCTTGCCGACTTTCCCGAATATAGGTCCGGGAGCAAGACGTTCCACGCACTGGCGGATAATGCGCACGCACTGACGCATTTCCTGGATGCGAACTATGTACCGATCGTAGGTATCGCCGTGCGCGCCGGTGGGCACCTCGAATTCCACTTTGTCGTAGGCCTCATAAGGCTGCGCCTTGCGTATGTCCCACTTCACCCCCGAGCCCCGGAGTACTGGCCCGGTCACTCCATAGGCGACGGCATCTTCGGCGCTCAGGACACCCACACCCCTGGTTCTGTTTATCCAGATGCGATTCTTGGTGAGCAACTGCTCATATTCATCGATCTTGGGCGGTAGGTAATCGCAGAACTTCAGGCATTCTTGTTCGAATCCATCGTACAGGTCGTACTGCAATCCGCCGATGCGAAAGGCATGGGTGGTCAGCCGTGCCCCGCAGTATTTCTCAAAGATTTTCAGGATTTCTTCCCGCTCCCGGAAGGTGTAGAAGACGGGCGTCATAGCGCCCAGGTCAAGCGCATGCGTCCCCAGCCACAACAAGTGGCTGGCAATGCGCTGTAGTTCGGCCAGGATCATGCGCGTGTATTGGGCGCGTGGCGGAATCTCAACTCCCAGTAGCTTCTCGACTGCTTCGACATAGCCCATGCCGTTGGTGACCGCAGCGACGTAATCCATGCGGTCCGTGTAAGGTGCGAACTGCGCGTAGGTCCTGTTCTCGGCAATTTTCTCCACCCCCCGGTGCAGGTAACCGATGACGCATTCCGAGCCCAACACCCTTTCACCATCCAGCTTCAGTTTGACGCGCAAAACTCCATGCGTGGCCGGGTGCTGCGGCCCCATGTTGATGAGCAGTTCACTAGCGTCGAGAAAAGTAGTTTCGGGCATCGCTTACTGTCCGCTCTCGATTCCCAGGTTTGACTTTACCCAGGCATCATCCTGGCGCAGGATGTCGTAATCCTTGCGCAGAGGATGGCCAGTCCACCCATCGGGAAGAAGGATCCGCTTCAAATCCGGATGGCCGTCGTAAACCACCCCAAACATGTCGTAGACTTCGCGCTCCAGCCAGTTTGCCGTGAGCCAAATGCTTACCACTGAGGGAACCGTTTCGCCCTCACCAATAACAATCTTCAGGCGCAACCGGTCATTACCTTTGAAAGAATAAATGTGGTAGATGATATCGAAACGCTTCTCCCGTTTGGGATAATCCACCGCCGTATGATCTGTGAGCAAGGTGTAGGCTCCGCCTTCTTCGCCTTTCAGAAACTGGCAGATCGCCGGCAAAGATTCCTTGGCCACGGTAATGCACGGCATCTTTCGGAAAGTGACTGCCTCGCTGATGATGCCTGGAAACCTCTTCTGGAGCACGTCAAGAAGTGGGCTTGACCAGGGCTCAGGTTTTACGGGGGGTTTGGCTGCCGCTGGAGGCTTCGCTGGCGCAGCGCCGGCAGGTTTGGGCAGAGTGGGAGTTCCCGAGGTTCCCGATGGGGGACTACCCGCCGATGACGGAGGTGAATTGGGAGCTCCAGCGGCCTCGGCCCGGACCGGGGGAGTTGCCCCACTAGCTCCCGGTGTGGGCTTTTGTACCTCGCCTCCATTGGCCGCCTTGGGCGGCGCCTTTTGTTCGTCAGCCATTTCCGTCGATGCTTACGGGAAAGCCTCTCTCTGAGCCCAGCAAAACCCTGAATTCTTGCATATTGCCGATAAGCATGTCAACCGCGAGAAACGGCGGGTAGTGTCCTAGTTTGAATTTTTTTGATGGCTTTTCGCTTTGATGCCTGTGGTATCCTGAAAATGAAAAAGCCCGCAATGATGCAGAGTGGGGTAAGGACCAAGTTCTCTATGCGGTTCTTTTTTGCCGTAGGGGGTGAGATTATGGTCGGTAAGCCCGAATGGTTAAAGAGGCTAGAAGAGGAGCAGGTAGCGCAGAGTCTCCGCCTTTGAGACTCTGCGGCTTTTCCGCGCCGCCGATCCATGTTATGATATTAATAACACTCATATGGTTGTTATCCGATATTAAGAACCGCAGAGTCTCTGAACAGCGAGACTCTGCGCTACCCGCTCCTGACCGTGGCTCTTCGCGGCGGCGCCCCGATGCATCGGGGCGATTCCAAAGGGGCTTCGCGACCTGTGCCTTAGCGCCTCGGTGGTTCGAAAGAAAAAGGAACCGCAGAGACACGGAGGCACGAAGTGATTCCTTGTGGACGAAAACGGTCTGACACCGTTTCTCCCTCAGGCAGCGAAGGCCGGTCAAGCGGCGTTGATGCGGCTGTTCTAGCCGTGGTATATTCCTGTCTCATGGCTTCCAAAGATTCCCCCGACAAGCCCGACTTTGCTTGGTATACAGCCGAAAGCAAAAGGAAGGGTCTTTCACCGAGGTGCCCAATCGCCGACGCTGCATTATGTCCGCGCTATTGGCTAAGCCTCGACGCACTTGGAAGAAATCGGCAATTCACTTCAATTTCGCCAGAACGAAACGCTGAACTCGAACGAAAGTGGAAAATGTTTGTTCCGGTCGTTGCGGAAGAGGAACCCGTAGCTGACGAGAAGTCGATAGATCACTTTTGTCCCGAAGTCTCTTTCGACAGGTTCGGTCTTTTCGCGTCCTTCCTGCATGAGTACATTGACGACATTGACCGCGAAACCCTTTATACGTATCACGAACGCAAGGGCACTCTTGACCAACACGACGCCCGATGGCAGTGGATAACACCGTGCCACTACACGGAATGCCGAGAGTATTCGATTCATGCCCCGTTCGCCAAGGGCAAGCCCGCGAAACCCGCACGACCGGGGGATGTAAGCCCGAGGAAGCGTTGGCAGGTACTTGAGCGTGACAAGCACACCTGCATGTACTGCGGAAGGAAGCCACCCGAAGTGACTCTCCACGCGGATCACAAAGTATCGGTCAAGGACGGTGGCACGGACGATTTGGAGAACCTTGTTACTGCCTGTGAGGATTGCAACCTCGGAAAGGGCGCATCCAGCATTCGATTTGAGGGCAAGCCGTCTACCGGCCCACACCAGCCGTAGGGCATTGATGCGGCTATTCTAACCCACGGGATCACTCACAGAATACCAAGCCGCCAAATGACGGGAGATTGTGGGTACACTGGCGGCACCATGAAAAAAGAAACCTACCTTCGACGCTATACGCATCTGGCTTCGCTCATCTATCTTCTTAGGGAGCAAAAAGGAAAAGGTGAAAGGAAAAGGTGTCAAAAGGAAAAGGTGTCAAGGAAAAGGTGAAGAGGGAAAAGGTGTCAGGTACCTTTTCCTTCGATCCGTTCCCATTCCCCCGCAACGCGAATTGACGAGACCAGCAGCATGATCTTCACTTTTTTCTTGATCCAATCTGTTGTGAAGAGTGATACTTTTACCTTTTAGATATGCCCACACAACCTATTCACATTGATACGGGCCTCGACCTGTCGTCCCGGATGCTTTGGTATCTAGGATGGAATCGCCGTCCCCTCTTTATTCTCGCCGTCATTTTCGCCATCACCGGCGCTATCATGACGCAGTCCAGCGCCGGACTTCTTTTTGCCATTATCCCCTTGGCCGTCTACCTCTATGCAATTCAACGAGTCAAGCAAGACTCGCGGGGCATTCTCGACAGCGCCAAGGACGCCATTGTCAGAGCGGGAGCCGAACGAGTTGGCATCCCATTCGATACCTCAGACCATACCATCCTAGTGATTCCGTCTTCCTTCTCCCAACTCCTTCTGCCCCCATCTTTATATAACTTCACCTGCGTGTATGTTTCGGATGCTTTCTTCGCAATATGTTTGGCGTCCTCTTTCGACCTCGCAACGCGCCAGATTCAATTGGCGACCACGGCGGAGGAATTTTACTTCCGCCACATTACCGCCATCAACCAGAATGACGATTCAATAGAAATCATCTTTACGCGCGCCGGCAAATCTAAGAAGCTTGCAACCGGAAACGACCCGAACGCCGCTGCACTACTGTCGAAGTTGCGTGCGAAGCTCCGCAACCCACAATTTATACCCCCGTCTCCGGCGGATGAACCCGCCTCCATAGCCACCGCGCCGCAAATAAAACTTGCACCGGACGATACCCGTTACTGCTATATCCGCGCCAGCAAGCTAATGGAATACTACTCAGACCCCATAGTCATTTCCGGCTTGATGGAGCAGCTTCAGGTTCCAGGAACTACCGCCACCCATAACGACATGGCGGAGAACGAGAAAAAGGCTGCAATCGAAGGGCAAATCGATCACTTCCGCCAGACCCCAACATCTTTCTGGTATGAAACGAACCCACAGGAAATCCTCGCGGCATCTATCTGGCGGATGCGCGGCGTCCATCTCAGTGAACGCGTTGTCAGGGACAAGTTTTGCGATGTCGCCCGTGAAGAGGATCTTCTCCGTCCCGTCGCCCGATGGCTTCAAGCCGGAGGCGAGATACCCTACATGGAAATCCCGCTTGGCCGCCGCCGCATCGATGTTCTGGGCTATAACAACAAGAACCGTCTGACGGCTATCGAACTCAAGAACAGCGACGAACAATTCCGGCGCGGCCCGGATCAGATGGCAACATTTGCAGAGTACGCGCAAGCGGTCTATCTCGCATGCACTCCCGCCTTCGCGGCCGACTATCTCGAACGAAATGCGGAGAACCGCAATGTCAACCGCTGGGATGCAACGTTGCTGGACCGGAAATTAAAACAGGGAGGGTACGGACTGCTGATCGTAGAAAGGGATCATGTCTTCGAGGTCATTAAGCCCCTCGAACAGAATCCGTCAGAAGAGAAAGTCAACAGGATCATTCACAGCCTGCCAGCACTACACAAAATTGACCTGGATTGAATACCGGCTTCATTTGCCCAAATCATTTCCGAACCAGGCGCGCCGCAAGTCGCGCACGGTCTTATGTGTCCAAACGGCAATACCGCGGGTTGAAAGGGCCGAGCTTCCAATTGCCATCATGACCGCACTGCAAGTGGCAGGGAAGGCACATCTCTTTGCCCCGTTCCAGACCTCGCCCGGCATAGTGGTGTAATTGTGTGGAGCGGAACCGCCGACCACAACAACCGCAATTGCCCGTTTTTTCTTTCCGCAGGGCGACTCGCTGTCCAGTGACAGGACACTTCCGCGCCTTATGCCCGGACCGACCGCAATCGGAGCAATGGAGCACACGCTCTTGCTGTCCGAATAATAGCTCACCTATAGCAGCTCCCGCCGCGAAACCCAACCCTACGACTGCCACCGCGCCAAGAACATCGGTGATGACTTTACCAACCGTGGGCTGTTGAAACTGAATCTGCTGAGTTGGTGGTGCCTGCCACCACATTGGATCAATCTGGTCGGTCGGGATGTTGTAGAGCGTTTGACCTTGCCGGACGACAAGCATAAAACCCTCCAGTTCGGAATAATATAACACGAAAACCAGGCGAATCCACAATATAGGGGGGACTGAAAAGGTGTCAGGTACGTGGCTGGCGCAGAGCGAAGCTCTGCGTTTCGACGCAGCTCAGACGAGGGCGTCCATACTCAAAAGGGAGGAATCGTTGAGATAATAATACCTGTAGCTCGACCAGGGCCACTGTTCTGGTGACCGCACCAAGCCTCTCTTGACCGGATTGTTGTGCATATAGTCGAGCTTCTCAAGGCGTTACTTCTCGCTATAGACGCCGTAAGGGTAGAAACGCCGCTGCCAGACACGATAGTAAGAGTCGCAGTGAACGGTGGGGGGCAGACGCAAGCCGTTCAGCATCTTGCGGCACCAGGCATGCCGCTGATTTTCACACAAGATCGAGATAATCTCTTGTGCGCTGCGCTTCTTTAGCTCCCTCATGATGCCACTGGTGCTCTCCGCGGGCTCGGGCTTGATCAGTAAGTGAAAGTGTTCCGGCATCAGAACCCAGCCAATGAGGAGAAAGCCCGCCTCCTGCCGGAGTTGCCGTAGCACCTCGACGAACTCGCCGCGTAGCCGGGGACTGTCAAACAGCTTCATGCGGCGGTAGACGCTGGAGGTGATAAACTGTAACTGGCCGGGCGCGAAATGGCGTTGCGAGACGGGCACGACAACGGCAGTATACCGCATGGCGAATTGAAACGCAGAGCTTCGCTCTGCGCCAGCCGGCGGCTTTTGTCTGGCAACTGCATTAAACCAATTGGGCGGAGCCGCACGTCATCGTTCACACGACGCCTGCCTTTTTGTCTCCTGTACTTTTCTCTTGACACGCCCGCCCACTCGTTGTAGCCTATGAGAGTTGCCGCAAGAGAGCGCCGGCAACCGGCGGCGGCAACGACAGGCAAAAGGGACCCCGAAAGGGGGAAAAGGCGCGGAAACGGTAAAAAGATGTTTTTTAGACGAAACGAACCTACCGATCTAGTGCAAACAAAGGACTTAGCATTTTAAAACGCTGAAAACGAACTGGTTTTTGAGTGCAAACGAACTCAAATCGAACCCAAAAAGGGGGCCAAAAACCCACCTTTTATTCGGAATCGAACCGGCATTTGCGAGTCGAAAGGCGGCGGCGGAAGGGCCAGTACGAGGGGGGCTAGACGAGATTCGAGTTTGACCTCTCCAGGCATCAGACAAGCTTTCCTTCAGAGCCGCGGGCCTCAATAACCGAAGTCGGCGCCTAGCGGCAGGACATCCAGCGTGATGCCCGATGCCAGCTTCCCCGACCGGTACACCCTTTGGGTAGCCTTTTGAAAGTCGGAGGGCCGCGCCTCATCAATTTTCATGAATTTCTGCGGGTTGCGGTCCACCAGCGGGAACCACGAGCTTTGCACTTGCACCATGATACGGTGGCCACGGCGGAAGCTGTGAAAAACCCCCGGAAGCTGGTATTCCACTTTATCCGGCTTGCCGGGCTCAAAAGGCACCGGGTTCTCAAAACTCTTTCGGAATTTCCCGCGAAAGGGCTCTCCACGAACAAGCTGCTGGTAGCCGCCCATGCGCACGCCTTTCGGGTTCGGGTCAGGGTCCGGATAATTCCCGGGATAAACATCGATGAGCTTGACGACCCAGTCGGAGTCCGTGCCGGTGGTGGAGACGTACAGTGAGGCGGTCACCGGCCCGGCGACATTTACCTCTTCTTCGAGCGGCTCAGTCTGGTAGACCAACACATCCGTACGGGAAGAGGCGAAGCGCTGGTCGCCCGTCATGTATTCGTAGGTCATCTGGGTGCTGGTCCAGGAGATGTGCGGAACCGGCTTGGCCGGGTCGCTGACGTACTCGTCAAACTCCTCGCCGGACGCCGAGGGGCGCTCAGACGAAAGCTTGCCCGCGCTCTGGAAGTAGAACGTCTTCTTCACGACATTCTTGGGCGGCCAGCTATCGAGCTTAAACCACTCGTTGCGCCCGGTTTCAAAAACGTAGGCGCCCGGAAGCTTCTCCTCCCCTTTGTCTTTCAGAAAGTGCTGGAAAAACGGAAACTCGATGTGCTCGCGGAAGTACTGGCCCGTCTTCTGATAGAAGCGCACGTCGCCGAGATACTCGCCGGAGTCACGGTTCCACTGCCCGTGCGACCAGGGACCTTCGACCAGAATGTTTACCGTGCCAGGGCTCTGGTTGCGGATGGCTTCATAGGTGTGGGGCGGCCCATACACGTCTTCGGCGTCGAACCAGCCACCCACCGTCATGACGGCGGCCTTAATGTTCTTCAAGTACGGGAGCGGGTCGCGGGCCTTCCAAAAGTCCGTGTAGGTGTCGTGCGAGACGAGATCTCGCCACCATTCGATCTGGCCCTTGAAAAACTTCTGGTCAGCATTGCCCAGCGGCCCCATGCGCAGGAAGAAATCGTAGCCGTCTGGGGTAGCGTAATTGAAGCGGGGGCCGGGCACTTCGTTTTCTCCCGGCTGCGGGCGTCCAAAGGAAGAAAAGAAACCAAACGCGTGTGCCAGAAAGAGCGTGCCATTGTGCCGAAAATCGTCACCGATGAACCATTCGGTGACCGGGGCCTGTGGCGACACTGCCTTCAGCGCCGGATGCCCGCTCAGCGCCGCCATGGTGGCGTAGAAGCCGGGATAGGATGTGCCGGAGATGCCCACCCGGCCGTTGTGGTTCGGGATGGTTTTCAAAAGGAACTCGATCGTATCGTAAGTGTCGCTGGCTTCGTCAACCTGGTTCTTCGCGGTCTTGTCGGGAATGTACGGCCGGACATGCTCGAAGGTGCCTTCGGATTTGCCGCGCCCGCGCACATCGCAGTAGGCAAAGATGTAACCTTCGTGCACGAAAAACTCCGAGGGGCCGAGGGAGCCGCGATAGTTGTCCACGCCGTAGGGCCCCACCGTATAGGGGGTGCGAAGCATCCAGATGGGGTATGGCTTCGAAGCGTCTTTAGGCGCGTAAACGGACACAAAGAGGCGAACGCCATCGCGCATCGGCGCCATGTATTCGCTCTTGGTGTAATTCGCCTTAATGTAATCCCGGAGTTCCTCGGCCTTCCGGCACGGCTCGTCATCCGGCTGGCACTTTTGGGCAGCGAGTGGAGCAGCAGACAAAGTGATAAGGAGTATTGCGGCAACGCCAAGCAGCCTGCGCATTTTCATCGTCTCCATGTAATCAACGGGTGATTTGGATTTAACCCTTAGACTCAACTGATTGAAAGTCTGGCGGAGCCACGCACCGTACGGTACGTGGCGGAGAGGCAGGGATTTGAACCCTGGGTACAGCTTTTGACCGTACAACGGTTTAGCAAACCGCCGCCTTAAGCCACTCGGCCACCTCTCCGTCGCTCTAATCTCAGAAACCTAGCATTGATTCTCTCTCGTTGTCAATGTTTACCCCAACGGTTTCAGGTGAGACTGCTGGCTTCTCCTGCCAGCCGTCCAGCAGCTTCGACTCTCAACTCGCGCCTTCTCCCCGCTTCGGCGAATCGCGAACTTACCAATGTCGATATCGCTTCCACATCTGTGCCTCTATGTCTGCGCACACTTGCGGAAGCAGTTCCGGATGCTGAACTAGTTTGAGGATGAACAGACGCCAGTCTTCCGGCATTCCAAGAAACCGCTTGCGCTCCGAAGCCGCCGGAGGACCTCCCCGAGCGCCGGCGGGAGGGATAGCCGGCGGCAGGTGCACGGCCCACATGCAGCCGCCCGCCAGCATTTCGTGTGGATACTGCATCAGCCAGAAGCAGTTGTGTCCGTCCATGATCATGTTGGAAGAGACCACAACCGGTATCCGGAATCGGCGCCCGCCCCCCGCGCACGCCGGGACAGTTCAATCAGAAACCGACCTGCCCATCCTTACTGTGATGCACGCCCCGCCGAAGTCCGCACTCGTCAGCACCAGGGATTCGCCGACCGTGTCTCCTTCGTCTCTTCAGCCTTCTTCCTCGCCTCTTCCTAAGCAGCCTTGGCAGCCGCGTCCGTGTCTTTGCAGGGACCTCGCAGATTCTGGCTTGAAGCCGCAGCATCTCCGGGTTATCATTTGTGATATTGCACGGGCAACAGTGGCAGAAGGGTGTTGTGAGCCGGATAAGGCACGATTCCAGGAGTAGCCCGGATGGAGGTACCTTGAGCCGGCCCCGGCGGCTTTGAGGAGGCGCACAGATGATAGCTTCTATTCGCGACGAACAGCAACGCGACTTCCTGCGGCGAGGCTTCTCCCGCCGCGACTTTACGCGTATTTCATTGCTGCTCGGTGCGGCAGCCGCGCTCCCCTTTTACAACGAACCTGCGCTGGCGCAATTGTCCGACCTTGGCCCATTGCCGCCGGACGCTGTGAAACTGAACGCCAACGAGAATCCCATGGGTCCGTGTCCGGAGGCTGCCGAGGCAATTCACCGCGTGGTACAGAAGTGCGGCCGGTATATGTACGACGAGGGCTTTAAAATGGCTCAGACCCTGGCTGAGCAGATGGGCCTGAAGCCTTCCTACGCTATAGCGTTTCCAGGCTCGAGCGATCCTCTGCATCGCGCCGTGCTTGCCTACACCTCTCCGACCAAGCCGCTGGTGATCGCCGATCCAAGTTACGAGGCCCCTGAGCGTGCGGCGAAGTTCATCGGCGCGCCGGTCATCCATGTTCCCTTGCGCCCGGACTACTCGCACGACTTGAAAGCCATGGCTGCGGCTTCGCCGGACGCCGGACTCATCTATGTTTGCAACCCAAACAATCCCACAGGAACCATCACCCCCAAGACGGACATCGAATGGCTGGTGGCTAACAAGCCCACAGGCGCCGTGGTCATGATCGACGAAGCTTACATTCATTGGAGCGAAGAACCGTTCGCCACCGGCTTGGTCGGCGCGGACAAGGATGTGATCATCCTGCGCACCTTCTCGAAAATCTACGGCATGGCAGGCTTGCGTGCCGGAGTGGCCCTGGGCCGTCCCGACTTGATCACCAAGCTGAAAGACTACGGTCCACCCTCCATGCCCGTCACTGCCATGGTGGGCGCCTCAGCCAGCCTGGCGGTCAAGAACCTCGTCCCCGAGCGCCGTAAGATTGTCGCCGACATCCGAAACGATGTCTTCGATTGGATGAGCAGGAAGAACTATTCCTTTATCCCTTCGGTAGCCAACATGTTCATGGTGGATGTGAAGCGTCCCGGCCAGGAAGTTGTACAAGCCATGGCTGCGGAGAAGGTCTACATCGGGCGAGTCTGGCCGATCTGGCCAACCTGTGTGCGCGTCACCGTAGGCTCGCGTGAGGATATGGAAAAATTCAAGACGGCGTTCCAAAAGGTGATGAGCGCCTGATGGACTGACGGCCTCATGATTTAGAACGACATGGGGCGGGCCAGTTCGCCGTATGGCCGAGGCACCCATTGCCCCATCTTCATGTCGGATTTACCTGGGTAATTGAGTTAAATCCACTCTTGGGTCAAATGTAGCACCGCTGATGTCCTTGCGCTGTCCAGTAACGTGGATAGAACCGGCTCCAAAGTTCATTCCCATTGTGAAGGGGCCGTTTAAAATCATTTGGACTGATTCTGAACCTGCCGCGTCTCGCACTCGCATTCTCCATGCAGTGCTAGGTTCCCAGCATTCGAAAAACACCCATCCTTCTACCGTTTCATTCGCATCTATTAGCTTATGTTCTACTAGAGCATCAAATCTATTGTTTGAAAAATCTAAAACGAGCGCTTTTTTGAAATTGAAGTTTTTGACGTTAAATAATTCCGAATGTCTAACGTCCAGGAGCGGCTCTGCTTTCCAATTTCCTGGCTTTACCTCAAATTCGATCGTGTACCCATCAATTGAAAATGGACTTTTCGAAAGGTTTGTAAAATGCACATACGCCATTGCGGCGACTGGAGAAAGAATTGGTTTACCAGAAACGGAAGTTACCATCCAAAATATTGATCGCTCCTTAACAGGAGAAATGACTCCCCCTTTAACAACAACAGAAAAGCGTGGCTGCGGTTGCGGCTCAGGTCCCGGTTTATTATCAGAGGAAAGGCGGTGCTGATTCCGATGAAGGTGGTCACTGATTCCGATTTGATCCCGGTCAGTGATTCCGATGTGATGCCGGTCGCGATCGGAGCGAAGCGACGCTGGCCAGACCATAGTGGCTGAAGTGACCGGC
>JBEKHR010000063.1:0-23355 GCA_050012175.1 Terriglobia bacterium | reverse complement strand
GCTGCCATCAAGGAATATTTGGACAATCACAACCAGAATCCTCGTGTCTTTGTATGGACCGCCTCGGTCGAACGAATCATGTCCAAAGTCGCCAAATGTAAAGAAGCGTTGGGGACACTACACTAGGGGCTGGGTGCTGGGGGCGAGGGACTGGGGAAGGACGGAAGGCAGTACGCGGTAGGTAGTCGGCAGCAAAAAACAGAGACGGGGAACTGCGGACTGGAAACATGCAGGTGATTCGAGAGGCCCAGCGGGGGGGGAGGCGCCGGCTGTCATTCGGAGCATCTAACAACAGGCGCGCAACTACGGGGACAGGCTCCTCATTTCAGCCCTCAGCGGAACCGGGCCTTGTTTCGATACTCGGCTATGACCTTTTGCAGGTAGAGAATGGGAGCACGCTGGTCTTCCGCATAGATCCCAATCCTCTTGGAGATTCTCTCCACGATTTCCCGTCCTAACTTATCCTTTGCTTCCGCCGGTAGTTGGGGCAGGCGCAGCAAAAAGAGCTCAATGAACTGGAATTCCTCCGGGGTCAGCAGGGTAACCTCATAACCCGAGGCCGCCTGTTGATCGGCATACTGAAAACCTACACCACTGCTGTTCTCCAACGGCCTTTCATGAACGACGACCGTCCCCACCACGTAGTCGCCCAGGCGCTTGTTCCGGGAGCTCAAGAGCATGGAGATGATGCCGATTGCATAAAAAAGGGGGAAGCTATCCACGACGCGCATCAGGTTCCGTCCCACGGAGTCGAGCGCGGTAATGGGCCGCCCGTTGTCCTTAATAACCCGCAAGTGCTGGTACCGTTTCCCCGGTGTCTGGCCGTTCCAGATGGCCTCGAAGAAAATGAAATATCCAAATTGCAGCAGAAAGAACACAAACACGAAGAGCGCCCCTGCCCACGGCCTGACCCCGGCGGGAAAAAGCGGCGCGGCAAAGGAGAAAAATAGGATTGCCAGGATTAGCAGCACCACAAAGGCAATGACCTGGATGAAAGTATCATGGACCATTGCCAGGAAGCGGCTGCCGATTCCCGCAAGTTGAAACTCTAGAGAGACCTGTTCGGGCGTTTCAATGATAAGCTTGTCTTCCGCCAAGGTCACCTCCATGATTAGCAACCGCTGGCTTCAAAAGCGAAGGCCATTCTGGGACCGCCTGGAAGACATCATTAAGCGGGCAGGCCGGCGTGGCCTCATGGCGCTGTCCGCCCATGAACTGCAGGACATGGGCCTATTGTACCGCCAAGTGGCCTCTGATCTCTGCACGGTTCGTGAAGATCCTCTGAGCCGGCGACTGGCCGGATACCTGAACCAACTCCTGGGGCGCGCCCATAACCTGATCTATATGGGGCGTGCCCCTCGGCCTCGTGGCATCACCCGATTCTATCGATCCGTCTTTCCGCAAGTTTTCAGAGAAACTTTCGCTTACACTCTCGCCGCGTTTGGGCTCTTCCTGCTCGGGACTCTTGTGGGGTTCCTTGCCACACTCGGAGATCCCGCTTTTCAAAGGTTCTTCCTGGGAGAAGACATGGCCAGGAGCATTGACCGCCGAGTGATGTGGACACAATCCATCGTCACCATCAAGCCCCTGGCCTCCAGCGGGATCATGACCAACAACCTTTCCGTTTCTTTCTCGGTATTTGCCACAGGAATCCTGGGAGGAGTTGGGACGGTTTGCCTGCTGCTGACAAACGGCCTTTTGTTCGGCGTCATCAGCGCCGCGTGCTGGCAGGCCGGAATGGCCAAGGACCTCCTCTCGTTCGTAGCTCCGCATGGCGTTATCGAGATCCCTTCGATCCTCATTGCCGGGGCCGCGGGATTGCTGCTGGCGAGAGGCTTACTCTTTCCCGGCTCGATGACGCGCCGCGATGCCACGGTGTTTTATGGAGGGAAAGCCATCCGGCTGGTTGCGGGCATCATTCCGCTCCTCGTGGTGGCCGGCATCATCGAGGGTTTTGTTTCGCCATCTCCGATGAGGGCGACGACCAAGTTTGCAGCCGGCGCGCTCTCAGCCCTGCTGCTTTGCCTTTACTTCTGCGCTGCCGGACGCCACCCGAGCGATTAACCCCGAATTCGGAAGTTAGCCTGGGTGCGATGTACATCTTGTAGGGGCACAGCGCGCTGTGCCCCTACGCCCGACCCCGCGCCATTTTGTTCCTCCGGTACCTGCGTCAAACGGGCCTCTAATCAAGTGATTCGGCTCGACCGGCGGCCCCCAACTTTCGAATTCGGGTTAACCTGCCCCCCAGCGGCTCCGCGTTATCAGAGCAATCCTCTTTCTTTAATCATCAGGTATTGATTGACGACGCTGGTGGAGATCTGTTGCGGTTTCAAGTCGAGAACCAGCGCGCCCCTTTCGCGTAATCGCCTGATCAGGACCTCGCGCCTCTCTGCCATTTCCTGAGCGGCCACGTGCCGATACATCTGTTCAAAATCGCCGGGTGTCTCAGAGAGAAGTGTGTCCAGTTCCGTCTGGCCAATGGCCACGAACAGAACGAGGTGCTGCGGAAGCAGGCGGGAAGCCGCCTCGATCACGTCGGGAGTGGCGGGCGTTTCCGCAAGGTCGGTGAGCCACACCGCCAGGCTCCTTTGCCGCTTGAGGGAAAGCAACGCCTCTGCTGCGGCGGCGTGGTTTGCTTCCACCAGTTCGCCGCTCAGAATGGCGAGATGATCCAGTATGGCGCGCAAGTGGCTGCGGCTCCTTCCGGGCAAAAGCCGCGATTTCATTTTGCGACCGTAGGCCAGCAGTCCCACGCGATCGCCGGAGGAAAATGCCACATGAGCCAGGGTCAAAGCGGAATTGACCGCACAGTCGAGCTTCGTCAAGGTCTCCCCCCCGCGCCTGATACGGGCCAGCATCAGCCGCCCTGTGTCCACAATGATCACCACCGGCTGGCTGCGTTCGGTGCGATAAACCCGTGTAACGAGCTTGCCCCGGCGCGCCGTGGCCGTCCAACAGACATCCCGAAGCTCATCTCCCTCACGGTAAGCGCGCAGGCTCTCGAACTCACGCCCTTTTCCCGGTTGATGCTTCAGACGCCGTTCTTGCTCGATCTGTTGGCGGCGGACCAAATACAGCGTGTGCTGTTTGGGCTCCGCCAGGTCGGGGTAGACGCGAACCATCTGTTCCAGCGGCGCTGCGTACCATCGTTCCGCCAATTTCAGCGGGCTTTGCACGCGCAAAAAAGTCCTTCCGAGTCGTAGGTCGCCACGCTGGGCGGGGTGGATGCGATACGTTGCGTGGGCCCTTGAGAGTGCTGGGAGCGTCACATGCACCTGCGGCACGCGCGGCGTGAGGGGAGCGGGAACATCATCTGCGATAAAAGCTTCGAGTGGGCGGGGTGTCGGGTTTGACACCGCGATCTCGACCTCCGTTTCCACACCAAGAGAAGCCGGAGCCAGCCATGATCGGGAGACCTGGAGATTGCCCGGGCGGGGAAGTCGCCGGAAATCGACGGCCCAAGCCACCAGAACCATGAGATCCCAAGCCAACATCAACCAGGCGAATCGCGAGTCCCACCAGGCAGGCCCGAGCCAAGCCAGGCCGGCGACCACCGCAATAAAAAAGCGGGGCGCAAAGGCGAACGGAAAGCGCCAAAACCCCGCCGCAGGGGCCGCAACCGTGAGCGGAGCGAGTTTGGCGGGCTGGGTCATTTCGGGACTTCGACCACTGCCATGACTTCGGTGACGATGTGGTCCGGCGTAATGCCTTCCAGGTCCGCTTCCGGCTTGACGACCAACCGGTGGCGCAACACGGGCGCTGCCACGGCTTTGATGTCGTCAGGAATAATGTAATCGCGACTGTCGAGAGCCGCCTGCGCTTTCGCGGCAAACATGAGGTGGAGGGTAGCGCGAGGGCTGCCTCCCAAGCTCAGGGTAGGCCAATCCCGCGTCTTGCGCACGATCTCGCTGATGTACCGGTAAAGGCCCGGTTCGGTTCTCACGGCAGACACCTCGCGGCGGGCCCCATCCAGAAGTGCGGGTTCAACGGCAAGCAGGCCAAGGGTCTCGACCTCACGTGAGCTAAATCCGTTCCGGAACCTGTTAAGGATTTCCACTTCCTCCTCGGGTTGCGGATACCCGATAGATATCTTGAAGAGAAAGCGGTCAAGCTGGGCCTCCGGAAGCGGATAAGTTCCCTCGAATTCCACGGGATTCTGTGTTGCGAACACGGTGAAAAAGTTCGAGAGGGGATAGCACACACCGTCCACGGTGACCTAACGCTCCTCCATGCACTCCAGCAACGCCGCCTGGGTGCGGGGCGGCATGCGGTTGATTTCGTCAACCAGAAGGTAGTCCGTGAACACCGGGCCACGGCGAAAAGAGAAACTTGCGGTGGGAATATTATAGATATTGGTTCCGAGGATATCGGAAGGCATCAGGTCCGGTGTGCACTGCACGCGCTGGAAACCCAGCCCGCAGGCCTTCGCCAGCGCCTTCACCGTCAGAGTCTTGGCGATGCCTGGCACGCCCTCAAGCAAGGCGTGCCCCCCGCAGAGGAGGACGGTGACTATCTCGCGGACCATTTGCGTCTGTCCGACGATGATCTTGCCCAGTTCGTTCTGAACGTGGGCTGCGAACTGCTTGGCTTCTTCAGGCATAAAACAATCTCCTCGGGGTCTCCCGGCAAGGCGCCAGCGACGCTCGAAATAGTGCAATTCCCGGACGAAGCGCAGCACCTCCGCTTCATCGACGGACCGGGTGCGGAGGGCGCGTTCGCACTTCTGGAGCAGGGTGTAGAAGTCTGGATCATCCCATCCCAGGCGGTCATGTACGCCCCGCCAAATCCGCTCGGGAACAGCGCTGGCGGGAAGACCCAAGCGCTTCAATAACAGGGACCGGAACCGCCGATAAGCGATTTCGAGCGCTTCCGGGGCCGCATGCTTTCGCCAGTACAGGTCTCCGAGCGTCTCGATGAATTCCAGCGGTGAGAGGCGCGAGCTTTCGACGGCCAGGGGACGAACGGGGCCGCTCCGCCGCCCGAATGTCAGCAGCAGCGCGGCCAACAAAACCGCGCACTGGAAGGCGAACCACGGAGCCGGCGTTTTCGCCAGGTACAACAACAAATTCGGGCGCTGCCCATGAAAGTATTCATCCCAGAGGATGCGCCTTCTTTTCGGCGGCCCGACGGAGTTCAAAAACAACTCAAGATTCGATGCCTTGGTTAGGCCGGAATTGGAGAGCGGATGGGAGTCCGCCCACCACTCCACTTGGCCATCGCCCCACGGATAAGTGACTACCACCGGCCCCTCGCCGTCACCATAGTGAGAGAGGTAGGCGATGCCCGGGGCTTGCCAGCGCGCCTGCGGGCGCATGGTGATCTCAGGAGCTTGGCGGGTGACAGGCCCCGGGAGCAAGGCGTGGAAGGTCTTCCAATCAGGTTTGTTGGGGATTTTGGTTAGCTCATGCCTTCCGGGCAGCAGGTCAGCGGCCAGCCTTTCGGTTTCCAGGACGCGGCCTCCTCTGGAAATGAATTGGTCCAACTCCTCTCGGGCCTCAACCGAAATACCAATGGAAGGGGCGCCGAGGATCAGCGTTATACCGCTGGGGTGCTCCGGCAACTCGCCGGGGGATCGGTCCCAGCGCTCCACCCTGTATCCCAGTTGTTCCAGAAGCAGGTACGCCGCCTTGCCGCCGTCGCTCGCCGTGGAATAGCTTGAAGGAAAACCCCACGGTCTCTGGACAGGTGGAGGCGAGACGAGGAACCCCGCAACCGTCAGCAGCACCAGGATGGCGCCGGAAACGATCAGAACCTTCCGGTCTTCGGCGTTCAGTGGGACGGGCATTCCAGGTTCTCCAAGACGGACAGTGCCTCGCGGAAGTCTTCCGCGGAAGCGGTCCGGCAGCCGTACCAGGTGAGCTCAAAACGCCGCGTGAGGGCGGAGAACTTGACGTATTGTGGGTGACTGACAGGCAGCAGGTGCAAATACTCTCGGTGCGTGCGCGTCCGGTCAAACTGCCAAATCCCCAGCTTCTCCAGCCTGTAAATCCCCGCCCAGTATGCCCAACGGAATGCTTCACGATAGTTTCCTCGGCTGGCTTCCGCGAACGCCTCGCCAACAAGGTCCTGCCAAGTCCGAGTGCCTTCTGCGGGGGCCTTCAGTGCCATCGGGCGTTCCAGGGGGCGGTAAAGGAGCATGCGAACCAACCACGCGCCAAAGGCGAGAGCCAGGCCAATCAACACGGTCCAGATCACAGTTCCTGTAACCGCGGCATGATGGCTCATTGCCTTCCAAAGGAACGCAATAAGATTCCCGATCCACCGGAACAAGCGAACATTCCTTGAACCAAACGAAGGTTGTTCGGGAGATGAGCGGAATTCCCGGCGGCTCAAGATCTTCGCCAATCGGGAGCGGGCGTGTGGCCCGTTTGTCCCCGCCCCACTCATCATGGATGCTGCGGCATCCCGCATTATGCGGAGCCGGGCCAGTATCCCTTCAGAGGCTTTGGCGGCACTGGAGGGTTCGCGCCGGACCTGTTCGAGTGCGTCACGCAGCGGCATCGTAGTGACAATGAATTGCTGCCCCTGGGCCTGGACCTGCCAGTTATCGGGAAGTTCCTGGAGGAGCCTGCCGGCAGCAGGTCCGCTCGCACGCAGCTTCTGGACGCGCGCCGTCCAATCGTCCAGGGTTCGAACATAATTGCTCAAGGTGAGACATGAGGGTTCCGGGTTGGTAATTGGACTCGGCTGCGAGGCTTGCAACCCGGATAGCGAGAGGGCCAGAACCAGAAACGATACGAGAGTCCATATCAGCACGCTGGTTCGTGGAGGTATAAGGTTATAGACGCGGGCGATGGGAAAGGACGGACGATGACTTCGGAAACGAAAATGCCACGGTCGCTTCCTAGCAGGATGCCGAAAAACCTTTGTGAAGTCGCCAAGGCGACTCATTCCGACCCAGAGCGGAGCGAAGGGGAGGAATCTCTCTCTGGAAACCCCGATCTGATCGGGGCGAGATTCCTCGTCGCCTGTGGCTCCTCGAAATGACAGGCGAGGCGGGTCTTTCGGCATCCTGCTAAACAGGGCGAGCCCCATAACTCGTGAAATCACTGCCGAACTGCCGCCGGAATATGGTCGATGAGCCGCCTTTTTCATTGACGAAGGCACCAACCTCCGCCGCAGTTTGCAGCACAGGTGGCCTGCCCTGCTGTCGGCCTCTTGGCAAGAATCAGACCCGCCGCACGCTTTCATTCTCCCTGAGGCACATCCACTACGCGGTGGCCTGGAATGCCTGGCCCGGCGACTTCTCGGGACCCAGATTCTCTATCATCACTTGCAGGTCGTAGCCTTCCTTCTTCACCCTGACGTCGTAATACAACAACGCCAGCCCGATCGGTGCCAGAGAAGACGTAAGCGCGCCGGCCACGCGCTGGAAAAGGGCGGTGAGGACATGCAGCCAGATCGGCATCGCTAGTCTTTTCGCGGCCAGGATTACAGTCACGATAATGAATGGGAATCCGGAGACCATCATGGCAATCCATGCAATCAGGCCCATGAGAACCGCGATGGCGAAGATGTTCCCTCGGTTACCTTGGCTCAGGCGCCGGCTACGCTTGAGGGCCTTTCGGGGAGACGTTTTTTCCTCCAACAGCACAGGGACAGCAAATGCATACCACAGACACATCAGGATGGGAAGGATGATCGTGATGGCTCCCGCGAGGAGTAAAAGCAAAAAGAGCAGAGTGAGAACCACCAGGCTGCCCGTTCTTTTCAAGGGCTGGCGGTAGCATTCGCGAATGGTAAGAGATCGGCCAAGCTGAATTTCGGAAACCTCGTTCGTAACCGCGGCATAAGCCAGCGATCCAAGGATGAGGTACAGAAATACGAACATCGCCGTGATGCCCGCAAAGGTCGGCGAGGAGAAAAAGAGGTCTTTAAGGGCCCCCGGATGCGGCTTCGCACCAGTTGAAGTCTGAAAATGGGAAAACAGAATGGCGCTAAATATTCCCTGAAGGAATGCGCCGAGTTGGGGGATGGCCATAATCCCGGCGAACGTCCAAAAGTGCTTGCGGTAATATGTGAAGGTACGGTCAAGCAGCTCTCCGAACGAGAGAGGCCGAATATCGGTGGGTGGCATCGGGGTCTCCTCAGGCAATCCCATGAGGAATTGATGCCCCGATTGTACACAATCAAGCCCAAATATCAATAGTAATGCAGGATTCAGGAGTCAGGGGAAAAACCCGGCAGGCTAAAGACCGCCACGCTGAGAACAGATAACTGGCAAGAAAGTCCTCAGTAATCAGTTGTCAGTCGCCAGCAAAGACGGGCGGGCAGTAGCCTTCAACTGAAAACTGTGAACTGATAACTGAATGCTGTTTTTGAATGGGAACTATTCTTGGCGACCGAGGATTCTTTCAAGCTGGCTCAGCAGTTGGGGAAGATTGATGCTGAGGGTGTCCCACAGAATGTTGTCATCCACTGCAGCAGACGCACCTTCGGGTCACGCCTTGACATACTCGACCTGGGCCTCGCTGAGGGCCTGCTCGCGGAAATACTTGCTCAGCGAGTTGGGAGTATTGAGGTCTACCTTGCGGCCGCCCAGAATCCGGGAGAGCTCCTGCTCCATATCGTAGAGCTCGAAAAAGCCGACCTTGGTCCCTCGCTCGAACTCGACCAGAACATCGATGTCGCTCTCGGAATCGAAATCGGGGCGCAAGACGGAACCGAAAAGGGCCAGCCTGCGGATCCGGTGCCGCTGGCAAAAACTCCGGATTTCGTCCTTTGAAAGTCGGATACCAACCACCGCCTTGACCTCTGAGAGGATCATACCAGAAAGCCGAGCGCCTCAGGAAAAAGTCCTCGGCTCTCAGTTGTCAGCGGTCAGCAAGAACCCGGCAGGCGCGCAACTGAAAACTGAGAACTGATGACTGAGAACTGTCTTCCTTCGCACACATCGCAGAGGCCGCGATGTATGATGTCATGAAGGGGGCGCCACCCGCGACTGTGGCTACCCGCATTTCGCGCAACTGCTGAAAATGTGGGATAATAGAACTGGACACTATGGAGCGTCGGCTCCAGCGTTTCTTCATTTGAGGCTGCGGGGTTTTTCTTCTCCAGGCCACAGATTGATCGCACGGGCACTTCTCTTCGGGGGTTGGATGTACCCCCGACGACACAACTCCGCGACGCGCGGGACACTCGACTCTTGAGGTGAATGAATGAAGAACCTTTTTGTTGGAAACCTGACCTTTGACACAACCGAAGACGCGCTGCGTGGGCTCTTTAGCCCGTTCGGAGAAGTGCAGCAAGTCCGGATCATGACCGACCGCGACACCGGAAAGTCGCGCGGCTTCGCCTTCGTCGAGATGGCTCAGGACGACGACGCCGCGAAAGCGATCGGCGCTCTGAACGGCAAGGAATTCGAGGGACGCGCGCTCACCATCAATGAAGCGCGCCCGAGACCGGAGCGCAGCGGTGGATTCCGCCCGGGCGGCGGGGGCTTCGGCGGGAAGCGCCGAGGTGGCCACGACAACTCCCGCGGGCCCCGCTCGCAGCGCGAACCCCGCTGGTAAGACGAACTCCCGGCGCGGAGTTTCCGCCCGGATTCTGTTTCACGTCTGATGACGAAAGGAGCCTGCATGGCAGGTCGACAGCGAACGACTTTTCAGAAGCGACAGAAAGAGGTCAAGCGTCTGGAGAAGCAGAAAATGAAGGCCGATAAACGCGCGATTCGGCGGCTGGAGCGGGCTCAGAACCGAGCGCCGGCGGCCTCCGAGATTCCTCCGCCCCTTGCGGAGCCCAACCTGAACCAGCCCTGAAGAGACGGCCTGTCGCGCAGGAAAGTCCTCAGTGGTCAGTTGCCAGTCAGGCAAAGGGCGATCACTTCCCGGATGCGCGGAGTAAGCTCTTCCAGGGTGCGCGCTTGCGTGTAGCAGCTCGGCAGGGAGGGAACCGTCGCAACGTAGTAATCGTCCTCGTCCTGCTCGATCACCACGGTGAACCGTCGCATCCTGCTTTTCGAACCGGCATTTTTCATGGGGCTATTAAAGCAAGATCCCTACGGCGCAGGACCATGGGGGAAAGCAGGATTCAGGAGTCAGGCTTCACGAAAGGCGGGGGTAGGGAGTTGGGGCTGGGGTATCGGATGATGGGCTGGCTGGCGCAGAGCGCAGCTCTGCGCTTCAGTATGCCATATTAGCGCTAGTCATGCCGACCTCCAAACGCCATTTTGCGCCCGACCAGCCGCAATTCCTCACTAGCAGCATCGTACTACCTCAATGATTCGTCGGTTCTGAGTATGGATCGGCTCGCCTGATTTCGGTCTTGTCTCTGGGCCGCAGAGCTGCGCTCTGCGCCAGCCTGCGAATCCCCGGTGGGGCAGATTTTCTGGTTGAAAATGTTTTTGGATTTCAATATGCTCGCGAAGTTGATGCCGTAACTTGCATCGAAAGATGAAGCTTCTGTCCAAATTCCCTCGGGCCCGCATTGACCCACCCGATGAGCGCGACCAGGAACAGAGGATGCGCCCGCTGTACTTCGCGCTCGTGCTCCTGGCTGCGGGGATGGTGGCTTATTCCCAAACCTATTCACTCTTCTGGGACGAGGGCTTCCACATTCTAGCCGCGCGCCTTATCGATGCCGGCAAGCGGCCCTACCTTGACTTCTTTTTTCCACAGACTCCTCTGAATGCTTACTGGAATGCGGCCTGGATGGCAATTTTCGGCGCCCAATGGCGCGTGGTCCATGCCGTAGCGGCCCTGGTCACCGCGAGCTCAGTTTTCTTGATCGCGCAGTATCTCGCCGGGCTATTTCCCGATCGCCGCTGGCGATTGCCCGCCGCGTTCGCCGGGCTGGCACTCTTCGGGTTGCACTCGTGGGTGTGGATGGCGGGGACGATCTCGCAGGCATACCCGCTTTGTATGTTGCTGGTGGTGGCAGCGTTTCGTGCCGGGATTGCCGGGGTTGCCCGGCCCCGGTTTAGGATGAGCGCGCTGGCGGGTCTGTTTGCCGGCGCGGCAGCAGCATCCTCCTTGCTCACAGCGCTTATTACCCCGGTTCTACTGGTCTGGATGTGGCTCTACAATCGGGCCGGAAGCCGCTGGATCAAAGCCGCGGCTTTCCTGGGCGGCGCGGTGGTTGCCTGGGCCCCCGTGCTGTTCCTGTTTGCACGGGCGCCGCACGTAGTGGCCTTTGACCTCCTCAAGTATCACACGCTTTACCGCCGGGTAAATTGGGAAGGATCCACCGCCCACGATATCGGCATCGTCACCGATTGGGTCAACAGCTCGCCCAGCCTCCTGCTCGTTCTGTTAGCGTTGGCCGGTCTCTTTTTCATTAAGAAGAGCGAATTCGACCCCGCGCGGCGGGCGGAATTTCGCTTATGCCTTTGGCTTGTTGTGACCATCGGCGTACAAAACATCTTTGCCCATCCGACCTTCCCGCAGTATTTCGCTTTTATGATCCCGTTCCTCACCGTGCTGGGGGTCGTTGGGTTCTATGCCGTGGTTGCACGTTTGGATAATCCGCACCGCCTGCGGGCTCCGGTGATCCTGCTGATGGGCATAACAGCCCTGTGCTTGGGCAACACTTTCTACGATGATCGCGACTCGACCACTTGGCGTCAACTCGAGCAGGTTGCGAACAAAGTGAAGCAGGTGACTCCGAAGGGCGCAGCGCTCGCTGCACCCGAGCACATCTACTTTTTGACGAACTGGCCCGTACCCCCTGGCATGGAACACGACGATGCGCATAAGCTCAAGTTGCCTCCAGCCGAGAACGCCAGGCTTCACATCCTGCCGAAGGCAGAATTGGATCAGCGGATCAAGTCGGGCAACTTTGCCACCACCGTGGTCTGCGACGACGACGACTTTGTCAGCAACGTGAAGGATTGGCACGTTTACTCCCAGAGCGACGAGATTAGCGAGTGTACAGTGTTCTGGAAGTTGGAAAAGAAGGACCTTCCGCCGTCGCCGAAGCCGTAATCCACTCACCTGTTCGCACGTTGGTTCCATTTGCGCCGAAAGACTCCGGCCGATCGATAGCACACCATGTCGAAAGAAGCGAAAACCGCCGGGTTAAACTCGGAAGCTGACCTTGCTTGGGGGCCCCGGGCCCTCAGACTACGAAATGAGCGCAACCGGCAACACCAGTCTGGTTTGGCGGCGACAAGAGCCAACTGGATTCGGCGGAACAAGTATTACTACGAGTCTCTCAAGCGTTTGCTTCGGCACCTGGTCGAGCCGGGCAAGCGCGTGCTGAACATCCGCTGCCAGACCGGGTTCCTCCTTGACGCTCTCCGAGCAAGTTATGGCGTCGGCGTGGAAATCAGCCCGGAGATGGTCGAAGTCGCGCGGGCGGCGCACCCGCAGTTTAAGTACTATGAAGCGTTTCCCGAAGACTTCGTACCTCCGGAAAAGTTCGACTACATTTTGTTATGCGACGTGGGCGATATAGCCGATGTTCAGAAGACGCTGCTGCGACTTCGAACAGCCTGCGAACGGCACACGCGCCTGATCATTTACAGCTACAACGTTCTCTGGGAGCCACTGATCCGTCTGGCTCAGTGGCTACACCTGAAAATCCCCCAAACCGAACAGAACTGGCTTTCCGAACAGGACCTGATCGGCCTGCTCGCTTTGAGCGGATTCGAGTGGCTCGAGACTTATCGTACAGCACTGATTCCGAAATACGTTCCTTTGCTTTCTGCCTTCATGAACCGGATCGTGGCGAAACTACCCTTCATCAGACGCCTGTGCATGGTTGAGGTGCTTGTTGCCAGGCCAGTACCGAAGCCGGTCGATGTTTCTGATGTTACTGTTTCTGTGATCGTGCCGTGCAAGGACGAGCGCGGAAACATTGAAAGCATCGTAACGCGTATGCCGGAACTGGCCCGCTCAACGGAGATTATTTTCTGCGACGACAAATCTACAGATGGCACAGCGGACGAGGTTCGTCGCCTGCAAAGGTTATATGCGCAGCGCAACATCCGGGCGGTAGACGGACCCGGCATCTGCAAATCGAAGAACGTCTGGAAAGGGTTTGAGGCCGCAACGGGCGACATACTTGTGATCCTCGATGCTGACCTGACCGTCATGCCCGAGGAATTGCCGTACTTTATCGCTGCCATCACCCGTGGCAGCGCTGAATTCGTAAATGGGTCGCGACTGGTGTATCCGATTCCGAAAGCGGCGATGAAGGGCGCCAATGTGGTCGGGAACAAGTTATTCAGCGCCGTGCTCTCGTACTTGCTCGGGCAGAGAATCAAGGACACGCTTTGCGGTACAAAAGTGCTCTGGCGATCCGATTGGGAGAGAATTCGCCCCATGGTCGGCACGTGGGGCACTATGGACCGCTGGGGCGATTACGAACTCCTCTTCGGCGCCGCCAAGTTGAATCTGCGCATCCTGGACCAACCGGTCCACTACCAGGAGAGAATATACGGCGTCACGAAGATGACCAGGGTATTCAAGAATGGCCTGATTATGCTGCGGATGTGTTTCCACGGATTTCGAAAACTCAACATGGACTATTAGCGCTCGGAGGCTGCGTGAGCGTTCAGCGCCAGGCCTTGAGACGAGGACCTACAAAGCCGGCTGGCTGATCTTGCCAGCAATTGGGCATGGCGGGAAATTAGTGATTCCCCGCGGGTCGGATTTGCTATTCTATACAGAGCGACTTAAGTGATTTCGCATTGGTCTGTAGCGGTGGTCTGTGACCGCCCGGCGGCACTCATCGAGCGCCGCTACAACTTACGTGGAGACTCTGCATGGCAGCTCCCCTGGCTTTCATCACAGGTTCTTGCGGACTCATCGGATCGGAGGTGAGCCTGTACTTCAGCCGCTTGGGCTTCCGCATTGCTGGGCTGGACAACAACCAGCGGGCCGTCTTCTTCGGTCCGGCGGGAGATACAAGCTGGGCCCTGGAGCGGCTTCAGGCTTCGATTCCCGGGTACGCGCACCACTCCCTCGACATCCGCGACCGCGACGCGATTCTGCGGCTGATCGCGGAACTGAAACCAGCCATCATCATCCATACGGCGGCTCAGCCATCCCACGACCGGGCGGCGGCCATCCCTTTCGACGATTTTGATGTCAATGCGGTAGGCACGTTGAACATGCTGGAGGCCGCGCGGCGTGCCTGCCCGGAGTCACCCTTCGTCCACATGTCCACCAACAAAGTGTACGGCGATCGTCCCAACACCATTGCACTGCGCGAGTTGGAGACACGCTGGGAATACGATGACCCGGCCTACGCCAACGGCATCCCCGAGACGTTTCCGATTGACCAATCCAAGCACTCGCTTTTCGGGGCATCGAAGGTGGCCTCCGACGTCATCACGCAGGAGTACGGAAGGTACTTCGGCATGCCCACCTGCTGCCTGCGGGGGGGGTGCCTGACGGGTCCCAATCATTCCGGTGTTGAGCTGCACGGTTTTCTCAGTTACCTGGTGCGCTGTAACGTCGAGCAGAAAGAGTACAAGGTCTTCGGCTATAAAGGGAAGCAGGTCCGCGACAACATTCACTCGCAAGATGTAGCCAGCATGATGCACGAGTTTTACCGCCATCCGCGCTGCGGCGAGGTCTACAATATCGGTGGCGGAAAGGATAATTCCTGCTCGATCCTGGAGAGCTTTCAGATGATCGAGCAGATCACCGGCAGGAGACAGAAATACTGTTACATCAACCAAAACCGGGTGGGCGACCACATCTGTTACTATAGCGACCTCAGGAAGTTAGGCGCGCATTTTCCAAACTGGAGAATCACCAAGTCCCTGCCGACTATTCTGGAAGAGATTGCCGAGTCCTGGAGGGCACGACTCGCTCTCCGTGGTGACCCTTCGTGAGAGCTTAGTCAGTAAGTAGCGCGGACCTGTTTTGTAGGTCCGCGGCTTTTCAGCTTCAAATTCTCGCGTTCTCATCGGCGGGCAAACGCACGCGGTCAATGGTCAGCCCGCACCGGCTCTGCTGTTCGGCGGCGTCCACGCCCGCGTAGGCATGCGCGGATTGACTGTGGCTACGAACTAAGCGAAGACGAGGCGGCCTTTGGGCTGGGGGATGGGTCGGCCGAGCTCGGTGGCGGTTTCGATCCACTCCTTGATTACGACTTCGACGTTGGCGAGGGCTTCGCGGTAGGTTTTCCCGTCCGCCGCGCAACAAGTGTAGCGCGGACCTGTTTTGTAGGTCCGCGGCTTTCAGCTTCAAATTCTCACGTTTTCATCGGCGGGCAAACGCACGCGGTCAATAGTTAGCCCGCACCGGCTCTGCTGTTCGGTGGCGTCCACGCCCGCGTACTCAGGAAAGCTGGACCACTTCCACTGCTCGGGTCGCTTCACCAGACCTCGCCTCACCGGATTCATGTGAATATACTCTACGGTCTCCCCGTAGTCTTTCACCGTGCGGAGCGCGTGGTCGAAGAAACGCTCTTGCCAAAGTTCTCCCTTTTCGTGCCGGCCGTGGTTGATTGCGACCATCGAGCTGACCTTGATCGCACTCATCGCTTGCGCGATGCTCAGCGGATGGGGCGGATAAATGATAGCGTGCCAGTGATCGGGCAGAAAAACCCAGGCAGTCAATACAAATCGCTGTTTTTGCCGCATCCGCGCCAGTGCAATCGCCAACCGCCCGAAATCGCGTTCCGCCAGCCTACGTCTCGATCTCAGTAAATTCACGGTCACGAAGATGTAGCGGTCATAAAGGAACGGGCGCCGCAACTTTGACATGAGATCAATCTACGCGCGATGCCGTGCGGAGGCAATAGTCAACCGAGCCAACACGCGCTGGCGGGCACGAAAAGCCGCGGACCTACAAAACAGGTCCGCGCTACTCCTGCTCCCAAACCGTATTTCCAAGCGGGCCGATGCGAAGCCAACATCATGGGCAGTGGCCTGAGTTCGCGCTTGAAGGGATCGAGGATAAAACCCAAAACCTCCAACGAAATACTGCCCAGCAGAATGCTGTCGCCCTCCTCGCCGAAGATGACCGGAGAAGTGCCCTCCTGACCATTAATGCGAAACCGCGCCTCTCCGAGGGAGCGTTTGATTTCAGTGCCGTCGGCAAGAATAAAAGTCTTGGTCTTGCCGGGCTTGATGCCCAAGCGCTGAAGCACGGGCGCGGGAACCACCGAATACATTGCGCCGGAGTCAACCAGGAACTTGAGCCGCGCCCTGCGCCGAGGCTTGGCAGGATTGGCAATGCTCGCTTGGATGTGCGTCAGACCCATGAAACTGTCCCTCGCGTTGAGTGTAGGTTTTGCGCGGCCATGAGTCAAGCCGTGAGAAGGGACGAAGGGCAAGACGGGAGACAGACGAGCAGGGGCTGGGGGGGGTGCTGCGCGATTGCAGATTGGAGATTCGAGATTTCAAAAAGAAGAATTCAGAAGTCAGGAGTTAGAAGAGCAGGGGCTGGGGGCTAGGGGAACCCATCGAGCGATTTGTTCATCGGGCCATCGGCTGATTGAAGGCGGAACACTGAAGGCTGATCGCTGAAGGCGGGGCGAAGAGCATCAAGGATTCGGAGTTGGGGCCTCAGGAAAGGTGGGTGGCGAGCACGGGGACGGCGACGGGTTTTGCGTGATCAACTGGATTGCGTGTAGATGAGGATCGCAAGCCAAGCTAACCCGAAAACGAACGGGGAAAAGAGCAAATACCATTTCGAGGAGATGGCGCCGAACACCCGGAGCAGGAGGGGCGCGCGGTTCCTTACATCAGTGGAGTCGAGGATGTGGAAGCGCGGGTCACTGGCGTAGCGGTCGCGAATGGCTTTGAGCTTGGTCTCCCAGGCATTCTGAAAGAGGGCCGTCCTGCCGATTGAGAAAGTCCAGATGAAACTGAAGATCGCTCCCGCGAGGTATACGAACCATTTGTCCGCCTTGAAGCCGCCCGAAACGCTGATGGCGGAAACCAACAAACCGTTGACGGCCAGAAGCACCTGCAGCTTGGTGGTTTTGATGGGGTTCTCTTTGGACCAGAGATCGAGCAAGGTGTTATAGGCCTCGAGGTCCTGCTTCCACCCCTGTTCTTGGCTGGCTATAGATGCGGCGGCGAAAGCGAGCGCCTGACGGATGTCCTCGTCTTCGAGCTCCGGGTACTCGCGCTTGAACTCGGCATGGTCGGGATAAGTGGCCAGCGCCTCCAACACACGGCGCACCGTCAGTCGCAGGTTGCGAATGCACGGCTCGCCGTTCATGTGCGCTGGGTCACTGGTGATTCGATCAATGTTTGCCACCGTCGTCTCCTCGCTGGCTAGATTGTACCGCGAGTCCGGGTATAAAGCCATCGGGCGATTGAGGAGCAGTGACGAGTGACGAAGCGAGAAGCAGAAGGCGGAGGCGGAAGAGCAGGGGCTGGGGGCTGGCGGCGGAGGGGCGCTGCGCGATTGCAGATTGGAGATTCGAGATTTCAAAAAGAAGAATTCAGAAGTCAGGTGGCAGAAGGGCAGGGGCTGGGGGGGCGCTGCGCGATTGCAGATGGCAGATTCAAGATCTCAAAAAGAGGAATTCAGAAGTCAGGAGTTAGACGAGCAGGCGCTGGGGGCGCTGCGCGATTGCAGATGGCAGATTCGAGATTTCAAAAAGAAGAGTTAAGAAGGCAGAAGAGTAAAACGAACGTGAGCGGCGAGCACTTATTACCGCTGGCGCGCGGTGGAGAGTTTGGGAGTGCACCTGGGGTGGTCCCGCAGAGCGGGATCGCAACCTCGATCCTCAATGTCTGATTAGGACACTCCCGGCTGCATATCGACATCCTGGTCTAACCGATCAGATAGATGAATGAGCCTTCTCGGCTCAGCAGCGTGGAGCTCGACAGAAGACGGGCGCCGGGAACCGGTTCTCGATGCCCACGCCACAAACTCCGTGCCACGGCTACGCGCTTCACAAGGCGCTGATATGAACGCTTCCACCGCTGGTATGGACTCGCAGGGTCTCCCCCCCGGACCCAAGTGTGGCGTGGAGCCTGGATTGGGAAATCTCTCCCGTCACCTTCAGGGGAAGATCTGAGGTCACTTCGCCACTGGAGGCCGAGGCATCCAGGTTAAGGCTAACTGCCGGATCGACGCGAACCTTGATGTCGCCGCCGGAGGTTTCGATTTCTCCCCCTTTAGCATTGCCACGCGCAAACGCCACATTCACATCTCCACCCGAGGTGCGGGCCTCGACACGGCCACTCGCGTTTTCAAGGGTAATATCTCCTCCGGAGGTCTTCACCTTAACCTCTCCGGTGAGGTTGTGCAATTCGATGTCCCCGCCGGCGGTGGTTGCCGTTAAATTACCTGCGAGGCCTGAGACCGCAACATCTCCGCCCGAAGTCTCGAGGTTTGTGTCGCCCTGCAAGTGGCTGACCTTGACGTCTCCGCCACCGGTACGGATCTCGACACTCGTCTTCGTAGGAACTTGCACCTCCATGCGCACTTGCAGCGAGTTGGGCCATGGCTGCACGCTTCGTTTTCGCACCTCGATGCGGACTGCCCCGGGCTCTTCGCCGAAACGGAAGGTAAACAGGTCCTCCAAATCAGCTCGATTGGAAGTAATGACAACGTGGGCGCCTGATTCCGGCCTCCCCGTCACAATAACGTCGCTCGCGCTGGCCTCGACAACCAATCTGCCACCAGGATCAAGCTTCAGATCCTTCGCAATGCGTGATTGGGAATAGGCGCGAGACCCTGCGGCGAGCAAGAACACTAAACAGTACAAACCCAGACCAATTTTGCGGCTCATCTTTTCCTCCAATGACTCAAGCGTGAACTGTACTTCTATTGGACGAAGCCGGCGCGGTTCGGTAATCAGGGCAGGAGCCAGAAATCAGGTGTTAGTAGAACGGCGCGGCCCTTGGCCGCAACGAAAAGCAGATTCTTCGCTACGCTGCGCTCCGCTCCCGCCGCGGCGGGACATGTCATCCTGAGTGCACCGCGGCGGGCCTTCCGCAACCAGCACCTACTTCAGCTTTCTTTCGCAAGGCATGTGGTCTGACATTCTGTAAGTGCTAAAATCTCATCGGCACTATGAGCAGCGTAGGGGTCACCCACTCCTCAGGGAAACGTTGGTTGGTGGCGATTGCCGTGATGTCCAGCGCGGCGATGGAGGTGCTGGACACTTCGGTCGTGAACGTCAGCCTGCCGCACATTGCCGGCAGCCTTTCGGCCACCGTCGATGAAGCCACCTGGGTTCTCACCTCCTACTTGGTAGCCAACGCCATCATCCTGCCCATCACCGGCTGGCTTGCGAACTACTTTGGCCGCAAGCGATTGCTACTGACCGTGGTGACGGGCTTCACGGTCTCGAGCCTTTTGTGTGGGATTGCCCCCAATCTGCCCGCGCTGATTTTCTTTCGCGTGCTCCAAGGCACTACCGGTGGAGGGCTCCAGCCGCTTTCGCAGGCTGTGCTGCTCGAGGAATTCCCTGGTCAGGAGCGCGGCAAGGCAATGGCGTTTTGGGGGCTGGGCATTGTCGCCGCCCCCATACTTGGCCCCACGCTCGGCGGGTGGATTACGGACACCTATTCCTGGCGCTGGGTCTTCTATATCAACCTCCCCATCGGCGTCGCCAGCCTGATCATGATCGGCCTCTTTATTTCCGATCCGCCCTACCTTAGCCGTGGTAAGTTGCGCGCCGACTTTTGGGGTTTTGGCATGCTGGCGGTGGGCATGGGGTCGCTGCAAATCATGCTGGACAAAGGCCAGGAAGAAGACTGGTTCGGCTCTCGTTTCATCATCACCCTGGCCGTGCTGGCGGCCGGTTTCCTGGCGGCTTTCGTCATCCGGGAGCTGACCATCGAGCAGCCCATCGTTCATTTCCGGCTGTTGAAGTATCGAAGCTTTGCGGCGGGCATCGTGTTGGTCACGCTGCTCGGGTTCGTGCTCTATGGCAGCCTGGTGACTTTACCTTTGTTCATGCAGACCCTGCTCGGTTGGACGTCCACGCTCGCCGGGCTTTGGACCAGCCCGCGCGGCATTGCCATAGCATTCTGCATGCCCCTTGTGGGATACCTGCTCGGCAGAGGCTGGGATGCGCGTTGGATGGTCGTGTTCGGTTTCGCGGTCGCCAGTCTCGCCTTCTTCGGCTACTCCCGCATGGACCTTGATTCCGGGACCTGGGACATCCTGGTGCACCAGCTCAACCAGGGCGCCGGCATGGCCTTCGTCTTCGTCCCCCTCACGGTTCTGACCATGGACCCGATTCCAAAGCATGAGACCGGCTATGCCACGAGCCTTTACAGCGTCATGCGTAATATCGGTTCTAGCATGGGCGTTTCTTTCGTCACCACCTGGATCGCGCGGCGTTCCCAGTTCAATCAATCCCTGCTGGCCGCGCATGTGACGGACAACAGCCCCTTCACCCGGCAAGCACTGGAACAGGCTCGAGGGTTGTTCTTGCGGGGCGGTTCCGACCCCGCCACCGCGAGTCGCCGCGCCCTGGCGATGCTCTATGGCGTGGTGCAACAGCAGGCAACGTTGTTGAGCTTCCTGAGTGTATTCCGGCTCATGGGCATCCTGTTTCTGCTCATCATCCCGCTGGTATTCATCATCCGAAGGCCAAAAGGGAGGATGCCGGTTGGTTCGTAGAGAGTTCCGTAGGTGGCGCATAGATTGCGCCTTTTGTAACGGGTGCGAATCTCCAACGCAAGTTCAACCCGAATTCGAAAGTTGGCAGTCGCCAGTCGAGCCGAATCACTTGATTAGAGGCCTGTTTGACGCGGATACCGGAGGAACAAAATGGTGCGGGGCCGGGCGTAGGGGCATCCGCCGCGGCGGACGCTGTGCCCCTACAAGATGCACATCGCACCCACGCTAACTTCCGAATTCGGGTTCAAGGAGCGAGCGTGAGAACGGAGGAACGACGAGCTACGCCGACCAGCGCTGAATGCGCGATCGCGTGCGCTTTCGAGCCACGGTACTTGTTGGACATATTGAGAGCACCTGCCCGTCAAAGCAGAACGGGCTCGCGAAGCGCGAGCCCGTTTGTGTCTTGCTGGCCGACTGTCGACTGCGGACCGTCGACTTTTTTTATTTAATCCCGGCAACGACCGACTCTCCCATCCCGATCAGATCGGGACAGTTCCATGGGCCCTGGGCAGCCGCGAGATCATTGGCTCGGGGCCAAGTGCATTTTCTTCTAACCGAGCCTGTGTCTATAATCCGGGCATTGGCTAACGGTCCGGGATTCGAGGTGCGGAAAATGGCAATGCGAACACGAACGCGGAAGCGAACCAGGTGGCTTATCGGCAGGATCTTGCTGTGCATCCTTCTGGGGGTTTCATTGGCTACCGTGGTAGTCACTGGCCGGTTTTGGTGGCAACAGCAGGCTAATCGCCCCACCGGAAGTGCTGCGACGCCAGAAGCTCTGAAAGAGAAACTCGAGGCCTACGACAAACGAGCAGACGAGCTTGAGAGACTGCTCACATTACTTCTGATGGTTTCGACGGTTTACGCGATTGCGCTTGGGTTCAGCGCCTATCGGCAATTGAAGGATGCGGAGAAAGAAATCGATCGACTGCCTGGTGAGATCGCAAGTATCAAAAAGGCAGCTAGTGAGGACCTCCAAGAGTTCGTGGTCAAAGTGGAGAGCAAATTTCCGCTATTCGCCGACATGGATATCTCTATTCACGCGATTATGGATCAGCTGATACGCTTGCTTCCGGTCATCGATTCGAGTGAGTGGAGTGAGAAGGAATATCGAAGATTCACTCATGAAAAGGGGCAAGAGATTCTTTTTTATGAGAAAACTGTGGCTGCGTTAGTGTACTTTGATCTGCAACGAGCCGGCCATATCCGCCAGACTGTTTCCGAGATATACCACGGCCTCGGTAATTTTTACGGTCTGAAATACCATTGGGAAGGTAAGCAGGACGAGGACAGAGAGAGGGCGCGATTTTATCTGGAACGCGCCATACACCATGACACCGAGAACGCCGGAGCACTAAATGATCGTGGTTATCTTGCGATCTATCTTGACGACCCTCCGGACAAATCGAAGGCGAAGACACTCTTCAGCAAGAGTCTTGAGGTAGACCCGGAGCAGCAAAGGGCCAAATACGACTTGGCTTACCTTGAGCACGCTGATGGGAATTACCGCCGCAGCCAAGAATTATTGAGCGAGGCATTATTAATGAAGCGTTGGCAAAATAAATCGCCGGCGCGTAATCGGAACAGCATTCTTTACAATCGAGCCTGCGCCTATGCCCGCCTGGGCGAGCTTGAAAAGGCTATTGTGGACCTTGAAGAGGTGTTTCCAGACGGGGCGGATTACACCGCGGCCGAGAGGACAGAGTTAGTGACCCAATTCAAGGATGATATTCGGCTGAATGAGGACCTTTATTCGTTAACCCAGAGCGAGCCTTTCACCGCAAGGATCAAAACGATTGCCGCTCGTCTGTCGTAACGCAAGAATCGTCCCCAGCTCTCAGGGAGAGAACCGAAGGAGATCGACATTCAATGAGGTTTCGTGAGTTCGCACATGATGTTAACCTCCAGCCAAAGGAATTATACACAGCGTCCCGGAGGTTCGTCAAGTCTTAAATCCCGAATCCCGATTCCTGTCACAGAGGGGAAGATGCCCAGGGATCGAGTTCACCTGGGCCCTTCTGGTCTTAATCCCGGCAACGACCGACTCTCCCATCCCGATCAGATCGGGACAGTTCCATGGGCCGGTAGGGGAGGGCTTGGCCCCCCCGCGGGCGGCCCGAGGCCGCCCCTACCAAAACCCGTGTTTGGGATGGGAACGGGTGTGACCCCCCGGGCGCACTCCCCCTTCCGCCTGACCTTACTCCGCCGTCGTGGGGTCAATCACCCGTTTGATCTCTGAAATGCGATTGGCGGGGAATCCGCCCAGCTGGGCGTGTTGCCGGACGGCGTCGGCGTCCGGAGCCACATAGACGCAATACAACTTGTCGTCGGTCACGAAGCTTTCGACCCACTGAATCTGCGGCCCCATCTGGCGGAGCACTGCGCAGGACTTCTGCGAAATCGCCCTCAATTCGTCTGCTGTCAGTTTTCCTGCGCCGGGAATCTCCCGCTCGACAACATACTTTGGCATGGTTCCCTCCTCTGGAAGCGAGCAGCCGCATCTACCCGCAAGCACTCACCCGGTTCGATGCCGGCCGCAAGCTTACGCTCCGCTGTGGCCTCTCAGCGAGGCGCGGGCGTACGGATGTAGGTGAACATTCATCAATCTGAGGCCCCGCTCGGATTGTAACCCGAATGAAACGCCTCACAAAGCCGAAAAGGCTCGGCTGCCGAAGCAACCGAGCCTTTGATTCCCAGAGACGCCGTTAGGTGAGGGCTTTTGTTCTCCCCTACCCCCTAATACTACTACGTTAAGTTATTGACCTCCCACAGGAGAGGTGCTAAGCTCCGGTCCATGACCGAGAGCGAAATCGAGAAATGTCGAAAGCGCTTGGAACAATTCTTGGCCGACCTGCTGGAGCCG
>JBEKHR010000062.1:0-23735 GCA_050012175.1 Terriglobia bacterium | reverse complement strand
TGGACCACGCCGCCAAGGTGGTCCGTTCCTCGGCCGACAGAATAATCGGAGCTGCGACTCGGCTCATGTCCTCAAGCATATCGGCCTTATCTGTATAAGTCAAGTTAATTGTGGGACACTACACTAGCTACTTACCTCGAACAATGGACGAGCGTGCTTTGCAAGCCGATATTACCGAATTAAGTCCAGCACAGGGAATACGCCATCATTTGCGGGTGGAAGGAGTTTCATTCCGTTACCCACACTTTGAACTGGCGTCGATAAGCTTCGAAGCGCATTCGGGAGATGTTGTCGCCCTCATTGGCCCCAATGGCTCCGGCAAGTCAACGCTGCTCGAGATTGTCAGCGGGCATCTGGAGCCACAGGCGGGAAAGGTGACACTGGACGGTGCGGACCTTCACCGCCTCCCACCTCGGCCACTGGCGCGGAGAGTGGGCTTGGCTCGTCAAGAGACCATCTTGTTGTTCTCGTTCGAGGTGCGCGAATTCATTCGACAAGGACGCCACCCTCACCTCGGCCATAGTCTCTTCGAGTCTCCCGAAGACGAACGCTGGGTTGACTGGGCGATGGAAAAGACGCGTCTGGCGGAGTTTGCGGGACGACGCGTGCTGGAAATGAGCAGCGGGGAATTCCAGCGGGCGGTTCTGGCCAGAACTCTCGCCCAAAGGCCGCAACTGGTGCTCCTGGACGAACCCACTGCCAACCTCGACATCGGCTACCAGATTGAGATGTTCCGGCTGCTGCGCAATCTCGCCATCTCGGAAGGGTTCATCGCCGTAGTGGTCACCCACGAATTGAACCTCGCCTCGGAGTTGGCCGATGAACTGATTCTGATGGAGCGCGGCCGCTGCCTTGCCAAGGGAACGGCGGAGAAAGTTCTCCAGCCGGATTTGCTCAGCCGCGTCTTTCGCACCCCTATCCTCGTCGACCGGAACCCTTCCAGCGGCCGTCCGCGCGTCAACTGGGTTGCAGCCCCGACATGACGGTGGCATGCGTTCTTCGCACGAACTAAGTGCTTTATATTCAATAACATTCCCGTTTTTGTTGTGTAAGTATATGTGTTTTCAACAACATTCCCGCTTCGACCCCGCCTGCGGAAAGCTCATCCTTTGTTTTCATAGACATTCCCGCGTCGTTCCTTCACTTTTTAAATTTACTAGGCTCCTTCGGGCGTTGGCATCGCGGACGGAATGTCAATTCCCATGACCTCTTGGGTGTAAGTTGGGGTGATTTGCGAAATGAGATGGTCCCTCCTGGGGCGGGGTGTCAGGTCAGCAAATGAGTTCCTCTGGGTTGCAGCTTTCACATTTGTAGGCTACCATGATGCCGGGGCGTTGTCAAGAGACATCGTGTCCACACGTGTAGCCCAGGACTTCCTCCATTGAATCATTGACTCATTGACCCATTGAATCATTGAAAAGCACTTGCCCGGTCTTTTCTTCAATGATTCAATAGATCAATGGGTCAATTGCATGGTTCACTGAGGCCCAACCGACGGACTCATGGAGTCACTGGAGAGCGGCTGAGGGCGGAAGGCGGAAAACTCGCTCCGGAATCCGCTATAATGGCCCGGTAAGGCAAAATTCGCCGGCTCGAGAGGGAAAATGCCTGTTGCCACTGAGGTTCGCGCCCAATATGAGGCCGTAATTGGTCTGGAGGTGCACGTCCAACTCCTGACCAAATCCAAGATTTTTTGCTCCTGTTCGACGCATTTCGGCGACCCGCCCAATAGCCACGTCTGTCCGGTGTGTCTCGGCTTGCCGGGGGCGCTGCCCGTCCTGAATCGTGAGGCGGTGACCATGGCCATGAAGGCCGCTATGGCGCTGAGGTGCGCCATCAATGCGCGTTCACGGTTTGCGCGCAAGAACTATTTCTATCCCGATCTGCCCAAGGGTTATCAAATCTCGCAATACGATGAACCGCTTTCGCAGGACGGCTGGATTGAGATTGAGGTGGACGGGGTGCGAAAGCGCGTCGGCATCACGCGCGTGCATTTAGAGGAGGACGCGGGGAAATCGCTGCATGAGGGGTTTCCCGATTCGGACCGCAATTCCTATATCGACCTGAACCGTTCGGGGGTTCCCCTGGTCGAGATTGTTAGCGAGCCTGACCTGCGCACTCCCGAGGAGTCTTACGACTACCTCACTCGCCTCAAGACGCTGTTGCTCTACCTCGAGGTTTCAAATTGCAACATGGAGGAAGGCAGCCTGCGTTGCGATGCGAACGTCAGCGTGCGGCTCGCCGGCGCCTCGGCTTTCGGAACGAAGACAGAAGTGAAGAATTTGAATTCCTTCCGGTTTCTAGAGAAGGCGCTCGAGTACGAGATCGAGCGGCAGATTGAAATTGTGGAAAGCGGTGGAACGATTCCACAGGAAACCCGCCTGTGGGATAGCCGCGAACAACGGACCTACGGAATGCGCTCGAAGGAGTTTGCGCACGACTACCGATATTTCCCGGAGCCCGACCTGCTGCCCGTGGTGATTACCGAAGAGTGGAAAGAAGAGGTCCGGCGCTCACTTCCCGAACTTCCAGAGGCGCGGCGGGAACGCTTTCTGCGCGACTACAGTTTGACGGATTACGATGCCGCTCAACTTACTTCGTCAAAATTCTTGGCGGACTATTACGAAGTGGTTGCGAAGGCTGGCGGGGAGCCGAAACTGGCCGCGAACTGGGTGCTGAGCGAACTTCTTTACCTGCTGAAAGAAGGCAACAAAGAGATCACCGAATCGCCCATTGCGGCGAATGACCTCGCTAACTTGCTCGACGCAATCAGCAAGGGAAGTGTCAGTGGCAAGATGGGGAAGGACATTCTGGTGCAGATGTTCACTACGGGCAAAACTGCGAGCCAGATCATCTCCGAGCAGAGTTTGGAACAGATCAACGATGCGGACAGAATCGCCCGCATTGTCCGCGAGATCATGGCGGCCAACCCCAAACAACTCGAGCAATACCGTAAAGGGAAAACTGCGACGCTGGGCTGGTTCGTTGGGCAAGTGATGAAGGCCACGCACGGCCAGGCCAACCCGCAGTTGGTGCAGGAAGTTCTGAAGAAGGAGTTAGGGTAAGGCGGGGGCTCTGCATCTTAGAGCGTCCCCTCACTGTCATGCTGATCCCGCCCTGCGGTCCCGCTACAGCGGGATCGCCGTGCTGTTTGTCGGCGGAAAAGTCCAGAGCGAGATTCTTCGCTCCGCTCCGCTGCGCTCAGAATGACAGGCTGGCAGATGAGGCCGCATGATCGAGGGAGTCGAGTACTTGAATCCATTCAAGGTGGAATTGTCAGGATAAGGAGTAGTCTATGCTTAAGATTGGTGACGAGGCTCCGGATTTTTCTCTGCCATCAGATTCGGGTGCAAACGTGAGCCTGAAAGATTTCAAGGGGCACATCCTGGTCCTCTATTTCTTCCCCAAAGCCGATACCCCGGGTTGAACCAGTGAGGCGAACCAGTTCCGTGACGCCAAAAAAGAACTGGAAAAGCTGGGAGCAAGAATCCTAGGGATGAGTGGCGACACCGTCGAGGCGCTCCAGAAGTTCAAGGCCAAGTACAAGCTGAATTTCCCCTTGGCCGGCGACACCACCCACAAGACCCTGGAAGCTTATGGCGTGTGGCAGGAAAAGAACCTCTATGGAAAGAAGTCGATGGGTATTGCAAGGACAACGTATGTCATCGATGGTAAGGGCAAAATAACGCACGTCTTTCCAAAGGTAAAAGTTGATGGCCACATCCAGGAAGTCCTGGCGGCGTTGAAGGGGTGAGGAATGCGGGGAGGTGGCGCATGCCGAGGGCCCCGGTGCGGCTGTCCTAACAGCGCAGTCTAATCGACCTTTGTGCCGCCACACCGCTGCTGACGAATCAGGCTATCCGAGGTATGCTGCAAGAGAAGGGCTTTTAATACTTTCAAAAGTGGGGTGGTAGCAATAGAAGATCCGTACGTCTCGCTGACCGTGCCAAGGCAGCCGGATGGTTTCCTGCGCCCAGCCCTCCGATTTCAAGAGTTCCTTGAAAGGTTTGATGTTCGCTGGTTCGCGGCTGAGAATATGCTTCTGGAATTGCAGGTATGCATCTTCCCCGAGGATGACAATTGATTGCAGGTTTGGGAAGAGCTTCAATTCCTGGCGAAGATGCTTGGCGCAATACTCAAGAGTTCTTTCATCCACACGGCTCACTGTTGCATGGCAGCGGGCGGCGTCGGTAAGCGCGAAGCGCGCCTTGAACTCCCCAAAGTTTCTCAGGCCAAGCAAATCATAGAACCCGGTGGCGAAGCGATTTAGCGCTTCTGGGCGGCAATAGGGCAACCCGGCCGGGTTGATGGGTGCGCATCGCCCGATCACGAGCACGCGCGTGGAATGCAGGTCCGGGTAGTCGCGTTTGAGGTACTTGGCAAGGAACTCTCGGGGCGGCAGTGAGATGGAAAAAACGGCCGCGCAGTCCCGGCAATTCTCTATGCTTAGACGCAAGCTCTCGATTTCAGGTGTGGGAGTTGCGCTGCTCTCCTTATCCGCCGGTTGGGTCGCCAAGGGAAGCTGTGGCCTCAGTTGCGGAGGTGAGCCAGGGGGGCCGAAGACCAGGTTGTCGATGAGGCGCACGGTACCGAGCCGTGCGGCCAGCAGCGCCACCGAACCCGGAATTACCTCTGCGACAGGTTCAAGAGTGGCCGGGTCAACGATGGCGGCGTAGTCGAGCTGGACGCGTGGCTCCGCACCGAACGTCTTACGCATTTCCTCCAGAAGCTTTTGCGCATCGCTTTCGCCTGCCTGAACCATTTCCTCAGCCCGTTGAAGGCTGCGGGAGAGGAGCAGCGCCGCCTTACGATCCTCCGCATTCAGGTAAACATTTCGTGAACTCTTGGCCAGGCCGTCCGCTTCCCGGACAATCGGACAGACGACGATCCGTACCGGCAAGTTGAGGTCTTCGACCAGGCGACGTATGACAACCACCTGCTGGAAGTCTTTCTGGCCGAAGAAGGCTATATCGGGCCTCACTATATTGAAGAGCTTCAAAACCACCGTGGCCACGCCACGAAAATGGCTCGGCCGAATGGCGCCCTCGAAAACAGTGGCGATGTGGCCGAGGTCGAGAAAGGTAGCGAAACCTACCGGATAAATCTCCGTACTAATCGGCGCAAAGACCACATCCACCTCTAAGGAACTGAGGAGCTCGAGGTCTTTTTCCGGGCTGCGAGGATAACGCGCGAGATCTTCCGCGGGGCCGAATTGGGTGGGGTTCACAAAAATAGAAACAACGGTCACGTCGCATTGCATTTTGGCTTGACGGACGAGGCTGAGGTGTCCTTCATGGAGGGCTCCCATGGTGGGGACAAGCGCCAAGGACTTTGCTGTCTCGGCCCTAAACGCCTTCATCTCAGAGACAGTGGTAATCCATCGCGTTTTCATGGATACCTGATGCTAACGCAGAATGCGAGTCGGCGTGATTTATTCGTGTCAGGTCAGGGCGCGGTTTCGGCGGACGCATAACGGCTCGAAGGTCATCAAGTGCCGCGTGTGACCTCTCGTTCAAACTGATCGCGCAGGCTGGCGGGCCAGTGATACGACTCACTATCGTCAGGGAAGCGGCCGCCAACGATATCTTCCCGGAAGTGGGCGAGGGCCTGACGCAAATTGGAAGCAGTATCGGCGTAGGGGCGGACAAACTTGGCGTGCGGAAGGAAGCTTAACCCGACCAAATCATGAAAGACCAGGATTTGTCCGTCGCAGTCGGGGCCGGCGCCGATGCCGATGGTGGGAATCCGCAATCGTTGGGTAACGATGGCCGCCAATTCTCGGGGCATGCCTTCGAGAACTATGGCAAATGACCCTGCATCTTCGAGGGCCTCGGCGTCCTCCAGGAGTTCGGTGGCCGACTCCAATGTCTTGCCCTGCACCCTGTACCCTCCCATGGCATGGACGGACTGGGGCGTCAATCCGATGTGAGCCATGACGGGGACTTCCGCGTCCACCATGCGCCGGATGAGGGCCGCGCGCTTACGTCCGCCTTCTAATTTGACCGCCTCGGCGCCCCCCTCTTTCACATACCGGATCGCAACTTCCAGGGCCTTCTCATCGCTCACGTGATAAGCGCCATAGGGCAAGTCAGCAACCAGCAGGGCGCGGCGTGTGGCGCGGCGAACCGCTCGCAGGTGGTGGAGAATCTCATCAACGGTAATGGGCATGGTAGAGTCGTAGCCCAGAACAACCTGGGCCAGGGAATCGCCCACCAGAATCAACTCAATCCCTGCTTCATCCACCAAACGCGCCGTGGGATAGTCGTAGGCCGTTAAGCAGGCGATCTTTTCACCACGCAGTTTTCGTTCGAGGATCCAGGGCACAGTGACTTTGCTCACGGCCTCAGTGTTGTGGTCCATGGCGTTGCTCCCTAGTTAAAAAGTCGAAAGTCGAAAGTTCAAACGACCAATCCCAAATCTCAGATTCCAAATTCAAGATCCAAATCGAGAATCCAGAATCCAAAATCTAAAATCCAAAATCGAAAATCTCCAGCCGACTGCCAGCCGTCTTGAGCAACAAAAAGAAGACCCTCTCTGTCGCAGGACGGGAGTTCCGGCGCTCGTTACAGAGCGTCCGAGGACCCGGGAGGGCCTCCACTTGCCTGGACAGAGAGGGTCAAACCCGCTCGAGTAAGCGATTTCGGCGCGAAACCCTGCGGCTCTCCTCACACCGGGATTTCTCGCCACCGGCCACTCATGACCGTCTCAGTCCGCGGGCGCGGATCCAAGCGGCAGAAAATACTGCGTGCCCATGACCGGCTGGTTCAGCCGCTGCAGGAGTTCCTGCAAATGCTCGCTCCGGTCGACAAAGTCGATCTCGGAGGTATCAATCACCAGCAGGTCACTGGACTTGTAACGAAAGAAGAAGTGCTCGTAAGCATGCACCACGGCCTCGAGGTACTCGCTGGAGATCCGGTCCTCGAATGGCACTTTCTTCTTCGCAATGCGCTTCTTCAGCGTCTCCAGCTTGACCTGTAAGTATATCACCAAATCCGGGATGGGAATGTGCTCGGACTACTGACAACTGCGCTCAAAGTGAAGCCCCAAGGCGTTTTTTTCAGCATCCTCCTGGACCTCCGGCCCGATTCATGTGCTATGATGGGGACACGGGAAAGAGGTGCAACGATCATGGTCGACCAATACGGGCCTATTCTGATTTTCATTGCTATCGCGGCCATCATCTTCCCCGCGTTGCTCTGGATCGCCAAGTTCTTCCGACCTTCCTTCAAACCAACTCCGGAGAAAGTTCTGCCTTACGAGTGCGGCATCACGCCGGAATCCGACGCGCGCGGGCGCTATACCGTGCGCTTTTATGTGGTCGCCATCCTGTTCGTGGTCTTTGAGGTTGAGACGGTCTTCCTCTACCCCTGGGCAGTGCAATTTCAAGTTCTGGGACTGTTGGGCCTGGTGGAGATGCTCGTGTTCCTGGGGATCTTGATCGTGGGTTATATCTGGCTCTGGAATCGTGGAGCGTTGAAATGGATTTAGTGACTGTTCCGTTTCCTGTCGGGGATTCCCTAATACAAACCTGAAATCGCAAGTTCGAGGTCGAGTGTGTCGTGGGAACAGTGCGCGTAACCTGTGCCTGTCATCCTGAGGAGTCCCGATCTGATCGGGACGACGAAGGATCTCGGCAGTTCGCATGCGAGACTGACCGCTTAGTTGGGGGAAGGAACTACAGAGATGCTTCGCTCCGGTCAGCATGACAGGGAATCCGGACGCGATACAGCATTTCCCCAGCCCGGGGCACGATGAGGATGCCCTCTTCCTCACGGCTCTCCCATTCTTGGGGATGGATGGTCGCGGGATTAACATAACCCAGGTTGATACGTCGGCACCGTTCTTCGGGGATGCCCGTAGCCAGCGTCACTTGAATGCGCGGAGTCTCCTTGCCACTGGACTGGTCGTACTGGCCTAGTCCTTTGACGTGCGTGGAGTGCGCCAGCACACCACCCGGATAGTCTTTGAACTTGTCCCAGTGCGCCAGAAAATAATCGCGGCAGTGATAGCCAATTTCATCTATCAGCTTGCCGTGCGTGTAGCTGACTTCGCGGATGTGCGGCGCAAAAATCACCACCTCGCCGCCCTCGGCGACCGCCGGTTCCACCTTGTACATCCCTTTGGCCCCGGTCCAGAGATCGTCGTAGAGTTTGGGCATGACGGAGAGCACGCGCCGGAAGGGTTTTGGTACGTAAATTACATGCTTTTCGGCAGAGAGGGCCGAGGCCGCCTTCCAAGCCTCTTGCGGTGAGCCGAAAAAAAGCCCTGCCAGACCTGCGTGCGTAACTACTAAGGCGAAGCAGGCGGTGGGCCGGTCGATGAGACTGGCGGCTCGGTCGATGATGGCACGGACGGGCGTATAACCGGCGCCGATAATCTTGTAGTTGGTCATCAACGCACCCAGCCAGTGAGTGAGGTTGATGATTTCCGGACCGCCGATTCCTGGAAAAAAATACTTGGTCCCCCCGGAGAAGCCGACAACTTCATGGGGAAAGACCGGCCCACAGATGATGAGTTCGTCGTAATCCAGAATCAGCTTGTTGAGCCGGACGGGCACCTCCTGGGCCAGCAGCCCGCCGGTTATCTCGCCGATCTCAGAGGCGGGGATGACACCAAGTGTCACGAAGTTCGCAGGGTTTTCCCAGTGGTGATTGAAGATGTGGCTCTTGCCGGTTAGCTCGTTCCTCACCGGACGCCCCACCAGCTCGCTCAATTGCTCGTCGTTCATTATGGGATGAGTGCCGAGCGCCACCAGATAATCCAAGGCAGCCACGCGCGGAGCAAGTTGCGTTTCGAAGAGTTCGAACATGCGCGGCATGGGCATGGTGCGTGTGCTGTCAGGGATGATGATGAGGACACGCTTGCCATCCACCGCCAGCGAGCTCAGACCCTGCTGCGTGATTTGACTAACTTCCTCGTGGGTCAAGTATCGGTCTGCGAATCCTTTTCCCACGACCATCGGCTTCATTCCTCCACGAACGGCGATGTTTTCAGGGCTCTTGCTCGCCGACTTCTTCACCCGGACCCCTGATTCTTGGTTAGACCCCGCTATACGCTGAGAATCCGCCATCAATGGGCACGATGATTCCCGTGACAAAAGCCGAAGCCGGCGAAAGGAGCCACAAGACCACTCCAAACAAATCCTCGGCGCGGCCAAAACGCGCCATGGGAGTGTGTTCGACGATCGACTTGCCGCGCGCGGTCAGTTCGCCACTCTTCTCATCGAGCAATAGAAACTTGTTTTGTTGGGTCAGGAAGAAACCCGGCGCAATGGCGTTCACGCGAATGCGCGGCGAGTAAACCTGAGCCATGTGTACGGCGAGCCACTGCGTAAAGTTGCTGACTCCAGCCTTCGCGGCCGAGTAGGCCGGTATTCGGGTCAGAGGGCGGAATGCGTTCATAGAGGAAACGTTGAGAATGACCCCCGCGCCTTTTCCCGCCATGATTTTGCCGAAGACCTGGCAGGGAAGCATCGTTCCCAGGATGTTTAAATCAAACACCCAGCGCAAAGCATCCGGCGGCAGATCGAAAAACGAAAGGTCGGGCGTGGTGGTAGCCTGAGGTTTGTTGCCTCCCGCCGCGTTCACCAAGCTGTGAATAGTGCCGAACTTCTCCAGGATGATCTTGGCGGCCTGACACAGGCTCTCCGGGTCCAGGACGTCGGCGCGGACCGCCACCGCGTGGTTTGCGCGCGGCTCCATGAGCTCGAGAATGTGCTGGGCCGGGTCCAGATTGCGGTCCAAGATCGCAACATTGGCTCCGCATCCCACCAGCGCGCAGGCAATTTCGCCACCCAGGGTTCCAGTCCCGCCAGTGATCACAACTGTCTGCCCGGTGAAATCATAAAGGCGGGTCAATTCGGATGAGTCCATTCAAGTATGACCTCCCATCAGGTTTGTAACGTTCGCCGCGATAAGACTTTCAATTTGCGCCAGCAATTCGCGCCTCACTTTTCGCGCTCGAGCGGGCCCCCTTATTGTCGATCAGGATGGGCATCGCGTCGAGGACTTTCGTGGAAATGAAGGCTAACCAAACGGAAAGGAAATATACCCTTGACCAACGGGTTTCACTAGGTCACAATTCAGACGATAGCAAACAAGAAGTCCCTTACGGGGGCGACATAACAGAGACGCTCTTGAAGCGCGGAGTTAGCGAACGGGACCGCACCTTGAGAAAGTCCCGGAAGCCTCGAGGGCAAAAGGAGGAAAGCTATGGCTCGTGTGGCTCGAGAAGTAGTTCAAAAGGCGGGGGTCGATGTCGATAAGCTGTTGGAAATGCTGGTCCGGAATGCCTCCGCAGAATTGACCACCTTCTATTACTACACCATTCTTCGCGTCAACCTCATCGGGCTCGAAGGGGAGGGTCTGAAGGAGATCACCGAGGACGCTCGGATCGAAGACCGCAACCACTTCGAGGTGCTCGTCCCACGGATTTACGAGCTGGGCGGGGCACTCCCGAGGAATATGAACGATTTTCACGATCTGTCTGCTTGTCCGCCGGCTTATCTCCCCCAAGATCCGACCAATGTCAAGGCGATGCTGGAGGTCCTGGTAAAGGCGGAGCGCTGCGCAATCGGGGGTTATAACGCCATTTGCAACCTGACCGCCGGCAAAGACCACCGCACTTATGACCTGGCACTCGCTATCCTGCACGAGGAGATCGAGCACGAAGCTTGGTTCTCAGAGTTCCTTGGCGAAGGTCCCTCCGGCCACTTCCGGCGCTCGGGCACAGGCTCGGAAAGAAACTCTCCGTATGTTAAGAAGTTTATGCCTCACTGATTTCCTCCTGTTCTATCGGTGATTTTGGCAGGGACGCCTGCTGTGGGGTAAGGCGATGCTTTTCCTCACAGCGGGGCGCCAAGTCGGGCCGACCGCTCGTGGCTAATGCTGGCGAGAGTAGGGGGAGAAGAGTTCCTCGCGAGGTCTCTGATCTGTATCGTTAGCTATCTGTCAGAATCTGGAATCTGTCGATAAAGTGACCGCGTTACCCCGAATCACACCCAGGCTTTGCGCGTAGTTGTAATGCGTGTATCCCAGCTTGAAGGAAAGGCGGTTGTTGATCCTAAGAGAAAGGCCAGGATTCAAATTCAAGGCCTGGGTCAGAGGTTGGTGCTTCTCCACTTGTTGTACACCCAACCCGCCGGAAAAATCGTAGCCGAGCGGGCCCCGGAGAATGCCAAAAAGCCGTGCTGTGAGTTGGTGCACTTGATAAAACGAGGGGTTAAAGAACCCCATGTAAACACTGGGCTGAGACCGGGTAAAACCGTACACCCGACCTTCGTATCCTATGTCTATCGACGAATGCTCTAACCGAAGAATGTTCCGCACAAGAGTCACGGAACCACCATGCGCTTGGTCGTGGACCGCCGTGCCTTGCACCAGGCTCGGGGTTCCATTTACGAGGTCAAGCTGCTGGAATCGGATGGATGAGTAATGGGCGAGGAAGTAATCAACCCGCAGCTCCGTGCGCGGAGTGAAGGAGAATTTCAACCCTCCGTCCAAGAGAGTTTCCATGACACCCATGCGCACAGAAAGGGGAGTATAGGGAACGGCGGCACGAGCCAGGGACAAATCAAGGGTCAGGTTCTTCTTTAAGGTATAGCTCGCGCCCAGGAATCCCAGAGGGCGGAAGGTTGCTGTGGAGACAAGTTGGGACTGGCCTGGAATGTTTTGCAACGCGCCTGGCCCGAATCGTACCAGGCCCACACCCCCGCGCAGTATAAGGCGTGGATAAATCGCCGTGGTTTGGCGGTACATGAACTCTGACGGGACGACCGCTCCACCGATTGCTCCCGGGCTCGTCGCAGGCAACGCGTCAAAGGAAAGTGACGAGCTCGTTCGGGGCAACGCAGAAAAGCCAACGCTTGACTCATATCCAAATAGCCGCAAGTCCTGGCCGGAAAACCCGATCAGATCCGGGGAACCGTTGCCGGCGCTGGTTTCACGCGCGTAGGAGGCGGAAGCGTGAAAGGTGACCTCTTGTTCCTCACGAAGACTCCTCTCAAGCTGACCTGATTCAGGGTTACCGGGGCTCATTTGATTTAATCGGGCAAGGAGTTCAAGAGCCTGCCGCCGGTGGTGGCGGGCGCGCTCCAAGTTGGCGAGCAAGAAGAGTGCGTCGAAGTCGTTGGGGCGATCTTTTACCAGCTTGCTGACGAGCGCGTAGGAATAGGCAATGTTACCGCGATAATAGAAGACGCGCGCATTGCCGAGCAAGGCATCAAAGTCTGTCGGATCAACCTTCAGCAGTCGGGAGAAATTGGCGAGCGCTTCTGCATACTTACCTTGGAATAGTTTCGCATAGCCGAGCTGCAAGCGCGCCTCGCGGTTTCGGGGTTGGACGGTGAGAACCGAGGACAGGATCTCCCGGGCTTGCTTATATTTGCCCAAGCGTGTCTCGGCCCGAGCCAAGTCGATCTTAAATTCAGGATTGGCAGGGTGCATCGCCACGAGACGCGCGAAAACAGAGCGCGCCTCGAGGGGATGATCCGAGCGGAGAAAGGCATGCCCCAGACCCTCCAGCGCGTCGGCGTCTTGGGGGGTTTTCGCCAACAACTCCTGGTATAAGCTTTTCGACTCTTCTTGGTGGCCGCTCAGGCTCAGCGCCCGTGCCAGACCGAGCTTGAGGTCACGATCACTGGGGTCAAGTTCCAAAGCGTGCTTATAGGCTTGGATCGCGGCCGCGAAGTCCCCGCGCCTCAGGTAGGCGACAGCGGATTGTTTAAGGGGAAGGGAATTTCCCGGGAGCGGACTCCCGGATTTGGCGATGGTCGGATGGGCAGCCTGGCTTGGCGACTCTCCCGTGGCAGGGGCCGGTTCTTTGGGCGACAGAGGGGTTTGTCCACGGAGACCCACAGAGCCAGGCTGAAGCAGGATCATCGTTAAGAAAAGAACAGGCGGCGGCACTTCCCGGAAAGGGCGAAATAAACGCGATCTTGAGTGACGATGCGCCATCATTCCCCCTCAGGCAGGCGCCCATTGAGGGATTAACCTGCCTATCCCGCGCTCGCATTCGCGGAGGCAGGAGTCAGGTCCGTCGCATCCGAAGAGAGTGATTGTCCTTTGTGCATTACCTTCTCCCACCGGTGCGACCCAAACAGGAATTTCATCGTTCCTTGGACGCGAAAGAAAAGAATGAGTTGGCGGTAACCCATGTTTTCGAGCATGCCGTAAGCGAGCAAAACCAAGAGGTCTCGAGGCCTGGGGTAGCGTCGGTAGGTCAACTCCTCGAGGAGCACAGCCCCTACCGACAGGAAACCACCATAAGCCAGGCCCAGCAGAATGAATAAGAGCAGCAGGGCTGGGGACATGAGCCCCCCAAAGAAGGATAGAGGCACCAGAAGATATCCAAGGAATTCGACGATGGCGCCTAGTCCTTCCACGTAGAGATGGAAGGGCAAGCTGAATAAGCCGACCATCCCATACCGACGACGGAAGAGCATCCTGCGGTGTTTCCGGAGGGTCTGGCAGAGCCCCAATTGCCAACGACGCCTTTGGCGGCTCAGCATGCTCACAGAGGCCGGGCACTCGGTCCAGCAAACAGGATCGGAAGTGAATGACATTTCAATGTCACGTTTGTTCTGGGCCGCCCAGTGGCGCAAGGTGATGATGAGATCCATGTCCTCGGTGACGGTATCGGCGCTGAACCCGCCCACCTCAATTACAGCCTTACGCTGGAAGAGGGCGAGAGCTCCCGAGACGATCACGGTCCCTCCCAGCAGCGACCAGCCGTTCCGTCCCGTAAGGAAGCTGCGCAGGTATTCCACAACTTGAAAGCGCTCTAAGGAAGTCGCCGGGAGTCCTAGTTTCACTATCTGGCCATTTCTTCCCGTACATCCATTAATGATTCTGACGATACCACCGCTGACAATAGTCTCCTTCGGCGACCTGAGGATGGGATCCATCAGTCGCAAAAGCGACTCGCGCTCCAGGATGGAATCCGCGTCCAGGCAGCAGAAATAAGGGGTGCGGCAGAGGTTGATTCCCGTATTCAGCGCGTCGGGCTTGCCACCCCTTTGCTTGTGAACTACCAGAAGGTTGGGAATGTAAGGATTAAAGTATAAGCTGCGCACGGCGAAAGTGGGAAGGGTGGGGTGGTAAACCTGATCCATGGGGGCCAACTTGAAGGCTGCCGCCAATCGCTTCAGAGTTGAATCGGTCGATCCGTCATCGACCACGATTACGGAGACCCACGGGTAATCCACCCCCAGGGCGGAGCGAACCGTTTCCACGATGATGCGTTCTTCGTTCCAGGCGGGCACGATGATGGTGACCGCAGGCGTGAGGGACGAGCCTCGCAACTCGGTCAATCCTTGGTAGGCCACTCGTCGAGAATGAAACCATATGGCCCGCAGAGACATGACCATCAGAGCCGTATAGACCCCGTTCCCCACTACGAAGTAGGAGAGAATCAGCAGGTTGAAGAAAATCAGGGCATGTCCGAAAAGTGATCCCCACATGTCCATGAGGGAGTCCTTTCAGGTGGCCAGCTTCGAGTGGCCGCAAGCGGTCTGATCCGGCTCGCGGGCTGCATCAAGAGCGGCGCAGAGTCTACCCCATGCTTCAATCTTCGGCTCGCGGCGTTCCCCAAGCTTCTCAAACAGAATCTGGAGGAGTTGACGGCCGGAGCTGTTACTGAGTGCCGCATTAAGATAACGAGTGGCGCCCGTGGTCACGAGTCGCTCCACCACCCGAGTCTCCAGATTGCCCGGGCTTTCGCCGTAGTTTTGCAGGAGGCTCAAAACCAGACCTGAGTGTTCCAGCTCCTCGAGGATCTGTTCCCTCAGGGTTTTATCCTCTGTCTCCAGGAAATGCTCGTAGAGCTTGGAAACACCCTCGCGTCCGTAAGCAAGAAGCGCCCGCAGCGCAGCTTGGCGGACCATCCGATGGGGATCCGTGAGGAACCCCTGGACTTCGGCCATCGGCAAAAGCCCTGGCCGCTGAGCCAAGGTTTGCAACGCCTCCCTCCGAATCGACCACTGAGGATCTTGAAGCACCTGGCGCAAAACAGAGCTGGAGACCGCAGCATCGAGATGCGCAGTGACCTCGGCAGCCAGAGCGCGGACCTCAGGATCAGCATCGGAAGTGAGCGCGGCCAAGTCGCGGTCGAACACGCTCTTGTATTGGAAAAGGGCTGGTTTCCCAGCCAGCTCGCCCTTCGCCATTTCGCGCAGAATCTCCGCCGCCGCCGAGCGGACTCGCGGATGCGGGTGGCGCAGCGAAGGCAGGAGTTGCGGGGCTTGGGAAAGTGGAAACTTGGCCATGGCCGCCTTCAGAGAATAAAGAGAGAAACGCGAACGGTTTTCCGTCACCGCTTTGTGCATTCGATCCAGGAGCGCCGGGAAACTTTGAGGTTCGCGAATGGCGGCCAGCGACCGTAGAGCGACCTGCTCAACGTCGGGATGCGGGTCGTCCAGGGCCTTTACAAGAATGGGCCAGCTCGGTTGGTGGCGCAGCAGGCCCAGGTTTCTTGCGCTTCGGGCACGAAGCAAAAAGTGCAGGCGTGAAAAAATATGGAGAAGACCGTCGGGGTTTGAGAGTGCCTCGCGCAACGAAACGGGCCCGAATTGATCGAGAATCCGCCGCTGCCAAACATCGATCAATCCAAACTCCAGGCACAGCCCTTCTAAGACGGTGGCGAGAGGGGGAGCGGAGACGCATTTGAGAAGTAGTGGTTCAAGGAGGAGTTCGAGACTGGATAAAGGGAGCGTGCGCAGACTTGCCAGACTTTGCGCCGAATGTTTACCTTCCAACAGCGTCGCGGGAGTGAGCGCATAATGGATGGAGAGGCTTTTAACCCGGCGGTCAAACCGATCGTGATGCCAGCGCCGGACCATTGCCCCCACGGCTAGTGCAAGCGTCCCCACGGTAACCGTGGCCAGAATGGCCCTTGCCAGGCTGGTCAAGAGCGGGAGGTTTGGAGTGGGCAAAACCATCATAACCTGCTAAAGCTGCCTTCACTGGGTTTCAAAACGGGTTCCTTTCACAAGGCTGTCAATACGTTGCAAGGGAGCTGACAAGTAACGTGTTTCACGCGGTGATGGTTTGATCGCGCACTCTCAGGACGTCAGCCGCGAACGTGCCGCATAGGCACGGACGGCGAAGGAGGCGCGATTCTACGGGATAGTTTCCGAAAAGTCAATACAGGAGCAATTATTTTTGTTGTACTAGTGAGTTACTTAGTAGCTGGTCACGTTGTCGAGAGTAAAATATCCGGCCCGTTACCGTCAAGACGAAGAGCTGACCGATCCTGGTGATTGAACAAATCGCGGTGGGGAATTGGATAGGTGCAGTCTGGAAACGATGGGCCTTGTGGAGGCGCACACGTGCGCACATATAGTTGCTGCCAGGTTCCCTCCCTTCCACCCCCCTCGTCACTCCGCCTAGCGAGCCGCCCGTTAGTTCTTGTCGCAATCGGCGACCGAGAACGGGTTACGGTGTGGGACTGCTCGCACCCTTTCCGGTTTTTGTCCTAGCCAGCAAGGCCTCATCGACGATTTTATCGAAGGTGGCTTGGGACGCCAGTCCAACTATGATCCTTCCGTTGACGAAAGTCGTGGGAGTTTTGTTAACGCCGAGGTCTTCCCCTTCTTGACGCGCTGCCTCGACCTGCGAGAGGGAGGCCTTGGAGTCGATACATACGGCGAGTCTTGAACGCTCAACTCCCGCTTCGTCCCCCAAAGCTAATAGGCGCTCGCGGACGTTCGATGCGTTAATGGCATTCTGATTGGCAAAAATGAGGGTTCGGTAGCCGGGGAACACCGATGGGTTAATCTGGTAGGCGCATTCGTTGGCCACCGCGGCGGCAGTGGACCAGTCATGCATGGGGAGAGGGAACTCCTTGAAGATGACGCGAACCTTATCGCCGTACTTAGGCAGGAGTTCCTTCTCCAGAAACTCGTGGAGGCGGGCACAGGCCGGGCATTGGAGGTCGGCGTACTCCACGACGGTCACCGGAGCGTTGCTTGGTCCCAGGCTCGGCACATCCTTTGTTTTGATCAGGCCCCGAACAAAATCCTCTCGAAAGGGCAAGACGATGCCCAGGATGCCGGTTCGCCGGTCTTTCGTAATGAAGATCTCCGCTGTCTGTGTGTTTTTTCCATCGCTTGCCGTAATGACCGCCTTGAGGAACTGAGGGTACGACGTTTTATTGAAAGTGCCGGTCTTCAATTCCGTTTGAGGTGGAAGCTTCATAACCTCGCGAACGCAACGCACGATCTCGGCAGTCGAGCCGTGGGGTAAGGCAAAGACATTACCCATCACGAAACAACGGCCGTCCTTGGTGATGAAAACGTTGCTGGCTCGTTTCTCCTTGCCGTCATCTGTCGTAACGATTGTCTGGAAGAAAATGGGAAACTGCGAGTTACCCAGGGGCTCGGCGGTTACCTTAACGCTTTCCGGCACCTCGAAGCGGTCACGTACATATTGGCCAATTCTCTCGGGGGTAGTTGGCCCAGTGGCCGCAGGGGCGCGGGCACCCTGAAGAGGTCTCGTTTCTGCTGCCAGCCCATTTCCGCCGACGAGGAGCAGGCAAACGCTGCACGTCAAGAAACCGCTACGGAGCGAGGGGCTTGCCATGTAAGACTCCTTTCGTTGCGATCCTTGTGTAAAGCGCGGCCGTCCCGGCGGCATGTCTCGCTGCCGGCGCGACCGGCAGCCAGCCGAGGCGCGTGCCGGCGTTTCACCCGAGGCGTCACTGTTTCTCGCAACCCTCAACGACGTTGGACGGGCTCGCCGGCCTTCTCCCACCCCGCAAGCCCATCTTGATAGACCTTCACCTTTTCGAAAGAGAATCCATTCTCGAGCAAGGCACGCCCTGCGGCGCGGCTGGCAGCGCAGATGTCACCCGAGGAATGCCCGCTCTCGTAAAGTACGATGGTCTTGTCTTTGGGTAGTTTGTTCCAATCCCGCCCAAAGTTCTCCGCCGACATGTTTATAGCGCCGGGAATTTGCCCGCTAGCATAGTCCTTGGCTGACCTGACGTCCACAAACAGAGGTTTCGGCGTAGCTTCGAGAAGCTGGCGGACCTCGGCTATCCCAATCAAGGCCGGCTGCTTCTTGTTTGCTTCTGCCTCGCTACAGGCGCCGATAGAAGTCTGCAAGCCGGAGAGTGATCCCCCTGGGTTCGATCCGAACAGACCAGCAGATTCTGCATTGGCATCCTCGGCCTTTGCCCTGGCGGGCGTTGGGGAAGGGGACTTGGGAGTTTGCGACGATGGCTGGACTGCGGCGCTTTGAGAAGGGCTTGTGGTGCTTGCCGTCGCAGCGCCGCTGCTGGCCAACTCCTGCTCCACTAGATGTGAGAACGTAGCGAACTCCAAGGGGCCTTCGATCCTCTTCTGGCCGATGAAGAAGGTAGGTGTGGCGCGCACACCTACGGCGCGACCGTCGGCCAGGTCTTGGGTGACGCGCGAAGTGGTTTCTCCACTGTCGAGGCACTGGTTGAAACGGGTCTGGTCCAGGCCAAGTTCTCGAGCGTAACGCTTGAGGGCGTCCTCGCTCAAATCAGCTTGTTCGGCATAAAGCTTTTCGAGGCCCTCCCAGAACTTGCCCTGTTCTGCTGTGCATTCCGAAGCTTCCGCTGCTTTCTCGGCTTGGGGATGAATCTTGCTGAGGGGGAATTGCCGGAACACGAAACGGATCCGGTCCGCGTATTGGGCGCGGATTTGGCGAGCGGCTTCTTCCGAAAGCCCGCACGCTGGGCACTCGAAATCTCCGAATTCGACGAGCGTGAGAGGCGCTCGCAAGTTTCCGGTTATGTGGTTGTCCGGACGGACCAGATGCTCGACGAGTGCCTGGGATGAAGCCTGCGGGACGGGTGGGAGTCCGCCGTGCCGGGAGAGCAAGATGAAGGCCGGGACGCCGATCAGTAGCGCCACCACGCACAGGACAAAGTTTGTTCTGATTCTTGCCATCAGCGCTAAAGGACCCGTCAGGGCGAGAGGCCGGCGTAGTTCAAGAAGCGACAAGACGAAAATGCCGGTTACGACGAGCGCCGAGACCACGCACCACGCGCACCAGGCGTGGATGACAAACGCTTCCAGCGAAGTGAGGTAAATGGAAAACAAGAAGCCGGCACACGAGATCCCCGCTACGGCGTATTGGATCGCTCGCCCCAGACGCGGCGAGACCAAAACTTCTGCAAAGATCAGCAGCCCCAGAAGCGCGTAACTCGCAACTCCGAAGGCTGGAAGAGGCAGGCCAAACAGGTGAGCGTAGGAACTTGCCCGCACTGCGTCGCACCCCGATCCCAGACAGACGATGGGCCGCGACGGCGATGTATAAACCCAGAGAAGATAAAGGGAATCGAAAAGTCCGAGCAGGGAGAGGGCCGGCAGCAGGGTTTTTCGCATAGCAGACTATTCTACCTCCATTCCGGCAGCGCGGAGGATCAATGCTAGTCATGTACATCACCCGGGTCATGCCGGGCGCTCTTGCTGTCCCCGACAGATGTCGCGTGCAGTCCTGCCTGCTCGTACTATTGGTTGCTCTGTGGGCGGCCTGTGGTGCCATCGTCATGCGCATTCCGGGTACACCGTTCATCACTTACAGCCTGACTGCCACCGGCACTTTTGCTTCGGGTTCGTCTACCTTGTCACACAGCGTTGTGCTCAAGCTGACCGTTCAGTGAGGAACATGTGAGTCCCTGGGGAGGCCGGTGCGATAGAAAAAGACACGGCCTTAGGCCCGCCAGCAGCTAGGGCTGGGGCACGCCAGATCGGGACTGCAACAGCCTCTCCCACTGATGGAGCAAAGAGGGCGCGGCGGGACCTGCCCTCCAGCTTCTCAGCACTTGGGTATCAGACCAATCCCAGCATCGCTGCGGTTCGAGATCAACGTTGACGGGCCATCCGTCCCAATTCCCTGCCGGGTAATAAAAGGTGCCGACCACTTGCACCCACAAGGCGATGGCCACGGTCGCAGCGAACGCCACCCGCAGCACAGGGCGAGCCCGAATGCTGGCCCACACCGGCACCAGGAACCAGGCGAAGAAGGGCAACAGGTCCGTGAAGTAGCGGGGACCGAAGTTCCACCCGCCCCACCATACGACCCCACCCACCTGAACCACCCAGATGGCAGCCAGTGCCACGATGAGCGGGCGGCTCCAGCCAGGACTCTTCTCCTTCCAGAGTCTAGCTGCACCCCAGAACGCGAAGGCCACCCACGGCGTGTAGACGAGCAAGCCACGGCTTGGACTTACCAGTGATCCGGCGAGGCCGATACCGAGGTGAGTCCAGAAAGGGAAATGCGCAACGTCTCCAAGCGACGGGATTCCGTAAGCGCCCACGAGTTTTGCGAAGTTATGCAGGTTGTAGGCGAGCGCTAGCGAACCTAAAGCAACTAGCGGCGTGAGGAACAGAAGCCCGTTCTTCCACTGCCTGCGGGCGACGAAATAAAGTAGGAAGGCCACAATGAGTATGGCTTCGAGGGGCTTGTTGGCGGTGGCCACGGTCAAGGCAAGGCCCGCCCAGAAAGGAGCGCTGTGTGAGTCGGGAACGCGGAATAGCGCCCACAACAAGAAGGCGAAACTGAACTCCGTCAGCCCTTGTCGCCAAAGAGCCTGGCTCGATATCGCCCACGTGTTGCTGGCCAAGCCGTAGATCAGTGCCACCACAAGACTGACGTTGCGCGAGGCGACCTTGCGAAAAGCGAGAAAGAGAAGTGCTCCCGACAGCGCGGCGATCAGGGAGGCGCTGAGTTTCTCCATCGTGTTGACGATCACGGCGAAGCAGAATGAATACGGATACAGTGGAGGCGACTGGCGGGAGAGCCACCAAGCTGGTAGGACGTAGAGCGGCGTCACGACAAGGGGGGTGATGATTGGATACTTCGACATCCAGTGACCGTGGGACTGGGCGGCAAAGTACGGCTGATCTACAGGCCCCCGAAGGCGGGGTTGCATCCAATGATCCAGGTAGAGGTTGTGGTCCAGGAGCAGGCTAAAGGGCAGGAAGCGAGCCGCGAAACTGTCGTCCGAACGAATGGTACGGAAGTTCGAATTGTAAATGACGAGCAGAAGAAGCAGCAGGAAGCCGGAGAAGATCAAATCACGCCCTGGTCGGGCGCTGGGGAGGCTCGGCGTTCTACCGCTGAGGCGGTCCGAACTCGCCGCTCTTGGTCCCCTCCCCGCACGTTTTCTTTGCCGTTTCCGTGGGTTCGCTTTTCTGGCCATGGCTGGAGGCTCATTGTGCCACCCCGACACTGAACCGTCAACATGCGAAATCGAGTGTGAAATCGGGTTAAAGCGGTTTGCGCATCTGTGGTGGGAGAAGGCGAAAGGGCAGGAGAAGGAAACTCTGTTTGTAGACTTGGGGGGAAACTTATTTGAAGCGGGGCGGTACCAGCAAGAGGAAAGTATCAGTACGGCTCATTTTCAGTACGCATTCCTGTTAATCAAGCCCGAAGAAATGGTCATCACAATGATATTGGTGGGAGCAACCTGTCTGGACATTCGTTACCAATGCGCGCCTCTCCGTGAGACGTGAATGGACCGGGTAGTGCCATTAGCGAGCTTTTTTCAAGCCCAGTAATTCAAGCAAGACAAGCGCCGCAAATTCCGCTCCGTAGAGCAAGTAGCGGCGCCAGAGGCGCCGCGGCTCCTGCGACAGGCGAAAAAGCCATTCCAAGCCATGATCGCCCATCCACGCCGGCGCCTGTGCGATGCGCCCGGTGTGAAAATCGAATGCGGCGCCGACCCCAACTAGGACTGGGACATTCAGCCGATCGCGATGCTCGAACATCCAGCGTTCCTGCTTGGGAGTGCTCAATCCCACCCAGACAATGTCCGGGTGCGCGTCTTCGATGGTATGAATGATTTCGCGATCCTCCTCCTGCGTCAGCGTGCGAAACGGAGGGCTGTACGTCCCTGCCGTCACCATGCCTGGAAACCGCGAGATAAATCGACAAGCGAGATCTTCTGCGACGCCAGGTGCGCCCCCGCAAAAAAAATGCCGGTAGCCCTTCGCTGCGGTTTGCTCACAAAAGCTGGCCATCAATTCAGGCCCGTAGACGCGGCGCATCTCGAATCCATGCCGGCGACCCAGCCAAACAAGCGGCATGCCATCGGGCACGACCATGTCCCCCGCATTGAGAATTTCTTTAAAGCCCGGATCGTGCTGCGCCTCCATTACTCCATGCATCCCCGTCAGGGAAACGAAATGGCACGCTGCCCGCTCGCGAATCCACGCCTCGATCTGCGCCACAACGCCCGAGATTTGCACGGCATGGACGGTGACACCCAGGACCCGAAACTCTGGAAATACGGAGGATTCACGTTCTGGACTCAGCGCGACCGAATTCGCATTCAGTCTTGGAGTGTCCGGTTTCGGCCTCATTACTGGCATCAGTGCTCGAATGAAATGCAACGCCCCTGGAATCTTGACAGACCTACTCTTTGCGGTAGGAAGTTATCAAATCCTGATGGATCACCGGTTCGATAACGTCGGGGATCTGGACGGCGTCCACGCGCACACCCAAGACGGTGAACGATCGGGGGTTCGGGGTACGGGATTCGGGGTTGGGGAGTGGCAATTTTGGATTTCCGATTTTATGGTAGCACCGACCTTTAGGTCGGCACTTCGCATTCGAGAAGTTCCTAGAAGCCATTTCAAAACTGGGTATAATGCGTTAGTTTTGCAGTAGATGTGTTCCCTTGGAGGGGGAGAAGCGCCAGGGGGAGGGCGGATGGCGCGATACGGTCGGCTGTTGACCGACGCCCAGTGGGAGAAGATCCGACCCTTGCTCCCGAAACGGCCCCGACGCCCACGCGGTGGGCGGCCTCGGGCCGACGACCGCAAGGTGCTGGAAGGCATTTTGTGGGTTCTGCGCAGCGGGGCTCGCTGGCAGGATTTGCCCCAGGAGTTTCCCTCGCCGTCGACCTGCTGGCGACGGTTGCGGGACTGGGAGGAGCAAGAGGTTTGGCTTACCCTCTGGCGAGCGTTTCTGGCGGAGTTAAATGAACGCCAGCAGGTGAAGTGGAGCGAAGCCTTTTTGGACGGGAGTTTTGCTCCCGCCAAAAAAGGGGCGACGCCGTCGGCAAAACCAAGCGGGGCAAGGGGACGAAGTGGATGGTGGTGGTCGACGGCACGGGTCTTCCTCTGGGAATGCGACTTTACTCTGCCTCTCCCAGTGAGGTCCGGCTCGCGGAGGAAACGTTGCAGACAATCCGCGTCGGTCGGCGCCATCGAGCCGGCCGACCACGACAGAAGCCCCAGCGGGTGATCGCGGACAAAGGCTACGACAGCGACGGGTTGCGCGAGCGGCTGCGACGACGGGGCATCGCGCTGATCGCACCCCATCGCTCGAACCGCTGTCATACACCGCCCCAAGATGGACGCGTCCTGCGACGCTATAAGCGACGCTGGAGGGTGGAGCGCACCTTCGCTTGGCTCGGCAACTTCCGCCGACTCGTGGTGCGCTATGACCGTTCCCTCACCATCTACCGGGCCTTCGTTCATATCGCCTGCTTCATGATCATCTTATGGAGGGTTTTGAAATAGCTTCTAGTGTCCTCAGTTGGAAGTTCGTTACATAATTCCGGGATCGCCGACGATCATAATCCATTGACTTACAAGGGCCCAGATGCCGAGATGGTGACCGGCATTATGCAGCGAATCTCTGACTCAGGACACTAACGGGGCTTCGCCCCAGCCCGACGAGCATGTAAGAACGTAGCGGCTCCGCTTGTGGACGTAAGACGGAAGTGTTATTTACCTCCGTTGATGGGACCGCCGAGGC
>JBEKHR010000061.1:0-24388 GCA_050012175.1 Terriglobia bacterium | reverse complement strand
CGGCGACAGGCTCGTCAGGCTCGGCTGTGGATTGCTGCCTGTGCCAGTGAGGTTCACTGACTGCGGGCTGCCACTGGCATTGTCCGTGATGCTCACCGAGGCCGTGCGGCTGCCACTGGCCGCAGGCCTGAACGTCACGCTGATTGTACAGTTGGCTCCTGCCGCCACCGAACTGCCGCAGGTGTTGGTCTGCGCAAAGTCGCTGGCATTGGTACCCGTCAGGGCGAGGCTTGCAATGCTCAAGGCGGCGTTGCCGGTGTTGCTCAGGGTGGCGGTCTGCGCCGTACTGGTCGTACCTAGGGACTGGTTGCCGAAGGCAAGGCTGGTGGGTGTAAGGCCGTCCACGGGAGCCGTGCCCGTGCCGGCGAGGCTCACCGTCTGCGGGCTGCCACTGGCATTGTCCGTGATGATCACCGAGGCCGTGCGGCTGCCACTGGCCGCAGGCCTGAACGTCACGCTGATTGTACAGTTGGCGCCTGCCGCTACCGAACTGCCGCAGGTGTTGGTCTGCGCAAAGTCGCTGGCATTGGTACCCGTCAGAGCGAGGCTGGTAATGCTCAAGGCGGCGTTGCCGGTGTTGCCCAAGGTGAGGGTCTGAGCTGTACTGGTCGTGCCTACGGACTGGTTGCCGAAGGCAAGGCTGGTGGGTGAAAGGCTGACCAGGGGAGCCGTGGCAGCGGTGAGCGTGCCTGTCCCGGAGAGGGTCACCTTCTGCGGGCTGCCCCTGGCGTTGTCTGAGATGCTTAGGTAGGCTGTGCGGCTGCCACTGGCCGAAGGCGTGAACGTCACGCTGATCGTGCAGTGGGCGCCGGCCGCCACCGAACTGCCGCACGTGTTGGTCTGAGCAAAGTTGCTGCTATTGGTACCCTTGACCGCGAGGCTGGTGATACTCAAGGCGGCGTTGCCGGTGTTGCTCAGGGTGACGGTCCGCGCCGTACTGGGCGTACCTACGTGTTGGCTGCCGAAGGCCAGGCTGGTGGGTGAAAGGCTGACTGCGGGCGTGCCTCTCCTGAAGAAGACAGTCCCCTGCGGGCTGCCACTGGCATTGTTCGTGATGCCTAAGGCAAGTGCGATGCAGGCCGTGGAGAGAATCACTGCGTTCGCACGTTGTCGTTGCACTGCTCTGGTTTCCATGGGAGATGCCTCCCGCGCATGCGCGTTACCAATTCCGGGTCGAGTTCTTGCCCTTCATATGACCTTCTTTGATATCCCGCCGCACAATAGACCGCAGCCCCGCCTTGGCCCCCAGCGTCGCGGCGTCGATCCGCACCGCGGGCGCAAGCGTGTGGAATGATCCGGCTCTGACTGCTCCAGCCCGATGCGAAGAAACTGCCGCAGGGCCAGCAAATCGTTGGCCCGCCAGCCGATCCCACGCTCCGAGTCGGTCCCCTCGAAATATCCGATCAGCAGCAAGCCAGAAGTGGACCCTCGGCGCAAAGCTGCGGTTTGTGGGCGGCTTCTGGAGAGGTACGCCGTCGAGTAGTACTCGAGTACTAGACACACCCAGAAGCATTCCCGCTTCTCCGTCGCCCCTCAAAGCCGAGCGGCGACTCTCGCAGGTGCTCCTCAGAAGGGTCGTAATCGTGATCTGCTTGTGGTCCGCCCCATAAAGGCGTATCGCCTTCCGCGCAGTATTGATGCGGCGTGCGCAACATTGAGCGGCATAGAGAGCTGATGCGTCTTCCATTTTCCCTTTCCCACAAGTCGCTTCAGATCATCCGGAACAAGGCACCACCCGGCACCTTGTTAATTACCGCTAGCCCCCACGCTTGTCTACAGTACTTCGGTACTAATCTGCCGCATATCATCTAACGCTGTAATAGAAAAGGTCGCGGTGTAGGCTTACTCGTATGCCATCGGTGGAAGGAAAACGGCCATGCCCTTTCTGAAAAGGCGCGCAAAGGTGAAGCTTACCGAACTGGATCTGGCTTATGCGCCTTTGGCCAGGTTGGCGCTCTGCGCTCGCCATCGTGAAGCCGGAGACCCGGCGTTGCCGGCGAAACTCACAACAGCGGCTATGACTGCAGAGGATCTCGAGGCCATTCGGAGCGGCCACCCGGCGACCCTACAGGCGGCGGGGGTCCAGGAGTTTGTTGCGCTTCAGGCAGCGGTTGACCTCTACCCGCATCGCTTCCAGGGACGGCACGTGGAAGCCGCACAAACTGTAGTGTAAGACGTCATCGCCGAAAGCCTCTTGCACTCCCAGCCAACGCTGCCGGCTGGGCTCAGCCAAGTCCGGTTCCAGTTGCTGGAAGCTGGAGAGGCGAAAGACGAAGCCGTAGAAGAGGGCCAAGAAAACGGCCTGGGGGGAGAACTTGGGTCTGCTGGCGGGCATCCGACAAGCGCCCCACGGCAGGGCGAAAAAGGAACACTTTGTTTAGGTAGTGGGAGAAGGAAGGCAGGGTGCGGGTTGGTCTGTTTTTTTAACAGTAAGAAAGCAGAGACAAACTAAAAGGTTTCCTCGCTCTGCCTCGCTAAGGCGAGGTCTTCCGGCGCTCCCGGCGCAGCAGTTCGCGGTTGATGGCGGAGATTTTTTCCAACAGCAGCTTGAGCTGGCGGTAGTTGGCGATCCAGCGGCGCACCGCTGCCACTTGGCTCGCCGCCACCACGCCGCCCGTGGTGCGCCCGGGCGCTAAGGTTACGGTCAAATACCAGACCGGGCCGTGGCGCTTGCCCCGAGCACACTTGCAGGCCAAGTTGCCACAAGTCAAATAGCGCTCGACCAGAGAGCCCCGCAAGGTCTCCTCCACGGGCGGCAGCAAGCGCGCCAGACCCCGCCTCCGCTTGCGCAAGGCGAGCGTCGAGTGTTTCTTGAGCCGGTTACTTTCCTTCATATACGTGTAAGATTCTTCCAACATTTGTCCTGGGAAGCAAGCGCGAGAATGCTCCCTGCGAATTCCCCTGTATCCCCCTGAATTATTTAGAAATAAAGTGGCCGTGCGAAATCCCTGCAAGGACAGGCAGGCCATCCCACGTGTCGTTGCTCCCTACGCGGTCAAGGCTACTCAGGACAGTTACTTCACATTATAGTATTAGGGTCATGGCACGGGCGCTGAAACTTGATTCGAGTTCGCACTCTGGGTGACATCATTCGACGCCACGGCTGTGACGGTGTAGTAATAAGTCGTCCCAGTAACGACCGTTGCGTCAGTGTAGGTGCAGGTCGTTGTGCTCGTGCAACCTGCGGCCACAGGAGAGCTGTTGAGCGGCGTAGTGCTCTCCCCACCCGAGGTAGTGCCGCGGAAAACATTGTACCCAACGCCGGGAGTCGTGCTGGGATTCCAGTATAGAATCACGTCGTGCATTCCCGCGCCGGAGAGGCTCACCGTCTGCGGGCTGCCGCTGCAATTGTCCGCGATGCTTAGCGAGGCCGCCTCGGTCCCGCTGACGGAAGCCGTGAACATCACGACAATCGTGCAGTTGGCGCCGGCCGCCAGCGAGCTGCCGCACGTGTTGCTCTGAGCAAAGTCGCTGGCATTAGTACCCGTCAGCGCGAGGCTGGTAATGCTCAAGGCGGCGTTGCCCGTGTTGCTCAGGGTGACGGTCTGCGCCGTACTGGTCACATCGATGGGTTGGTTGCCGAAGGCAAGGCTGGTGGCTGAAAGGCTGGCCAAGACAGCCGTGCCCGTGCCGGAGAGGCTCACCGTCTGCGGGCTGCCACTGGCATTGTCCGTGATGCTCACCGAGGCCGTGCGGCTGCCACTGGCCGCAGGCCTGAACGTCACGCTAGGCCTGAACGTCACGCTGATCGTGCAGTTGGCTCCGGCCGCCACCGAACTGCCGCAGGTGTTGGTCTGCGCAAAGTCGCTGGCATTGGTACCCGTCAGGGCGAGGCCGGTAATGCTCAAGGCGGCGTTGCCCGTGTTGCTCAGGGTGGCGGTCTGCGCTGTACTAGTCGTACCTACGGACTGGTTGCCGAAGGCAAGGCTGGTGGGTGAGAGGCTGGCCACGGCAGCCGTGCCCGTGCCGGAGAGGCTTACCGTCTGCGGGCTGCCACTGGCGTTGTCCGTGATGCTCACCGAGGCCGTGCGGCTGCCGCTCGCTGAAGGCGTGAACGTCACGCGGATCGTGCAGTTGGCGCTGGCCGCCACCGAACTGCCGCACGTGTTGGTCTGAGCAAAGTCGCTGGCATTGGTACCCGTCAGCGCGAGGCTGGTAATGCTCAAGGCGGCGTTGCCCGTGTTGCTCAGGGTGACGGTCTGCGCCGTACTAGTCGTACCTACGAACTGGTTGCCGAAGGCAAGGCTGGTGGGTGAAAGGCCGTCCACGGCAGCCGTGGCAGCGGTGAGCGTGCCTGTCCCGGAGAGGGTCACCTTCTGCGGGCTGCCCCTGGCGTTGTCCGAGATGCTTAGGTAGGCTGTGCGGCTGCCACTGGCCGACGGCCTGAACGTCACGCTGATCGTGCAGTGGGCGCCGGCCGCCACCAACCTGCCGCACGTGTTGGTCTGAGCAAAGTTGCTGCTATTGGTACCCTTCACCGCGAGGCTGGTGATACTCAAGGCGGCGTTGCCGGTGTTGCTCAGGGTGACGGTCCGCGCCGTACTGGGCGTACCTACGTGTTGGCTGCCGAAGGCCAGGCTGGTGGGTGAAAGGCTGACTGCGGGCGTGCCTCTCCTGAAGAAGACAGTCGCCTGCGGGCTGCCACTGGCATTGTCCGTGATGCTTAAGACAAGTGCGATGCAGGCCGTGGAGAGAATCACTGCGTTCGCACGTTGTCGTTGCACTGCTTTGGTTTCCATGCGAGATGCCTCCTGCGCAAGCGCGTTACCAATTCCGGGTCGAGTTCTTGCCCTTCATATTCGCTTACATCAACTAACCCTCTGTCCCGAAAGGGAAGGCTAGGCGTTCTGCTCTCAGCCGGCGTTCGACAATGTCAGATGTCCTTCCTTTTTTGCTTTTCCGGGTGACGCGAAAAGAACAAAGTGACTAAATTGCCGAAAGAGATAAAAGTCACTGCGAAATTCGGTAAACCCCCAGCCCGAAGATTTCTGCCCACAGAACCAGACCACCGGCCAGGGCATCGGCAACTTTGGGGGGCGTGAGTCAGAGAGAACCCGGCTACTATCGGTTTGCCAGGGCGGCATTCCATTCAGCCACACGAGATCCACCCAGGCTGGATTGCGTCGCCTATCAGGTGGTAGCAAGAATAGCGATTTGGGAAGTTGTCGAGGGAGAGAACATTGAAGTCTCGGGAAGGCATGTAGACCGTCCGAGCGCCTTGGGCAAGTTATAGAGGCTAGCTTCAAGGCCCAGGCCTCCTTCCGCAGGCACAAAAGGATCACAGCCAAGTCGACGGGCTTCCTTGCAGTCCCCGTGGTGTTCCCCTGGCGGGTACTTTCCTGATCGCCAAGCCCAAGTTAAACGGGAGCAGGTGCACCAGCAAACGCTCGAGGATGTTCTGGTGCCGCCGCCGGCGCGCCCGTTGTATGCCACCCGTCTCAACGGGTGTACGAAGCTGCGCGCGAGCTTCTCCCGGCGCTATCACAGTAACCGCTTCCAACGCACGCCCACTTCGGTTCGCCTCTGCGGCCACTTTTTCTCCCGCCTTCGCCAGCGTCTCCTTAACTGTTTCGCTGTCGCCCTGGTCCGCCGGCTGCAGCGTCACCGCCAGCGCCGGTCCGATTGCCATGGGCGCGCGCCAAAGAAGGGAGGTTCCTGCATGCTTTTGCCCCTTAGGGCCCCGCGTCTTGCTGTACATAATCCCCCGCACCCTCTTCTAGAGCATGCGTGATGCCAACCCACCCCCCCACCTGCGCCGCTGCTGACTGAGCGGACATTTTGAGAATGATTGCAGGCTCCTAGCGCGCAACGCGCACGTTGATGTGGAGTAGCCGTCAAGGATGTGCCTGCTCATCGGGGGCCGCGCAGAAAGGAAAATGCCCCACAAGTGGTGGATTTTTCGCCGTGTTATAGACTTTGATGGGGGGTTTTTGCCCTGAAAAGGCAGCTCGTTTTGAGCCAGGAGTGGACCCTCGGCGCAAAGCTTCGGTTTGTGGGTCGCTTCCGGAGAGGTACGCCGCCGAGTAGTACTCAAGTACTAGACACACCCAGGAGCAATCCCGCATCTCCGCCGCTCCTCAAAGCCCAGCGGCGGCCCTCCCAGGTGCTCCTCAAAAGGGCCGGGATCCGCTCGTGGTCCGCCCCATAAAGGCGTACCGCCTTCCGCACAGTGTTGATGCGCCGTGCGCAATGCTGAGCGGCATAGAGAGCTGATGCGTCTTCCATTTTCCCTTTCCCACAAGTCGGTTCAGATCATCCGGAACCAGGCATCAGCCGGCGCCTCGTTAATTACCGCTATCCCACACGGTGGACTATAGTACTGCGCTTTTTCCGAGATTGCGCTCGGACAATGTGGCCCCTTGTGGGGCAACTAGCGGCACGTTGATGCTAAAAATTCCTTGACCGGTTAAGCTCCGAAGGCCGTGGCCAACTTCGGAGGTATGCGTCATGCCAGATGCGTTGAGTGAGCGCTACAGTGATCTGTTGCAGGGCAGCTACGTTCGTGTGGATCGGATCGTGCTGAACGCTTATCTTCCCCTTGGTCATCGCCCCGGAGGCTTTCGCTTCTGTTAGCGTCGACTGTTCGGTTCGGACCAGACGCTGGACAACACGCATCTGATGCGCTGGGCGGGGCGCTTCAGCCGTCGCCGGCGAGCTTTCGCCAAAGCCCGAGGCTTTCCCGCCGTGGACTGCCCAGCAGGAGAGAGGATGCACGAGCTGGCCGAGGGATACCTCGCCGCCTACGAAGTGCAAGCGGGCCTTTTTCTGGCCTTGGCCTCGCGTGCCCCGGCCCTGGTGTGGGCGGTGAACGAGAAGGGCCATCATCTGGAGCGCAAGCACCCCATGCCCTATGTGAACCACTACTCGTTTCACATCTTGGACCCGCAGTGGGGCCATGTGACCATCAAGATGTCTGGGCATTCCCCCTTTCCCGCTCAGGTGATGCTGAAGGGGCATGAGTATGTGGCCTGTCAGGCGAAGCAAAATTTGCGACCTTTGCGCGCAGGCGCCTAATATGCCCCATATGACCTAACACTGTAATAGAATAGGTTGTGGTGTAGGGTTACTCGTATGCCAGGGGTGGGAGGAAAGCGGCGATGCCCTTTCTCAGCAGGCGCGCAAAGGTGAAGCTTACCGAAAAGGAGATCTCTTGGCCGGAACGATCAGCCCAGTGGCGGTCCGAAGTGGACAAAGGTGCGCTTCAGTTCCTCTTCGCGCCAGCCGTGGAGCAGCCGACGCTCCAAGTGAACGATCGGCTTCCCCCTCCGATGGTCAGTGTGCTCCAGGACCTGTCCATCCTAGTACCCATCTGAGGAGTTCTCAATCGCCATTTTTGGGGATTTTTATGTTGGCATTAACATGCAGTTTGCCCCGTGCCTATAAGTGCATATAGAAAGCCCGGAAATGGGGGTCCTGAGGTTAGGAATGATATAATCGATCGCTTTTGATCGACTCATCCAATGCAGGCAGAGGAAACCATGAATGTGAACAAAGGGACTGTTGTAACGTGTGAAGCGCTGGCCAATTTCCAGTCTAAGGTCGAGGCGAAAGCGGCCCAGGTGGGCATCGTCGGGCTGGGCTATGTCGGCTTGCCCCTCGCGCTCTTGTTCGCTCGCAACGGATTTGCGGTGACAGGCTTTGACCTTGATCCCAGCAAGGTGACAATGCTCCAGCGTGGTGAGAGTTACATTCGCCACATTTCAGAAACCGTCATCGCGGAGCATATACATAACAAACGCTTCCAAGCCACGACGGATTTCTCCCACCTACGGGAAATGGATGCCATCCTCATTTGCGTCCCCACTCCTTTGGATCCTCACCGCGAGCCTGATCTTTCGTTTGTGCGCAACACGGTGGAGGTCCTAACTCCTCATTTACGGCGCGGCCAACTGGTGGTGCTGGAGAGCACCACTTATCCTGGTACCACCGAGGAGGTTGTGCTGCCGATTCTGGAGAAATCCGGCATGCAATGCCCTATAAGCCCTTACCTCACGGATGGGCGCGACGTCACGGCTGGTGAAGAGCCGGAAACTGACTTCCTTTTGGCCTTCTCTCCCGAGCGTGAGGATCCTGGCAATAAGCAATTCCAAACCCATCAGGTCCCGAAGATCATCGGAGGAGTCAATGCCTCCAGCGCGCGGGGGGCGCAGGCGCTTTATTCGCGGGCCTTCGAACAAACACACCTGGTTAGTTCCACGCGCGCTGCGGAGATGACCAAGATTCTGGAAAACACTTATCGGGCCGTAAACATAGCGCTCGTCAACGAACTGAAACTGCTGTGCCTGCGGGCGGGTATCGACATCTGGGAAGTGATCGAGGCCGCCAAGACGAAACCCTTTGGCTTTACCGCCTTCTATCCGGGTCCGGGCTTGGGCGGCCACTGCATTCCAATCGACCCGTTCTATTTGACTTGGAAAGCGCGCGAATACGAATTTCCGACGCGGTTCATTGAATTGGCCGGGGAAATCAATGCGTCCATGCCCGAACACGTGGTGGTTTCTTTGGTGGACGCCCTGAACCAGCGCAAGCAATGTCTAAAGGGTGCCAGGGTGCTCGTCCTTGGGATAGCCTACAAAAGGGACATTGACGACCCGCGGGAGTCACCCAGTCTGAAAATCATGGAACTTCTTCAGGCCAGAGGGGCCCGCGTCGAATACCACGACCCTTACTTTCCGCGTCTCCCTAAAATGCGAAAACACGATTTCGGCCTCGAAAGCGTGGAACCCACACCTGAAGCCCTGGCGGAATACGACGTGGTAGTCATTGCCACGGACCATTCCACATATGATTATCCTGCCATTGTGCGGCACGCGCGCCTGGTCATTGACACGCGCAATGCCACGCGCAACGTGCAGGAACATCGCGAGAAAATCGTTCGCTGCTAAACAGGGTCAGGCGGAGAGAGACGCGGGTCCTGAAGACCAAGCCGTCCCAGGTGGGTCGGCCGAAGGAGCGCGGCTGATCGCATTGGCTTCTCTTCGAAACGCGAGGCGTGCGGTGCCGTGAGCGCCACGCACCCCTGCGGGCAGGCATGTTTCTGACAGGCTTCCTCAATCACGTACCACGACGTAGGCAAATATTCCAATCGTTCACCGATCTCTTCCACGACGCGCTGAGGCTCTCCCTGGTACTGCGCACGCTACCGTTTCTGCTCGGCCGGATTACAAACCACCCGCCGCCGCTCCGACGTCTTCGCCAAACTTTGCCGACCATGCCCCGGGCGTTGAGGCTTCTGCATTTTAGCCTCCTCTGGCGCGGTCTCGGTTCCCTGCCCCGCGGCCGAGCATCTCCACTGCAAACAGCAACAACTGATTTTCATTGGCCCGTTCGCGCGTCGCCCCATAGCGCCAGCGCAGCAATTGCTGGAGTCGCCACTCGCGGCATCCAATCCCTCGAGCCAAGCCACCACCATCGGCTGCAAGGCAGCGAGGTCTTCCAGCAGGCGGTTTTGATCAATCTCCAGCGTGCGGCTTTCTCGCGGCCCGCTCGGCCCGCTCCCGTTCCACCGCCAGATCTACCCACTCGTTGACCAGTTCCCGGAAGCGCTTGTAATTCTCCACCTTGCGGCGCATCTTCGCCACCTGCTCGGGCCGCACGAAACGGCTGCTGCTTTTGCCCCGCCAGGTGTAGCTGAGCTGATAGTACGGTCCATGCCTGCGCGGGTTCTTGGGGTCTTTGCAGTGGCAGCCCGGTGTGCCACAGACGTTGTACTGTTCACTCAAGCTGCCCGGATGCGTCGGCCCCAGCTTGGCCAAGCTGCGCTTGATCTGTTTGATCCGTTGTTCCAATTGGTGGAGAGTCATGCCGATAGCCTAACAGAGCTATCGGCTAAGGGCAACAAAAAAAGGCCGTCACGGCTCTTTTATCTCGCTTTCCTCAACTTGCGGTGCAGTCTCCGGCAGGGTGGTTTGCATAATAGGTGCGATATTCGCCCCGCGCACAGCTTCCACCCAATCTGCATGCTCACGATGCCAGTTGACTGTCTGCTCCAACCCCCTATCGAGTTGAATGTGACGGTGCTAGCGGTTTCTCATCGGCAAGTCGAGATAGGAGGAACGCTCCTTTTCTCGATACACCGTGAGCCTGGGCGTGCCCTCGGCGGGACAGCGCTCGAACACCGAGGAGTCTGCTCCGGCTAGGGCCAAACGAATGCGGTGACCCTTGCGCAGGACCACCGAGGTCGGAAGAAGTGCGAAAGAGATTTCCGCTGCCTGACCTGGCACGAGCGGCTCAGCGTCCGCGCGGAAAAAAGAGTGGGGTGGGCCGAGTGGAGTATAAGGCAACGGGCCCTTCGCGGTTTTCCGATTGATGACCCGAAAAATACCTTCTGTAATGTAGGTGACGCGGCCTTCTGGCGACACGTCCTCGAGGTAAACAAAGAGCGCGCCATCGCTTTGGCTAGAAGCGATGTCGAGCGTGACCGCCGGTGAACCGGTAATTTCCACATCCGTGTTGAGCGGCGCTCCTGTGTAAGTCAGCAATTTCTTATCTTCCGCTGCGCGGTCTGGGTAGGTAACGTTGCCGAGTTGCCACCGGTTGATCTTGCCTGTGGTTGCCGAAAAATCCACCGTGTAGGAGTCGCTAGCGCTCACCGCTGTGGGTGGCTGCAAACCCAGTGAGCGCTCTTCCTCGGCATTGGATCTATCCACCCCCCCCACCGAAACAGAACCTGCGGCGCCAACGAGATAATAGCGCCTCACTGTGAGTCCCGTGGGCGGCCAAACTGCGCTGGTGTGCCATTCGCCTTCTCCCATGGTGTAGTAGCGGACGCTGGAGGCAAACGGTTCAGGATGGTCCTCGCGCAAGAAGTGGGCGAAGAATTCGGCCTCGGTGCGATCCCGTTCCTCCAATGGGGGATCGGGCGGCGTGTGCTTGTCCAGGGGAAGAAATGGATCGACGTTGTAGACACCGCCGTGGGAGTAAGCGCCAATTACTAACTGCTGCGGGTTCTTGAAGTTGCGGTAGCGGCTGAGCGAACCGTCACAGGTTCCTGCATCGAGCCAACCGCACCAAACCATCATCGGCACGCCGGCGGCCTCGATCCGTGCTCGCAAGCCGAACGGTGTGATCTGATCCAAACTGATAGGTCCTTCCACCGTCTGGATGCGGTCATCCCGAAACTCCGGCTTGCCGAAGCTCTGTACAGCCGGTGGGTTATGCCGGTGCGCTAAGATTGTTGCCAGATGCGCTCCGCTCGGGTCGGCGTCCACAGGTTTCACGCCAGGCGTCAGTTGGCAATGGTACCAGCACCTCAAACCGGTAAAAGCTGCACAAACGTCGTTGCGGTCCCGCGCTCCGACGTAGTCGCTCCAGGGCTGCATCACGCCAACATCATAGACGCCACCGGGCCGTGCCCAGCCGAGCATCATGTCGAAATCGTTGTAGAGCGTTGCCACGGCACGGAGAGCTGGATGTTCCGAGACAGCGGCGAGCTCAGCAGTATTCCCCAGGTAAGACGCGCCAAACGTCCCGACGCGTCCATTCGACCAAGGCTGGCGTGCCGCCCACCCGATCAACTCGCCGAGGTCAGTGATCTCATCAGGGGATAATTCCGTGATGCGAGTTCCACCGCTGGCACCGCTTCCGCGCGCATCTGCAATAATCACCGCGAAGCCCTGGCGGCTGAAAAACAGCACCTGAGGATCAAGGAGATTGTCCGGCCCCTTCAGGTGGAGAGCGACGAGTACACGAAATAGCCATCCGGGGCGATAGGCGCGCCAATAGCGTGTGGTCTGCATAAGTACTGGCACACGCGCGCCAGCGCGCAGCTCCGGAGGCAGCCAAATGTCCTCCGCGATCTCGACACCGTCGCGCATCGGCACATAGACGGCTTGGTTGCGACGATACCCGGCGGGAACTCGCTCCTCACCCGGAAGCCGGACGCGTGCCGTCAAGAAGGCGGTGACCGCCAAGGACGCCAAACCCAGGGCGGCGAGTCCCAGCGCGATTCGGCGGCCCCGAGTGCTCGTACCCATACTCTTTCCCAGCTCGTCATTTCTGCGCCGACTCACCCCTGAACGATGGCTGGATAATGCTCACATCGCTTCGCGATTGCCAGCCCACGTGAGCTCGGGCGCTGCCTGTCGTGGCAAGACACGGCACATCCCAGTACGGCGGGCGGAACCCTTTTCAATCCATGGAGCTCCGTAGCATCTGTGGCGCCCATTGATAGCCAACAGTCCTGCCGCTACGCTGTTGATTGTCTTTCACGAATTAAGTGGTTCTTGAGAATGAGGAGGTGAAGCGGCCAACTCCCCCCTCCCACGTGTTTCCATAGGGGGATTGTGAGGGTCCCGAGATCGCTATTCAACTGAAGCGGTTAACCGTCCATCGGGTCGCGTGCATAACTCGCCTGACCACAGCCCGCGTCAACCCGCTAAGGATGAGTCCGTTGTTCAGATTCCGTCAAGCTGTTTCACAAGCATCGGAGCTGCATGGAGGTAACGAGCAGCCCGCCGCTTGGACTCGATGATGGCGTAGACTCGCTCGACCTGCGCCTCCTTCAATCCCAGTACGGGAGCCAAGCTCGCGGGACTTATGCCGTGGTTCTTGCCATATAGGCAGAAATCCATTTTTTCAAGCGACAGCGTGAAATAAAACTCTTCTTGTGATTGCTCGAGTGGATACGTATCGGTTGTCGGTGTCCGTTTCTGGATCTCCTCAGGCACACCCAGATGGGCCGCCAATTGGTATACTTGGGACTTGTAGAGATGCGCAATGGGCTTCAGGTCCGCCGCCCCATCGCCGTTCTTGACAAAGAAACCCTGGTCATACTCGAGGCGGTTGGGAGTCCCCACGACCGCATAGTTAAGCAGGTCCGCATAGTAATATTCCATCATCTTGCGGGTTCGTTGTTTGAAGTTCATCGCCGCCACCAAACCCAAGTACGTTTCGTAAGTGAGCCGGCTTTTCTTCTGCGAGCCATCTGCAAGTTGCACGACCACCGAAAAGATCGGATAAGCGACGTCCTCCAGCAAATTCGGCAGGACAATCTTGAATTTGAGACTCTCATGAAACTCGGGAATCACCTTACGAATCGCTCCGGCGCAACGTTGGTAACATCCTGCCGCCGTCAGGATGGGAGTGATGTCCTCAACCTGCGTTCGGATGCCGATCCTGGAGGCTTGGAGGTGGGCCAAGCGGAGGCTGTCCGGTGACGAACCCGCCTCCGGCAGCATGAGCCCCAAAACATGCTGGTTGCCCAGAGCCCGGCTACAGAGAGCCGCTACGACGCTGCTGTCAACCCCGCCCGAGATTGCGACCACCGCTCCCTTCCGCTTCAGCTTGCCAAACACAATTTCTCGAATGGCCGATTCAATATCCGCAGCGGTGGCCGCCGGGTCAATACGTAGGCAGTCTTGGGAAAACTCTTCTGTCGCACTCATGTATCCTCTCCTGTTTGCGCCGCTACCACCCGCTTATTGATCTTTCCGCTGCCAGTCTTCGGCAGCGAGGCCATAAAGACCACCGATTGTGGCACCATGAAGTTCTCAAGGCGCTCGGCGCAATGCCGTAATACGTCTTTTTCCGTCAATGACGCACCTTCGCGCAAGGTGACGACCGCACGGATCCCCTGCCCTAGCACCTCATCAGGTACACCGATGACGGCGGCCTCCGCAATGCCCGGCAGCGAGTAGAGGACATCTTCAATCTCTTTCGGGCTGACCTTCTCGCCACGCGACTTGATGATATCGTCCTTCCGGCCGAAGAAATAGAGGTACCCTTCCTCATCCATTCGGAACAGATCGCCCGTGTAAAGCACTTTTTCACCGGGAAATGGGCCCGGTTTTAGCTTTTTTTCGGTCTCCTCGGGTAGTTCCCAGTAGCCTTTCATCACGTTCGATCCGCGGACAACCAGCTCACCGATGACGTTCGGCGGGACCCGCTGGCCATTCTCGTCTACGATGTATACCTCTTCGTTCGGCATGCCTCGTCCCACCGAGGTCGGCCTGATATCAATCTGGTCAGGGGGCAGATAAGAAACTCTCTTGCATTCCGTCAGACCGTACATTGAGTAAATTCGCACGTGGGGGAAAAGCTCACGCAAGCGTACGATGTGGTGCGTGGGCAAGGCAGCCGCCGTGTTCGTAATGTATCGCAGGGCCGGAAATTTGTAGGGGGAGAGGTCGAGCTGCAAGAGCACCGCTGAGACGGTCGGTACGATCGGCAGTCCGGTGACCTTCTCGCGAATGATCGTCTCGATGACGGTGTGGGGGTAAGTGAATGACCGCTCCAGAACAATGGTGCCGCCAACCTTGAACGCCATCAGCACCTGATACAGTCCATAGTCGAACGACAAGGGCAGAAGGTTAATGATGATGTCATCCGGCGTGTTCTCGAGGTACGTCGTGATGGAGGTAGCGGCGGATACAATGTTGAGGTGCGTCAGCATGACCCCTTTGGGCCGGCCGGTTGAACCCGACGTGTAGATGAGCGCCGCCAGGTCGATATCAATGCACTTCTTCGGCGGCGGCTCTACCGCCCCGTTTGGCCCCTCCAGGATCGGATCTAGGGCAATCAGGCGCCCGTGGGGTGGAAACTCTTCGTCACTCGCACTTCCGGCGCGCCATACCCGCTGAAGATGTTGGGCATTGGCGAGCCCCTCCTGCATTGCCCTGAACTTGCGGTCGGGCATGATGAGGCCCTTGGCCCGACAATTGTCCAGAATGTAGGTGAGCTTATCGACCTTGGTGGTAGGGTTCACGACCAGGAAGACCGCGCCTGCTTTCAGGATCGCAAAAACGGAGACCACCGCTTCCACGGAATTATCCAAATAAACGGCCACCCGTTCCCCGCGCTCGACCCCTTCGGCGATCAGGGAGCGCGCCAGACGGTTTGCACGCTCCTCGACCTCCCGATAGGTCAATCGCGTGCCCCCACAGACAATCGCCGTCTTCTCCGGAAAGCGTTCCGCGCTCTGTTCCAAGAATGATTCGACTTGCATTAGGCTACTTCTTTCGCCGCCAATCGGCTCTCGACTAGCCTCGTCACTTTGTCGATGGAATCAAGGTTCTCGGGGGTGAGGTCGGTCTCCGCCAACTCCAGCCCGAACTTCTCTTCGAGAAAGGCGATAAGCTCGAGGACGCCCGTGGAGTCGATGATGCCGTTCTCTAGAAACGAGGCATCATCCTTCAGGTCCCCCTCCCGGCCGAAGAGGAAGTTGTCAATGACGAACTGTCTCAACTCTTGCCTGATCTGCATTCCAAGTCCTCCAACTGATTCGATTTACGAACTGGTGTATAACCAGTTGTGTCGAAATGATTCCCACGAGCGCCATATTATCCCTGACACTGATCGGCCTGCCCGAGCGCACTTTCTCGAAAAGCTTCGCCACTGGTCCAGGTTCAAACATGCCGTAACGCCCGATGCAATCCGACGAAAGCAGTTCATCCACATACTCTCGAGCCGCCGGCTCTAGAAAGCACAAAGCGTCTGGCGCACGGTAGGGCTGTTTGGGCCTCGACTGAACTGAGCGCGGGATCAGACCTTCAGCGCATCGTTTAAGTAAGTATTTCTCCTGAAGCACCTTCATCTTCATTCGGATCGGTAGCTTCGAGGCGAATTCGACCACCCGATAGTCAAGGAAGGGGAACCGGCCTTCCACAGCGTGTGCCATTGCCATCCGGTCGCCCTGGGAAGACAGAATGTAGCCCGGGAGAAGATAGTTTGTTTCCAGAAACTGTGCCTGCAAGAAGGCTTCCCAAGAATTGTAGCGCCCCGGCAAAAGTCCCTGCAATTCGTCCATGGCGTTGTATGCGCCGAGCCCTGACTTGACAGCCTCCGAAAAGAACAGCTTCGCTCGGGCTGTCAGTTGCCAGCGCGGCAGGTGCGAGAAAAAGGGACCGGGACTTTGCTCGTCGATTCGGAAAAAGCTCTCTAAATAGGCTGAGGGCTGTTGCTGAATACCATCCATGTAGGGGTAAAGTCGCCGCAGCAGGAGAGGCCGCTGGGAGGAGTGTGGCTCACGTTGCCAAAAACGGCGGATCTTCGTCTCCTTGAAAATATCGTATCCCCCCATGGTCTCGTCGGACCCTTCGCCTGTCAGGACGACCTTGAAGCCATTGTCACGGACCAACTTCGACAGCACAAACAGCGGCGCCGGTGCGGTACGCAGAATGGGTTGCTCGGTGTGCCAAATCACTTCCGGAAACACTCTGGCAATGTCGTTGTTGGCGCAATGCACATCGTAATGTTCTGTTCCCAAAAAGGCCGCGGCTTCTCTTTGGTAGGCGCCCTCATCAAACTGGGGGTCGTCGAAACTGACCGAAAAGGTCTTCAGCCTGTGCCCCACCAGCTTTTTCGCCAGGGCAGTGACAAAGGTGGAATCAAGTCCCCCACTCAGATACGCTCCAACCGGAACATCCGCACGCAGCCGTATGCGTGTCGCGTCCAGCATCAAGGCAAGTAGCTCGTCAGCAAGCTTCTCCTCGCTACCCTGACCCAATTCGCTGTCAGGCGCATATTCAAGATGCCAGTACGGCCACACTCGAACCTGCCCGCGCTCGACAACCATCGAGTGTCCCGGTGGAAGCTGCCAGATATTTTTGAATGGCGTACGCGGTGCGAGAGTCGCCCAAAACGTGAAGATCTGATCCAACGCGTGCAAGTCAATCTCGCGCTTGACCTCTGGACAGGCCAGTAACGCTTTTATCTCGGAGGCGAAAAGAAGGTTGTCTGGGGTTTGGGTGTAAAAAAGCGGTCTGACCCCTAGCCTGTCACGGGAAAGGAATAGTTTCTGTTGAGTTGTATCCCAGATGGCAAAGGCCCATTGCCCGTTCAGGCGCTCTACGCACTTTTCACCTTCCTCTTGGTATAGATGCAGGATCACTTCGGTATCGCAATGAGTAGCGAATTGGTGGCCCTTTCTGATCAACTCTTCCGTCAGCTCAACATAATTAAAGATTTCACCATTGAAGGTAATCCAAAGAGAGCGTCGCGAATCAGGCATCGGCTGGTGGCCGCCCGACAGGTCAATAATGCTCAAGCGCGCGTGCCCGAATCCCACCTGAGAATCGACGTAAACGCCAACCTCATCGGGGCCGCGGTGCCGGATCTGGCTGATCATCTGACCCGGCAAATCAGGGTCAATGGGCGCGCCTTCAAGATTCACAACACCACAGATTCCACACATTAGGGGAGCCTCCTCGGGGACGTCGCCTGAGGTCTTTTTATCGCAAGTCGCCCCCTCCGGCAAGCGCACCGGCACGTACGAGCTCTGCCGCAATTCCTCACGACATCAGGAACTATGAACGGCTCGCAAATCCCGCACAACGGTTCTCCGCACATCCGGCGGCAACTGAGAATCCAGCCGTAGCCACTTCTCGAACATGCACTGCTGACCCCAGAAGCGCACCTCGAATTTTTCCCATAGCCGGCATGTCGAACCCGCAGGGGAAGCACCCCGGCCGATTTCGACGAGTGGTTTATTTACATAGCAGAAGGGAGCAACCAGGGATAAGGGTCGAACATTCCGGCAGCGGCATTTTCAGTTCTCTCAAGCAGAACCATGAATCAAGTTACATCCCATATCCGGAGCGGCGCTCCACCCTCGCGCCTCTCGCCGCAAACTGTTTGGCAAGCTCCCGGCCGATGCCGGCGCTCGCGACCGTCACCAGCGCCCACTTCCCCTGCCATTGAGTCACAGGCCCCCTCCGTCTTGTGGACGAGCGATGCTCCGAGGCGCAGTTGATCGGTGTCAAGCGGTGCGGTGTTCCAGCAGAACTTCACGAGTTTCGCGCGCTGACTGCTTCACAAGCTTGCTGGACTCCCCCTAAGACCTCATCAATTTGAGCGTCGTTGATGCACAACGGCGGCTCAATCAGTATGCACGCGCGGTCGAGGAATGCCGGCATCATCAATATCCCGTTGTGCACGCAGTGCGCGGCGATCTCGTACGCGACCTTCTGGCTGGCTGTATGGAGGCCCAACAAAAGACCTCGCCCGGTCACACTCCGCAGCAGCTCGGGATGGAGGGAAGACAGGCCATCCAGCGCCTCTCGCAGGCGCCGTCCTTGCCTTTCGGCATTCGCGCAGAGGTTCTCGGATTGGATGACTTCGAGCGTGGCAAGTCCTGCCGCGCAGGCAAACCCGTTGCCCGCGCTGGATGAAGAAGTCATGGCGAAGCTCAGGCCAAACTTCTTCCACCATTTCCGCTTCGCCAGCATCGCCCCGATCGGCATTACGCCCCCCCCAGCGATTTGCCTACCAGCAGCACATCCGGCTCTGCCTGTTCAAACTCGCAAGCGAACATTTTACCCGTCTTGCCCATGCCACTCTTGATCCCATCGAGGATCAACAACACGCCGGACGCGACGCAAGTGGCCGCCAGGTCTCTCAAATAGCTCGCCGGTGGCACGACCGCCCCGCTCTCGGATTGGATCGGCTCCACGATAATCGCTCCGACCTCCGGAGAGATTGCTTCTGCCGCCGCGCGCGCGTCGCCGTAAGGTACGCGGCACACTCCCGGCAAAAGCGGCCCGAAGCTCCGGCACATTTCAGGTTCTGAAACGCTGAGGGCGCCCAGAGTAAATCCATGCCATGCGCCGTGACAACAGATGACGCCCGATCGCCCGGTGGCGAGTCGGGCCAGCTTGAGAACACTATCGACCGCTTCCGCGCCGCTATTGACGATCAGGCAGCAGTCAAGCCCGCCCGGCGCCAGTCCAGCCAGCCTTTCCGCCAATTGGCAGTGGGCTTCTGAAATAAACGGCCAGCCAAAGGGTCGGCCAGCTTCCAAAGCGCGTACCATCGCTTCGATCACTTGAGGGTGGTTATGGCCGACATTCAAATTCCCGTAGCCACCGATGCAGTCGATGTACTTCCGGCCATTGCGGTCCTCCACCACAGCCCCACTCGCACGGCTTGCCTCAAAGTCCATTCCAAAACGACGGAGGAAGTCAACGTAGGGACGGCTCACATGCTGTGCGTAATTGTCAAAGAAGCTCATGCAACGGTGATGTCAGGCTGCTTGTGTAAATAGGTGGGTTGTCTTCTCGACCACTCGGTGGGCGAACAGGCGCCCTTGCCGGGCAAATAATATGATATCGCCTGGAAGCGCCTGGGTGGAACTGCCCCTGCACACGGAAAGGACGTCGCCCGGCCAGACGGCGGGCAGCATGCTGGCTCCGGTGGCGCAGCGCCCTGGTTTCAAAGACCTGCTCGTGGCGCACCGCCGGCTACTGGTAGGGCCGCTTGGCGGTACACCCCGCTTCCACTCTATGCGGTAGCCGACTGGTCGGTCCTGATTGGCTCGTTGCAACCTTGTTTCTCTTGGTTTGGACAGGTGACCGAGGCGGCGCATGGCGAACCCTGGAGCAGGCCACCCTCCTGAACTCCTGCCGGTACCTCGACCCTAAGCGCAGGGCGAGTTGTTCAATGCTCCGGTTCCACAGGTCCTCGCCCTCAGTGTAGACCCGATTGCGACGCCTGTACGGCCTGAATAGTGGCACTAGTACCGGTTGCGCATTCGCTACTGGTGACGGCGTTACCAGTAGGACCACCCGGATTATTGCCATTTAGATTTATGAAGTAAACCTGGGAAGCGCCTGTCGTGGTGGTGTCGGAGTTGTCAATCACAATCCCACCCGTCGCCCAACAGCCAGGAGTACCAGGAGTTGTAACGTTGAAGCTGCCGGAGAGAGTGGGTGACGTTGGATCGGTGATAGTATAGGCCAAAACGCAGCCGGCTCCACTACCGGTGGTACAAGTGCCCTGTGCTGTAGCCAATTTGTCGACACTGAAGAAAATATAGTCTGTGCCGCCGGTTGTTACCCCTCCGCTGGCGCCGCACGGGGTGCTCGCAATGGTTTGGTTGCAGAACTCGGTAATGGGAGATGGCCACGGATATTGGCCGGTGGTAGTGTCGGTGAGGCCGGTAATCATCGCCTCGGGGCTTTCCATAGCACCAGCAGCGGAGATGGGTATCCGGTACAGGTTCCCGCCAGCCGTGCCGGTGTTTCCCATTACCCAAAGGTTCCCTGCAGTACCGTTCGTCGAGCTGTAGTACACGTTGTCGAAGTCACCGGCGTAAAGATAAAATCCAGGGTTGCCTGCCCCTACTTCTACGATACTGCCGCTGCCGCTGGTGAAACTGGTCGGGAATTGAAACACGGCGTTCTTGGTGGAGCTATCTGTGGTGACAAAGGCGTAGACCATCTGCGCAGAGGAATCGACCAGGGGAGCGTCGATAATAACATCCCCCAGTTGGTCCGACGTGCCGTATACCTTCCCGTCTGTTGTGGTCGGACTCCCCGTCCCCGTGCCCACAGAATAAAGGTAACCTCCCGTGTCGCCCACAAAGACGTACCCAGAGACGGGGTCGTAGGCAGGGGACGTGACTTTCTCGTCGGTGATGGTGAGAGTCTGGTCCGTCGCGGTCGTCGGGGCCACCGCCAGAAGCGCCTCGGTACTGCTGACTATGCTGGCGATGGTATCCCCCGTCGGTATATCAGATGAAGTTGTTGAATCCGAGATCAGTGCCCCCACGTCCGCTGAGCTGAAGGTTCCTGACGTAAGGGTTACCCCTGGGCTGTCGCTGGTGTTCGCGTTGCTCAGGGTTCCCTTGACGGAGTGCCCCGTGTTCGTCGGGTTCAGCTTCACGGGCCAAGGGCTCCCCGCCTCGGTTGGGGTTCCATTAAAGACCCCTGTAAACTTGTGGAGATAGCCGGCGTCGTCGCCTACATAAAGTACATCATCGTCGTAATCGTAGAACGGCGCTGAGTACGTGTCGTTTGGGTACGGGAGGCCAGTGCCGTAGCTAAAGATCAGGGCGGTCATGCAGGGTAGCTGAGCGTAACCGCGGTAATCGCTGTTACTTTCGTATATTGGCGTGACCGGACTTGTGGTCGTTTCCCCAGTGGACCCCTGCACTCTCAATAGAAATAGGTCTGCCGTAGTGCCATCAGACTGAATGAACGCCACCTGTGAGCCGTCTAAGGAGATTATTGGAGAAGTTGAAATTGTGCCGCCCGTGTTATACGCCCAATAGACCGACGGAACAGTGCCGCCGCACCCGGAATACAGATTGTTGTAGGCGACGATGTTTGCCGCGGTTGCCGAGCCCGCCATACCTGTCGGGTAAACAACAAAATCGCCGACGCAATCGGCGCTGGTGAGGCTCGCCCCCCACTTGGCAGGGTAGGCGTTCGGTTGGACCGTGCCGGTTAACAGCGGCTCGCTCCAATCCCGCTTCAGGCCCGCGAGCTTCGCGGGCATGGGCGTTGGTTTCGACGGACCAATCGGTTTTACGGGGCGCTGCCGGAGTACGCCGATTGCAAGATCTTCAGGTTCCACCATGCCAGACGGCGATACGGCTTCCTCGCCTCCAGTCCTCGTCTCGCGTGAGAACCCCCCGGTGGCCTCGGCGTGCCGCTTCATCTGCTGGAGAATGAAACGGGTATCGTAGCGGATCGTAAGCCACTTGGCGTACGCCGCGGGGTCCTTCGCCACCTGCTCGTAGGTGCCAGGGTTGGAGAAAACGAGGTGGTGGTGACTCCAATCGTCAGGCACCCCGACGAGATGCTGCGAGGCAGCCTGCCGGCGAAGCTTCGAGGCGGGTTGCCCGGTAATCAAAACATTAATACCGATGATTAACGCTAAAGCCGCGCCGACGATTACTAACTTGGAAAGAGTACGGCGCATAGTCTGTCCCCCCCCCCTCTAATGTTGCGGGCGCCTCGTGCTATTCCACCCGCTGCGCCTGTGATGTGCCCTTGCTACGCCGCCTCCGCTCACCTAACCGAAGACGGCGATTCCCCCTCGAGCAGACACGCAAACTCCCGGCTATCGGTGCGGACCAGAATCGGCATTGCACCGATGTCGATAGCGAGCTCATGGACTGGCGTATTTAACGCGCTGCTAGCGCCTCCTCCATCCCCAAAGGGAATGAAAATGAACGCCCGGGCGGAACGCCCCTGAACGACGTGCCAGCTGCCGAAACAGCCTTATAGAGGCCATCACTGCACAACAACAGTACATCGCCAGGCTCCAAGTCGACAGCGCTCATGATGACTTCGATGTCCGGCTGCGCGCCCACGGCTTGCGTTAACATTTCCTTGATCTGGCTGCTTACACGGTCGGAATCTTCGCCGCGGCTGCGGAGCAAATTGCCAATGGTCTGGTCCTGCGTTAAGAGAATCAGGCTCCCACGACGAAATAGATAAGCGCGAGAATCACCGACCTGCGCAACGGTGGCCCGACTCCCATTCAAGACCGCCGCAGTCAACGTAGTCCCCATGGTCGAGCCTTCCGCATGCTGCTGTGAGTGGGTATAAACGCCCTCGTGAGCCGCCTCGACCGCCTTCCGGAGCGCCAGTGACAAATCGGGCGCCGTCGCTCCCGCCACGAGGAACTGCGCCGTCATCTCCTTCGCCAGGTTCTCAACGCACATGCGGCTTGCCACCTCGCCTGCAATGTGGCCGCCCATTCCGTCGGCCACGGCCAGCAGCAAACCCGGAGGAGACAATCCTAAGACATTTTCCTCTCCGTTTTGCGGGGCAACACTGCCATCCAACGGAAAGATCAGATGACTGTCTTCATTGTTCTTCCGCTTTTGGCCCGTATCGTTGAGCGGGGCGACATGAGCGCAAAGGCGGACACCTGCATCGTCTTGGATGTTCTCAGAGGTGGGTTGGGGGGAGTAGAACGCCACGCCTACGATTCCCTCTCTACCGCAAAAACCTCAATTTTCAGGCACGGAGGACCCTGAACAATTACAGTTTATACCCGTTTTGCCATTAAGAGCAAATTTGTGACCGGTGGGCACACGCTTCTTCACGACAAGGGTGCCTTGCCTCTCGACCACGCACTGCCTTTGATGGTTCCCCTACTGGATGCGCTCGTCTATGTGCATGCGCCCCCCAGGCCGACGACACATCGGGATATCAAGCCAGCCAACGTTCTGCTCACACCTCATCACTGCGAGCCGGTTTTCACAACGTCACCTGCTCCATGGGAGGTCGTCTCAATAGGAATTCGGTTTTGCGGAGGGGGTTCAACGCTATTGGCGCTGTTTCGCGATCATGTCTTCCCACTTGTTGATCAGGCCCTTCACCCCCGGCGGCGCACTCTTGACGACGGGCGGCACACCCTTGACGACGGGCACCGCGACCTTGACGACCGGCACGACCTTTTTCTCGGCAGCAATGTTATCGGGCGTCGGTTCCTTGCCACCGGCGAGCAGCACTTCATCGCCGGGGAACCATTTCTTCTTTTGATCGAACGGATCCGGGCACACCTGCATTTCCTTCAGAGCTACGCCATTCTTTTGGCAGAACAGGAGAAAATATTTGAGCTCCGCGGGGCCTGCCTGGTAGTGCCCCGTCTTGGGCGTCACTTTCAGGATTGTTCCCGCTTTGATTTGGATCTCACCAGCGGATTTGATCGGCGCGCCCGCGAGGAAGCTGGAATGATGGAACTCATCGGCCTTATGGCTGTGTGCGTAGAGCGTGTCGTCTGGCGCCATGACGAAGATCGCCCAACCCTTGCCGCTGAAGACTGTAGATTCCTCCGTGGTGTCGTAGATGTCCCCATGGGCGTCTTGCACTTTCCCGACCGTGATGCGGATCACATACGACTTGCGCTCCTGCTCGTCGCAGTACTTGACGCCTTTGCCATCGCTAATCTTCTTTCCCAGGCGCTGCATGCGGTTGGCGATGTATTTCCCGAACGGATCGTCCTCGCATTCCGGCACATACACTTGCTCGAGCCAGTCGGCGATGTTCAGCCTCGTTTGGGTCTCGTTCTTCTTCCATTCGGTGAACGCTGCGCCCACGACGCCCTTGCCCAGGTGTTGCGGGAGGATCTTCTCAATCCAGTAGTTCTCGTCGAGCGTCCGGCCAACCGGACCAACCGTACCCTTGACCTCCATCACGCGCTTCACCACGTCCTTGAGCGTCGGTTTCTGTGGAAGCGCAAGCCTTCTTCCGCCGTACGTGCTCTCCACGATGCGGTTGATGGTCTTGTGCACGACGTCGCAGAGGTCCCTGACTTTCGGGGCGCTCACCCTGATGACCCCTTCGTTGGCGGCAATCCACGCGCAACACGCCTTTCGCACTTTGCGGAGGGGGGGAATCGCAGTCAGAAGAAGGCTCTTCCGGTGTGGCTCCGCTTCGGAGAGCGCCCTGAAGATCAGGTCGAAGTCGTTTTTCGTCTTGAAGAGCGCGCGCACGCCGGTACGTCCACATGCCTCTTTGAATTCCTGCTGCGTAGGAATCTCTGCGAATGCCATCGTGTTCTCTCCCTTTTCCTCGTTTGGGGGCCGACTCTAGTGTAGTGTCCCCAACGCTTCTTTACATTTGGCGACTTTGGACATGATTCGTTCGACCGAGGCGGTCCATACAAAGACACGAGGATTCTGGTTGTGATTGTCCAAATATTCCTTGATGGCAGC
>JBEKHR010000060.1:0-24530 GCA_050012175.1 Terriglobia bacterium | reverse complement strand
TGGCTGACTCCTTGGAGTGAATTTGAAATCAGCCAAGTATGCCGGTTATGTGGCCATCACGGCAGGCAGCGAGCTGAAGGGAGGGCACTTAATGAAACATGCCAACATAAACGATATCCCAACATATATGCGCAGCTATGCGCCAGAGTGGGGCGACAGAATCCTTGAATTGCACCCGCCGTTGTACACCGTTGACGACCCGCCGTCGCCGATGATTGGCAAGCTCCTGCGAAAGCCCTATCCGGCCCACACGCTCGCCATCATGGGCCTGGTCCGGCGCTGGCAACAGGCCCGCGCAGGAGCGGTGATTGCGGAGTGTGGTACGGGCAAGACGCTGATCTCGCTCGGTGCCGTTCAAACCCACGCTGAGGACCGGCCCTTTACGGCGCTCGCGATGGTTCCGCCGCAATTGGTCGAGAAGTGGTGCCGGGAAGCGATCCTTACCCTGCCGCGTGTCCGCGTGTTCATCATCGACGGGCTGCGGACGCCAACCAACTCCAACAGTCACCACGGCGTGAACGAAGTCAAGCTGCGAAACAAACGCATTGTGCGCGAGGGATTGCGGACCAGCTTGAGCGAGTTGCGTCTGCGCAGGACCTCACCTTCGGCTCGTAAGCGTTGGGATTCGCTCTGTCCTTCTCCGGCATTGTTCGTTGTCGGCCGGGACCGCGCCAAGCTCGGGTTCTTCTGGAGGCATGCCTACCAAATCGCCCGTTGCGGGCGTTATCAGGGCAGCGTCGTTAATCCTGACAGTGGCTCTCCGGTCTGCCTGTGGAAAGAAGACGAGCGCCTGCTGGCGATGGACTTCAAGAAGGTGAAGCTCAGCGAAATGCTGGGCCAGGCGGAAGAGACAAATCATGCCCGCAGGCCACTCTACAGCGCGCTTTGGCAGGCAGATGGCAAAAAGATTCGACGCTTTGCACCGGTTGACTTCATCGGCCGGTACATGGACGGGTTCTTCGATTACGCCATCCACCAAAGCGACAGCGCAGACAAATCTGCAGCTTGCCGACATTATCTCATTTCACTTCTATGGTACTTCGGCAGTTGTCCTATCACTTCCGTGTGCCCCTACGATGGAGCCACGAGCACGTTCACCGGCCATACCACCAACAAGAGTGGCTGCATCTACGGGGAATACAAGCACGGGAGTCATACAAGCTGGGAGAAATGCTTCTGCGCTGGGGAGTGATGCCGTTACTTTGAGGTTGGGGTCTTCTTTATCCCAACCCGCTTGAACGCATTCCGAATCAGCGCGTCGGTCGAGCTATGGGGGTATCTGTGAGCAAAGCTGCGAGAGCTACAAACTCTTGCCTTCATCGCGCCGCCGGCGGCTCCTGGTCGGTGGGAATTCCGACTAGGTAGCGATAGAACGCAACGGCCCGGTTGACCGCGGAAGACTCATTTCCCGTGATCAGCCGGTTCGCGTTCTTTCCTGTGCGCACCATGCTGTAGTATCGCCAGACGTTTTCCGATTCGCGATCCAGAAAGTAGATCGACTGCATCTCACCCGGGTGGAAGAGGGTTATGAAGAGATAGTGCATCGTGCTGACGTTCTCGACATCGAAGACGAGCCGGTCCGCCGAAGCCTCAGCAATATGCATTCGGTAGATGGCTTTGCCAGAAAGGTTATCGACCTGTTCAAAGTAGAGTACCTTGCCTTCCTTCATCTCATCGGGCGTAAAGTCTTCGCGGCGTTGACCAGGCTGCAAGCCGGTCAGAGCGCAGGCGCCCACAATTAGTGTTTGCCACTGCTTGTGAGTGGTCGACCAGTAGCGCATGCCCGCGAGTTCTGAAATTGCCCCGATGTGGCGAAGCAAGCCCTCAGCTCCCGAGGTATGACGAAATCGCGCGACTGTGGTTACCAACGTTGTAAAGCCCACCGCAGCCCAACCGGTGCACGCGGGCGGTCTCCAGTCGCGGCCGAAATCAGACTTGCTCCATAACTTCACGATGGCCGAATCATCCAGACCAGGATAGGGCGGAACGGGTTCCTTTCCGCATGGCGGCTGCGGCCCTAATTGCGCATAGGAGTGCGCCTGGCAGAGCAGCATTGCCGACAATACAAACCGAACGAGGTGCCAGGTCCAAGCCCAGACAAGCGTCTCATGACGCGGATCTGCGCTCATCTGACCATCATAGTTGTTGCCCGGGGCCTGGGTCTATTACAGAAAATGCATTCGAATAGAACTTGATCGGCAAATCGTCACGTCGAGTCCCTAACAACAGAGCAATCTCTTCTGTCTAGTCTTGTTAGGTCAGCGGGAGACTCTGACCTCGCTAAGGATCTCGGCCAGAACGCGTTTCATTGCAGACACTTCTTCGCGGACATCCGCGAGCATCGCTGCGCGTTCAGATAACAAATCCATGTTAAGCCGTCATTTCCTTTTTGGCCTTCCGCGGTTGGCAGTATACACCTCGTTATCTCCAACTGAACTCTTGAATCTCATTTTTCCATGCCACGGTTGGTCCCAGCGGCTCCCAACAGTCTTTCCACCGGTTCTGAAAACCCAATACCCCCCTTCTGGAAACGGTTTTTAAAGACACCGCTCCGGCCCTCACCTCCTCGTCGTTTGATCTCGTTGCGCCCACCGCCTCCCCCTACCCGTCGGGCACCGGCAACACAGCAATCCTCCGTACCATTGCCGCGAACAACCGCTTCTCGACGCTACTGCATCACAGGTGAAGTAGGAGCTTGCTAGCCAGTGCCGATAGTTCTTTCTGCCGCGCTGTTCAAATAAAAAGACCGCCACAGGTGTCGTTCGATCAATTCCGGCACTACAGTGTATTAGTACGGGTCGCGGTAGCCGGTCGAAGTCTTCCAGAATCACTTCCATTTTGACCGGCGTCGGCCTCTTGTGATCGGTCACGGGCCGGTGTTGGACTTCAAGGCCTCGTAGCCGGAAGTACTCGAGGAGGCCTCCGCCCGGTAGGGCAAGACCGTCTCGGACTTAGTACCTGTCCAGTTGGGCGGGTTCCAACAAACATATCACCGATTGAATATGCCAATCCAAGACCTTCTGAACCCAGGCCTCGACCTGGGGGCGGGCGTCGGGCGGGAGCAGGTTTGGGCGCCTTCCGGGAGAACACTGCGCATAAACAGGATGATCTCGCAAAGGGCGTTGTGAGCAAGCCAGAACCCCTGGTATCGGTGATTTGAAGGAAACGGTTAAGTGTGAGTTTTGCGGCAAGAGTTTCGACAGCCCACGACAGCTACGAAAAGATCCATGGTCCTACCGCCTTTCGGCTTTGTTTTCGCAAACCCGCGACAAGGAGAGCCCTATTCCGGTCGCGCTGGCCTTGCTCCAAATCAAGCATTGTGTCGACATGTCGAGTCAATTTGTTGACACGACAGGGATAGACTTTTCATGGTCGACAGCCGCGGGGGAGATCAAAAACGAAATAGATTTCTTGGTCATGACAAAGGATCTCTATTACTGCCAGTCTAGCACTTCCATCAAGCCGACCTTTGCCAAACTATGCTGCTTGACTTCTTGAGCCGGTCACGTATAATCCAGGTATGGCTAAGAGACTACCACTAGAATTTAGGCAGTACCTTTCCAACATCGGACGCAAGGGGGGTCTGAAAGGCGGTCCTGCTAGGGCAGCGGCCATGACGCCAGAACAACGCAGTGAATCAGCGAGAAAAGCCGTAACCGCTAGGTGGGCGAAAAGGGCCTCCCAATAACTAAGTCTCCCGCTCCATTTGGAGACCTTCTCGCTGTTACGCGCCACTCATGGGTATCCGGGGGATCGAGCGCAGTTGCCGCCTTATTTTGGCAAGGTTCTTCGCCAATCTTTCCACGTCTGCCATGAACTCCTGGTCACTCTTGGCAAGCTCGCATATTCCTCCCCACATCTCGGCGACCTCGTGGCTCAGCGAAGCTAACAAGCGTTGTAGGCTTAGGGGCGGGGACTTTCGTAATAACTCAACAACCCCTTGGCTTCGCACGACCAGCAAGTCTGGGCCTCCGTCACATCCCTCAATGTACTGATTTGCTTGGCTAACCACGTAGATTGCCAAGAGCATGGCTTCGAACTGGTCAAAACGCTCGCGGCTTGAACTCATCAAAAGGTCGACAAGGTAATGAGTCAAGGGAGATTCTCCGTAACCCAGGCATTTCCAGCTCCCTGCAGGAGAAACAACTGCCAGCTCTGCCTTGTAGAGCCTTATCTCAGGTCCAATGGAGATTGCTAGGAGTAAGGACGGGAGCATCTTCACCCCGTGATCTTTTCTCATCCTCAAGAGGATTCTCTCGGTTAGCTGGCAAACTGATGGAAACGAAGGAACGACGATTGGTGGGGAGTGCAATTCCGCTCTCAGTTTGTCATGAATACTTCTGAAGATGTCGCAGTACCCCGCATACGTTAGGCTTACCGACCAGCCGTGACCGAAGAAAGAAAAGACTTTCTTTTCCTGATACTTCAGCCCTGCAGACGAGGCAACTTGTCTGTCTGCGGCAAGCACAATCGCCTCCTCGGCGCGGAACCCAATAGCAATGGTCACAGGCGACCTCTTGTGCGGGAGCTGAGGCCAGAAAGGATACAACGGCCTATGACGAAAATCAAAAGTTTTGAAGTTTTGAACGGCCTGGGCGGTGAATACCATGTCGGGTGCTTAGGTTGTGTTACGGGCGGTCGCAAACCAAAGCTATTCATTTTTTGCGTCCAAATATTTCAAATGACACCAGTACCCACTTTTCTGAGGATGATTCACGTTGAACACGTGCGGTGTATCCTGATTGTTTGGATTTGGTCCGGCGGGCAGGGTATGAACTTGCATTTCCGACCACAGGGGCCGGCGTCCTGGCTCTTAGACGACCACCGTTCGAAAGAGCCTTAGGGATGGAGTGCGCTGGGTTAGCTTCCCCTCCCACTTCGACGGCTGCTCGCTGAAGTCCGTCGAATCGCAAAGGCACTTGGTGTGTGACCGCAACCGTTGGAATCGGGCTTCTTGATGAAGTTCACCGGTGTTCCCTCAGCTAAGCATGTTAACGTTTACGAGGAGAATGCCTGGAACAGCTATTGTGCGGCCTGATTATGACGGGCTTTCCGTCGTTTCGGAAGCCAAAATCGTCGTGAATAAGAAAGTCTCCCTCATCCTGCCGATACGCCGGCAGCAGGTGTTCCCGAACTATGTCAATCATTACGTTGAGTTCGTGTACGTAGGACGCGTAATACCGATCCACTTCGCCGTGTTTGTGCCCCAGCCGTCGAAGTGCTGTTCTGTCTTACGGATGTGTTCTGGTCGAATAGTCGCCTACTCGGACACTTAGCAGCAGGAGATTCGATCCTTGTAGGCCGCCGGTGTTTTGGAATCGGCGTCTTGGGCATTGCGGCATATTTTCGGCAGATGTTTCTCTCGGGAAAATACTACAATCGCTGGTGGGAAGGCAGGATGACGGACTTATTCCTCAAACATGTTTCGGTGGCCGAATCTGGCGGTGAGTATTTCCAGGTTTCGTTTGCCGACGACGAGGAGAGTGACCGCAGTTACTTTCTGCTCCAGCGGCAATTCGAATCACCCGATCATAGGCGGGTCTATGTTGAAAGCCATCTACGCACGCCTTCTGGGCATTTCAGGATAAGAAGAGCAGAGCTTGAGAGAGGCCTCTTCCGCTTGGAGATTATGTGTCAGCCGCCCGAAACGGTCCAGATTCGATTTCAGGCCGACGGAATCCAATTCAACCGACTGAAAAGAGTTCTAAGAATCATGCTTCCTTCGAGCGTCCTCATGATCGAGTAGACTCGTTGCCTACGAAAACCGGCCGTGAAGAATAAGATCATCTGCTAAACACGTCGACAAGGCAGGAGCAATCTGCCCAATCTGAGGCAAAAATCCTGGGGGTTTCAGAGACTTTCTTCGGCGGCGATCCCCGACTATTTGATAGGCGAGTTCAACGGTGGCTGCACCGCCGCCCACACTTGTCGGGAACACCCGTTCTTGACGGCGATCATTGAGGAACTAACGCTCCCGCTCAGCTGCCCGGCCCGCCTCAGTGGGCAATATACTCCCAGAAAGCGACATGGAGAGCCGGGTCAGTTGCAGCGGATGGTTGGGCCCGCCTACAGGACAACCGAGGGAACTCAACCTGGGCGCTCCTGCGGAGATCAGGCCGGCGCGCAGTCGACTCTCTATTCCGTCGTTTTGCCGTCGAAGTGTTCGTTGTCGGCCTCCGCCTCCTCGCGGGTATGGTGGACGACGCCGTCCCGATGATTCGGCGGCGCATAGACCGTATAGAGCTTCAGTGGAACACTGCCGGTATTGATGATGTTGTGATTCGTCCCAGCCGGGACGACTACCGCGAAGCCCGCGCGGATCGGCGTCCGAACGCCATCGAGAACCGCCTCACCGGTCCCCTCCTCCACGCGAAAGAACTGGTCGAGCTTGTGGACTTCCGCCCCGATCTCTTCCTTGGGCTTTAGCGCCATGACGACGAGCTGACAGTGCTTTGCCGTGTAAAGCACCCGGCGAAACTCGTCATTCTTGACGGCGAGACCCTCGATGTCTTTCACAAAGCCTTTCATAACGACTCCTCCTTCGTTAGCTTGCCCCACGGGGGCGTTCGATGCCATTCAGGACAGGCACACTCTTTTCCGGCCCAACTCCTGTTTGGGCTGACCTGGATAAAACCAATCCTAGTCAGCCTAAGACGAAATCGTCGGCCGCGTGCCGCGGCGGAATTGTTCATGACGCTCCCGGCTCCAAGAAACTACTGGCGCTGGAAACCAAGAATCCTATGCCCGTTCAACCTGCGAGTCAACAGCGCGCATCAACGCGCATCAACACATGTCAAAGCTCTTTAGAAATGTCCCCTTTCTTACCTCATTAGAAATGTCCCCTTTTTGGTTTTCTCTTTGTCGTTGGCCTTGCCCAGAGCGAAGCCCTGCGGAGCCCGTAGGGCGGAGCGTTCAGGGCGAAGCGGAGGGCAAGGCCAACGACGCGCGCGGCGGCAGCGGTGGGCCGGCGGACAGTGCCTTCTCCACTCCCCGGCAGGCCGGCTGTCGCCACGGGTGGTCCGGCGGCGGCACCCACTTCTGCTTGGGCAGCCGCGGGGCCAGACCCCCTCTTCCGTGGCCTAGCTCCGTGGCCTCCTGGCCAATGGCATTGGCCGGCGCCGGAATCTCTTCCCAACGCAGGGCGTGGCCGCGATATTCGATCGTCACGCTGCCGTCCCGACTCTCACAGACCGCCACTTGGCTTTTCACCGGCGCGTAATGGTGACTCTGCGGCTGAAGTTGGAAAAAGCGGTTGTCGTAACGCACCACCCAGTCGTCGCTGATCCTCCGTACACTCTCCAGTCGGAAGATCTTGTCCAACTCCCCCGCCCTCGGCGCCCGGCGGTGATAATCCTCCGGTCGGGCCGCCGCCCGCCCAAACCGCCGGTTGTGGTCGGGCAGGTACTCTGCCTCCAGATAGGCGTTGGCCTGGGCGTGCGTGGCGATCTTTTTTCGGCGCAGCTTCTTCACCAGTCGATCCTGATGCGTCCCGTGCATGCGCTCCACGCGTCCCTTCGCCTGCGGCGAGCTCGCCGCGATAAGCTCGATGCCTAGCCTCTCGCACATGCGCCCAAACTGCGTGATCGGCTCTTCCCCCCTCAACCGCTCCCCGGGCGTGGCCCCTCGCTTGTAGAGATTCTTCCAGTCCACATACAGGGCCCACGGCACCCCGTGGCGCTCAATCCAAGCCCGCAACGCGTCGGCGGCAGCCCAAATCGTCTCTTCCTCCCCCAAGTGCGCCCAGGTGGTGTTGGTGGCGTCGTCGACCAGGTCTATCAGGCAACCTCCGGGACCACGCCCTTCCAGCCAGCGGTGAAAGCTCCCGTCCATCTGGACCAGTTCGCCAAAGTGCTCCCTGCGCTGCCGTCGCCGCCGGTGCCGCCGTCGCCTCCGCTCCCGGCTCCACAACCCTTCCCCCAGCATCCAGCGCCGCAGCGTCCCCGCGTCGACCTGAAGCCCATCCTCCGAGGCTAGATGCTCAGCCGCCAGCGTGGGGCCAAAACGCTCCCCCACCTCCCCGCCGTACTTCTCCCGCACTCGCCTCAGCACCTTCTGCCGAAGGCTCTCGGCGTGGGCACGGTTCGAGCGCCGCCCGGCGCTCCGGTGCTTCATCCCCGCCGCGCCTTCTTCCCGATACCGCTTCCACAGACGCTTGGCTTGCCGGTAGCTCACCCGTAGCAGCGCCGCCGCGTCCACGACTCGCAAGTCCCCACTCTTCACCCGCCCCAGCACCTCGACCTTTCCCAACTCCCGCTTGCTCATTTCTGTTCGCCCCAATCTGACCTCCTTTCGGAGGTCACATTAGGGGACATTTCTATCGAGGACAAAAGGGGACATTATCATGGAGGCACAACACAGCGCGCATCAACACAGCGCAGCACCTCGCCAAGCTGTTTCCGCGCCTTGGGTGCTGGCGAATCCCCGCCTGCCACCGGAAATGCCGGATAGATCCCCTGTGACACCGTAGGGTAGAGCGATGTCGCTCAACTCCTGAATCGTCGTACCCTTCCATAGTCCGGTTCCGTCCGGATACTCCGTAATCCGGAAGGAATCAGCCGGGGGTGGCGGGATGCGCCGCGCAAACCCTCCAGTTCTCGCGGGCGTTCGAGACCAGGCGGCAAGGCTGCCTTGCCGCATCGGAGGCCCTTTCTTCAGGTTTCTGAGGCATCTCTTGGGGCGAGGCCCGGTTGCTTCGCGGGCGGCGTCGACAGGGCTTGTTGCGGCCGTCGTCGATTTTAGCTGGGGGAGCCGGTCCCGATCGCGGCATTCCGCGAACCTAACGATATTGGCGCTCAGGCGCGGCTTGCTTCCGGGCCTCGCTTATCTTTCCTAAGAAACTCCAGCAGTTCACCGTTAACCTGCTCTGCGTGTGTCCAAGTTATGCAGTGCGGCCCATCCTTTACCACCAACAGGCGGGCTCCCTTGATCAGCTTGGCGGTCCGGAGTCCCGAAGCTGTGATGGGAAGAATCCGGTCCGCATCGCCGTGAATGATGAGCGTGGGCACGTCCACACGGATTAGATCCTTGCGGAAGTCCTCATGCCATGTTGGTACGCAAGCGAGACTGGCCGTGGCCGAGGCCCCAGCTGCCACGTTCCAGCTGGCCTGGACGGCTTGTTCGCTGACACGCTTGCCCAGCAGGAGGTCCGTATTGTAGAAATTCTTAAAAAACTCGGTGAAGAACGCGTAACGATCTGCGGCGACGGCTTTCTGGATCCCCTCGAAAACACTGCCGTCCACGCCCTCCGGGTTGTCCGGCGTTTTCAGGAGGAAGGGCGGGACCGCCGAGATGAATACCGCCTTGCTCACACCCTTCGATCCGTACTTCCCAAAGTAGCGCGCCACTTCGCCGCCACCCATGGAGAAACCGACCAGCGAGAAATTACGCAATTCGAGCTGCGTCACGACTTTGTGCAGGTCCTCGGCGAAGGTGTCGTTGTTGTAACCTGTTGTTGGCTGGCTGGACTTGCCGAATCCTCTGCGGTCATAGGTGATGACACGGTGACCCGCAGCCAAAAGCACCGTGATCTGCTTCTCCCAGGAAGCACCGCTCAGCGGATATCCGTGAATAAGGACAACCGGCTTGCCCGAGCCGTGGTCCTCATAGTAAAGATCGATGTTGCCCGAGTTTTCCTTGCCGACCGTAACGGATGGCATTGAGACTCTCCCTTTCGCGTTCGTGCGCGTGCTGACGTCGATGATGTTTAGTCGGAATTTCCGTTTGAGTTCGCGGCCAAGCGATAGCGTCCGCTTGCTCGTCATCGGGATGAGACACTACAGCCTGGTTTTATTTTCGAGTCCAAAGTCTTTTCGGTGGCCGCCAGAAAATCCCAAGAGCCCCAAACTGACGGCTTTCCAAGCAATTCGTTAGACTCTTTTACCGTGGCAAGGAACCAGCTCGATTGCCGGTTCCTCTATTTGCCTCTCGTTTCTCCCTGCTTCGCCGGACAGACCAGACTCCGCCCAAATCAACTACTGCGGGTTGTTCGGTTTCTCCGCCTACTGCTTCTTTTCGGGGTCACTGCTGTCGCTGTGGGGAGAGACAGCTTTCTTAACTCCCTTACCAACTTTCTTGCCCCCCTTGCCCACACCCTCACCCAAATCCTTGCCTGCCGCGATGGGTTTACCTTGCTTCATCTCGTGGCCGACTCCTTCGCCGCCCCTTCCCACATCTTTGCCGGCGGCTTTGAATTCGCCTCCGACCGACTCCGGCCCCACTCCCAGTTTGCCTGCTGTTTGGCCATCAAGGTGTCCCGTGACCGGCAGGTTCTCTGCCTTCTGATATTGGCTGATCGCCTCTCGGGTTTGGGAACCCATGACGCCATCGATCGGCCCGGGGTCGTAGCCCTTGTCGCGCAGAGTCTCCTGCACCTTCTTAATGTTGTCGTGATCGGCTGCGGAAGCCCGGGGCATCAGGATCAGTCCTAACATCGCAGTCATCAGAAGGATGAAGATAACCCTGGTTCGTACTGCTTTCCTGTTTAGAGACATATTGCACCTCCCTTTTGAACATGGTTGCTTGTTTGCCATTCCCTGGAGCAGGTAGCCCTTACTTCGACGACGTGGCCTTTGGGTTCTTAATCTCCAACTCGTTCACCACCTGCTTCACATTTGGAACTGAAGAAGCGACCTTTTCGGCCCGCGCGCGCTGGGTCTTTGAGTTGACCTCCCCGGTTAGGGTGACGACCCCATTCTTGACATCAAATTTCACAGCCTTCTGAACCCTATTTGTGATGAGCGCGGCGTCTAAGTTTTTCTCGATGCCCGTGTCTAGATCAGAGTTCACCGTCTTCGCCTCGCTTTCGACACCGGGAGGAGTCACGGCAATCTGATTCGCGATAACCTGCTCACCTGCGATTGACTTTGCAAGAGATTCGGCTTCTACCTTGTCCGCCTCAGCTGCGACGTGTCCGCCAAGGGTCACTACGCCCTTGTCGCGATCCTGACTTACGGTGACATCTTTGAGGCCAGCCTGATCGAGCGATTTGCGGATGCTGTCAGAAACATCGGGCGACTTCGTGGACGTTGAACACCCTACGAGGATCCCGACTACGAGCAGAGCGAGCAGGTTTAAGCATAGTTTGTGCGTTTTCATATTTCTCCTTTGATCGGACGTAGGATTGGACCTACAGTCCCTGGTCTCGGTCATTTATTGTAGAAGAAGGATTTGATGTTCTGCATCGTACACGTCCTTCATTTCGTTCACAAAAAGATCCTTCCGCGTCTCAAAGCGCATGATGTCTCCTTTTCTTCCGTCAGTAAATTTGATTCTTATCCCCGACGGAGCGCTGCGCGGAAAAAACCGGAGGTGAACACGTTCCTTCTCAACCCCTGATCGGTGCCTGTTAGTCGGGGATTGCCTCGGGCCGGTAACGCACAGTTGTGTCTTACGCGGCGCTTCGGCCCCGCACGAAATGCACGATCAAGGAAATGACGGCCACAATGAGCAGCAGGTGAATCAACCCGCCCGCAACGTGGAATGCGAGAAAGCCTAAAAGCCAAGCCACCAATAGCACGATAAAGAGAATGAGAAACATACTGTACCTTTCCTTCCTGCATCCGAAAGCGTGTTCGTCCTTACAGTTTCAGCAATCTGTCAAAAAAGGAACGATAGCGCTGTAGGGCAACCCGCAGGTCCTCAGTGGACACGTTGTCGCCGCGGTCCCACTGCTTTTCCAAGCCCGATCGCTCGTTGGCGAAACCTTCCGCCAGTCGCTGCATCACCGAAGCTACCAGCTTGTCTGCCTCTTCGACCGTCCGGCGTGGCTCGTCCACGAAACCGGTCTGTACCTTGCTCCACTGCGATCGGAAATCTGCCATCTCCGATTCAGAAAATAAGGGCATGGGCTCTGAGACTGCAGCCGCTCTATCCAGAGTTTTCGGCTCTTGACCTTTCACCAGCTTGGGTCCGTCGGGCTGCTTTTGCGCCACGCCGTAGCCCGCCAGGTCAGCCGTCGTAAGCTCCCCTTCTTTTCCCTTTAGTTCAGCCATTACGCCACCTCTCTTTCCTTAACAGTCGTTGGTATCTGCACCAGTTCCTCAAATAGAGAGCGGTAATGAATCATCGCCGTTCTCAGGTCTTCCGTATTTGCTGCGTCTTTCCCAACCCGCAGCGCAATCTCACGCGCAGACCGGTAGTTCTCCACCACTCGGGGATGGTCGACAGAAATGTCGGCGGCGCGTTGATCGAAATCGGATACGGGATAGCCACGAGTTTTCATTAAAGAGGACACCAGGTCATCGGCTTCTGTGACTGCCCCCTTTGGGGAATCGACAAAACGAGACTGTACGGACTCCCACTGTTTCGAAAAACGTTCGCGTTCCATCGGATTAAGATCGCGAATGTTGAGCTTTTCAACCCGCTTCTCGCGATCCGTTAATTTCGCTTCTGCTTTTCGTTCTGATCCATGCTCGCGCACCGCCCGGTCGTACTCAGGCCCAAATCTTTTCCGCAGGCCAGCCCTCGTACTCCTGCGTTTTCGCACGTACAGCCAAGCAAGCGCTGCGATGATCAGAACCACCGCGACGGCGAGCACAATCAGCTTCGGATCCATCAGATTTAGATTCATCGAAACCTCGCTGCATCAAGAATGGCCGGAAAACCAACTTTGTTCACCAAATTCCCTCTACCATGAGAACCTTGTGAACTCAGATTCTGCCCGTCCTTCTTTCCATTGTCTGTACTGCTTTGCTCATTGCTCTGGTCAAAATGAGTCACCGTGACCGCAGCGATGCTTTCGTGCCCTTAGCCAATCCGGGGTGTGCACAAGTGCACTAACACGTGGTCACAATCGGGCCGACAGCCGCCTTCTTCACGCTCATGATGATGTTGCTAGTGGGAAACAAGAGGGCTGCGGTTTGGATGAGTTCAGCAGCTTCCTCTTACAAGGGAGGTGAGATGTGGTAACCATGTTGATTGTTCTCTTGCTGTTGGTTTTGCTCGGTGGTGGAGGCTGGGGATATTCTCGCTGGCGAAGTTAGGGTCCGGTGGTGCTTCGCCAACGGTCCAAACAAACAATCTGACCGCGGGGTCAGATGTGGATACGCAATTCATTCCAGAATCACGCATGCTGCAAACAGATCACTGGTGTGCAGAGTCGAGCCGACAGAGTCTCCAGGGACTTCCAGCCGGCGATGATTCCCTATGACCGCCGCCTAGAACCCGAGTACGCGTTTGAACTGGGCGGACGCACCGCTGCCATGACCCATGGCCATCCAAGCGGGTATCTCAGCGCCGCCATGGTCGCGTCGATAATCCAGTTCGATTGTATCGCGAACTGCCCTTTATGGCTTGGTATTCATTTGTCCCAAGATCGTTCCCGCTTGCCAGCGGAGATAGAGCTAAGTCGCTCAACTAATGGATCGTCGTATTCGGAAGTTACTCTCCGGTAGTGCGCGGAGGTATTTGTTCGCTCGCCTCGATGCAAGTTATTGCCGCTCAACTAGTTCTCCTGCGCGTTGGGGATTCCGCCTGAAAAGTCGCCTCCCCGCAGGAATCGGCTGACTTGCCCCACTTGGCGCAAAGGGCGTTTCCCAGGCACAATCTGGCAGTGGTGCTCGGAAGGGCTGTTCCCCCTTGTTGCCATGCAGGCCAGCCGACTCCGCAACTGCGTATGTGCGGAACGGAATCGCGTCGGAGGCGCACGTAACAAATGGGGGAGCCAATGGCCGAGAGCGACCTTACGGCGGGAAGTTCATGCGGCGAAACAGGAAGCACAAGCACTCTGGAGGCAAAAATACACACCCCTCCCTGGTCTTAGCGACCTTCGCGGCAGTAATCGAAGTCTGTCCCTACCTCTTCTTCCTAGCCTTTGCCTTCGGTTTTCTCTTCGCTAGTTTGACTGCGCCGGTTACCTGGAAAGGGATAGGGTGTCCGCAGGGGGTAGCGGTTGCTCCGGTGATCTCCGCCCCGCATTTTTTGCATTTCGGCATCGCGACATTCCTCCTCAACTACCTGTCAACATCCCGTTTAGTCTTTCCTCGATAGAAGCACAAACATTATAGGTGTCTATACGCTGAAAGGACGGAATTGTCAACCACGATGAAGTCAAAATGAAGTCAAAAACCATAGAAAAGACTTCGCCCTCCAACCTTCATGGCGCAGGGGGGGCCTCTCACCGCGGTCCCTCGATTCAGCAGTCTCCCGCTCTCAGCCGACAGTTGGCGCGTGACCGACAAGGTGAAGACACCTGCTTGATAGTAGTTGGCCCCGCTCGGGCTTTCCCATCAATTCCAGAAGGATCTTCGGATCAGCCACGACCAAGGGCACGAACCACCCGTCCGCAGTTACGGCGAGCTTTTCCCCCAACGCCCAAGTCTCAAGTTCGCTCCCGGAATAAGGTCTGGAGGTAACCAGAGTAGATGCGTCCCTTCCATCCAGCGAGTGCAGCCTCTTCTTCTCCCAGAGATCGCGTGTATCAACCAATACATACGATCCGCGTTTCCGAAAGAGCTTCAAGTCCTCGTGCGGTGCTCCGCACTTATGCCGCCATGCAGCCTGCCAGCGGGCCATCTCCTGCCACAGTGTCTGAATCACATCAGGGTGGTCATGCGCGCCACATCGGTACTCAGCCGTAAAGTGGTAGGCAATCCGCTCAACATCGGCCCCCTTTGGAAGAAAATCGTAAAACCCCGCCAGTGGCTTTATGTTTCGCACGCTGAATTCAGTCGGGTTGGAAAAGTATGGGCTGAAACGGTCGATGCTTAAGTGCACCATAGCGCCTGGGGGCTGAAGATGATGGAGCAGAGGAAGAATGGCTACAGTCTCCTCGTACACTCCCACATCATCCCCGGGGAATCCCCAAAGAAGATTCCAGTCGACATTTACACCCGCTACTCTGGCATACCGGAGCAGCATCAGATTCTGTCGTGCCTGCACACCCTTGTTCATCAGCGTCAAAAGGCGAGATGACAGCGACTCAATGCCAGGCTGGATTGATGTGATCCCTGCCCGCTTGAGTGCGAGAACCCGCGGCAGCGAAAGGTTGGCCCTCTGCTCATAGAACACGGTCACCCCCGGGAATCTACCAGCAAGACGAGGGAGAAGGGTTTTGAAGTACGTGTACGGCATGGCGTTGTCAGTCATGATTAGTTTCGTAGTGGGGTGGGTGTCCAGGAGAGTGCGCAGGTCCTCGATAACCCGATCGGGAGACTTCTGGCGGAACGCCATAGTCTCCCCGCTGAGCCCGCAAAAGGTACAATGGTGCTTCTGTCCCCACCAGCAACCCCGACTAGTCTCGTAAGGAATTTGGGTCTCCCCTGCTGGCACCTTGCTCATGGCAAGGAACCGTCTTCGTTGCTCGTAGAACTCCGTGTACTTAGGCACAGGCAGAGCATCCATGTTTCCGCACGGCTCGCCGTAGATGAGGCGGCTATGGGGCCGTAAGCCAGCCAGGATGCCTTGAACAAACTTAACAAATGTAGCTTCACTTTCTCCCGAGAAGATGTAGTCAACACCCGACGACAGCGAGGCAATCCCGTGCGCCATCTCCCCCTCGCAATTGGCTCCCCCGAGAATAGTGATGGTGTCTTTACTTAGAGTTTTGATTCGGTTCAGCAGGGCTAGACTGGCGGCCGTCTGTTCGAAAATCGTGGTACAACCGACGATCCTGTAACACCGTTCACTAACTGCCCTTGCCACGCCGTCTACGTATCCCTCAGCGTACCTCTCCAAACGCCGTAAGTCCTGTTGGGTGATCGGTTCCTTGCAATCATGGCAGTCAAAGTCGGGCCTAATTTCCCAATCCTTGTTCGGACCGATCACCCAATCTGGTGTGAACATCTGACGGGCCCGGCGGCCCAACAGTGGAAGCCCGAAAGCACACCGGGCGAAGAAGCGCTCCCCGGCGAAGGACCCCGCAGGCGCATCGCAAATCTTCGCATAGGCTTCCTCCCCAATCAGCGAGGCCAGCACAATGTTCGCATAGAGGACCCGCACGCGAAATCCAGCCTCCTGGGCACAAGCTTGGAGAAGATGGACAGCCAAGGAGGGGTAATTCAATACGTGGAATGGAGGGACGATTAAGAGCACATCAGCCTGGCGAAGCGCCGCAGGAAGGCTCTTGATCGGGGATGGCGAGGGTACTCGTTTCTTATGTTTCACCTTCTCCATGATCACCATTCCTAACTACTGCCCATGGCATCCAACACACTGGTTGCTGTCAAACATGGCGGCGACTGTCAAGCATATGAAGGCAAAAGCCTTAGGTCGGAAGATTCAAACGGTGGACCAAATCTCGAAAACGGGCGTCCAATCGTACGGGGTCAAGGATGGGCTCCAAGCCAATCCAAGGAAGCTCGTTATCCCGCTGCTTGTAAGCCTCTTCCAGCCATTCTAATGCCTCTCCCTTCTGGTCCAAGCCTACACAAATCAACGTGATCAGGTACGGAGACACGTATCGCCTGCTTGATTGTTCCTTCAGTCCATTGAGTATATCTTGTGAGTCACCTTTCCTGCCGGACACGGCATATGCATAACCCAGTGCCGCCATCACCGTGTCCTCTCTGGAGGAAACGGTAGCCGCCTCTTGAAGTTCCGTGATGCTTTCTGCAAACTTGTGTTCCTATAGATAAACTAGCCCGAGCAATGCTCGGGCTGCAAAGAAGTCCGGTGAAACTTCCAGAGTCCTCTGAATGGCTCGCCTCGCTTCTGCGTGCGGCCGGGCGGCGTAGAGAATTTGTCCCATATTTAAGCTTATGATGGGCGACAGTGGATCAAGTTCCGCAGCCCGCCGAGCCTCCACTACGGCCTGCTCGTGTCGCCCCGTCTCACATAGGAAAAGCGAGTACCAGTGATGAGCGACCGCATAGCCGGGATTGAGATCCAGGGCCCTCCTGTATTCCCTCTCGGCGCCCACCCAATCCCACTCGGGTTGCTTGATCAATGCCAGCGAAGTATGGGCTTCGGCCATCGTATTATCGATTTCCAATGCTTTCAGCGTCGCCGCTTTCGCCTTGGGGAAGGTCTCGTTGGGAGAAAGCCAATGATTGGTACCGATTATGACGTACGAGTCAGCCACGCCAGCGTGGGCAAGGGCATAGGTTGGGTCCATTTCGACCGCTTGCTGGAAGTACATCAAGCCTTCCATTACGGCTTCGCGGTCTCTCTTGTTCCAAAAGTAGCGGCCCCTGAGATAGGCTTCGTACGCATCAGGCTTGACAGCGCGGACCGCTCCAAGGCGACTCTCTTCCTGCGGACTCAGCTTGACCTGGACTTCCTCAGCAATGGTCCGTGCAACCTCGCTCTGCACCGCCAGCACGTCACCCAGGTCGCGCTCATAGCTTTCCGCCCACAGATGGCGCTCCGCCTTCGCCTGGATCAACTGCGCGGTGATTCGCACGCGGTTGCCGGAGCGCAGGACCGAACCTGCCACAATGGCGTCCACGTTGAGTTCGCGGGCAATCTGTGGCAACGGTTTGTCCGTCTTCTCGTAGCGCATCACCGACGTGCGCGAGATCATCCGGAGCGCGCTGATCTTCCCCGAGTTGGTAATCAGCTCTTCCATCATACCGTCGGCGAAGTATTCCTGCCCTGGATCGCCGGAAAGATTCCCCAGCGGCAACACGGCTATAGATTCGATCTGCGGACCCCACAGCCGGCCGTGAAGGCAGTCCCGCAGATCTGGGACCACGAGCGCTGCCAGAAAGGCCAACACGACTCCCGCCAGGGCCGCCAGCCACCGCCGTCTTGGGAGCAGGGCGCGACGTGCTGCCTCTCGCCCGGTTTCCGTATCGCGCTTCAGACGCTGCAGGTCTGCCCACAAATCGGAGGCGGTCTGATAACGCAGCTTGCGATCCTTCTCCAGTGTCTTGCTGACGATCTCTTCGAGCTTGGGCGGGAGGTCGGAATTCAACTGCACTGGCGAAGTCGGGGCCTCACCGAGAATCGCGTGAAAGATGACAGCAGAAGTGGTGCCGGGAACGGCCCGCTTGCCCGTGGCCATCTCGTAGAGCACCGTGCCGAAGCTGAACAAATCCGTGCGGGCATCGAGTTCTTCGCCCCGCGCCTGCTCCGGCGACAGGTAGGCCACCGTGCCCATCACCGCACCGGGGCTGGTTAGGTGCTCCTTGTCCAGCGAGGCGGTTTCCGCGGCTGTAGCGGCAACGTCCTTGTCCCCGCTCGGGCGCTCTTTCCCCAGCCCCCGTTTTCCCGGCGTCAGTTTCGCCAGCCCAAAATCCAGAATCCTCGCTTGGCCTCTATTCCTCACGAAAATATTCGCTGGCTTGATGTCCCGATGCACGATGCCCTTCGAGTGCGCGCCATCGAGCGCGTCGGCAATGTGAATCGCCAGGTCCAGCACTTCGTCCGTCCTGAGCGGCTTCCCGGTAAGGCGCTGCTTCAGGGTCTGTCCCTCCAGGTACTGCATGACGATGAAGGGCTGACCCTCTTGCGCACCAATCTCATGAATCGTGCAGATGTTGGGATGGTTGAGCGCGGACGCAGCCTGGGCCTCGCGTTGGAACCGTTCCAGGGCTTGCCGGTCCTTGGAGAGTTCTTCAGGCGGGAACTTCAAGGCGACGGTGCGCCTGAGCTTGGTGTCCTCGGCCTTATACACCACACCCATGCCCCTGCCGCCGAGCTTTTCGAGAATGCGATAATGGGCGACGGCGCGGCCGACCATGGGAGAAAACCTACTTTGACGGAAATCTTAGACCGCGTTTGCAGACAAGTCAACGCAACAGGAATATCCGGGACAGTTCAAGTAGCGGAACTGTTCCCAGGAGTGCTGTCTGCGGCAACACCTCTCCGTGCTGGATCGACCGCGAAGTTGCCCTGGCAACAAACCAGAACTTCCCTAAAGGTCGCAGTGAAACTTACGGGCGCTGGGCACACAGAATGGATTGGTAATGATAAGTCTTAGTGCAAGTCGGCTTCCCGTCAGGAATCGGCTGACTTGCCCCACTTGGCAGGAAGCTTGTATCTGGCAGAGGTGGTCGGAAGGGCTGTTCCCCCTTGTTGCCATGCATGCCAGCCGATTCCGCAACTGCGTAGGTGCGGAACGGAATCGCGTCGGAGGCGCACGTAACAAATGGGGGAGCCAAAGGCCGCGGGCGACCTTACGGCTGGAAATCCATGCGGCGCAGGAGGCCCTGGAAGCGCGGGCCGGGGCGCGGGGATTATTTCAAATTTGCGTACTCCGCCTTGGCTTCCTTCAGGATGGGGATGTCGGGGTCGGCGTCTTTCCAGAGCGTGAGGAAGTCCTGATACGCCGTGCGGGCTTTGGCCGTGTCGCCCTGCATGGCGTAAGCGCGGGCCAGTCCCACCCGTGCCAATGCACCCCAGGGAAAGTCCGCCACGAGTCCTCGGTGGTCGATGAATTTCTGAAATTCCGCTGCCGCTGCGTTGCCGTCGTGCAGCATGAGATAGGCTTCCCCACGCAAATAAGCGGGGCACAGGAGTATCGCGAGGTTCGTTGGGTAGCTAAGTTCCACCGTGCTCGCCACCTTCAAAAGTTCGATGGCCCGGTTCGGGTCTTTGCGCTGCAAGGCCACAGCCGCCCGGATCGTGGGCAGCCAATACCTCTGGACCCGCGTGTGCAGAGGGAAGGTCTTGTCGAGTTCGGCCGCCAGCTTCTCCGCTTCTGCCGTATCGCCTGCCCGCGCCAGTGCCAACGCCGCTATCGCCCGCACATCGCGGTTCGGGGCCAGCTTCAACGCCGCATTGGCCTCGGCACGCGCCTGCTCCCGGTTTCCCACTTCCACCTCGCGCAGAGCTGCCGCTGCTTGATAGGTTGCCGCCGTCTCTTTGGCGTCGTTGTGCTGGGCTGAATCCATCGCCCGCCGGGTCAGCTCGTGCGCGTTCTTCAGCTTGCCGTACCAGCCTTCCGTGTCCGCTTGCGCGGCCAGCAACAGGTCTTCAAAGCCCGGCTTGCCCATGGCGGCTGAGACCAACTGCGCCATCTGCGCCGCATTGCCCTTTAGAAACGCCAACTGGTAGCGGTTCTGGAGCATAAGCTCGTCCTCCAGCTTGCGCTCCTCCGCCTGCTTGTACACCGCCTCCGCTTCATCCAGCCGGTTGAGGATCACGTAGGTTTGGGCGAGGTTGAGATAGTTGGCCACCATATTTGGCTCCAGGCGCAGCGCCTCTCGAAATACCTCCAATGCCTTTTCCCAGTTTCCCAGGGTGGCGGAAATATTTCCCAGCCTTCTGTAAGGGAAGTAGTCTCTTGGGTAGGTCTGCTGCCACAGCTCTAAGGTCTGCGCCGCCTTCTCCAGCTCTCCCGTCGCAAACACGAAGTAGTCCGCCTCGATGGCGAACCGCTCCCGTTCGCTTACCTTCTCCCGCAGCTCGTAAGCCTTGCGTATATTCTCTGCCCCCTGCCCCACTTCGTTGAGGGCCCAGTAGACATTCGACATCCCGGAGTAGGCCATGGCAAAATTCGGGTCGATTTCTACCGCCCGCTTGTAGAAAGGCAGCCCGGCTGTGAGCCCTTTCGCATATTCCGTCTTTACTCCCAGGCTGTAGGCTTTCAGCGCCTCCAGGGATGGTGTGGTCGCTTCCTCCACTGGCGTGGCGTATTTCTGCACCGAGCTGAGCGACTCGCCCAGCTTGCCGCGCAAGCTGACCGCAGCAGCGTCCAGAGCCTTGAGCACCGCTTCCTTGCCCGCCGCCTGCTCCTGCGCCTCCGCCAGCACATCGCCCGTGTTGCAGCTCACTGCCTTCAGGCCAATCACGTATTGGCTGCCCAGTCCGGCAATCGAGCCGGCCAGCATGGCCTTGCTGCCCGTGCGCAGGCAGACCTCGTGTGTGACCTCCGGCGTCAACCGGTCACCGGCGGGACGGCCCATCAGCTTCAATGCCTCATTCACCTTGCGCTCGGAAAGCAGGTCGAGAAAGGGCGATTGCTCAAGCTGTACCGAGAGCCCCTGCTTCAGCGTGTCGTCAAATACGCTGTCACCGGTCTTGTTGTCGAAATCGGAGAGGACGATAGTGTCCTTGTCGGTCAGGCGGGTCATGGACTGGCGCGAGCGGAAGTAGAACGTCCCCCCGATGGCAGCAGCGACAAGTATCAGGGCAGCAGGAACAAGAACCTTCCAGAGTTTCCTGCCCGCTACAGGAACTTGGGCCGCTCTCACCTCGCTCAATGACGAAGGCCGCCCAGATTCGGTGTCCCGCTTCAGGCGCTTCAGGTCGGTGCGAATGTCGGACGCGCTCTGGTAGCGCAAGTCGCGGTCTTTTTCCAAGGCCTTCAGGATGATCTCTTCCAGCTTCGGGGGCAACTGTGGATTCAGTCGCAGAGGTGAGGTGGGGGTTTCGTGCAGAATGGCACCAAAAATCGCCGCCGAAGTATTGCCGGGAAAGGGTATACGGCCTGTCGCCATTTCGTACAGCACCGCGCCGAAGCTGAAGAGGTCTGTGCGGGGGTCGAGTTCTTCTCCACGCGCCTGCTCCGGCGACATGTAGGCAACCGTGCCCATCGCCACGCCCGGGCTGGTGAGATGCTCGGGCTTGATGGATGCGGTGGGCAGCGCAGAGGCTCCCACCATTTCCGCCGCCTGCCTCGCCTTTGGTGCGAGCTTGGCCAAGCCAAAGTCCAGGACCTTCGCCTGGCCGCGCTGGGTCACGAAAATGTTCGCTGGCTTGATGTCCCGATGGATGATGCCCTTCGAGTGGGCAGTGTCCAGCGCATCGGCAATCTGGATGGCTAGGTCCAGTACTTCGTCCGTCTTAAACGGCTTGCCAGCGATGCGATGCTTGAGGGTCTGTCCCTCCAGCAACTCCATAGCGATGAAGGGCTGGCCTTCGTGCTGGTCGATGTCGTAAACCGTGCAGATGTTGGGATGGTTGAGCGCGGACGCAGCCTGGGCCTCGCGCTGGAACCGTTCCAGGGCTTGCCGGTCCTTGGAGAGTTCTTCAGGCAGGAACTTCAAGGCGACGGTGCGCTTGAGCTTGGTGTCCTCGGCCTTATACACCACACCCATGCCCCCGCCGCCCAGCTTCGAGAGGATGCGGTAGTGGGAAACGGTCTTGCCAATCATGCGAGGAACCAGCCGCTGCACGCCATCTTAGGCTGCGCTTGCAGCTAAGTCAACGCAATAGGATTATCCGGGACAGTTCAAGTAGCGGAACGGTTCCCAGGAGTGCTGTCAGCAGCAACACCTCGCCGTGCTGGATCAGACGCGAAGTGGTCCCGGCAGCAAACCACAACTTCCCTAAAGGTCGCAGTGAAACTTATGGGTGCTGGGCACACAGAATGGATTGGGAATGAAAAGTCGGCTTCCCATCGACAATCCTGGCGCTTGGCTGGGTTTCGGCGTGGGAAGGGCGTTTTTCGTTGTGCGCCGGGATTAAACCGGCATGTTGTTGGGAATGCAAGAGTCCTACAAGAAAGGAGAAAGCGAATCCATCTTGGCCCCGAGTCTTACGGACGGCGTCGCGAGGCGTCGGCCGAAGCGTAGACAGGGGGGAGCAGCCGACAAGGCTGCGGATCTTGCGGGGTGAAAGTCCCCGTGTCGCCAATTGCCTGTATTCGGGCGACTAGCATATCCGGTGCGAGCGGAGGCAACGAAGCTCGATATGCCCGGACGTAGAAGCCTCGGCTGCCCTGCGGCAGTGTGCGCAGCGGTAGGAACGATCGGGGAGGTGAGCAAACTCGGAGGCCTGAACATAAAGAAGAAATGTCTGCAGCCTCGAAAAACGCTCCGCGTAAAGTCGTGTTCGCGGGTGAAAGCGGGAAGCCGACCCACACCCCTGTTGGGGAAGGCCGAAGACACGGAGGAAGAAACAGGTATGTGCACTCCGTGGGACCGCCGTGGCAAGGGACCAAGCATCCGAGGAAAGATTCGCAGAGATAACGTCGGGAAGATCCCGCTGGCAGCAGGGGCTGGTAGCAACCTGCCAAGACTACTCGAACGAGGCGATGGCCGAAGGAGAGGAGAGCCAGAGGGGATCGGCGCATGAGTCCGTATGAGCGATGACGGAGGAGCAATGTTCTCCGAGGAGGCGAGGCACGCCTCTCCAATGAAGGTAACACCGACATTGGGCAAAGGGACTCTGGACACTTGGTGGTTTCATCGTCAGCGTGGTGGCCGGACACTGAGCCGGTGAGAAGCCAACGCCTGAGGTGAAACGAGGCTGTGGGTAAACCACGGAAGCTGGGGCGTATGCGAACCAGCGCTTAAACCTCGACGAAGCTGGGAAGGCCCATTGCAGAAAGGCCAAGGCTTCAAACCGGACCTGGGAAATCCGGCCGTCCGGAATTATAGGGGGGCCTCGGGAAACGTGGCGGTGAGCTGGCGCGCCCGAGCTCTATCCCAACTATCGGTGGGCCGGGCTATTGAGCTTCGAAAAACGCGGATCAGGGTGCTGACCTCGTAATGATAGAGGGAAGGCAACACGGCTGGCTGCGCTAGACGCGAGTGGTCAGCCGGCCCTGCGTAGTCGAAGAACCTGCGCACGCTGAGAAACAACATGCACGAGAACCGGGAGACCTCTGGGGTGCCTCGATCCAGTGGAGATCGAGGCCGGTCCGAGAAGGTGCAAAGCCGAACGTCGGACATGCACGCTCTGGAGGGGTCGGACCGCGCCGTATTACCGATGAACCAGCCGAACAAAGAAGGGCAACCTTCGGCGGAGGTTGAGGAGGAAAGGGTGCGGACCAAGGAGAACATCGCTCAGTCCAACACGAGCCCGACACAGAGCGGGGAACGAGTGTCCCAGGGATTGCGCGGTGTGCGAGAAGCAGCCAAGGAAAGGAAGCAAGAACGGTTCACCGCTCTGCTCCACCATCTGACGGTTGGTCTGCTTCGGGACAGCTTCTTCGCATTGAAGCGGCAAGCTGCGCCGGGAGTCGATGGCGTCACATGGCAGGAGTATGAGACCGGACTGGAGGATCGGCTCATGGATCTTCACAGCCGGGTTCACCGTGGAGCGTATCAGGCACAGCCCTCGCGGAGAGTCTACATACCGAAGGCCGACGGGCGGCAACGTCCGCTGGGCATTGCGGCGCTGGAGGACAAGATTGTTCAACAGGCCGTAGTGACCATCCTCAACCAGATTTACGAGGTGGACTTTCGAGGCTTTTCCTACGGGTTCAGGCCGGGTCGCAGCCCGCATCAAGCGCTGGATGCGCTGACAGTGGGTATACAACGGAAGCGAGTGAACTGGGTGCTCGATGCGGACATTCGGGGCTTCTTTGACAACATGAGCCACGAGTGGATCCTGAAGTTCATCCAGCACCGGGTGGCCGATCGCCGGATACTTCGCCTGATCCAGAAATGGCTGAAGGCGGGAGTTTCGGAAGACGGTCAGTGGTCGGAGACGAAGCTGGGGACGCCGCAGGGAGCAGTGGTTTCACCGCTGCTCGCTAACGTCTACCTGCACTACGTCTTCGATCTCTGGGTGGAGGCTTGGCGCAAGAAAATCGCCAAGGGCGATGTGATTGTCGTCCGATACGCGGATGATCGTGCGCCACGAGCGCGGAGAGGGCCGCAAGGGCCTCGAAGTGCGCAACTGCTTAACTGATGAGGGCAGGCCCCTCGGAACCGGCTTACAGGAGCAGGTTCCAAACCACCTTCGGCGGCTGTGGTCAA